>NZ_JBQYLE010000010.1:88251-112965 GCF_052681095.1 Granulosicoccus sp. 3-233
GACAACATGATGCCGGTTTGACAGGCAAACAATACTAAAGTCTTGTCGACGTCCGGAATGGCGCAGAATTACGCAGCTTTACTTTCTCGTTGGACGGGTTTCTGATATACCCACTAGAGGCCTCGGGCAGACTGCTGATCAACATGCCATCCACTGACACAAGAGAGACGACATGAGCAACCGACAAGGAGACTTCATCTGGTACGAGCTGATGACCAGAGATGCAGACGCCGCACAGGCATTCTATTCGGAAGTTCTCGGCTGGCAATTCTCTGACAGTGGCATGCCCGGTATGGACTACCGCATCGGCAGCATGGGCGATGTCCCGGTGGTCGGTCTGCTGAATCTGACCGATGAGATGCTCGAGAACGGGGCCTATCCCCAATGGACAGGCTATATCAGTGTCGATGACGTCGAAGACTCGGTCAGACGGACCAGCAAATCGGGCGGGGGCCTGCTGATGGATCCTCAAGACGTGGAAGGGGTAGGACGCTTTGCCTTTGTCACCGACCCGCACGGCGTGCCTTTCTATCTCATGTCAGCCACGGGAGAGGCCAGTCAGTCGTTTGCCAAGTATCAGCCTGCCGACGGTCATTGTGCCTGGAACGAGTTGCTGAGCCCGGAGCCCGATGCGGCTCTTCAGTTCTACTGCGACCTGTTCGGCTGGCAGAAGGCCGACGAGATGGACATGGGTGAGATGGGGATGTACCAGATGCTGCGTCAGGATGACTACCTGATTGGCGCCGTCATGAAAAAACCCATGGAGGCGCCGACCCCGCTATGGATCTACTACTTCCGTGTACCTGATATCGATGCGGCCACGAAGCATGTATCAGATCAGGGAGGCCGACTACTGCATGGGCCAACCGACATACCCGGCGGCGAGTTCATTGCCCAGGGCCTGGACCCTCAGGGCGCTCTGTTTGCCATCATCGGCAAGCGAATCACGCCAGCATGAAATCCGGCTTTTCCTGATCTGCAGGAAACCTGCTGACACGCTTTTCTTTCAAGCTTCTGTCCTGACCCGTCGATAGCAGTGGTACAGGGAGAAGCATCCATGAGCCAGCCTCAGCCCGCGTGCCTGTCAGACCCGACAGAGCAGGCCAGTGAACTCGACGTCTCATCCTTTACCGGACCGACGGGCCATGCCGTGCTCGACCACAAAGGCCGGCTGCTCAGCGCCAATTCGCAGCTGGCTGAACTACTGGGCCACGCCCCGCCCGCCACAGGTACGCTGGATCCGTTCAAGCTTGCCATTGACGATCGTTCAGCCACAGAACTGGCGCATGCGCTGGCAGAGGCTGACGTCACCCATCTCGATATCACCTTCACCGATGGCGCCAGGCGACACGTGCAGCTCGGGCGACTCCAGGCCTGTCGACGTTTGCTGCTGGTCACCCGTGCGGGTGAGACAATTGCGTCGAATGATCGAATCGAGCAGGATGCCCTGACCGGTCTGGCCAACCGTCATCGCTTGAATGAAGCACTGTCCGGACTGGAAGCTGAACGAGCCCTCAGGCAGTCCCGCTCCGGTACGAACGCTGTCGATGAAGGCAAGACCGCCATTCTGCTGATCGACATTGATCATTTCAAGCAGATCAATGACACCCTGGGTCATGCCATCGGGGATTCTCTGCTCAGACTGGTCAGCGGGCGCCTGCGCCGAGTCACACGGGAACGCGATGACCTGATACGCATTGGCGGAGACGAGTTCCTGCTGATATTGCCTGCAGACGAAAGTTCCGACGATGCCGAGAAGCTGGCTGATCGTATCGCGGAATTGCTGAGCAGACCGTTTCTGGTCGATGGCCAGCAAATCAACATCGGCGTCAGCATCGGAATCGCTGTTTTCGATGATGCAACGGCTGATGGCCCCACCCTCTTGCAACATGCCGATCTGGCGCTGCAGCAGGCAAAGCTGACAGGACGCAACCGGGCCTGTTCTTTCGAGCCGCAGATGGCACAACAGGCAATGCGACGCCGAGCGCTGGAGATCGACATGCGCCGAGCCATGGCATTGCAACAATTCAGGCTCGTCTATCAACCCCAGGTCGATCTTCACAGCGGCAGGCTTGTCGGATTCGAGGCGCTGTTGCGATGGGAGCATCCCGAGCGTGGCATGGTTTCTCCCGCCGAGTTCATCCCGATTGCCGAAGAGACGGGGGAAATCCGCAGAATCGGCGCCTGGGTCATACTGCAGGCCTGTCAACAGGCCAGCTTCTGGCCAGATGGGTTGAGCGTTGCGGTGAACGTATCACCGTTGCAGTTCGATGATGGCAAACTGCTACAACACGTCAGAACAGCGTTGAGCCGCAGTGGACTCGACCCGGAGCGACTGGAAGTGGAGGTGACGGAAGGGTTGCTGTTTCACAACCCGGAGGCCGCCCTTGAACAGCTGACCGAACTCAGGGAACTGCGCGTTGACATTGCCATGGACGACTTCGGTACCGGCTATGCTTCCTTGAGTCACCTCAGCCGATTTCCGTTCACCAAGGTCAAGATCGACCAGTCATTCGTTCGCGGAGCCGTTGACGATCGCACACAGGCACTGGTGGATTGCATCATCGGTCTGGGAAACAGTCTCGGCATGAAAACGCTGGCCGAGGGTGTGGAAACCCCGGAGCAATATCAACGACTGCAGGACAGCGGCTGCGATGCGGTGCAAGGGTACCTCGTGTCCCGCCCCATGGAGGCGGATTCGATCGCGGACTTCCTGATCCACGACACCGGACAGCTTCCGGCAGGCGATGCAGCCGCATGAACGAGCCGCTGCTTCGCGTGGTCTACGTCAGCCACAATGCCATCACGGGTGATGATGCCTTTCTGACACAACAGATCGAGCACATTCTTCAAGTCGCTCGCCAGAACAATCGACGAGTCGGAATCACCGGTGCGCTCATGTTCAATCGTGGCCTGTTCGCTCAGGTACTCGAAGGACCAGCAGCAGCCGTGGAAGAGACATTCGAAAGAATCCAGTGCGATCAGCGCCATGCCGAAGTCCTGTTGCTTGCCTGTGACCCGGTGCACAAGACAAGCTTCGAACAATGGTCGATGGCCTATGTCGGAGAACAGGCAGAAGTGCCTCCCGTGCTGCTGGAGATTGCCAGCACCACCGGATTCGATGCCGAGCGCATAGATGCCGATGCAGTACATGACGCCATTCGCACCATGCTGAGCGACGCATAGAACATTTTCCTGCTGCCTGAGCCCGTTATCGTCTGCCCGCTGCGCAACGCCCACCACCAGGTATTCGCCCCTTGCCAGGGTAATCAACGAGAATCGGTAACAGGGAGTGGTCAGCAGAAATACTCCTTATATTACAGGCGCGTCGCTCTCCTTATACTGCAGGCACGTCACTCTGCTTCGACTCGCGGCACACCGTACCAGTTCGGCTGGACTCCCCCTCACTCGTCCGGTCGAACCAGTCCCGCAACGGTTCAAGCATGACCTCACCCGCTCTGCAGCCACACTCATGATCAGCCATCAACGCATCAGAGCTGCTGCCGATCACATGACTCCGCAACGGTGATTCAGGCGCAATCTGCACGACTTCGACACCCGTTGGCGGACGATTGATGAACCGCATTGCCTCCTCATAGGCCTGTTCATGACGGGCGAGCATCTCGGACATGGTGCCGGGCATTGCCCGATGCAATCCCAGAATCTTCAATCTCTGCCGCCAACTCGAATTCATGTCTTCCGCCGGCACCGTACGGATGACCAGGATGCGCTTGGCACCGAGAGAATGCGCCTTCCTGACCGGCAAGGGGTCGGCAACACCACCATCGACCAGAATGTCGCCGCCAACTGGCACTCCTCCCTTGTAGAGGAAGGGTATGGCACTGGATGCTTTCATGTAGGTCAGCAGCGTATCGGAGTCCGGTTCGAGATAGCGGGCGGACAGGTCCGAGCGAGATGTGGCAACAATGACCAGACGGCGTCGCCCTGCCAGTCGATCGACTTCCCCACACGGAAAACGATAGTCCGGATCTTCCAGAACCCGAGAGAAGTACATGTCCAGATCCAGCACGCCTCGCTTGCCCAGCCAGCGGTATGGCACCATGAAACTGGGCGTTACCGACAGCTCCGCAATGGCACGCTTCGCATAGCCGGGGAGCCCGACCATATAGGAAGACAGATTCTGTGCACCCGCGGATGTTCCGACAGCCACTTCAAAGGGATTGAAGCCGGCACCGAGAAAGGCGTCAAGCACACCCGCAGTATAGATACCGCGCTGCCCACCGCCCTCGGCCACGATGGCAGTGCCACGGCAGATAGCCATACTGCCACTGGCGTCAGGGGCTCGCGGGCTGACCGAACTCATGAACGCACCCGATTCCTGCCGACAAGCCCCATCCGAACCGATCCGCTAGCTCCGCACCGCCTGGGCGACGGCTCGCACGGGCGGAAACTCGTATTGCTCCAGCGTACTTTCCAGTGATGCCACGCCAGCAGGCAGATCCAGCGATACACCCATGGTATTGAGACTGCTACCCAGAGCATGCAGCGCCCGGAACAGGTTGTGCGCCCGACACTGTTCGCCCATTTGTCCGATGCGCACGATATCGGCGCCGAAGGAGCCCGAGATCTCCACCCGGTGACGCTGTGACATGTACCGCAGCAAGGCGGTGGCATCGACACCTTGCGGTGTCTTGATACCCAGCACCGAGGTCAGACGAGCGGGCTTTTCCACATACAGCGACAATCCCATGCCTTCGATACCGTTCTGCAGTGCCTGAGAACAACGCTGATGGCGCTGAAATCGGGTTTTCAGGGTTTCACTGCAGATCAGGCGCAGTGCCTCGTGCAGTGCCAGAATGCCTGATACCGGCGCAGTATAGTGGTAGGACTTCTCGTACCAGAAGCGATAGGCCAGGCGTGCATCGAGACACCAGTGCTTCAGGGTATCGTTACGCCCTTCGATGAATTGCCAGGCTCGTTCGGAGAAGGCAACCAATGAGACCCCCGGAATACAGGAGAGTCCCTTCTGACCACCGGTAATGACGGCATCGATATTCCATTCGTCCATGTCCAGCGGCATCGTGCTCAGGGTGCAGACGGCATCGACGATGACCAGGCAATCATGCTCATGGGCCAGTCGGGCAATTTCGGGCAAATGGTGATTGCAGACGGTATTCGATGTCTCACCTTGCACGATCGTCAGTACATTGGGCTTGTACTTGCGCAGGTATTGCTCCACCTGCTCTGGTTGCGCGGCCTGCCTTTCATCGACCTGCAAACGCGTGACGCTGGCCTCGAGGCGCTCTGACATGTCCGCCAGACGCGAACTGAACAGGCCGTTGACAATGCTGAGCACACGGCTGTTCGGGCTGACCAGATTGGTTACTGCCATCTCCATGGCTGCCGAGCCCGGACCGGCTACACCCAGTATTCGACCGTGTTCCGTCTGGAAAACATAACGGGACATCGATTTCACCTGCTCCACGATCTGAGACATGGTGTCACCCAGATGATTGATGACGATGCCGTTGGCAGCCGCCACGCGCGCCGGAATCGGGACAGGACCGGCCCCCATCATCAGCAGTGGCTCCTCTGGCAGTATGCTGTCCAGCGGGACGAGGTCATCGGGCACTCTTATTCGCACGGTAGCGCATTCACCTTGATCAAGTGAGCTGATTGTACGCCCTATGCCGAAAATTGGAACTTTAACGAGTCTCCGTCCGGAGACGGATTTTCACGACAGTGATCAAGTTGTCATACCAGAACCTGTCGCCATCGAGCATCTGCCTCTCGCTCATGACTCGATACGACACATCAACGGCTTACAGCCGATGAATGACGCCGGGGTCGAGTCGCCGCGACAACAGCGGGAACCTGCCGACGTCTGTCATGGCCCTTGCCCGAAGCCGAACTCAATTGCTCATCAGCACCGGGATAGGCGTTTTCGCCAATACCGTTCGAGTCGTTCCGCCGAGAACGAATTCTCGCAACGGGCTGTGCCCGTAGCAGCCCATGACCATCAGGTCCGCGTCCATGTCCTTGGCAAAGCCCATCAGCTCTTCCGCAATTTCGCCGCTACGCGCATCGGAATGAACCAGTTCCAGTGACACGCCATGGCGTGCCAGCGTATTGGCCAGTTCCTCGGTGATACCCGACAGATGATGCCGGTCCTGATGTGGTTGATTGATCCGGTGCAGGCGTACTTCGGAAGCCCGACGCAGCAATGGCAGAGACCCGAACAGCGCCCGTGTGGATTCTCGCCGACCGTCCCAGGCTACCAGCACTCTCTCGGCCACCGTGTCGACATCACTGCCCACTGGCACGACCAGCAGAGAACGGCCGCAGGCCATCAGCACATGTTCCGGCAGATGCCTGAATCGTACATCACTGTTATCCCCTTCGGTCTGACTGATAACGATGAGATCGGCCGTGTTGCCCTGCTCGACAAGCGCATTCAGAACCGTGTCGGTCAGGGCGTCAACCGTTCGCCATTCGGCGACATAATTCTGCGTCTGTGTACCCGCCTCGAACAGCTCCCTCAGGCGGGACTCTTTCAGTCTCAGTCTGTCGAGGTACTCTCGGCTCAGATCGATGGGTGTCGGCAATTCCGACACATACAGATCGAGTGGCGGTTGAATATGCAGGCCAACCAGGTGCGCCGAATGACGCTCGGCAAGCAAGGAAGCCACCTGTAGAACCGCAGGAGAAACGTCCTCATTGGACATGTGTGCCAGTAGTGTCTTGTAAGCCATACCGATTACTCACAGATCTTCTGTAGCAACAGGATACCAGCATATCGATCACCGGGTAGATCGCGTCAGCCTGCAGACTCCTGTGGCAGCCATGACCTCTCGGGCGTACGCAGCTACCCGGCCGGCGCGGTTTCAATCGACACTGAACACCGACCAGCCCGCTGCCAGTGACAGCTCCTCCAGGGCAATGGTGCCCAAGCGGGAATTGCCGAAGCGATTCAAGCCGGGCGACCAGACCGCGATGGAGGCTTTGCCAGGAACAACGGCCATGATGCCGCCACCGACGCCGCTCTTGCCGGGAAAGCCGACGCGATAGGCAAATTCACCGGAGCCATCGTAATGACCGCAGGTCATCATCAGGGCATTGATGCTGCGAACATGATTACTGGAAACCAGTTCATCCCCGGCATTCAGGCCAGCCAGAAACCGCCCCGCCCTTGCCAGCTGTATGCAATTCATCTCGATGGCACACTGGTGAAAATAGGTACCCAGACTCAGTTCGCAGTCATGTTTCAGATTGCCGCTGGATTTCAGGAAGTGAGCCAGAGACCAGTTGCGATGGCCGGTGACCTTCTCCGATCTTGCCAGCGATTCATCGATGAAGATGTCGTTGTCTCCCGCGGCAGCCCTGACGAACCAGAGAATTTCTGCAAGTGCATCCCTCGGGGCGCGGCCTGCCATGATTTCATCCGTGACCACGATGGCACCGGCATTGACGAAGGGATTACGGGGCTTGCCTTGTTCCAGCTCCAGATCCACCACCGAATTGAAGGCATTGCTGGATGGTTCACGACCGACCCGACGCCACAGCCCCTCACCGAAGCGACCGAGTGCCACGGCGAGCGTGAATGCCTTGGAAACGCTCTGTATGGAGAAAGGCGTTGCCGCATCGCCAAAATTCAACTGGCTGCCATCGCACAGACAGATCGACAGGCCGAACTGTCGAGGGTCGACACAGGCAAGCTCGGGGATATAGTCTGCAACCTTGCCCCTGTCGGTGTCCCGGCACATTCTGTCAACAATACCGGCAAGCGCAGCGGACAGAGCTGCAGGGTCATCCGCGGAAGGTCTGCACGAGGATGTCATCGTCGTGGGTGTCGGTTGCGTCATTTCCCGTCTTTTACCTGTCCGTACGTCCCGGATGATCTGCCCAACTCACAACATCATGCCGCGCAAGGTGAAATACAACATGGCAGCCATGAAGCCGGATACAGGCACGGTAATGACCCAGGCAGCGGCAATCTTGAGCAAGGCCGAACGCTTGACCAGCTCATGCCGGTAATGTTTCTTCAGGGCCCGACGCTCCTTCTTGGTCAGCTCGACCGAGCCCTTGTTCTTCTTGAGCTCCTGAATCATGCGCCCTTTCTGCGCCAGATTCACTGACTCGAACCGTGCCAGAAACGCTTCGACTTCCACCCGGTCGGCGCCTTGATGATGGTGCTCGATCTCACTGACCATGACGGCATAGTTGGCCTTGATGTATTCACGCAGAAAACCGACGCCGAATACGGCACCGACGGCGATATGCGTTGAACTCACGGGCAAGCCGAAGTGGGTTGCCACGATGACAGTAATGGCCGCACTCAGTGCGATGCAGTAGGCCCGTGTCTGGTTGAGCTCGGTGATTTCAGAGCCCACGGTTCGGATCAGCTTCGGACCATACAGTGCCAGTCCCAGTGCGATGCCGATGGCACCGATCAGCATGACCCAGACGGGAATGGAAGCCTTGCTGGCAATGAGACCGGTGCTCACAGCGTCACTGATGGCTGCCAGCGGGCCAACCGCATTGGCGACATCGTTGGCACCATGCGCAAAGCTGAGCAAGGCTGCAGCAAAGATCAGGGGAACCACGAACAATCGGTCGAGTGCCTGCTTGGTGTTCTCCATGTTGTTGGTCGAGCGACGTACCGTGATGATACTGATGAGCCAGACAAGCAGGCCCACGACCAGACCCATGAGAATGGCCGTGGTGAAGTCGACTTTCACGATCTTCTTCAAGCCCTTGAGTATCAGGTAGGTTCCGAACGCCCAGCCCATGACGCCGATCAGTGCCGGCACCATGCGCTTTGCCGCAGCAATGCGATCATTCTGGTACATGATGCCGTGTTTGATCAGGTACAGAAAGGCAGCGGCAATGGCACCGCCCATGAGGGGCGAGATCAGCCAGCTCATGACGATCTGACCGACTTTCCCCCAGTCGGCTATTCCCAGACCGCCCGCTGCAATGCCGGCCCCCAGCACCCCACCCACGATGGAATGCGTTGTGGACACCGGGGCTCCCATCACGGTAGCCAGATTCAACCACAGGGCACCTGCCAGCAAGGCTGCGGTCATGACCCAGATGAAAGTGTCCGTGTCGACAATCAGATCGGGATTGATGATGCCGCTCTTGATGGTACTCACCACATCACCGCCGGCTATCAACGCACCGGCTGCTTCGAAGATCGCGGCAATCAGAATGGCTCCGGTCAGGGTCAATGCGCGTGAGCCCACTGCTGGTCCGACATTGTTGGCCACATCGTTGGCGCCGATGTTGAGAGCCATATAGCCGCCGATGATAGCGGCAATAACCAGCATGTTACTGACACCGTCTGTCAGCGTGCCGACAAACAAGACAATGGAAATGATGAAAAGCAATGCCGTGCCCAGGCGAAACAGTTCCTTGCGACCTGCCCAGGTGGCTTGCTCTATCTCGGCAATTCTTTCGATTTCCATACGTGCTTTCCGTCGTTTTCGTGCTGACCCCAAGCCATGCAGCACGGCAAGTCGGCACAGCTCGCTTGCCACCTGATCGCAGGACCTGCTACTCGCAACAAACTATCACTTATATGCGCCTCTCATCCGCTGTTTTCTCGATCGCGGCATTATGCAGACACTTTCGCTTCCCGACCCATTAGACTTCGGTGGTTTCCGACCACTTCCACGTCATGCAGATCAACACACTCATACTTGGTGCCGGCGCTGCAGGCATGATGGCAGCGGCTCACGCGGGTCATGGTGTCCTGATCGTCGATCATGCCAAGGCAGCTGGCGAGAAGATTCGCATTTCCGGCGGTGGACGCTGCAATTTCACCAACATGGGAACCAGCGCAGAGAACTTCATCAGCCGGAACCCGCATTTTGCCAAGTCCGCGCTGAGCCGCTATACCCAGTGGGATTTCCTCGCCCTGGTCTCCGAGTATGGCATCGCCTGGCATGAGAAGACGCTCGGACAATTGTTCTGTGATGACACCGCCAAGGACATCATCGCCATGCTACGCGCCGAGATGGACAAGGCCGGCGCCAGGCTCTGGCTGCATACCGACGTGGGCAATATCCAGCACGATGGCAGCCGATTTCAGGTAACGCTTGTCCGGGATGGCGAGCAGACGGTGGTCACGACGAAGAATCTGGTGGTGGCAACCGGTGGCAAGTCCATTCCGAAGATGGGATCGACCGGCCTCGCCTACCAGATCGCATCGCAATTCGGAGTTGGCATTGTCGAACCGCGCCCCGGCCTCGTGCCACTGCGCTTCAGCAATGACAGGTTCAAGCCACTCGCTGGGGTATCGACACCGATCCGGGCCAGCGTGGCGGCGATCGATTTTGATGAAGCCATGCTCTTCACCCACAGAGGTCTGTCCGGACCGGCCATTCTGCAGATTTCCAGCTACTGGCAGGAAGGGGAAGCGATCACGGTAAACCTGACGCCGGACATCGAGTTGCTCGATACATTGAAAGAGGCCCGCCGGTCCACGGGCCGCAAGGCGCTCACCAGTATCCTGTCCATGCATCTGCCTGCCCGGCTGATCGAATTTCTCAGGGAGGAGCTCGATCTGCATGGCAACATGTCCGATCAGAGTGACGCCGGATTGCAGCGCCTTTGTGAGACACTCACTGCCTGGCCGTTGCGTCCCTCCGGCTCCGAAGGTTATCGGACAGCGGAAGTCACTCTCGGTGGTATCGACACCGACGACTTGTCATCCAGGACCATGGAAACCCGTTCGGTACCGGGCCTGTACTTCATCGGGGAAGCCGTTGATGTAACGGGTTGGCTGGGCGGCTACAACTTCCAATGGGCCTGGTCATCAGGTTGGGTGGCAGGCCAGGCCATTGCTGCAGAATCACGGCAAGGCGCAGGACAATAGGCAAACGCTCGGCAGACTTCAGGGCAGCCGTTGACAGGGACATCCAGGGGGATTCTCTGCGCAAACCGGCATTGAGCGGGCTCGCCTGTCGGAGGGAAGATGAGGTAGAAAAAAAGATGGCCGTCCCTGGCCTCTGTGGGCTCCTTGCCTCAATACCACTTGGAGGAGGAATAACGAAAGTCACCACACTTTCGAGTCTGTAGATTACCCAAAAAACAGCCGCTTACATGTGAAGCAGAAAACTTACTGTCAAGCTGACATATCAGCAATATCTGGCATACTGCCGGTGGGCGCACCACCAAAGTGCACTCCGAATACGTTGTAAGACCTACGGAGTCGCATGTCTGCCGCTGATCAGGTGTCTACGCCCCGTCACAAGCAGGCCCATCGTGCGGATCATCAGCGAGAACAGGGCCTCCGCGCGGTGCGATCAGCCAGTCTGGCCGTTGACTGGCAAATCGTGCACTTCCAGCACGACTTTGGCGCACTAGGCACCATCCCGACTCGACAGGAACACTGCCAGGGGCACGATGTTCCGTCACCGGCCGTCGGCAGGTGCCGCCACGATAACAGTCACCGCCAGAGCCAAGGGCAGTGCTATTGCCATCATCGACCCTGGTGGCTCACCATGGCACGGGCTCGCCTGAATAATCCAGAAAGCAGCCACTGTTCTTCAGGGTCAGCCCGTCGATCACTTCCAGCAAGCCGCTCGCACTCTCTGATGCCTCCAGCGCGGCGTTGCTGCCCCCCATGTCCGTCTTCACCCAGCCGGGATGCAGCATGCACACGGCTATGCCGCGCGATTGCCATTCGAGAGCGAGAGTGCGCATGACCATGTTTGCCGCTGCCTTGGAACTGCGGTAGGCGACCCGATCACTGCCAGCCCGCTCCAGCGACCCCATCTGGCTGCTGATCGTGGCGATTCGCGCACAGGAGGATGCTTCCAGGCGGTCGGCAAAGGCCACGGATACCCGCCAGGGTGCAATGGCGTTGACAGCGAATGAGCTCATCCACTGCTCTTGGTCCATGTCATCGATTGACTGCCGCGTCGCCATGTATCCGGCGTTATTGACCAGTACGTCCAGCTTGACCAGACCCAGCTTGTCCACCAGCGCGTGGATGGACGCCTCATCGGTGACATCCAGAGTGTGCACATCCAGAGCGCCTTTCAATGCCGTCAATTCGGCAGCATTCGACGGATCTCGACAGGTAGCGATGACACGCAGTCCGAGATCAAGCGCCTGCCTTGTCATTTCGAGACCGATGCCGCGATTGGCACCGGTGATCAGATAGGTCTGCATGCAGGTCTCCGAGGGTGGTCGCAGAAGTGTGACAGCGAATACCGGTCAGCATCGCCCATTGTAAAACCCGGGTCAATGCAGGCTGGGTTCCAGCGATGTCATCCCCTTTGCAGACTTGCCGGTAACTAGAAGAACAGGCTGACAATCACCGGTGCCAGTACGGTCGTCAACAAGGCATTGAGCCCCATGCCGATGCCGGCAAAGGCACCTGCCGTCTCATTGACCTGAAAAGCGCGTGCCGTGCCTATGCCGTGTGAAGCTACGCCCACGGCCAGACCTCTTGCACGCCAGTCAGTGACTCCCAGTCGATTCAGCAGAGGAGTCGCCATGACAGCTCCCATGATCCCCGTCAGAATGACCAGAACCGCAGTCAGAGTGGGCTCCCCGCCCAGAGATTCCGAGATACCCAGAGCCACCGGCGCCGTGACGGACTTCGGCGCGATGGATACCAGCATGTCGCCCCGAATACCGAGGGCGTAGGCCACCCCCAGCGCACTGAGAATGGCAGTGACAGAGCCTGCCAGCAAGGCACACAGCAACGGAACGGCAGAGCGCCTGATTCTGGAGAGATTGCCGTAGAGCGGCGCAGCCAGAGCCACGGTGGCAGGACCCAGCATGAAATGCACGAACTGCGCCCCTTCGAAATACGTCTGATAGGGCGTCCTCGTCGACCAGAGCACGACGGCCAGCAGTGTCACGGCAATCAGTACCGGGTTGACATAGGGCCGCTTGCCCGAAGCCTTGAAGATGGCGTCCCCGAGACAGTAGGCGATCAGCGTGGCCGTCAGCCACAACAGCGGTTCTTCGGCAAGATAGGTCCAGATCTGCGACAACTCGTTCATTCCTCGGCCCCCATCCACCTGGCGATACCTGCAAACACCAGCGCGCCGACTGCTATCGACAGGGCTGTACTGAACAACAGCGCCAGGAAAATGGCCGGACCATCGCTGCCCATGCGGTCTAGATGACCCACGATGCCCACACCTGCCGGTACGAACAGCAGAGACAGGTGAGACAGCAGGTTCTGCGCAGTGGGCTGAATGACTGCCGCTACCCGGGGCGCGGCCATGAAGAACAGCAGCAGCAAGGCCATGCCCAATACCGGCCCGGGAACAACCCAGCCGAAGCTGCGGGTCAGAGTTTCACCGATCAACTGAAATACAAGAATGGTAGTGAGATGCAGAATCACGCTGAAGTGACCTTTGGCGGTTGCAGGATGCACGACTATGCCACTGGATGACCATGATCGACAGACCTCTGCCTGCACAGCTGTTAACGTCCATGAGACACAAATCCACGACCGGAAATCGCCTTCGGCCGGGAGGCGCTGCGCTCGCGCCATACCGGCGCCTGCAGCCGCGTACTCGGAAGATTCGGAACCGATGTCGACTTGTCATGCTGTCATCAACCGCGATAGTGTATTTCGACGACTTCCTGTTCCGAAGCTGCATCACTGCCATGAGCACCACAGCTGCCAGGGGCTCCTGCTCCGAGTCCGATGCCGCTCAGGAGCTTTACAGCCACGATGCGTCGAGAGGTGAGCAACAATGAGTTCCGCCGTTGGCAGCAATGGTCTTGCAGTCACAGCCCTGACGGTTGTACTGTCGTGTCTGTGCCTGTCGAGCTGCGGCTCTGCTGAAACTCGTACGACCGAGCATGCTCGATCAGATACGCCTCTGAACGACTACCATCAGGTGCAGGCAATCGGATCGGATTCACTCTACAACCCGGCCAGTGCGTTCCTGCACTACACGCTCGATACGCTGCAACTGCCCGAGAACTTCGACACCGATGATTTCTCCAGCGACCTGGAGCTAGTCTGGGAGCACCTGTCACACCCGCGCACCGCCATCGACAATGAGGGCGGCTTCCGTCGCTTCGTCAATCGCGAGATCTTTCCGATCGACGCCGACCATCACCGTGACAGTTACGCGGCCTTGCCCAACTATGGGTTGCATCTGTTGGGCGGTGGCATTGCCTACCGCCGGGATGTCGAGTGGTTCACTGTCAGAGGCTATCGGTATCCGAGGCTTGCCGCTGCCAGCCTTGCCATGGTGAGCGAGGTATTGCAGGAAGCACTTGAAGTCCAGAACACCACCGACGCCGACCCGGTGGCCGACGTCTATCTGTTCCGGCCACTGGGTATTCTGCTGTTCAGTCAAACGCGCGTTGCAACCGCCATCCAGACACACCTGAATCCGGCAATCTGGCCAACCCTCAGCGCCTGGAACCTGTCAACGAATCAGTTCGTCAATACCGGTATCTCCTATGTCTATCGGCCGCCACGCCTGGGCTTCGACAAGGCAGGACTCTTCGTCTACACCGGCCTGAACAATCTGGTGGGCCTGTCGCACCGACTGCCCTCTGGCAGAACCCTTTCCTGGGGAGTGGGTGTGGCTGTACAGGAAATCGTTCGACAGAGAAACATTCAGGCCGACACGCGAGCAAGTCTCGGCCTGTTCCTGGATCAGAACAAGAGTCTGCTGGCCTCGCTGGTGGTGAATGATGTGGGCAGCACCCGTGTGCGCCTGAATCTGTATCCGGGATTTCTGTTCATTCCCAGGGGCATGGGATTGTTTCTGTCAGTGCATGATGACCGGGACCTGTCCGCCGGATTCGTGTACCGATTACCGATCGGCGTGGCGCTCGGACACCCATAGACAAGGCGTCGCATTATCGAGATTGCAATTGCGGAGCACTCACCGATGAATGATCAAATGCCGGCCAGACCATCACCGCCGATCGCCATCGCATTCGCTGGCGTCTTTCTCGCAGCCACGCTCACCGCCTGCACTGCGGCGGCATTCGGCAAGCCTTCACTGGCCATCGAGGTCCAGTCAGCGGTGTCCTCTGGCAGTGTCAGTGTGCGACTGGTCGACAAGACCGCTGTACTGACAGGGCGCGTTACCAGCGTATACGACTCGAATGCCGCCGTTCGGGCAGCGGCCCGATACGAGGGAGTCGAGCATGTGATAAACCGGATCATCGTGGTCTGGTGAACCGGCGCCGGCGACAATGGTTCGCTGCTGCGTTTCTGCCGCAAGGCTCTTGTCGGCAAGTGGCTTGCCGAGCATCGAAATTGCTATGATCTTCCCGGATACACTCAGGGAGCAGCACCATGCGATGTCATGAGGTCGACTATGAAATCTTCGGCGACGACATGCAGATCGTCGAAGTCGAACTTGACCCATCCGAGGTCGTGATTGCCGAAGCCGGAGCCATGAACTACATGGAAGACGGCATCGAATTCGAAGCGCGCATGGGCGACGGATCAAAGCCTGTAGGCGGCCTCTTCGATTCACTGTTGCACGTTGGCAAACGGGTGTTGACGGGAGAATCGATCTTCATGACCCATTTCACCAATGCCGGATCCGGCAAGCGGCGTGTGGCATTCGCCGCTCCATACCCGGGCAAGATCATCCCCCTGGACATGGCCACACTCGGCCAGGAACTCATCTGCCAGAAGGATGCCTTCCTCTGCGCCGCCTACGGCACGTCGGTTGACATCGCCTTTCAGAAACGGCTGGGCACAGGGTTCTTCGGCGGCGAAGGATTCATCCTGCAACGCCTGCGAGGAGACGGCAAGGCGTTCGTGCATATCGGAGGCACTGTCATCAGGAAGGAACTTCGCGGTGAGACCTTGCGGGTGGACACCGGTTGCCTGGCAGCCTTCACGTCGGGCATTCAGTACGATATCGAACGGGCAGGCAATCTCAAGTCCATGGTGTTCGGTGGTGAAGGACTGTTTCTCGCCACACTCAGAGGCACTGGTACCGTCTACCTGCAGAGCCTGCCATTCTCGCGTCTGGCCAATCGTGTCATGCAAGCGGCATCCATCGGCGGTTCCAAGGGTGAAGGCTCGGTACTGGGCGGACTGGGAGACATGTTCGGCGACAGATAGTGAGGACACGCTTGCATCAGGTCGTTCCGCCTTCGATCAGCGTCTGCTCCAGCCGGTGCAGACCGGCATTCCTCGATGTATCCCCCATGATGCGCTGACGCAGGAGCTCACCGGCAAGATGCCCGATCTCGTAGCGCGGTGTGGCAATGGTAGTCAACTGCGGACGGATGGACTGACTGATATCCAGCCCGTTGAAGCCGGCAATGGCGATGTCGCCCGGTACGCCGATACCGTGAGACTGGCAATGAAACAGTGCCCCCATGGCAAGATCATCATTGGCAAAGAAGACAGCGTCTATCTCGGGGTTTTCGGCAAGCAGCTGTTGCAAGCCCCTGGCACCCGCCTGCAACGATGACGCTTCATCCAGTATGACCGAAGCCACCAGTGGTGCGTCGAGTCGCTGCAGCTCGGCCTCGAAGGCAAGCCGACGTTTCAGGGAGCGTTTCGGCCGCTCACCCCAGGCTCCCACATAGCCTATCCGCCGGTAGTGCTTCGCCACCAGGTGCTGTGCTATCAGCTCGCCGGCCTGCACCATGGACGTCCCGACGGCCATGTCGATCGCATCACCATCGACATCCATGACCTCGACAATGGGTCCGGAGAAATGTTCGAGCAGCTCTCTGGAACGTGCCGAGTGCTCCAGCCCACTGAGTACCACCCCCGCAGGGTTCCAGCCCAGCATGTCCTGCAGAATCACCTCTTCGCTGCGACTCTCGTACTTGGTCATGCCCAGAACCAGGCGCAGCGGTGAATCCTTGAGTGCATCGTCGATCCCGTCAACGATATTGGGAAAGACATGGTTGCTCATCGAAGGAACGATGACAGTGACGAGCTCTGTCGATTCCCCCCGCAAGGAACGGGCAATCGGGTTGCTCTGGTAGCCGATGCTCCGGGCAGCCTGCTCGACTTTCTCGCGCAGTTGCTTCGATATATTGGGAGCACCGCGCATGACTCGCGATGCGGAAATCACACTCACGCCACTCAAGGCAGCAACGTCCTTGAGTGTGGGTCTGCGGTCCTTGCTTTCCATGAATGCCTCTCTCGATTCTCCTCACTGAAACCACACGATAACAGAATCATTGACAACGTTACCAATTTCCATGGTAACGTTGTCATCACCACTATCAAACGGAGGAAGACATGAAACCGATCATCAAGAGTGCAGTTGTGGCTCTGGGGCTGACCATCGGCTCGGCGAGTGCACAGGATTTCCCGCAACGCCCCGTCAATCTGGTCGCACCCTTCAACGCCGGTGGTGGCACCGATCTGCTGCTGCGCGCATTCGCTCCACATTTTGCCGAAGCGCTCGGTGGTGATGCCTACGTCTCCAACATGGCAGGAGGCTCCGGAACCGTGGGCGCTGCAGCCCTGTCAGGACAGAAAGCTGACGGCCACCAACTGGGCTACTGGTCAGTGACAGTCTCGACAATCCAGCCACAGATCAAGGACGTACCCTACGGCCTGGACAGCTGGACGCCCATCTGTTCGGTGGCCGCTTCACCTACCGTACTGTTCACCCAGGCCGACAGTCCCTACAAGAGCATCGAAGACGTGGTCGCAGCAGCAAAGGCGCAGCCGGGCAAGTTGCTCTATGGTTCATCCGGACCCGGTGCCATCACCCACCTGACGGCGGTGGCAGCATTTGCCGGCCTCGGCATCATCGATGACATGCGTCATCTGCCGTTCCAGGGTTCCGGTCCCGCGCTGCAAGCCATGGCTTCCGGCACCATCCAGTTCTTCGGCGATACGGAACTGCTGATGACTCGCGGCGATTTCCACCCACTGCTGGTCTTCAGTGACGAACGCCTCGAGAGCCTGCCGGATGTGCCCACCGCCACCGAGGCCGGCATTGCCGCACCGCTGAACGAACTGTATCTGTGGGGCGGACTGTTTGCGCCTGCCGGAGTGGATGCCGAAGTGACACAAGCACTCAGCAATGCCTGTGAAACTGCCATCAACTCCGACGGTTTCAAGGCATTCGCCGCAGACACCAGCACCGTTCTGAATTTCCGCAACGCAGCCGACTTCGACAGCTTCTATCGTTCGCAGTACGAGTCGAACGCAAAGCTCATTGACGCCGCGGGTCTCTGAGAAAACGCCCAGCCATGCACATCCGGCACGCCAAGCCGGATGTGCATTCAGCAAAAGGAGTCCTCATGTCAACTCTGCTCAACGAACGGCGATGCGTGTCCGTCGTCATTCTTCTCCTGGTCGCCGGCCTGGTTACATCCACCTTCGGACTGACCTTCGCCGACCTGGGTGGCGCCTTCAGTCCGATGTTCTTTCCCCGCATCATTCTGACGATACTGCTCGCCCTTGCCGCGTTCAATGTCGTTCTCGATCTGCTGAAGCCTTCTCCATCCGATCCGATCGAGCTCTGGCCGGTGCTGACCATCAGCCTTGCCTTCATTGTCTATGTGCTGCTTCTCGTGCCGCTGGGCTACTTCGTCAGCTCGGTGGCACTGGGTATGGTGGTGTTGCTGGCGCTGGGTCTGCGTCATCCCCTGCAGGTCGTCCTTCCACCGGTGCTAGCAGCGGGTGCACTGCTTGTCTTGTTCAACCACGTACTGAAAATGCCACTTCCAACCTCGCCCTTTACCTGGTGGATCTGAGGGAACAGACATGATTCAATCCATTCCAGAGGCTCTGGGCCTGATTCTGACGCTCGAAGGTCTGCTGGTTCTGAGCATCGGCACCATGCTGGGTATCATTCTGGGCGCATTGCCCGGCATCGGCTCGACGGTTGCCGTTGCCATGATCCTGCCCTTTACCCTGACGATGTCCCAGGCTCCCGCCATTCTGCTGCTACTGGCGATCTATGCCGGCTCGGTCTATGGGGGCTCCATTTCAGCCATCCTCATCAACACACCCGGCACGCCACAGTCCGCGGCTACCTGCCTGGACGGCTACCCGATGGCGCAACGGGGTGAAGCCGGCAAGGCACTGGGCTGGGCGACCGTGGCATCCGTGATTGGAGGACTGGTATCCGCTGTTGTATTGATCTTCGCAGCACCGCAGCTGGCCGCCTTTGCGCTCAATTTCGGACCGATCGAGACCTTCGCACTGATCCTGCTGGGTCTGACCTGCATCGTCTCCGTGTCGGAAGGCTCGCTGACCAAGGGTCTGATCGCCGGCTTCATGGGCCTGTTTCTGTCCACGGTGGGTGGCGATCCGATAACCGGTGAAGCACGCTTCACCTTTGGCCAGTTCCAGTTGATCGCCGGTTTCAACCTGCTGGCGGTGGTCATTGGTGTATTCGCCCTGTCGGAGGTACTGACCCGCGCAGCCGCCTTGCGCGAAAGCGAACAGACGCTGGTGACGTTCGATGGCATGGTACTGCCCCGGCTCTCCGAGTGGAAGGGCCGCTTGAAAGGCCTGTGCAAGTCCGTCCTGATCGGCAATGGTATCGGCGTGCTACCGGGTACCGGAGCGGCCACCGCCGCCTTCATCTCCTACGCCGAAGCCCGCCGATCCGCTCCAACCCGCGAGAACTTCGGCAAAGGTGAGCCGGATGGGCTGATTGCCTCGGAGTCTGCCAACAATGCCGTTACCGGTGGCGCTCTGGTGCCCACCATGGCGCTGGGCATTCCCGGTGATGCGATCACGGCGGTAATGCTGGCCACGCTGACCCTTCACGGTGTGACGCCCGGCGTGCGTCTGATGACGGACAACCCGGTATTGATGGCCGCCATTTTCTCGGGATTCTTCGTGATCAACCTCATGCTGCTGCCGCTGGGCATGCTGGTTTCACGCCTGGCCGCACCGATACTGCGTATCAGGGAAGCCTACATGCTGGTCATGATCTGCCTGCTGTGTACGGTTGGTGTGTATTTCGTGAGGGGCAATCCGTTTGATCTCCTGGTGATGGCTGCAGCAGGTATCATTGGCTTCATTCTGCGCCGCCAGGGCTATCCCATGGCACCACTCGTCATCGGCATGGTACTGGGACCGACTCTGGAGATCAGTCTGCGACAGGGCCTGATCATCACCGACGGCAACTTTGCGGCATTCTTCGTGGGACACCCCATTGCCGTGGTTCTGGTCATCGCGGCCATCGGCATGCTCAGCCTGCCGCTACTACGTATCGTCAAGCACCGAAAAAGAGATCTGACATGATTGCAGGATTTTCCATCACCGTACTGCTGGGCCTGACCATCGGCTTGCTGATCACCGGCGCCATTGCCGGTGTGCTGGCGGGCCTGCTGGGCGTGGGCGGCGGAATCGTCATTGTCCCCGTGCTGGTCGTGGTTGCCGAGATCTTCAACATTCCCGATGACATCGCCATGCTGCTGGTGGTCGGCACCTCACTGGCGACGATCATCCCGACGTCCATCTCCTCCGCCCGCGCGCACAACAAACGCGGCGCCATAGACCGGGACATACTGCGCGGTTGGACCCTGGCCATCTTTCTGGGTGCCCTGGCAGGCGGCATCGCCTCGAAGTTCATCGGCGCGAATGGCCTGACACTGGTCTTCGGTGTGGTCGCACTTGCGGTCTCCATCAACCTGGCACTCCCCAGGACCCTCACGCTGGCCGCGGCGCCGCCTGCATCCCGACTGTCACAGGGTGCCATTGCCTTGCCGATCGGTTTCACCTCCGCCCTGATGGGGATCGGCGGCGGCACCTTGTCGGTGCCGGTGATGTCCATGCTCTCGGTTCCGGTTCATCGAGCCGTGGCCACAGCATCGGTCTTCGGCCTGGCCATTGCCTTGCCGGCAGTCTGCGGCTTCGTCTGGGCAGGCTGGGATGCACCCGGACGCCCACCCGGCTCACTGGGTTTCGTGAATCTGCCAGCTGCCATCGTGCTGTTTTCCATGAGCGTACTGACCGCCCCCCATGGCGCGAAGATCGCCCACCTTCTGGAACCACGCAAACTCAAACTGGCCTTTGCCATCTTTCTGGCCATCAGCGCCCTGCGCATGTTGTACAAGGCCATGACATGACCGCGCCCTATCGTCTCGAGACTGCCGGACTGACGGTCAATCTGCGACAGGAGGGTGCCGGACCACCCTTGCTGTTTCTCGGTGGATCGAACTTCGACCTGTCGATCAATGCCCCGGTATTCGACAGTCAGCTGCCACGGCACTTTAGCGTGGCCGCCGCCGATCCACGCGGACTGGGAGGCACCGATGCACCGAATGGCAACTGGTCGATGAAGGACTACGCGCAAGACGCCCTGAACATGCTGGACGCTCTAGGCTGGAATCAGGTGGATGTACTGGGTGAGAGTTTCGGCGCCATGGTTGCCATGCACCTGGCGGCTCTGGCACCGGAACGTGTACAGCGTCTCGCTCTGGCGGCAGGATCTCCCGGCGGTGAAGGTGGTTCTTCCTATCCGGTGCAGAATCTGCTGGACATCGATGACCTGCATCTGCGAGCACGCTCGACCCTGGAAATCCTCGATACGCGCTTCCAGGCGCTGCAAACAGCCTCTCCGGATGAAGCCGAGCGCCTCATCCGTAAGCGCATGGCGGTAGAGAAACGCTTTCGCGAAAGCCATCGGAACGCACAGGGGTATCCTCGCTTGCTGGCTGCTCGTGCCGATCATGACGCCTGGGATCTGCTGCCGCTGATTTCCGCGCCCACACTTGTCTTTTGTGGCCAGCACGATGGACAGGCTCCGCCCCGACGCGGTGAGAATATCGCCAGTGCCATGCCCGACGCCACGCTTCACATGATCGACGGGGGCCATGCGCATTGCTTTGCAACCAGTGAACCTGTGGATATCATCCTCGATCACTGGGTCGGCTGAGCAGGAGCGCAACCACCGCAGACCTGTCGGCGCCTGCGGCAGGCCCGCATGATCCGGAGCAATGACAATCAGACTGTTCGTTCTCACTATCAGTCGGGGTCTGTTGTAGGATACCCCTTCAAGCCTTTCGCAAGGAACGCCGCCGATGTTGGAACAGCAGAGCCTCATGTCATGACTTCGCGAGTACTTCTTCTGCACAGCGGCGGCACCATCGGCATGCGCCCCACCGCTGATGGATATCGCCCGCTGGAAGGATTCGGCGCGATGTTGCAGCAGACGCTGAACAATGGCAGCGCCAAGGTCCCGATATTCGAGGTGGTGGAGCTGGCAGAGTTGATCGACAGCTCCAACCTGCAACCTTTTCACTGGACGGCCATCGCCAATGAGTTGCTGGCCCGTTGGGATGATTTCGATGGCTTCGTCGTGTTGCATGGCACCGATACCATGGCCTACACCGCTTCAGCTTTGTCGTTCATGTTGCGAGGCACTGACAAGCCGGTCATTCTGACCGGATCGCAGATTCCTCTGGTGGAACAGCGCAGCGACACCATCGAGAATCTGCAAGCTGCCATGCTGCTGGCTGCCAATCCCGCCATTTGCGAAGTCTGCGTCTGTTTCGGCCGACGCCTGCTGCGCGGCAACCGCTGCAGCAAACTCCGGACACGCTCTTTCGACGCCTTCGATTCTCCCAACTACCCCTGGTTGGCCGATATCGGTATCGACATCACCTTGCACGAGGAGCGCCTGTTGACATCGTCGGCCTCTGCATTTCATGTACCGCAGTTCGACCCTCAAGCTGTCGTCGTCATACAGTTCTATCCGGGTATACAGGCCCGAATGGTCGAGGCAATGCTGGCCAGTGAATCGGTACGGGGTGTCGTCCTGCGCAGCTATGGCGTCGGCAACGCACCCGATGCAGACGAACAGCTGATGGCCGTCCTTGCCAGTGCCGTTGAACGTGGTATCGTGATGGTCAGCACATCCCAGTGCATCACCGGTGGCGTGACACAGGGTGCCTACGCCTCTGGTGCCATGCTCAACAGGATCGGCGTCGTGCCTGCCAGTGACATGACTCTGGAAGCGGCCTTTACCAAACTGCATGTCCTGCTCGCCTCAGGCACGGACACGGACACGCTACGACAGCAATTTGCCAGCCCCCTGTCTGGTGAATGCCAATGAATCGTTGACCGACGGACCCATGGTGCGTATATCGATACCTTCGACAAACGAACAAGCCCCGACCTTCCCTCCCCAAACCAGTAACGGAGTCCGTCTTACATGGAGCTACTCGAATCCTTTTTCGGCGTCATCAATGATCTGACATGGGGGTGGGCGCTCGTCCCCTTTCTTGTCGTCATGGGTCTGTTCTTCACGATATCGACAGGCTTTGTGCAACTTCGCTATTTCAAGCGGATGTTTCGCGTCTTTTCCAGCAAGAATCAATCGGCTGATCCGAATGCCATCTCCGCCCGTGAGGCCCTGCTCGTGTCAGTCGGCGGGCGCGTTGGTGGTGGCAATATTGCCGGTGTTGCCGTAGCCATCACGCTCGGCGGTCCTGGCGCGGTTTTCTGGATGTGGGCTGTTGCCGCTGTCGGCATGGCGACCAGCCTGATCGAATGCTCCCTGTCACAACTCTACAAGCAGAGTGAGCCGGACGGCACCTTTCGCGGAGGACCCGCGCGCACCATCATTCGCGGGCTCGGTGAGAATTTTCGCTGGTTGGCAACGATCTACGCAATCTGCCTGATTGCCTCCTTTGCCATCGGCTTCAACGCCTTTCAGGGCAACACGGTGGCCGGCGCCGCTCTTGACAGCCTTGGCATAGAACGTCTCTGGACAGGGGTTGCCCTGGCAATCGGCACCTGCCTGATCGTGTACGGCGGCATCCAGCGCATTGCCAAGGTAGCCGATGTGGTCGTGCCGGTCATGGCATTCGGTTATATCGTTCTGGCTTTGCTGGTCATCCTCGTCAATATCGGAGAAGTGCCTCGGGTACTGGGTTCGATCTTCGCGAACGCCTTCGGCTTCGAACAGGCCGTGGGTGGTGGTATGGGGGCAGCGCTGGCGCAGGGTTTGCGTCGTGGTCTGTTCTCGAATGAAGCCGGCCTGGGCTCGGCTCCGAACGTGGCCGCAACAGCCGATGTCAGGCATCCGGTCAGCCAGGGAATCACCCAGTCTCTATCCGTTTTCATCGACACCTATGTCATCTGCAGCTGTACCGCTTTCATCATCCTGCTGGGCGATGTCTATGTGCCAGGGGCAACCGATGTGGACGGCATTGCCCTGACACAGCAATCGCTGGTCTCACATCTGGGAGAGTGGGCGCAATACGCACTGACAACCGCCATTCTGTTGTTCGCCTTCAGCTCGATCATCTACAACTACTACCTGGGTGAGAACGCGCTGACATTCATGACGAAGAGCAAAGCCTCCGTGCATGGCCTGCGTCTGCTGGTTGTCGGCATTGTATTCCTGGGAGCAGTAGCCCCGGGCGCGACGGCTGTCTTCTTTTTCTCTGACCCGATGATGGGCATACTCGCTGTCGTCAACCTGCTGGCTCTGATGATGATGTTCCCTACGGCCATGCGCCTGATCAACGACTTCGGCGCTCAGCTCAAGGCGGGTGTCGCCCGTCCGGTGCTGAACCCCGATGATTATCCCGACCTGGACATAGAACGTGACGTCTGGACCGGGAAAGTCGACTCTTCCAACGGCTGATCACTCTCAAGGCGGCGACCCGTACTCCGGTCGCCGCCACTGCGCAAGATCGCGCGAGTTCCATCCGACCAGTGGACGAGCCTGTCGAGACGACTCCGGCCGCTCGCGACCACCCGCTCTTGCCTGCTCTTGCCTGCTCTTGCCTGCTCTTGCCTGCTCTTGCCTGCTCTTGCCTGCTCTTGCCTGCTCTTGCCTGCTCTTG
>NZ_JBQYLE010000010.1:113060-140020 GCF_052681095.1 Granulosicoccus sp. 3-233
TCTTGCCTGTCAGCAGAGCATGTCGGTGGCTTACGCCGATTCGCACTCGCTGGCCAATTTCAGCACATTGGAACCATCATCCGAGTCGATGTACAAGGCCGGATCATCCTTGCTGCCATGACGCACTACTTCGTTACCGGAAATCTGTCGCGTGGTCTTTTCCGTAAAGACCGACTGGACAGTGCCCGTACCGTGACCCTGCCCCCACGACCATTTCACTTTGTCTCCTGATTGAAACGATGACATATCCTCTCCCCCTGAATGCTTCTGCTTGTACAGTCGGCGAGTCTAGCAAGCTCGGTTCATCGATCACGACAAGCTCCCACGTTTACACAAGCGGATTGACTGGAGTCGCATGAACGGCTGGGCGAGCAGATGGTTGAAAAGCACAACGGCGAACTCTGAGCTACCGGACTCGACCGAAGAACGCGACAAGATCGCTCGCAATGCGCTGGTATTGATTGCAGCGACGTTCCTGACCAAAACCGCGGATTCACTGGCCAACCCCAAGATCACCCTCACCTGGTTGCTGCAGAGCATGGGGGCTTCCGCTGCTGCCATCAGCCTTCTGGTTCCCATCCGTGAATCCGGAGCTCTGCTACCACAGGCGGCACTTGCCAGCCTTGCCAACAGTCGCAGCCGTCAGGCAGGCCTGTATCGATTGGGCACGCTGGTACAGGGAGCAGCGGCACTGGGCATGCTGGCTTCTGTCGCCACGCTCGAAGGCACACTGGCAGGCTGGGCCGTCGTCCTCTGTCTGGCCATTCTGAGCCTGGCGCGATGTCTCTGCTCACTGACTCACAAGGCGATGATCGGCAAGGGAGTGCCCAAGGGACTGCGAGGCCAGACCAATGGCTGGGCTTCCAGCGCAGCCGGACTGGCAACGTGTATCGTCGCCGTGCTGCTGATCCTGGTACAAGGTGCTCCGGGTGTTCAGCCTCTGATGTGGATGGTCGCCGTGGCCGGACTCGCCTGGTGGCTGGCCACCCTTGTCATCTCCTTTCTCGACGAACCGGAGCAGAAACCGAAGGATGCCGACAATCGTTTCTGGCAGAGGCTCAAACTGCTACGCAAAGACGCGCACTTTCTGCGCTTTGTCATTGCCCGCGCGCTACTTACCTCGTCGGCGCTGGTAGCCCCTTACTATGTCATGCTGCAGGCCGGGAGTGAGAATCCCCTGGCAGGCTTCGGCGCACTGTTACTGGCCAGTGGCGTCGCCAGTCTGATAGCCTCACCGCTCTGGGGGCGTCTGGCCGACCACTCATCACGTCTTGTCCTGTTGCTCAGTGCAACTCTGGTCAGCGCTCTGGGACTGTCCACCGTTGTCTTGCATCAGACCCTGCCGGAGCTGTTCAGCAACGCCTGGCTCGTGCCTGCGTTGTACTTCTGCCTCGAACTGGCTCATCAGGGTATCCGCGTCGGGCGCAAGACCTATATCGTGGATATGGCTAACGACGACAATCGGGTGGATTATGTTGCCGTCAGCAACTCCACCATCGGTCTGATACTGCTGTTCGTCGGCTTGATCTCCAGCGGGCTATCCACCATCCTGCCTCCAGTGACCCTGATTGCGCTGCTGTCACTGCTCAGTGCAGCCGGCGCCATACTGGGACGAAGCCTGCCCGAAGTCGAATGACATCATGCTGTCCAACCACTGATCAGGTGGCCATCCACAGTCGAACAGCGATTGTCGGTCGACAAGCCGATTTTCGGCGCTTCACCCACTGTCAGTGAGTCATGCATCCGGTATTTCGGTAAGGTTGCAGGAACCAGCAGTCGCTTCGGTGCTCGATGTGCCGAACGGCCTTCACCTGACATTACCAGGAGACCGGGATGAAGACGTCGGAAAAGCCGCAGATTCCAGCAGACATACTTGCCAAGTGGCAGCGTGTCATCGATCTGGCATCAGCGATGGCTCAGGTACCAGCCGGGCTGATCATGAAAACCGATCCACCCAGACATTCCGTTCTGATCAAGTCCACCGGTAAGGAAAACCCCTACCGGGTAGGACAGAAATTCGAACTTGGCCCTGAACTGTATTGTCAGGAAGTCATTGCTCGAGATGACGAGTTGGTCGTGGAAGACGCCAATTGCGACCCGGTGTGGCAGAACAATGAAGATCTTGAGTACGGCATGTCATTTTATATGGGCTACCCATTACGCTGGCCGGACGGCGCATTGCTGGGTACACTCTGCGTGCTGGACAGCTCCAGCAACGAACGGGCATTGCAGTGTCGCGATCTGCTGATCGAATTCCGTAGCCTGATAGAGGCTGATCTGTCATTGCTGACGGAAATTGCCCGACGCGAGAAGGCCGAGAACCAATTGAGAAAACTGCTGGCAGGGCTTGAGCAAACGGTCGACAGCCGCACCAAGGAGCTCAAGCGAGCCAATACGACTCTGCAAGTACTGGTGGAACGCATGGCTTCATCACGCGAGGAATTCGAGGCCGATATCATTCGCCAGCTGGAAGCCCTGGTCAAACCTCACATGAACACCCTGCACTCCAAGGGTGCAGTTGCACCCGAATATGCCGTCTATCTGGAATTGCTGGAATCCAGCCTGGCCTCCATCACGAGTCAGTTTGCAGCAGCGAATACAGCGAGATTCGAATCCCTGACCCAGAAGGAAACCGAAGTGGCCCAGCTTATCCTGCATGGAAAGTCCACCAAGGACATCGCCAGAGCCATGTTCCGCGAGACCAGTACCATTGATTACCATCGCAGCAATATCAGGCGCAAGCTGGGGCTCGAGCGTGATATCAGCTTGCGCAGCCATCTCATGTCTCTGCAGGAATAGGGGGAAATCCCCCCTATCGAGCCATGACCATCCCCATGGGGGAGGATATCCCGGCCAGTGATAGCCTCGGTAATCAACGGGCATGCCGCCCGCACATCCGAGGGAGAATCACACAATGAAGAAGCTCGATCTCAAACCCGTTCGGCTCGACGGCAAACTGGATTCACTGGCCCCCAACCTGTCGCGTCGCTCGTTCTTCATGGCTGCAGGTGCCGCAGGAGTGTCTGCTGCCACCATGTCTCTGGGCTCCGGAAAAGCCAGCGCACAGTCCACCGACTGGACTCAACCCGGTAACAACAACCATGTACTGGAATTGCAGGCCGCCAGCAGTTTTCCCGGTGGTGAGGTGAAGCTGGACTATTATGGGCATTGCGCGTTGAAGATAACGGCCCCCAGTGGTGCCACAGTGATCGTTGACCCCTGGCGAGACGACCCTTCCGGCGCCTGGGGATTGTGGTTCAAGTCCAAGTTCCCGGAAACTCTCGTGGACATCACTCTGTCCACCCACACGCATTTCGATCACGATGCCATCGACAGACCGCAGTCCACGATGGTCCTGGATCGCATGGTTGGCAATTTCGAATTTGCGGACATCAGAATCACCGGCTATGCCGACAAGCACGCCTGTATTGCACCAGGCTGGTATCAGTGGACCAATGCTCTGGATGAATTCGGTGTGGAAGCATGCCCTCCCAACAACATCGGTCATATGGACATGGTGGTCTATGTCATCGAAACCGGTGGCATCCGAACGCTTGTCTGGGGTGATAACCGACCCGATCCGGGTGAGGATTTCTGGAAAGCCATCGGGCAGATCGATGTACTCACTCTGCCCGTGGACGGGTCGCAACATATCCTGTCCTACGAGCAGGGCAATGCCATCGTAGAGCGATTGCAGCCCAAGATCGTCATCCCCACCCACTATCTCAGCGAGTCGACCACCTATACCCTGTCCACGCTGGAGACGGCTGATGAGTGGGTAAAGTCCCAGAAGAGTTTCCAGATGCTGGACACTCCAACTCTGTCACTGGCATCCGAAGAAATTGCCTCCATGAGCAAGGAGTTCATGTACTTCGGCAGCAATGTGCAAACCACCTGACCGACAGACTTGTCACCATCGCCCTGAAATGCAGCATCGGATCAGGACAATGTCCATAGCCGGCAGCCGGCGTATCGCGTCCCTGCGAGCGATCGCCGCTACCGGTCCGACACGGAAGCATTCAATGCAACGCTGTCTCCAACCCGGATATGACCATCCGTCAGCACGCGCGCAGTCACACCTCCGTGCCCTCTGACCGCATTGTATCCCCCCTCCCCCAGGGTCTCTTCCATCCTGCTGCAAGGATGACACAGGCCGGTCACTTCCAGCTCGACGCTGCCAATGGAGATGATCCTGTTCTTCAAGGCCAGCAGGTTGATTCCTGTCACGAGCAAATTGCGCCGCAAGTCTTCTGCGCGAACATGCCTGCGCCCCACACAGGCTGCAATGACAGGCAGATGCTCCTCCTGCAACAGGGTGACATGGCGCTGACCGGTACGCCCCTGATAACGATCCCCTTCCAGACCGGACTTGCTGGACACAGCGGCAATATCAACACTGATCATCTCAGCGCGCCGCTCGGGTCGCAAGCCAATCCAGCGAAGTTCTCCCTGTTGCGGCAGTGTATTCAGCAGTTCCTGCAGGGTCTTCATGCGGGCCATCTGCCGTCAATTGATCCGGACACCACCAGACTCTCAGTCACCAGCACGCGACACCACCTTCCCCATGGCCAATTCCACCAGATCACACAACCTTGAACGTCGATCTTCGACGAAGGCGTAGAAATCCCCCTCCCGCAACAATTCCGGCGAGAGTGCATGAGTGGCCAGAACGGCATCCATGGCCTCGTCCGTCAGGCCCACCTGTTTGTCCGCCTGCAACTTGGCAATGTAATCGGCAGGCGCATTGCTGGCTATCTTGCGATTGGCTTTATAGGATAACAGTGTCTTGTTCAGTATGCTGTCATAACGGCTGCGTGGGATGCGCTGACTATCGCACCAGGCCCGAGGAAATATATTGTGAATGTCTATCGATATCTCGTAGATCTTGAGATCCCGAATGGAGGTTCGCCAGTACCAGTCCTCGGCCCCTTCCCGGAGTACCAACAGGGCCACTCCCTTGTAGGCAGCTGAATTGCGCGTATGCAGCACATCGAAGCGACTCGGGGAAAAACAGGCTTCTCTGACCGTGGTGGGTACCTTTGCCGTGTTGTCCAGCCAGATCAGCAATTCCTCGTAGTCCATCGCGAGGCGCTCTTCCACTGCGCCATCATACAACTCGCCGAGAATGCCGCACCAGAACCAACGAGCAATCTTGTCGCGGTTCTGTGTCTCCCGCCAGCGGTCTCCGATTCGCGCCATGAGGGACACCAGAGGAACCAGCTGTACCCGATAAGGAAGCTCCCGGCGATGATACAAGGCCTCGGCGCGCAGGAAATAGGCAACATGTTCATAAGCTGCCTCCAACTGCGTCGCCCAGTTCTTCCAGGCATCCAGCGGCAGGGACAGAACATCGTTGCGCTTGGCACTGATCGGCACCAGCTGCTTGCCGGTTCTGCCTTTGGCGAGAGCCTTCAGACGCAGATCATGTGTGTGCAGGAGTGTGACTGCCTGTATGAAATCGGTTTCCTCGATGTCTTCCAGGAGTGGGTTTCGAGCGATTCGAGCCTTGCGAGAAACGATGTTCTGACGCAGAGAGCCATGCCAGTCATCGCGCAGGCTGAAGCCTGCTGCAGCGTATTTGGCGTTGAGTATCTCGAATACCGTCAGCTGAGCACCACCCAGGTTCGCCCTCTGGAATACACGACTGACAGACTCGATCGGTGTATCCCGCTTGAGCTGCGATACCGTCACCGTGTATTGACGAAAGGCATTCAGCACGGTTTCCCGAAAAGCGGCGAGCAACTCCCCATCGCCCGGGTTTATCTTCAGGTACTCCGCCTCCCAGTCGTCCGATTGCAGAATCAGGTGGCAGGGAAAGCATTTGGCCCGACATTCCTGCTCGGAGCTTTTCAGCTTGAACTTCACTTTTCCTGTAGCCGGGTCCCTGAATTCGCGACTCTCATCCACGCTGAGCACGGAGCCTTCAACGCCCTCATTCACGGCCCGGCTGATATCAATGTAGTAGTAACGCCTGATCGATTTCCTGCTCGCCTTGCAAGTGTCCACGGGCGTATCCAGGAGGAGTACTCGCGCCAGCGAGGTCAGGCGTTGTTGTCCATCGAGAATCAGCTGTTCCGGGTCGCAGCCTCGCGGCACGATTTTCTCGAACCCCTCCAACGCTCGTGTCTTGAACAGCCCCTGGTCTGCGCATTCCAGCAGTGTCACCGTGCCAATGGGAAATCGGCCTGCAATACTGACCAGGAGGTCCTGGATCTGGTCATCATCCCAGATCCAGCCACGCTGGAACTCGGGTAGCTGAATGACACCGGCCCCGATCTCTCTCAGCAGTTCGGTCAATGATCTGGTTGTGCTCTCGAAAGTACTCATGGGCACCCTGCATCAAGGTAATGGCCTCGATATCCCGTCACTGTCTCTCTGGCAATGAGCGATGGTCGACAATCTGATGGACAAGCCACAGGGAACGTTTCCCGTGATGGCTGCCATTGGCTCATTCGCCCAAAGTGCGTATTCACTGATTATCGGACTCCCTTGACCTTCCTTTACAGACCCCTGCAAGCGCCGTGGTGACCCAGAGCTGTGCGGCTCCCTGTATTCACCATTGCAGCGCTCTGTGCCTCATCTCACGTTACTGATACAAACTCGGCACCTTGCTCAAACCCCATACCGGGCAATCTCCAAATTCCTTGCACATTGATTCCCTATGCTTGATGGCCAGCCAGAGCTCGAAGCTCGTTCAGGAATACTCCATGTCATTACCATTCAAGAACACTGCCGCGTGCAAGTCCCTGCTCGGTGCCACCCTGACGGCCGTCATCGTCGCTGTCAGCGGCTGCAGTGATTCCGGCACTCTCAATACTGATACAAGCACTGACGAGACCGATTCGGAAGTAACCACCGGGGATACCGTTACGGATGTAACCGTTGATGAGACCGATACGACAACAGGCGGCAGCGATACCGAAATCATCGATATCTACAACGCTGTTTTCTCGGAACGAAGCGCCGATTGTGGTGACTACGTGAATACATTCGACGCCACAGTAGTCGATATCCAGAACAGCTTGAGCTTCAATGCCGACGTGTTCATCACGGCCACGAACACCGAGTGCACCATCACCTCCAACAGTGTGCCCAACCACGACTTCAACGATGACACCGCCGCGTTTGCCGGTGGTGCAGACGGTGCGACCATCGCCGCCACTGATACGGTATCGACCATCACACGCAGTCCCGCCATCGCCGCTGAACCCACCGCACTGAGCCAACAGGTCAAGAACGGAGTTTTCCTCAACGGAGTGCGGCTGGACATTCTCTCGGCGGGCTGCTATCGCCCCAACAGCCCGGATGCCGGCGACGATGGCAATACCGGAATCGGCTGCTCAACCGATGATCCGTGGTTGCTGGACCCACTGGGTACGGACGCGAAATTCGGTGCCGATCTGCACAATGCTCACACTCAGCCCGGCGGACTCTATCACTATCATGGTGGCCCCAACGCCATGTTCGATGACAACCCGGGCAGTGACGGATCGCCGGTCATCGGCTTTGCCGCCGATGGATTTCCCATTTACGGCAGCTACTTCCACGACGAGAATTCCGGTCAGGTGCGCAAGGCCATTTCGGGTTACACGCTCAAGCCCGGCTCGCGAGGCGAGCGCAGTGATACCAATCCGGGCGGTGATCACGATGGTACCTACAATGACGACTGGGAATTCACCAACAGTGGTGATCTGGACGAATGTAACGGCATGAGCATCAATGGCCAGTACGGCTACTATGTCACGGATACCTACCCGTGGGTCATCAAGTGCTTCACGGGCACACCGCATGCGTCCTTCGGAGGCGGTGACAACGAAGGTGTGGGCCCGCCCCCGCAGGATGCTCCTGCACAGTAGGCGCGCTGCTCCGATATACACGACAGCTCACCATCTGCGGTATCGCAACGGTTTGTCCGCCAATGGCGGGCCGACCGCCGGTGAGCCGCTCTTGTCACCACTCACAGCCCCATGAAAAATCTGTTCGCTCTATCGGCACTGCTGCTCATATCCCTTTTCTCGCAGACAGCGCTCGCCCACGAGGCTGGCATCACGGATACCGGAGTCGTGATTTCCAGTTCGAGCGTGATGCTGACCTATACCGTCCCTGACACCCTGCTCGACACACTGCCGGCTGCATCGACGGCAGGCAGCGGTGGTGACAAGGTTGATGCCATCCTCGCCGGTCTGGACGTCCGCGACGGCAATATCAGCTGCGTGCCCGTGCTTGTCTCTCGCAAGATGCTTGATACCATCGCATCGGCACAATTCACGTTCCGTTTCAATTGTGGTCGTCCGATCACTTTGCTGCACCTGCGTTACAGTCTGTTCTTCGCTCAGGACTCATCACATTCGAACGTTCTGCGAATTTCATTGCTGGGCAGATCGCGGGACGAGACATTCTCCGACCAGCAACGAGAACATACCGTGGACGTCAAGGCGCTGGTCATGCAACTTGCCGACGCAAGACAGGCGGCTGTGACGGACGATCCCACTGTCAACGCTGATACACAGGCTGCGAACAGGCCATTCGGTACGCGCTTCTTCCCCGTCGGCCTCGAACATATCCTGTTCGGATTCGATCACGTTCTGTTTCTGGTCTGCCTGGTGCTGCTACCGATGACTCCACTGGCGATTCTGAGCCTGATCACCTCGTTCACCATCGCGCATTCAGTGACCTTGTCGCTGTCGGTGCTGGACATCGTGACCCTGCCACCGCGGATAGTCGAAGCGGCCATTGCGCTGAGCATTGTCCATATCTCGGTCAGAACGATCATGATTCTGCGCCAACCGAACCAGCTGTCACTCAGTCGTTCGCAACGCAGGGAACGTCTGATCAGTACCTTCCTGTTCGGTCTGATACACGGTTTCGGCTTTTCCTACCTGCTGAAGGAGATTGGCCTGGGTGATCAGGCATTACTGTCCCTGCTGTTCTTCAATCTGGGCGTCGAGGCCGGTCAGCTGATCATCCTGGCAGTTCTGCTTCCCCTGATCTGGCTACTGGGCAAACGCTTTCCGTCATGGCGCTGGGCGATCGGATCGTCCGCCGTCACCGGCCTGATCGGACTGTTCTGGTTGGTTGAACGAGTGGCAAACGCGTGAGGCCGCTCGAACGTTCTTCGGCCCGGGTGCCAGTCTATCCGACACCCCGACCATTCTTGCGTCCACTCCCGTTTCGTGAAGCGACCACAGCAAGCCCTTTTGCAGGATCTCGCCTTACGCGACCATACCCTGAGCATCTTCGGCAGCGATCACACCGGGGATCGCCTCGGCAGCCGCTTTCATGGCCGCCGCCTTGTGCTCTTCGCCCATGGCCACGCCTTCTGCGCGAAGTACTCGGATATCGGTAATTCCGAAGAAGCCGAATACAACCTTCAGGTAGCTTTCCTGATGCTCCATGGCCTGTCCCGCTTCACTGTTCGAATAAACCCCACCGCGCGCCAGCGCCAGTATCACCGTCTTGCCACCTGCCAGCCCCACAGGGCCACTGTCGGTGTACTTGAAGGTACGGCCGGCCTGCGCCACTCGATCAATCCAGGCCTTGAGTTGAGTAGGAATGCCGAAGTTGTAGAAGGGCACGCCGATCACCACGACGTCCGCATCGAGGAACTGTGTCACCAGCTTCTCGGAAACCTCGTTTTCGTGACGTTGCGCAGCAGATGGCTCCGCCTGCCGCTCGGTTCGAATACCCATGGCATCGGCGTTGAAATGGTTCGGAGCCTCGGTTGCCAGATCCAGCGTTTCCACCGTCGTGGACGGATTGGTCTTCAGCCATTCGGCCACCACGTCCGCGCTGAGCTTCCGCGTGACGGAGGCCTCCTCAAGGATGCTGGAATCGATATGCAACAGTTTCATGGTCTGGTCTTTCATGGTCGGGATCCCGGGCTGTCAGAAGATGACCAGATTCTAGGGATGTTGCGTTGTCTTGATAAGTAGTCAAAAATGCGTTCCATCGTTCCATTAACAGGACAATACGCGGATGCAGGACCTCAACGACATGGTGCTGTTTGCCGACGTCATCGAGCATGGCGGTTTCACGGCTGCCAGCCGGGTACTCGGCATTCCCAAATCACGACTCTCTCGGCGAATCGCCAGCCTTGAGCGGCAACTCGGCCTGCAGCTCATGTATCGCAGCACGCGCAGACTGTCCCTGACACCTGATGGCGAGCTGTTCCTGCGACACTGCAGGGACATGCGCAGCGCAGCGCAGAACGCCTACGAGGCGGTCGCTCAGGTGCATTCCGAACCCTGCGGCACCGTCCGCATGAGTTGCCCACTGACGCTCGCTCTGGGCACACTGGCAACCGAGCTGCCGGTCTTCCAGTCTCGCTATCCGCTGGTGCAACTCGATGTCCGCGTTCTCAATCGTCCGGTTGACCCCATCGAGGAGCGATTCGATCTGGCATTGCGCGTTCGCACTCACATCGAAGACAGTTCAGCTCTCGTGGCAAGAACATTCGGGTCCAGCCGCTCCATCGTGGTCGCCAGCCCGGAGCTGATGCAACAGCAGCCACCCATTGTCGAACCGGCTGATCTGGCAGACCGGATCACAATTGCCATGAACGCCAGCGATGGTCGCAGCAGCTGGAGACTACAGGGGCCGGATGGGCAAAGCCATGTTCACTGGCACACCCCCCGGTATATTGCCGACGATCTGCACATGCTGGTACAGGCTGCCGTGCACGGCAGCGGAATCGCCATGCTGCCCGAATTCGTCTGTCGCGAGGAGCTTCAGTCCGGCAAGCTGATACAACTGCTGGCGGGCTGGGAGCCGCTTCCGGGGATCGTACACGCGGTATATCCCGCTGGGCGCACGCAAGTCCCGGCAGTACGTGACCTGGTGGAGTTTCTGGCAGACACCTTCAATGGTTACGATAGTCGCGACTACACGACCTGACAAACGAGAGCCCTTCCTACTCCAGAGCGTTTGCCCATTCACGCAACCTGAATTTCTGGATCTTGCCCGTCGACGTCTTGGGCAGTTCCCGGAACACGATGGTCCTGGGGCATTTGAAGTGCGCCAGTCTGTCACGACACCAATCGATCAATTGCTGTTCATCGGCAGTTTCGCCCTGTTTCAGGCAGACAAAGGCACAAGGCGTTTCCCCCCAATGCGCATCAGGTCGGGCCGCTACCGCCACCTCCAGTACCGCAGGATGGGCGTACAGCGCATCTTCGATTTCGATGGAGGAAATATTCTCCCCGCCGGAAATGATGATGTCCTTCGAACGGTCCAGTATGCGCAGATAGCCATCGGGGTCGATGATCGCCAGATCTCCGCTGTGAAACCAGCCGCCGCGGAAGGCCTCGGCGGTGGCATCGGCATCCCTGAAATAGCCGCGCATCACGATATTGCCCCGAAACATCACCTCACCAATGCTCTTGCCATCCCGGGGCACCGGCGTCATGGAGTCCGGATCCATGACGTCAAGACCGTCCAGCATCTGATATCGGACCCCCTGGCGTGATTTGAGTCTGGCCTGCTCGTCGGGGGGCAGATCATTCCACTCCGGATGCCAGGCGCACATCACAGCCGGACCATAGGTTTCCGTCAAGCCGTAGGTGTGTGTGATCCTGAATCCGAGTGATTCCACCGCCGACAGCACACTGGGTGGTGGTGGCGCAGCGGCGGTCATGACATGGACTGGTTGCCTGAGCGCTCGAACATGTTCGGCACCGGCATTGATGATGAAATTCAGAATGATGGGAGCCCCGCAGAAGTGGGTAACGCCGTGTACGTCGATGGCCTGATAGATCGTCTGTGCGCTGATCGTTCGCAGGCAGACGCTGGTACCCGCATTGGCAGCCAGTGACCACGGGAAGCACCAGCCGTTGCAATGGAACATCGGCAAGGTCCAGAGATACACCGGATGCGGCCCCATATGCCAGCCACTGATATTGGACATGGCATTGAGGGCGGCACCTCGGTGATGGTAAACCACCCCCTTGGGTTTTCCAGTGGTGCCAGAGGTGTAATTCAGGGCAATGGATTGCCACTCGTCTGCCGGCAGCTGCCAGCCGAAGCCGGAGTCCATGGCTGGCAACTGTTCCTGAACGCTCGACTCGGGGTCGATGAACTGCTCGTAATCGATATCGGCGATGGGTGCACCTTGGGCCTCGATATCGTCGATGCTGAACAATCGAGGAGCCTTGTCCATGCTCTGCAGCGCTTCATTCACCACCGCGGTGGAGTCACGATCCACAAACAGGACCTTCGCTCCACCATGTTCCAGAATGTGCTTGATCGTATCTGCATCCAGACGCGTGTTGATGGCATTGAGCACGCCTCCGCACAGCGGCACACTGAAATGCAGCTCGAACAGAGCCGGAACATTGGGAGCCACGACAGCCACCACATCCCCTGTCCGGATACCCAGTGCTGCCAGCCGGGCAGCCCCGGCCAGACAACGCTCGTGAACCTGCTTCCACGTCAGTTTGCGCTCTCCGTGAATGATCGCAATTCGATCGGGATAGACATCGCGACTTCTGGACAGAAAACTCAGTGGGCTCAACGGTGTGTAGTTGGCACTTTGTGCAGGCAGCGGAACATTCCGATCACCGGGCTGCTCGGCCACAGGAAGTGCTGCTTGGGAGTCTGTCATGCCGCGATACCTCGAATATCCGCGATGATTACCTGCACCTGACCTGACTTGCCTGACCCTGGCAGCGTGTCACACCGCATTCAACGGTGTTTCCAGTTCGGCGGGCGCTTGTCGAAGAATGCATCGATACCTTCGGCCACATCCTCAGCCATCATGTTGCAAGCCATGGCATCACTGGCCAATGCGTATGCCTGGTCCAGAGGGCGCTCCAGTTGCTCGTGGAAAAGGCGCTTTCCGGTACTGACCGCCACTTTCGATTTGCTGCAGATGGTGTTGCACCACTGCTCGATGCTCGCATCCAGCAACTCATCCGCGACGCATTCGTTCAACAGGCCCCAGTCCACGGCCGTCTGCGCGGAGATGAATTCTCCGGACATGAGCAATTGGAAAGCACGCTTGCGGGACAGGTTTCTGCTCAATGCAACCGATGGCGTACTGCAGAACAAACCCAGATTGATCCCGGATACACCAAAGCTGGCATGATCCGCAGCCACTGCAAGATCACAGCTGGCCACCAGCTGGCATCCAGCCGCCGCGGCCACTCCCTGGACTCTGGCAATGACGGGCTGCGGCAGGGAAACTAGTGTCTGCATCATCTGGCTGCACTGCTGGAACAAGGCGCACTGCCATGCTTCGTCCGCGTGACTGCGCATTTCCCTGAGATCGTGCCCGGCGCAGAAGGCGCGTCCGTTGGCTGCGATGACCACCACACGCACATGATCGTCGATCTGTTCGAGAGCCTCCTGCATGGCGCTCAGCATGGCCTGACTGAGTGCGTTGAATTGCGCAGGTCGATTGAGTGTCAGCGTCAAAGCCCCCTTGTCATCCAGACGAGAAAGCACCAGCGCTTCGCTGTCTGGCGCGACTGCCGCAGCATCTCTACCGTTATCGCTGTTATCGGATCTCGAGTTCACTGTCATTGCTCCCTATCCCCGTTACCGGAACAGTTCGATTTTCGGGCATCGGTTCATGACGACCCGGAGTCCAGCCTCTTCTGCAAGTCTGGCAGCCTCCTCGCTGTACACACCAAGCTGACTCCACAGCACTCCAGCCCCGATATCAATGGCTTCTTTAGCGATACCCGGCAAGGCTTCCGAGACACGAAAGACATCGACCATGTCAACAGGCTCATCGATGTCAGCCAGAGAGGCGACGACGTCCAGACCCAGTATCTGCTCCCCGGCCTGCTTCGGATTGACGGGAATCATGTTGTAGCCCTGATCCTTGAGCACCCGCAACACACCATGACTGGGCCGACTCGGATCCGGGCTGGCGCCGACCATGGCCATGGTCTTGACATCCGACAGAATCCCGGCGATATAGCCCTCTGGATACGCTTCCCTATGGTTCATCACTCGCTCTGCATTGGTTGATCAGGTGCACATGACGCACTCTATCATGCGAGTGTCAGCGACCTACTGCCTGTACCCCCTCACCGCCCGAGCGCAATGCGATGGAAGCTGTCGGTGGCACCTGAGGGCCCCCTGACGAATTGAATGGCGGACCACAGTAATTCACTTGGTAGCCATGACGAACCACAGAGCTTCCTCAGGTCCGACCTTTCCCGCGATCCCCTTGCGACCATACGCCATCTCCGGAGGAATGAGCACCTCCAACACCTCCTGCACCCGTTCCACCGGGTCCTCATCACCGTCTGAATCCGCTTTCTCTCTCACCAACGGCTCGTCTGTCAAGAGCTTGAACGCCTCTGCCCAGCCTTCGATGACACTATCCGGTTGAAACGCACCATACGTCCAGCTCTTGCTGGCAATCTCATCCCTGACATGCGTCTCCGTGGCACAAACGGCCTGCGAATCGATCCTCAGCCGCAGATAGCAGACTTGTGTTGCGCCATCGTCCACTGCCAGCAGAAAATTGGCTGTGCAAGCGGAGAGCTGATCCATCTCCCTGGCATCAAGTGTCAGGCGATGTGTCAGGATGCCACTGTTCTGTTGCTGACCTCGTTGCTTGTATTCACTCAGGAATCGCCGATCCAGCTGGTCGGTCTGAGGACGCCAATTTGCAACAATGTGGCGAGCATCGGCTACGGACAGTGAAGCGCCCGACACGGCATCCGTTTCGGGATCTGCCTCAGGATCGCCACGGTCCATTGGCGGCAACGGGAACCCATTGCGATCTCTGGCATGCCGGAGTCCTGCCGCGACATCGTCCACTGACACATGCTCTGCATAGTCCCTGACGATGCTGTCATACATCAGGACACCCAGTGCATGACCCAGTTCGATGCTGGTTCTCTGCTCCTCGATACAACCCGGACTGGCAGCAAGCAACGGTGTGGTTGATGCCAGGGTGCAAATGAGCCCCAGGGCGGGCAATGATGACTTCATGGCTGACCCCTGCCTTTTCATGGGTGGTGTGTGGCTAGAAATCCACGACAAACTTGTAGCCATCGAAAAAATTCTGCAGATCCATGGTGGGTTTCTCGCCCTTGAACTGTCGAGAGAATTCGTAGTCGAGAATGTTTTCCGTGGTCTGCATCTTGCGCAGAAGCACATTGTTGAACTCGGCGTACAACGCGCTATCCGGAAAATCCTTGCCACCTCCTGAATCGTCCGCATCGTTCAAGCGCTTCGCACTGCGACGGAAGAATACGCCATAAGCCTCACGGGTCATGGTTTCACGCTGAAGAATGACATTACAGCCCTTCACCCGGCCGCTGAGAATGTCCACGTCCGAGACATAGAACAGGATGCGGGCCTTGCACAGATCTTCTATACCCTGCTGGTGGGAGTCGTAGAACACCACAGGTCCGCGCGAGAACCCATTGGGGCAATTTTCCGTACGAATCAACGAAGGGTCGATGCGATCCTTGCCGCGTGCTTCGTCGGCAAGCGTCGCGAATCCACTCTGCATGTTCTCCTTCAGTTCCTTGATGCGAGCGAGCAGAAGCGACGGTGTACGAGCGATTTCCCTGTTTGCATAGAGTGCCAGAAAACGCTCCAGGGCCGCATCATATCGTTGCAGTGCGTTGCTCTCATCCAGCTTTCTCAGCCCTTCCGTTTCGGCCGTCGTCCCTCCCACGAGCCCCAGAACGGCACTGCAATAGCGCCCTCTGGGAAAGGACTCATTATCCACAGTTGCATAACTGATACCCGACAGGAACAGCGGATGCGAGGTGTTGTACTTGTACAGTCGACCCAGCGTTATACTGTCCGGGCCGCACAGCATGTCGATTCTGCCGGTATCCAGATCGGCCAGTCGGTCTCCAGGCGTGATACGCCGATAATCCACGGTATAACCTGCAAATGGCCCGCTGCTCACCATCTGTGACAGCACACGACGACAGATCTCGATCATGTAGCCGGTATAACCAGGCATCATTTCCTCATCTGTCTGCGCAGCGCTGAGATAGGAAAACGGGCTGGCATCTGCCTGCACACCAACGGTGATGGTTTTCTCGGGAAGATAGGGAATCTCACTGGCTGCCACGACGGCGTTCAGGCAAGACAACAGGATCGAGAAAAACAGCAGCACTCTCACCCATGCACGAGGACGCTCTCCGCCTGTTGGCAACCGGGTTGCCTGCGTGTTGTGAACGGATCGAGCCATTCCTGATGCCACCCCGCTCACCCACCGCTCTCCGCTTTCGAAGGCTCTCGATCGGCTGTCTTGCGAAGCGAGCCTTTCAGTGGTGCAAAAACACGCTCGACAAACACCCGCCACAGTTTTTCCAGCGCATCCTCCGACGCTTTCGCCCCCATGCGGCGTCTGACCCATTGTCGTCGGTAAGCACGGCACATGACCGACAACAAGGCATAGATCACCAGAGCAGGAATGAAGAACGCTGCAAAGGCATCATCGATGTTCATGTCGTTGCCGCGCAAGGAGGCAAGCAGGAAATTCAGGCCACCACAGGCCGCCGCATATTTCAGGATACTTCCCGTCGCATTTCTACGTTTGTACAAATCCTGATCAAGATAGGTGCAGATGAACCAGACACAGACAAAGGAAATGCAAGGGACCAGAATGATCTCGGGCAGATAGCCTGGAAAGGTCTTCAAACTGACAGGGTCGAGTATCTCCAGGCCTGCACGAAGTGGGGAAATCACCATCAGCACCAGAAACTTCAACACCAGAAACAGCAGTACGCTGGGAATATAGGCAAGCAGGCCGATATACAGGTAGAGACCCACGGGCGCGATATCACCGGGCTTCATCTTCGGCCAGCGCTTCTGCTCGAACAAGGCATCACGCATGATCAAGGCGATCCAGATGGACACCGCGAATATCAGCGTGAAATCCAGCGTTTCGAAGAAGGCATTGTCCATGCGCGCGCTGAAATACTGAAGCGCATCACTGGCACTCCTTTCCGCCGCAGGTACACCGAAAGGGGCTTTCGTCATCAGTTCGTCGGCCTGCATCTGTCCCCAGTCTCTATAGGTTTTCTCCAGAGACAGATAGGCAATCATGGAGACAAATCCGACCAGTGAACCGAAGAGCACGGAGACACCCAGCGCATTTCTTGCGCCGCGATCAGCACCGTTGCCATCATCGACGGTCTTGTCTCTCAGGTAGGCCAGAGCAGTATATCGGTGCAATTCGACATCCGGCTTGTTGATCAGCAACAGGGACAGCACGACCGTCAACCTGCGCTCGAGCATCAGACAGTCGCTCACCACCTTTTCCCACAACTCCAGATGACTGCCCGAGGCGCTGCCGGGCAGAACGGCGGCTTCGCCCTGCAGACGAGCTACATTGCTCTTGAACGAGCGAAACTCCAGCTTGAGCGACTCGAACAGCGTGGTTATCTGCTTGACCTCGTCGCTGATCCAGATCTGCTCACCGTCATACCCCAGCGTCCATTCATACAGGCAGTGCACCCGTATCAGAGAAGTTCGCAGGTTGTTGGCCTCGAATTCACCCAGACCAGCCACTTTGGCAGCCTGATAGACCTCACCGGCTCTTTCACGCGCGTTATCGATCAACCGGCAACTGTGAACGCTCGCCTGCTCGTCTCTCCCGATGTCGTCAATCGATGTCAGCCGTATCTGTTCCTGAACACTGTCGAGGTTTCGTGGAATACCGGCAATTCGGTGCGCAACGCTGCGAATGGAATGCTCGATCCGCGAAAACGGCCTGAGCTGAGAAGCCGTGATCACGACCGTCGACGCCAGAATTGGCACGATAGTGTTCAGCGGGTTGTCCGATGACAGGGCGCCAACCAACTCGGCCTTGCCGATGGCATTCAACGACAGTTCCAGAATGATCGACGAACTGATCAGCAGAAAATAGAGCAGCTCGTTGGCAAGCAGATAGGCTGCAAAACCTCGTCGAAAGGCATTCTGTCCAGCAACAGTCGGCAATGTCAGGGCATTCAGCGGATCACGAACCGCACTGTCCTTCTCCAGGGGGACTCGTTGCCCGTACATCGAGTAGGCATGCACGCCAACGGCAAAGGCCGCCAGTGCAACGATGAGCAGGTATGTGCCAGTTGGTCCCAGAATATCCATTGACGGCTACCCGGTCACTTCTCCATGCCAGTCATCCAAAGCATCGGAAACGGCAAGTCACTCTTCACAAACCGTGACGCGGGGGTTGCAGGCCGTATTGCCAGCCATCAGCAATGGGGCTTCAGCTTCCTCGACAAATGCCTCGTTGACGATCGGCTGGGGCTGCAATGCAACGCTCTTCAACGGATCCGTGTCAGTGCCGGAATGAGTTACTACCAGCAAAGGGAAGATGGCAGACAACGCTACCAGGCCAAATCTCATGGTCATGATCATCACCTCGAATCATTACGTGATGAAGTTATCACTTCCCTCGGGGAGGCTGATAGACCAATGAGACTACCTTTTAGAATGAATTGGCGACGGGAAGGCCTGACCAGAGCGGCTTTTCGCCATGAATTTGACAGAAAATGCGCAATAATGCTGTCTACGAAAATGTCGGGTGGCTACGAGCCCGGCAGGCAGTCTGCTCCACCGGGTCCTCGCTCGAATCACCCTGACCCGACTCCCGGCCTGAACGGTGCAGCAGGACATACCTGTCTACACCCTTCAGATCGACACGACCCGGAAATCAGATACGTAGTCCACCATCCACCTCCATGACACGACCGGTGACATAGTCGTTCTCGAACAGGAAAACAGCGGTGTGGGCAATTTCATCGGGATGAGCCAATCGTTTCAATGGAATCCCGCCTTCCAGTTTCTCCAGTGCATGCGGGTTCATGCTGGCAACCATTGGCGTGTTGACAAACCCGGGAGCAATGGCGGCCACCCGGATACCGTATCGGGCAAGCTCCTTGGCCCAGGTAACCGTCATCGCAGCAACCCCGGCCTTCGCTGCCGCGTAATTTGTCTGACCGAAATTGCCGGCACGTGAAATGCTGCTGATGTTGATGATGACACCGGGCCTGCCCAGTTCGATCATTCTGGCTGCTGCCTCACGGGCGCACAGAAACACCCCAGTCAGGTTGACATCGATAACGGTTTGCCATTCCTTGATGTCCATCTTCTTGATGATCTTGCCATCCTTTGCCTTTACCAGTAGACCATCGCGTGTAATACCGGCATTGTTGACCGTGCCGTCCAGTGCACCAAAGTCACTCACCACCTCCGTGAAAAGCCTTTCGACGTCTGACTCACTGGCCACATCGGCCTTGTAGCTGCGTGCCTGTGCCCCCGCTTCCTCACACAGCTTGACGGCATTGGCCAGATGTTCCTCATCGAGGTCCACCAGCGCCAGACTGGCTCCTCTGGCTGCCAATGCCAGAGATGTATTGAGGCCAAGCCCCTGACCAGCGCCGGTAACGACTATCACTTTTCCTTTCAGTTCCATTTTTCTGCCTTGGATCTCGGTTTCTATTTCTTATTGATGCCCAGCACATGTCCAACAAGCCAATCACTTGCTGGCCATTGCCGTGGTTGACGATGATGAAGCCACCGCTTCCCTTCCATTGTGAATGTCCGCAGTCTGCATCAGGCGATACCGGCAAACGAAGCACTCCGACAAGATCGAACGACGATCCTCACACCTGACTTGCCAATTCTCCCAGACGGACTGTCTCTACAAGATCTGTTCCGCTTCCACTACCGGGTTGACACTACCTGCGTGAATAGCCTGAAGCGAAGCAATGAGCTGCCCGGATAGTGATCCTGTCCTGGAGGTTGACCGAACAAGTCTACCAGTATCTTCCATAACCTCCGGATGCTCACGCCTGTCATGAAGAACCAGACTGCTGCCATACCCCGTCCAGCCCTGATACTGGGACTGTGCGGCCTGCTGCCGTTCATCGCCACCGCCTTTGCCACGGTGATCATCGATGGCAAAGAACAGATTCAAGGAATATCCAACGCACAGGCCTTGCACGCCCTGGGAGCCTATGGGGCGGTCATCCTGAGTTTTCTGGGCGGTATACGTTGGGGCAGACTGCTGGCCGACAATGCAGATATCCAGCAGTGGGCTCCCTTGACACTCAGTGTGATACCCAGTGTGATTGCCTGGTGCGCTCTGCTGTTCAGTACGAGCGTCATGCTGATTCTTCTGATTGCAGGATTTGCCTGTCAATATGCGATGGACAGGGTAGCGGTGAATCGACAGGAACTACCTGCCTGGTTTGGCCGACTGCGATTGATACTGACCAGCGGAGTACTGATTTTCCTGTCCATGGCGTTACTGTTTGACTGAGTGTGGACCACTATTGCACTATTTAGATACTCGTGAGCAGCTGACCCTGGCCGTTGTCAACGCTATTCAGAGACTGGATGTCGTCCAAAGTCACCATCAGAGCGATTCATGAGCCGGATCAACTTCGAATTCCTGGCGCAATGTCTGCGACAACACGCCAAGCGAGATCGGCTTCATCAACTTGGTGAAGCGGTTGTTGGGACCATCCACCGACTGATCCATGCCCTTCGGATAACCAGACATGAAAACGACCTTCATCCCGGGGTAAAGTTGCAGAACCTGTTCCGCCAGCTCCGGTCCCTGCATGCTGCCCGGCATGACGACATCCGTCAGCAACAGATCGATACTGCTGTCTGCCTTGATCAATTCATGAGCCTCATGGCCACTGCCGGCCTCTACCGTGCTGCAACCCAGTAGCTGAAGCTGTTTGACCACTGTCTTTCGCACCGCCTCCGAGTCTTCAGCCACAAGCACTCTCAGGGTTCGTCCATTCGGTTCATAGGTCATCGAGTCCATCGTCGAGGCTGCCGGGCACTCTGGAGAATCACTGGTCGGAAATATCAGTTGCACCGAGGTCCCCTCGCCCAGCTTGCTGTCGACACGCATTTGTCCGTTCGACTGCTGGACAAAGCCATAGGCCATTGACAGCCCCAGCCCCGAGCCTTCCGATTCCGATTTTGTCGTGAAAAACGGTTCTATAGCCTGTTCAAGTACTTCGGCGGACATCCCGGATCCGATATCGGACACGGTAAGTTGTACATAATCTCCAGCCTTCATCAGTCGGCCATCACTTTCCGAATGACCGTGCTCCAGCCTGACGTTTTCAGTCCTGATCGTGATGATGCCACCATCCGGCAGAGCATCGCGAGCGTTGATGACCAGATTGAGTACCACATTCTCCAGCAGTGACCGATCCACACATATGGGCCTGAGGTCGTCAGTCAGAATCGTCTCCAGCGTATTCTTTTCCGAAATCGTCTGCATGAAAAGATCATTGAGTTCTGAAACGACCCGATTCAGATCGACCATCTCGGGCTTCAGCGGAGAACGGCGGCCAAAGGCCAGCAATTTTCGCGTCAACTGGCTGCCCATGATGGAGGCGGACAAGGCATTATCGAGAAACCTTGCGGGGTGTCGGTTCTCGCCCAGATTCATCTGCAACTCGATATTGCCCATGATGACCGCCAGCAGATTGTTGAAATCATGGGCAACACCGGCCGTGATTCTGCCGACGGCTTCCATCTTCTGAACATGGTGCATCTGTCGATCACGCTCCGCCAGATTCTTCTCTGCCTTCTGGCGTTCGGCAATTTCCTTTTTCAGCTCACTGTTGCTGAGCTGCAGATCGCGGGTCCGCAGCTGTATCTTTGCTTCAAGTTCCTCACTGAACCGGGTTTTCTCACGCAGGCTGTACCAGAACCGCCCCATGGTCAACGCGCCGAGAATCAGTGTTGACGCCAGCATCAATGTTCCAACGAAAGCACTATGAGCCAGGCTTTCATCGATTTTCTGATACTGGAGAAACTGGTGATGTCGGGTCAGATTGCTCAAGGTTGCCAGTTGGGGCCGCATCCCCTTGAACTCGTTTCTCAGCTGCAAGGCAGAACTCACATCGCCAGGTCTCAATGCGTAAAACGACTCTTCGAACGCCAGCACCCTCGTCGTGAGTTCTTCGATAATGGCGTGAAATTCCGGGTCGGGATCGGAATACTCCGTCAGGAAGGCAGCCTCATAGTGAGACAGCCGCGCAATCAGGACCTCGTAGCGTTGCCACATCTCCTCGGCATCCTTCTCTCCCTGGATGAACTCGTTGATTTCGGAAACCAGCATGGCCAGGTCGAACTCGGCTCGTACCGAAAACGATGGCAGGTCGTCGTTGAATATGGTTCGCGATACGCTCAGTTCCTTGTTCAGGTTGAAGAGCATGACTACCGCACCGATGGCCAATACTGATGCAGCGGCCAGCAAAAGGGTGTCCAGCTCACGCCACACGCCCCTCGTCAACTTCATGGCAGAACCATCAGGGAATTCAATTGCCAGATGGAGTTGGAGTAGAAGTGGGGGCGCCGTAGATCAGGCACGTCGTTCCACGGATAGATTATCCACAGAGGACCGTTTTCTCGTACTCTCATCGGTTTACCCTTGATACGAGTGGCAATGATGACATCATGCACGAGAAAGTCTTCCACCGGTATGTCAACCACATAATCATCCAGCGCCGCTGCCTTTACCGTCTTGCCATCGGCCTTCACGAAATCCAGAAGATCCCGCACCAGAACACCTTCGAATTCGATGATGCCCGTCGTCCAGGGCGTCTCAGTGGCAACCTTGATCATCCCGAGAGACTCCAGCATCGCAAGGTCGAAACTCACCGTTGGCGGTTGCGCGACACCATTGGCATCACTCGATGCTGCATCGACACTCGATTCAATGGCACCTGAAACCGTCAGAATGACTCTTCCTTCCGGTAGTGCCGGTTGCTGAGCGCTGCAATTGAATGACAACTGCATCAGTAATAGAAATACTCCGACATAGATTTTGGCGAATCGACTTGAATCCATGAGAATCAACAAGCAGTGCGACAGGGCTGATCGGAAAAGCGCTACGCAGGAACACGATCCAGTGGACGACACGCTCTCCGAAATGAGTCTTTCCAGCAGTCAGTCTACCTGAAGCCCGCCATTCTGGTTGACCTGCAACACTCTTTTACGTCGAGCCCAATGCCGTGTCGGACAAGCAGCAAACGTACTGAACAGCATCGATCAATCTGCAGATCGAGAACGTCTACCTGCAAGTGTGTGCCGACAACCTGCAGTCGCGAACTCTCTCATCAACGTCCACGTGATTGAACTTGTGTCGGGAAACTGCTTTCGACCGCACAAAAAGCCAGTCGCGACTGCCGAAAGCCCATCAAAATTGCACAGATGCACAGATGCACAGATGCACAGATGCACAGATGCACAGATGCACAATGCTAACTCTGCAAAGAAGTCTCGCCCATAAAATACAACGTTGTCACCCGTTACCTTCGTGTCTGACGGTAACCATCGCTTGCGGATCGACGAAAAACTTCACGTGAAAAGAATTCGTCTCGATCTGCTCCCCATCTGCTCCCCATCTGCTCCCGATCTGCTCCCGATCTGCTCCCCATCTGCTCCCGAACTGCTCCCGAACTGCTCCCGATCTGCTCCCGATCTGTTCAGAAAATGTCCGGTTCACCAGCTGCCTTGCCAAACCCCGTCTCCAGGAAATCGAAATCGCACCCCTTGTCGGCCTGCGTCACGTGCCGGGAATACATCCAGCCCCAGCCTCGTTCGAAGCGTGGAGCCGGCGCCAGCCAGGCGGCACGACGCCGTGCCAGCTCTTCATCATCCACCAGCATGTTCAGCTGTCGCGCAGCCAGGTCGAGACGGATGATGTCACCTGTTTGCAGGAGCGCCAACGGGCCGCCAATGAAACTCTCCGGCGCTACGTGCAGCACGCAGGCACCATAGGAGGTCCCGGACATTCGCGCATCGGACAGTCTCAACATGTCGCGATGGCCCTGTTTGATCAGGGCTTTCGGTATGGGCAGCATGCCCCATTCCGGCATTCCGGGGCCGCCAAGTGGTCCAGCATTACGCAGCACGAGCACATGCTCCGGAGTTACATCCAGATCTTCATCATCGACAGCTTCCTTCAATTCCGGATAGCTGTCGAATACCAGCGCCGGGCCTTCGTGCGTGTAGAAGCGTGGATCGCAGGCTGCAGGCTTGATGACAGCACCATCCGGGCAAAGGTTGCCACGAAGCACGGCCAGAGAGCCTTCCTCATAAACCGGCCTGGACAAGGGGCGAATGACGTCATCATTGAACACTGTTGCGCCTTCCAGGTTCTCGGCAAGGCTCTTGCCGGTCACCGTGACAACCGTGCAATCCAGCTTCTCCTCCATCTGCTTCATCAATGCGCGCAAGCCTCCGGCATAGTGAAAGTCCTCCATCAGATAGCCTTTTCCCGAGGGTCGCACATTGCAGATCAGTGGTGTGATCCGCCCCAGTGCGTCCAGATCATCCAGCGTCAGACTGACTCCTGCCCGTCGAGCCATCGCTATCAGATGTACCACCGCATTGGTCGAGCAACCCGTGGCCATGGCTACGCTGGCGGCATTGCGGCAGGCTGCCTCTGTCACGATCTTCTCGGGCGTCTGATCCTCCCAGACCATGTCGACTATACGGCGTCCGCAAGCCGACCCCATGCGCTTGTGGCTCGAGTCGACCGCGGGTATCGATGATGAGCCCGGCAGACTGAGCCCCATGGCCTCGGCAATGGCCGTCATCGTGGAGGCAGTGCCCATGGTCATGCAGGTACCGGCCGAGCGGGCGATACCGCCCTGAATGCCCACCCATTCCTGGTCAGAGACATTGCCAGCGCGCCTTTCGTCCCAGTATTTCCAGGCATCCGATCCGGAACCGAGGTACTGGCCCGCGTAATTGCCCCGCAGCATGGGACCCGCAGGCAGGAAGATCATCGGCACACCGGCAGACAAGGCCCCCATGACAAGCCCGGGTGTCGTCTTGTCGCAGCCTCCCATGAGGACCACACCGTCCAGCGGGTGCGAGCGAATCATTTCCTCGGTTTCCATCGCCAACAGGTTGCGATACAACATGGAGGTCGGCTTGGTGAAACTCTCGTCAACCGACAGTGTCGGCATTTCCACCGCAAAACCGCCAGCCTGCGCAATACCCCGCTTCACGTCCAGCACTCGCTCCGGGAAGTGGGAGTGACAGGAGTTGAGCTCCGACCAGGTACTCAACACACCGATGACCGGCTTGCCCAGATAGTCTTCATCGGCATAACCGAGCTGCATCAATCGAGAGCGATGACCGAAGGTACGCAGATCGTCAGGAGCAAACCAGCGCGCGGAACGCAGCGAATCCGGGTTTTTTCGAACCGGTGCACTCATACGGTTATCTCCAGGAGTTATCGTGCATCAATGTATGCGCATTCACCTGATGCGGTCAACCGATCAGGTACAACGAGGGCCAGAGACATTCCATCGGATCGCACTCGGGATCCATCAGTAGCATCAGGGTCATCACCATCTGATGTTTCTCGCCACAGCCATCGTCAGGTGATATCCAGGCAACCGTCCGGATTTTCGAAACTGCCAGGCAATTGCTTTCTTCGGATCATTCCTCATGAAATACCAGCAGTGGAACTACCCGGTCAACGGCACCTGATTGATCCGGGAAAAACCGATTGCCTCTGGAATTGGCTGACCTCAATGAGACATGAGTCCACGACTGGAAGTCGCGCTCGACCGGGCGGCGCTCGGCTCGAGTTATACGGCGCCTACCGCCGTTACCACAAGTCCGTATGATCATTGAATCCGATTGACATGCTGATACAAGTCTGTCTGAACCCTTTTGCCTGCCGTATCAGAGACGTTGTTTCCAGTACCCAGTGCTGCCTTTCCGCCCATCCATCTGGTCGAGAATCCGTGCCAGGAGGCTCTGCCCCCAACATCATTCATCACCTTTTTCACGGGTTCTACACACAACAGCCCAAGAATCAATAACACCAGAGCCAGCAACGTTCCCAGGCTCAGACGTTCCCCCAGTAGCACAATGGACCAGACAACACCGGCAAAGGTAATGGTATAGCCCGTCTGACTGCCATACAGCGCTCCCAGGTTCACCATCAATTGCACCATGAGGAATGTTCCCAACGCACTGCTGAGGGCGATACACACGATCGCGATTTCCAGTTGTGAAGGGACCCAGCTCAAAGCGATGAAATCGTTCAGAAACCAGGCGACTGGAAGAAGCATCATACTGCCGAGAATGGCCGAGTATCCGGTCAACGCCAGGAAATCCGAGTCTTCAGTCATCGAGCTGCAAATCAGGAAGTCCTCGGCAGCAAATACCGCTGGTATGGAGAGCGCTAGAAGTATCCAGACCGGCTCACCAGCCGTCGCTATGGTGTCACCATTGCCAATCAACATGAGTATTCCCAGCATTCCCATCACCAGTCCGATCAGACTTCTTCGACTGGTCCGCACCTTGCCACGGAGCAACAGGCAGGCATAGACAATGAAGCCCTCGCACACCAGGATGATGGAGACGGTCGATGCCGGTAAATGTGGCACAACCCAGAAAAGCAATACATCCCCGCCAACCACTCCCAACATCCCCCACAGGCAAACGAAACGCAACAGGCGTGCATGCATGATCGGCAAACTTCTGCGACACACTGCGATCAGCAGACACATGGCACCGACAAGCATGTTGACCCACAAGGCCAGGCCAACAGGGTGCGACTCGATTTCCGCCGCCAGCCTGGACAGTGGTACTGACAAGCCGAACAGCGCACCGATGGCGAGCAAGCGCAAGCACCCCGTCAGCCTTGTCATGCGGTCGCTATCGTCAGATACGCTCTGATGCACCATTTATCGTTTCACTCGTCGTCCCAGGCACTACGCTAGCACTCACCTACAGCGAAACATCGCCACCGGAACTAGCAATAAGCCGAGTCTGACCCGAATACGCACTGTACTTGTGACCAGGTCATCCCTACTTCACTTCACTTCACTTCACTTCACTTCACTTCACTTCACTTCACTTCACTTCACTTCACTTCACTTCACTTCACCTCACCTCACCTCACCTCACCTCACCTCACCTCACCTCACCTCACCTCACCTCACCTCACCTCACCTCACCTCACCTCACCT
>NZ_JBQYLE010000010.1:140115-148810 GCF_052681095.1 Granulosicoccus sp. 3-233
CACCTCACCTCACCTCACCTCACCTCACCTCACCTCACCTCACCTCACCTCACCTCACCTCACCTCACCTCACCTCACGTTACCCTGTATCAGTACCGATCGCGCGGGCACAGGTGTTGCAGCACGACTACCGGAGCATCCCCGCGTAACAAGCAGTCTCGATCAACGCGATACGCCTGTGTTCCCGCCACAACGCTTGTCAACACGTGCGAAGCACTGTCAATGACCGAGTCAGTTGAGACGCCTTCAATCAACGGACTCGACGCCCATGAACACCGCCACATCGCACTTTGCCATCTACCAGTGCATTCTGGAGCCCTGGACACGCCTGGCCATGAAATCCTCCAACGTTGTTCACATGAGGCTGGCAGCCATGCCCTGGCTCATGTTGACCGACCCACTCAAGGCGACAAACGAGTTGGAGCGGATGATCAGTGAGAAGAATCATGCCTGGGCTGAAACAGTTCTGGCGCTCAGCCAGACCCCCATGCAACTGTGGATCGACATGATGACGGGCTGCTGGAGCAGCAACCCCTGCCACGCGTTCAACACTGCCTTGATCAACAACAGTCGTCGCGTTGCACATCCCGCCAACAGACGTGTCAGAGCCAATTGCAGGCGATTGGGCCGTCAGGATTGACGACCCGGCCAGTCCCTACGAACCTGTCATCTTGACCCGTCCTGCCCGGAAATCAATGTAAACCGCGGCTCCTGATGGCCACCGTGCCCCTTGATCGAGAAAACGGCACCCGAAACACAGATTTCTATCCACACGAGAACAGGCGGAATGACCCCGATTGAGATACCTTCGCGCCGAACATGCGAAATCGGTGGGTATTCAGAGTGGACAAGCAAACGCGCAGATGTGTCAGAAAACCAGCATCTGCAACCGGCATCATTACCATGTACGCATTGCTTTCCAGCAGTCTGCCTGCAGCCGCTCAGGACTGGTGTGCCGGCAAGATCACTGATCGCCAATCCCGTACTGTCACCGCCATGGACAGACCAGACGTGCGGCAGTCCTATACCGACCCCGCATTCGGTACACGCGTCACTCGCGTAACCAATGCCACTTATGGCACGGCTCATCGCACCTTGTACAACACAGTGCAACCATGGAATGCAGACGAGTCTCTGCTGATGCTCTACCACACCGGCGACAGCACCGCAGGGCACCACCTCTACAATGGCAAGACCTATGAATACATTCGCCCCATGGAGTTCTCGGCGGCAGATATAGAAGGCATCTACTGGGATGCTCAGGATGCGTCAAGCCTGTACTTCATCCAGCGCCGCCCCACTGATGACCCCTTGTTCGGCAAACTGGTCAGATACAATGTGCAGACGCGTGAGCGCAGTCTGGTGGCCGATCTCGACCCCATCTGCGGTCCACCTGCCGAGCGTCGTGGCAAGACCGCCAAGGGTGGCAATGACATCCAGGGGCTTGGTGGAGACCTGGTAGGCTTGCGATGCCAGAACAACGATGTCCATGGCAATTCGTCCGATATCAGCTTTCATGTCAATGTGCGTACAGGACAGATCAGTCAGCCGGTTGCGCTCGACCCTGCCAGACCACAAGGCGGCAATGCCTTCGGGTTTCGTCCAGACGTAGCCGCAGCACCCCTGCCCAGTGGACAACGTGTTCTCGTACAGGACAGCGTATTCGATGCCGGCATGAACTTTCTGTATCGACTGGACAGCACCCTCGGCTCCTTCACGGCCAGGGACGGGCGGCGATACTCGGTGCCAAAGCTGGAACACCAGACCATTGGACAGATGCCCAATGGTAATGATGCGGTTTTCTCCCCTCGCTACGACGAACTGGAGAACGGTTGCAACGCGGACAGTGACGGGGGGCAGGGTGCAATCGTTGCTCACGATATCCAGGCAGATCGTTGCCAGGTCATGGTCGGCCGCAGCACCGGCTGGAACTATCCCCTGAAAGGCGTACACCTGTCAGCAGTGTCGAATCAAAATCCCGGCTGGGTCACCATGACGACCATCGGCTATGGCAATCTGAGCTATCTGCACAATGGCCAGAGTGCCCCCTTGCTGTTTTCGGAACTGAGCCTGACCCACGCCAACCCGGACAATCCGACCACCTGCCGCCTCGCCCACACCAGAACCATGGGCAAGTCAGCCAGCAAGGGATCAACTTATCGTGGCGCCTACTTCGGTGAACCCCACGCTGTGATGAGCCCCAGTGGTTCACGAATTCTGTTCAACTCGGACTGGCATGACTCCGGCTCTGTCGATACCTACGCCGTCGAGCTGGAAGATCTGTCGGTCACCGCCCTTCAACCTCTGGCAGCCACAGCGCAACGCTCGGCGGCGGTGGTGTCAATGACGGCTCACGGCACCGACAGCACCAACGCTCCTGACAACGCCGACAACGCGGTTTACCGCCTGCAGCCCCTGGTGCGATCTGCAGAGCAGCCTCCACGCGTCTATGTCAATTTCGTGGACAGCAATCAGGGACGGAGCGACCGTGTCAGCATTGCGCGTGCTGGCACACCCGACAGTCAGTTGCTGATGTGGCTGTATACCAACGGAACCCAGCAACTGGGCGAACGCGGCCCTGACCATGGACAACTCGACTTTCTGCAGCAATACCTGGGAACCGGAAACTTCGAGGCGCGTCTGTTCACCAACGGTAAATTCGACACGGCGGTACACCGGATACCCTTTACCATCCCCTGACAAGACGCGAGCCCTGTGACAGGTCCAAGGCAGGTTACAGAATTCAAGGGCAGACAGCGGCTCAACCTGATCCGCCTCCTTCGGAACAAGGGCGGCAGGCCGGGAAGCATGGAGTGCCGTGAGCCACTTCCGGCGAGTGAAGCTTGTGGAGCGAAATTTGCAATTTCATACGCTATCCTTGCCGACCGGGCGTAAAGCCGCAAATCGACAGACACCACTTTTCATCAGGGCCGCAGTTTTCACGAGCATGATCATGCAGATTCGCTTTCTTCTCCTGCTATTCCTGTGCTGCCTGCCTCCGGCAACAGGGTGGGCTCAAAGCGAAACGGATGCACCGGCGAGAAGTATCGACGCTGAAGACATGCAGGCCATACGCCTGGATGAGCTGGCGCGACTGCTGCAGAAAAAGACCGCACAGCGAACCGAGCTGGAGAACTCCCTCGCCGGTAGAAGCGACCCCATCCCGGCCGACAAGCAGAAGACACTAAACAATCTGAATCGCGATATCGGCAATCTGTCGGACACGTTCGAGATGATCGCTCTGAGCAATATGGACACCTCCCTGTTGCGAGGCGCAGATGTCGTGACCACCGACTGGCGGCAAGATCTGCTCGACATCCTGAATCCGCTGATCGAATCACTGAAATCGATCACCAAGCGACCGCGCCAGGTAGCCGAGGCTCGCGATACCGTCTTTCGCAGCGAAGCCCGCTTGCAGATCACCAGGCAGGCAGTCAGTGAACTCGAGGCCATTCCTGCGGGCACTCTCGATGAAGAGGCAACATTGCGCGTTGCCAACCTACTCTCCAAGTGGCGCGATGAGCAGGCGCAGTACGAGCAGCAACGTCTGGTTGCTCAGGCTCAGTTGGAGCGCCTCAGCGAAGATCAGGAAACCTTCTTCGAAGGCATCTGGCCTGCCACTCGTCTGTTTCTGCTTGGTCGCGGACTGACTCTGGTCATCGCTCTGGCAACCGGGTTTCTGACCTGGGCACTGATGCGTTTCCTGTGGTGGACCTACACCACACGCTTCACCACCAAGGACCAACGGCGCAACAGTACCTGGTTCCGGCTACTGGAATACAGCTTCTACCTGGTGACCATTCTGATCATCGTGATGGTCACTCTGGTGGTGCTCTACGTTCGGGAAGATCTGTTGCTTCTCGCCATCGCCTTTCTGCTGATCGTCGCAACGGCGCTGGGGCTTCGGCAGTATCTGCCTCGATACGTCCGGGAGGCACGCCTGCTGTTGAATCTGGGCGCGGTCAGGGAGGATGAGCGGATCGTCTACAATGGCCTGCCCTGGCAAGTCATGTCACTGAACCTTCATACGGTGCTGCGCAACCCGGCACTGGACGGTGTCATACGATTACCTCTTGAGGTCATCGGCACCCTGGTATCCCGGCCAGTGAAGAACAATCTGTGGTTCCCCAGCAATCGTGGAGACTACGTCATTCTGCCTGATGGCACCTTTGGTCAGATACGTGTTCAGACGCCAGACCTGGTGGAAATCTCGGTCAAGGGCGGTATGACGATGACCTACAGTACTCAGGATTTCTATGGTATCAACCTCATCAACCTGTCCCGCGACAAGACCTTCGGCGTGTCCGTGACGTTCGGATTCGATTACGCTCTGCAGTCAATCAGTCTGACCGAAGTTCCCGAAACGCTACGAGGGGACGTGCAGAACGCACTGGAAGAGGCTGGCTACGGGAAACACCTGGAAAAGCTGATCGTCGAACTGGCCAGTGCGAATGCCTCTTCCCTCGATTTTCTGATCTTCGCCACGATGAGTAGCGACGTGGCCAGTGACTACTTCAAGCTCAACCGCCTGATTCAGCAGACCTGCGTAGCTGCAGCCAATGCCAACGACTGGAATATCCCGTTTCCGCAGTTGACCATTCACAACGCCAGCGCAGAAAAAAGCAACACCGGCTGACCCCGAAGCGCAGTGCCGTCCGTCACTCTGCTCGGGATTCGCCAGACTCGACGCTCCGTGCCTTTCTGGGTACATCTGCCTTCCCGGCTGGCCAGCCTTCGCGCTGTTTCCGACGATCGCCGTCGGTTTCTTCGGTCTGGTCATGCCACAACACCACGCTGGTGGGATAGGGCATGTCTATGCCATTATCGTCAAGATTGACATACACCGCCTCGATCACCCTGCCAAAGGTATGAATCACGGTGGAACGGTCAGACTTCGTCCACCAACGCAACCGTATGTTGTTGGAAAAATCAGCCATGGCTATCGGAATCACCTCTGGCGCAGGATCCTTCAGCACACCTTCACATTCAGAGGCAGCCTCCAGAATCAACCTCTTGGCATCCTCCCAGCTGTCATTGCAGCCAACGCCGATATCATACTCGGAGCGAATGGCATCAAAGGCGGTTTTGACAACCACCGCGTTGGTATAGATATCGGAATTGGGGATGACGACACGCGTGCCGTCATAGGTCTTCAGAAAAGTCGCCCGTGTTTCAATCTTCTCCACGGTCCCTTCATGCCCACCTGAGACGATCTGATCACCAACCTGAAAGGGCTGTCTCAGCAGGATCAGAATGCCTGCCAACATGTTCTGCAGGATATCCTTGAAGGCGAAACCGATGGCGACGGAACCTACGCCGAGACCTGCCAGAATATCGCCGGGCTTCACTGACGGTGCAATGATCGATACCGCAAGCATGCCACCAACCAGAATGATTCCCCATTTGATCAGGGCGCTGGCCACCTCCCCCAGGGATTGTCGGTCCCGTGCGGCAGCCCGGCTTCGGGTCAATCTCGCCAGTAACCATGCGATACCAATCGCGGCGACCAACACGACCAGCGCAACGGCAATATTGGGCAACAATCGCAGGAAACCATCAAGCCAGGCATCCAGCTTCTCGAAGATATTGCCTGTGTCGGCATCGATTTCATCCACGTCGTATCAACCTCTTCGAGTATGCCAGTGTTTCATGTATCAGCATCAGCTTGTCAGCGATCGCACGATGTCCGCATCGTTGGCAGTCGTCAACGTCTTTGCATGTTCCGACAGAAGGCGGTCGTTGACCGCTTTGTCCAGGCTTGGACGAATCTGCCCCAGTGTTTGCGGATCTGCGACCAGCACCAGTTGATCAAATCGATTTCCGTGAGCGGCCTGATTCAGGTGATGCGCCAGCTGTTTGGCGAACGTTGCTTCGTCGGTCTCTTGCCAGGATGACTCAACTGGCCGGTTCCCCGCCGGGCCATCATCATCCAGAGAGCTTGGCTCCAGCTCACCCACTTTCTTCAATACCAGTGACCCATCGCTGGCAGAATTGCGGTACAGCTGCGCTTGTGTTCCATCAGCCACAACGATGAGACAGTCATGTGGATAGTTCTTGCTCATGGGTTCGTTTTCCTGGCGTCGGGTTAACGGCCAAGGTACATTCCTGACCTTGATGCAAACGCCTATTGAAAAACTTATCCATCTCTACAGCCTGGCCATGCGACCTGAACCCAAGCAGAATCAGGTGAATGACTGCAACCCATACGCCTGGAGTTGCATTATCCCGACGAAGCGACTACGGTGACGTCGCAATATCCTGCCACTTCGACCAAGACGGCCTGTTGGTATTCGGCGGTGTGAGCATTGTCAGCCCCCGGCTCATGGTGGACGGACAATCACATCGGAGGATTTACGCCTGCCCCGGTGTCTGAATCATCGCTGGCGCCTGAACCTCCTTGCCTCCCGCCTCGCGAATGCCCAGCTTTCCGCGGACGCTCAAGTCACTGATGAATTCGAACTGATCACGCATGTCGAACGGATACGCCTTGAGTTTGTAGTGTGACCCCCAGGGAACCTCGGCAAGGATGACCAGTACCGGTTTGGAATAATCCAGATAGGCACTGGTCAGTGCGATATCGTGTAGCACAGTGCGAATAGCTGCAGCATCGTGAGCTGCGTCCAGATAGAAATCTGCCACGCACATCAATGTCTGCTCACCGTCGTTGGAATTACTGATGTTGTTGTCCCAGATTCGATCATGGGCAATGGTGATGATGTCATCATCAGGCGTTCGCAGGGTAATGGCACGCAAACCAACCTGTTGCACCTCGCCGTAATCGTCTTCGATCTTCACCCAATCACCCGGCCGATAGGTACGCTCGAAAATTGCCACGACTCCCGCAATCAGGCTGCTGGCCAGGTCCTTGAACGCAAAGCCGATGGCAACGCTGACGGCACCGGCAATGACCAGAAAATTCTGCAACGTGATGTTGAAGATGATCGGTATGATCATCAACACCGACGCTGCCAGCAGACACAGACGAATGAACGGGACAGCAGCCAGAAAATACAACCTCAGCCTGCTCGGCCCGTGTCTTGCCAGCACCGGTAGCAGTTTGCGAGTGATGTAGATCAGAAACCAGACTGAGACAATGATGATGAAAATCTGGGTGAAGCTGATATCACTGATGTCATTGATCAGTTTCGAAGCCTTGACATCTCCGGTAGTCAGACTGGCCATGTTCTGCTCGCTGTGTTCAGTAGAATGATTAGAAATGTGCCATCGTCATGCCGGAGTTGGACAGTGTTGTCCAGATGACCGGATAGGCCGTTGCGAGACAACGCAGCGCACCATCATGACGCTCGATGAATCCGGAACGTATCAATGCCACAACCAGATTGGACTCGCCTATCGAAGGCAGTACCGAACCGAGAATCTCATCGGGCAAGGAACCGTGTATCAGCAAGGCTTGCAATACCAGACAGGCAGCGCGTTCATGCCCGCGAGGCAGGGTCGGCGGCTGTCCTCTGACAACCCAGAAAACCGTTGTCTTGCTCTCGGCCTCCTGCTGTTTATCCACCTCATCAGCCTCATCGGCCTCTTGTTCTGATTCTTCCACCTGATCTGCACGCTCGGCTTCCGTGCGCAGACTTCGACGCCAGAGTTGCCAGGCTATCCAGGGTATGCCGGCACTGTCGTCGGCAAGTTGCGCCATGAAATCTTCGGAGAACGTGCCATCCTCGCTTCGACGAAGCAACTCCTTGCCGTCCGAGTGATCACGAAAGGTAATCGACTGGTCCGATTGCTCCGAGAGCAGCGACAGCAACCATTCCCCGAGGCTGTCGGCATTCATGGGAGCCAGAGAGTCAGGTGCCGGTAATACCAGATCGGCGTTGACCGATTTCTTCAGATAGATCCAGGTCCAGCTGCTGCAGGATACGAGACAACTGCGGGATGTATTCTGCAAGGCTGACAGCAACGCACGAATATGCCTCAGTCCCTGCCGATGGCGAACAAACCAGTCCTCGAGCTTCGGAATGACCAGAGGCCCCTGCCCCACCGGCAGGTTTACCTCCGCGCGATCTCTGGACAACAGCTCGGAACGATCAGGAGCAGTGAGAATATCCATGCCATGCATCTCGGCCCAGCTTGCCACCCTGTTCGATCGATCACAGGGGGGGAATACCAGCAAGTGCAGATGCTCATCACCGGACTCGTCATTCATCCTGTCCAGGTAGGCCTTGTCCATGGCCTGAAAGACAAAGTCGCAATCCGGCTCTCTGGAAAAGGCACGTATACACTCGATACTGGCCAGCGATAGCTGATCTTCTGTCACCGTGACTTCGGAACCCTGGTCAACGATCTTCTTGCGCAACGCCTGATACCAGTCTTCCAGACGGTTCACCGCAGGCCCGGCCGGTCGCTCATGATCATCGAGAGGTATGATTTCCATATAATACAAGTCTTAATTCTGTGTTGTTATCTGGAAATTCCGCCAGCGTACCCACTGACAGGCATGCGCAGAACGATCCTGTTTCAACCTGTCGCTTCTTCCACCTGATGAGAATTACATTCTCATCGACACTTCAGGCAAGCCGATGTTGGCAAATCGGTGATTCGTTCTTCCCTTCTGACACCCGTAACCGGCGCGGAGCAGAACTGGCCCCGACCTCATCGACCTCATCGACCTCATCGACCTCATCGACCTCATCGACCTCATCGACCTCATCGACCTCATCGACCTCATCGACCT
>NZ_JBQYLE010000010.1:148908-196375 GCF_052681095.1 Granulosicoccus sp. 3-233
CTTCAGTCAAGCATACGCCAGATGAAGCAGCAGCTGATGCGATCTACCCGAATATGCCAAAGCACGGTAACGCAGCGTTCCGGCGCTTCCAGACGAGAACGAGCTCACATTGCTGACACATCTCCTGGACTACTCATGACTTACAATGACCATCACACATGACAATGAAGGGAAACCGGAGACCGTGAAATCCGACGCCGACAAGCTCTTGAAAAAGCATGGACAACTCAACCAGCTGGATTCAGTGAAAGTGGTTAGCCATGTACAGCGACAAAGCGGCGACTGGATCGTCAATACCCTGATGCTCGAAGGATACGACGTGCCGTTCAAGTACAACAGGAAGGAACAATATCGGAGCCTGCAGGGAGCCCCCGTCAATCTCACCTATTACCCTCAAACGGAAACGGTTGCCGGCATGGATTTCGAGATAATGAAGGTGGTACGAATTCGCAGAAGCTGAATGCGGACCCCACGTTGTCTCGGCCTCGCAGGCATTCGGGTGACATTGCACATGCAGGTAGCAAGATCATCATCTGCTGGAAAGCTGCAGCATGACGCTGCTTTCCTTGCAGTGGCCGCGTGTTCTGAGCGTCCATTGCATCCGTGTTCAGACGGTCGAGAAGGGAACTGTTGTCTGATCAATACCCCAGCCAGCCAGGCTGACGAGCGTCCGGCTTCGGCCACAACCGCCACGTCTCTACCGTATCTGCCCAGGTGCTCCGCCGTTCGACCTCTGATCCGAACTGACCCTGGTCTGTGAGCTGTACGACATAACCGATAATATTGCTGAATACCGTTGCATCATTGCCGAGAACCCGAAAACGGCCGCCTTGTCGGCAACAGCAGGCAAGTGCCTGAGTTCACATGAGATTACGGGGAAAACTCTGAACATGAACAACGTTACCTCAATCACAGCGAAGCACTCCAGACTTCAGGAAATCAATTCGAAACGCGCAGCGCGAGGGCTCCCCGCACTCGACGATCTGCATGCAAAGTGGCTACTCGAACTCTCTCCGCTGCTGACCTTGCAGGATTTCGCACTGGGATCCAGAGATGCGCAGAACATCGCTCGCGAGCAGCTGAAAGCCGTGGAAGCCTTGTCCACCCCGAAAAGACGAGCCGCCTGAGCCGCTCGAAGTCAGAAACCGGACTGCACGGCGCCCGGCCCGTGCAGTCCGACTCGGCAATTCACGTCATGCCTGTTCGAGACACCCCGCCCCATTACCTTGCCATGCGACGCTTGCCCAGCGATCTTGCCAGACGACATGGCCAGTTGATTCCACGCTGAGACTGTCAGCATGAATATCACGTCGCCGCCAGCTCCGCCAGCGAGTCTGAAAGCAGGTCGAAGATTGCCCGAATACGCTTGCTGCTCTTGAGCTGTTGATGGGCGACCAGCCATATCGGGAACGTGATTGCCTCGGTATCAGGCAGCACTCGTATCATCTGCGGATCCTTGTCGCCGATCACTTCCATCATCAATCCCAGGGCGACCCCTTGCCTGACCATCTGCCACTGCACCAGATGATTCTCGCAGATCACGGGGAAGTTTTCGGCAGTCAGTGTCAAACCGAATACTCGCAGCGCATCGATCATCTCGCCCCCCCGGTTGAAACCGGTGAAATCGGCCTTGTTGAGTACCTCGGTGGTGAGCGGCCTGCCAAGACCATCCAGATAGTCTCGTGAACCATAGAGACGAGCGGCAACGTTGCAGACCTTCTTTGCAACCAGATCCGGGTGAGAGGGTCGTACATTGCGCACGGCAATGTCAGCTTCTCGCCGACCAAGATTGCTGAGCTCGTTCGATGCCAGAATCTCGATTGATATACCCGGGTATTGCCTGCGCGCCTGTCTGATCATTGGCGGCAAACACAGTGCGGCTATGCTGTCGATCGCCGTTATGCAAACCTCGCCATCCAGTTGTCGAGATTGACCACTGGCAGCCATGGATACGCGCGTGGCCGCTTCGAACATCTGTCGAACATGGTCCACCAGTTCCAGGCCACTCGGCGTCAACCGGAGTTGCTTGCCGACTCTATCGAACAGAACGACACCCAGTTCCTTCTCCAAGGCAGCCACCTGACGACCCACCGTTGGTTGCGCCATTCCCAGCGCTCGACCAGCGGCCGACAGGGAGCCTTCTTCAGCGGTGACCAGGAATGCTCTCGCCCGGTTCCAATCGAAATGTGTCGCGCTCCAATCCATGCGTTTACGCATATCCAATAGACGCAATACTCATATTGCCTATGCTTCAAAGCATACATAAACTGGCCCCTCAGATGTTTGCGAGCCGGAGAATTCTCTTGGACACATCAATTGTCATGCAACTGCATGCCTTGACTGGATCGGCGACTGTGTGCAGCGGAGCGGCAGCACTGATACTGCGCAAAGGATCCAGGCCGCACCGAACTTCCGGTCGCATCTTCACCGTGTCGATGCTGCTGATGGGACTGGTAGTGGCAGCCAGCACCTGGCTATTACCGGGTAGTGTCTCGGCAACCGGTCTTCTATTTACCGCGTTCATGTGCTACCTGGTGATTTCCGCCTGGTCGAGCGTGAATCACCAGGCAAATCGGCTCTCCGTACTGGATCATGCAGCGCCGGTAGTCGCACTGTCCATCGCCGCTGCGGGTTTCGGCCTTGGCTTGCACACGCACAGTATCCTTGCTGATGCGTCGCAAGCGACTCAGAGACAGGCTTGTATCTTCTTCGCAATACTGGCAACTCTGTCGATGGGACTGGATCTCAACAACCTGCGCATCGGTGGCGTTCAAGACAGGCACAGAATCATCAGGCATGTCTGGAGAATGCACTGTGCACTGTTTTTCGCAACCTCTACCCTCTTCACCGGACCAGGTTCGGTGCTGCTACCGGAGTCGTTGCGAGGAAACCCACTTCTGCTGATCCCACAGATACTGGTAGTCTGTCTTGCACTTTACTGGATATTCCGTCTGCTCTTTCTCCGAAAGACGCTTGCATTCCTTCACTCAGGTTCTGTTTCCACACCGCCCACAGTTCACAAATGCAACTCCGGACAAAAGGAGGACATGAAAACCGGATAAGCGAGGTACTCCGTTACCAGAAACAGGAAAACCCAGACTCTTCCCGAATCATTCGCCATTGTCAAAGAGCTTGGTATCCGGCACAAGATCCGAATCTGTCGTCAACAACAGTGCATCGATTTCCAGTCCATCCTCGCGCATCCAGACGTCTATCGTATGCTGCCCGGGTGAACTGACCTGCACGCTGGCAACACCATTGCCACGTGTACTGTTCGACCAGGTCCAGCTACCAGATGGAAAACCCTGCATTGCAGCTGCGCCGGCCAATGTACCGTCGATGCCGACGTGAATGCTGTCGCTCTTCCCTTCCCCATTGTGGGCATCGCCCCATCCACGCACCCAGACTCTCCATTTGCCTGCCGTGGGGAAGTCAACCGTGTAGCGCATGACCGGCGACCCGTTGGTACTCTTTTTCAGGGCGCCAGTATCCGGAGTGGTAACCATGGACCCTCCGCTTGCCCCACTTCTTTTCCCCGAGACCCAGGCATGTGCACCAGCAGCCTTTCGGGATGAGAACGACTCGGCCTCGATGAGCACCACCTCACTGACAGAGCTCGACGAACCGTTGTCTTCGGATTGCTCACTAGCGCTGTCAGTATCCGTGTCACTCTCGCTGCCGGAATCTCCCTCGCCGTTACCGTGCCCGCCACCATCGGCGGTTTCAGTGCCCGTATCAGTGCCCGTATCAGTGCCCGTATCAATGTCCTGGCCAGCATGATCTTCCGCCTCACTTTCACCGGTGTTGCCCACCTGCTGCTCGGCTGGTCCTGAACCGCTGGGTACATAAGTCTGGTCCAGGCTCAATACCAGTGCATCAAACTCGAAGCCATCCTCACGCATCCAGACATCAATCGTGTGCACCCCGGCAGAATCGATCTGCACAGCGGCAATGCCATTGCCACGAGTCGAACTCGACCAGACCCATCCGCCGGACGGAAAGCCCTGCAAGGCCGCCGCATCGGCAAGCGTGCCATTGACACCAACATGCAGACTGTCACTCTTGCCTTCACCATCTACAGCATCGCCCCAGCCGCGAACCCAGACTCGCCACTTGCCGGCTTCGGGAAAATCCACCTGATAACGAAGCTGCGGTGTATCGACATGACTCTGCCGGATCATTCCGGAATCGGGAGTGGCAATCATCGAGGCATTACCACGCGCACCGCTGCGACTTCCAGGTGCCCAGCTGTGACCGGCGGCGACGACTGAACCGAAAGAATGTTCAGCCTCGATCACAATGACGCCGCCTGTTGCCGCCTGTGCATCGCCTTCAGAACCCTCAGAACCCTCAGAACCCTCAGAACCCTCAGAACCCTCAGAACCCTCAGAACCCTCAGAACCCTCAGAACCCTCAGAACCTGCGTCTACGACACTCTCGCCGGCATCATCGCCATTACTGCCGGAACCGTCACCGCCATCGCTTGCCGTATCATTGCCGCCACCGGCATCCCCATCGCTCGTCGCGTCATCGGCACTACCGGCATCCTCACCGCTCTCCGCTTGCGAGTTCTCAGCTTCATCCCCGCTCGTACCACCGTCGTCGGCGGTACCACTTTCATCACCGATACCGGTGCCATCGTCATCCGTGCTTCCAGCAGCGGAGTCTGTGGCACTTCCCTCATCGTTTCCGCCGCTCGACTGCTGGTCCGCTGGCCCCATTCCAGTGGGAACAAAGCTGCTGTCCCGGCTCAGTACCAGTGTGTCGAACTCGAAACCGTCCTCGCGCATCCAGACATCGATCGTGTGCACCCCGGCCGAGTCAACCTGCACGCTGGCAGTACCACTATCACGAGTTGTATTGGACCAGGTCCACCCACCTGCAGGAAAGCCCTGCACCGAAGCTGCCCCGTCAAGTATTCCATCGAGTCCCACGTGGACGCTGTCACTCTTGCCCTCGCCGTCATGCGCATCACCCCAGCCTCGGACCCAGACCTGCCATTTGCCTGCAGCCGGGAAATTCACCTGATAACTCACATGGGGCGTGTCGACAGTACTGCGACGAAGCAGGCCGTCGTCGGGAGTGGTGACCAGCGATGCGTTGCCGCGTGCCCCCTGTCGATTGCCTGCTTTCCAATGATGACCGGCAGCGGCGACATTGGTCACGGCGTGCTCGGCCTCGATCACGATCAACTCATTGGCCGCCGCTTGGACAGGATCTACAGGTTCCACCCACTCCTCATTCGGCTCTGGTTCAGGTGATCCCTCTGTCGCACCGTCCAGCACGCGTATGAAGTCCCAGGTAGCGTCGAAAGTGGGACCACGAAATGAGGTCGCAATGATGCCGACTGCCAATCCGCTGTCCGCCTCGAGCCACTCCAACGGGAAGGATGTGGCAGGACCGACGGAGACGATCTCACCGTCTTCGCCACTGCGATAGTAGGCCTGGACGCTACCCGTCGCGGGTTCCACCGACAGATACAGATCAACCTCCTCCTGTCCGAAAATGGGAGCCGCTACCGTGGCGACACCCTTGAACGAACCGTTGCGTTCAGCAGCAAACTGGACGCCACCTGTCTTGCCGGTTGAATTCATGACCAGCTTGATGTAATTGTCCTGATCTCCGGTACCGATATAGAAACCCATCGACTGGATACCCCCTATTGAAGCACCGGAGAAGGGGCTCAAAAGACGAGTATGTACGGTGAAAGCAGCACTTTCCGGCGTCACGTCGATTCCGAACTGGAAGGCATACTCCTGGCTGTTCAGTTTCCCCACCGGGTCACCATCCGGAATATCGTCGATGGTCAGCACTCCAGCGGCTCCACCGGTCGTCAGATTTGCCAGAGAATACAAGTCCAGATACTCACTGGATCCATTGTTCATCAGGCCACTGAAACCGAGATTGAACAGAAAACCTGCCGTCTCGCTGTCATTCTCCCACTCGTAAGAGACAGGCAACGACGTTTTACGCCCATTGTCCGGATCCCGAACGAAGGGGTCTTCAAGATCTGCGATTCCATCACCGTCATCGTCCGTATCCTGGCGATCCGACAGGAAGTCCTCGTCCAGATCGGCAGGAAGATCTGCAGGTGAACAGGGATCCGTGCCATTGGCCAGTTCATCCGCGTTCGAGAAACCGTCCTTGTCATCATCGTTGGAGGGCGTACCGCCACAAATGCCTGCTACTGCACCGTCGTAATCAACGGGTTCGAATACGACAATCTGCTTTTTCACAAAGTCGGCAACCCAGATCGTTCCGGGAAATTGCTGTGCATCGCCTTGAGCACTCACATCCAGAGGCAGCCCTCCCACATTGGCAAACAACTTGTCCTTCTTCAGGAGCTTGTTACCTGAACCATTCAGTACAAGTCGTTGTATCGAGTTGTTCCAGCCCGCGGCCAACAAGTCACCCTGCATGGCACCACCGAAGTTCGATGCACGATATTCAACAAGGCCATTGGTCGAAAAACTGAAGGTGGTCAAAGCCTGGCTGGCGGCACTGCCGGCGGCGCGCATATCACACTCGACCGGATTCGCTTCACTGACCGCGGGCTGTGGATTGGTAGTATTGAATGTGTTCGACAGACTGGCTCGCGTCGGATTCGGGTGTCCTCCGTAATAGCCGCGTTCGCTGACGAAATGCAGGGCGTCCGGATAGGTCTTGCCCGGTTCACTCTGTTGATTGCTGCACTGGCCATTCGAACCCTCGCCAACCGGCGAGCCACCCCAACCCGAGTTCGAGCCATTGTCGATGGTGTACATCCTGCCTTCATCAGTGAGCACAATATCGTAGGCATTGCGAAACCCGGGGGCATAGACCTGTACGGGGCCGCCCGGCACCAGCATTGCCTGATTCAGCCCATCATTGCCGCCAAAGGGGTCATTCTTGTCTTTCTTCCCTGATCGGGTTTCATCATCCAGCGTCGGCAGATCATATGTCGATTCGCCAATTGCACCAAGATCGATCTCGAGTATCGCGGCACTCAAGGCATACTCTGGCAGTTTCGCAAAATTGTTTGACGGCGCCCCTTGATTCGTATTGCCGCCCGCGGCGAGATAGAGCCGTTGCGTCGCCTCATTCAACGCCATGCCGTTACCGTGATGATTTTCTTCCGAACGCGGCAATCCGCGTACCAGGTCGAGCTTCTTCCAGTTGCCGTTTACATCAAGCGTCAGTCTCGAAATGACACCGGAGTTGGTATCCAGACCGGTCTCCGTATGCGATGGACCACCGCCGATGCGCGGGTCACTTGAGGCGACATAGACGACAGGGTTGGATGCGGTGCCTGCAACCAGCAAGCCCGTCACCAGACGTTTGTTGATCGCGGTATTGACATCACCGGTGTCGTCATGATTCGGTATGTTCTTGATCAGGTTGATTGTCTCTTCCGACACCACGCGATAGTCGTTGGCCCCGCTTCGCTCGATGTCGAAGACCTTGATCAATCCGAGCATGTCGGCCACATACAAGCGACCATCCGGGCCAAACTGCAGGGATGTTGGCTTGACCTTGGAGTGGTCCGTCAGAATGGCCTTGCCAAATGCCGGCTCACTGGACGGCATGGCGCTACCCAGCGCGGGTTCCGAGCCCTCTGCAAATGCGCCGTTACCACTCAGCGTGAAGATGTCCAGGTTGGACTCGCCGTCGTGCGACACGTACAAGGCGCCAACACGATGACCGGCTTCCGCTGGTGTGAAAACAAGTTCGATGACAAGGGAATCACCAGCCGACAAGGTGCGCGGTCCCTTGAAATCACTGGCGAATTCCAGCGCATCGGGCTCACTGAGCCAGTTCGCACTGACGGTGATTTCCCTGTCCAGGGAGCTGTTGGTCAGAACCAGGCGTCGGGTATCACGCTCTCCGACCTCGACCGTGCCGAAATCGATCTCGGTGACGCTGCTCACCAGCCGTGGACCCACTTCTCCGGGGTTCGCAGCCTCCAGTCGCGGATTGCTCGACAACCCCGAATGATCGGTGATCGAGGCAACAGCCCACAGCAGCAGGAAACTCAGGCTGGCAGCCAGGATAAAGGCATAACCGGGCAGCGGTCGAGCCACAGGGGAAATCGATCGTCGGTTCATCAGTGAAGCGTCCGAGCTGGTTGGCTGTTCGTCTTCCTGACATCGCCCGGATGTGTCTGGTCTTTAGATGTGCACCCGGCAGACGTGACCGCGGTCACCCTGTGAACAACGCACCTGGCTCGTCAGCGACCAGATTTCACCGGATCTCACGAACGCACGTCGGGTGCGAAGTGGGTATATGGGTGTCTGTTCTTGTTTCTGTTCTTGTCGAGAGGCAGGGAAATGGGTGTCTGATATGGGTGTCTGATATGGGAATCAGACTTTCGAAATGCCAGGCCCGTCTGGGGTAGACTGGGCACGGAACCCTGATCTCACTTTCCGGATAGCGGACCCTTGCCACTCGTGTACACGATAAGCCACAAGAACCTTGAAGCGACCATCAACCCTGTCGGTGCTGAACTCAGCAGTCTGAAAGTCGACGAGGTCGAATACCTGTGGCAGGGTGATGCTCGTTACTGGAGCGGCAGAGCTCCCATACTGTTCCCCATCGTAGGTGCGTTGAGGGACGGCCACATGATCCATCAGGGAACTCGCTATGAGATGGCCAAACATGGCATCGCCAGACATGCTCGCTTCGACCGCGTGAAATCCAGTGCCAACGTCGTATCGATGCGTCTGCAATCGGACAGCACCACCCTGCAACACTACCCCTGGCAATTCGAATTGCTTGTGCACTTCACTCTGGATGAGTCAGGCCTGGACATTCGTTATGAAGTCATCAACCAGGACGACAAGCCGATGCTGTTCACACTGGGCTCACACCCCGCCTTCGCCTTGAACATCGGTGACACCCGGGAGCTCGAGAACTATGCCGTCGCGATAGAACAGAGCGAGCCGCTGCAACGCTACGACCTCAACGAATCCGGACTTCTGGAAACGGACTCAGAGTCTTATCCCAACGTTATTCCCCTGAGCGAAAGCCTGTTCGACAATGACGCCCTGGTATTCCGGGACATAAAGGCCGAGTCCATCAGGCTCAGCCACAATGGCCGAACCATGCTGACGGTCAATACGGGTGGCGCTCCACATCTGGGTGTCTGGGCCAAGCCGGCAGCACCATTCGTCTGCATCGAGCCATGGCTCGGCACCTGCGACTTTGTCGACTCGAACGGGCAGTTTGCGAACAAGCCGGACCTGAAAACCCTTGCACCGGGCCACACTTTCGAGCACGGCATCGGTATCGTCTTCCCCGGTGAGCAAGGCATAGCCTGACACCTGCCATCGGACAACAACGGTCTCGTCAGGATTCCGCCTGGAAGTTCAAAACCGTTGGAGGGTGATTCCAGGCTTCGAGCGCCCGCATCAGATCAGCGGTACGCAGCCGCGTACTATGGGTGTTGCGACAGGGGTGCAGATAGATCCATTCATGTTCCAGCACGCTTGCCTCGAAATAGACACCCACCTTGCATTGTGTATCATTGATCAGTGCCAGCGGGGAGACCGAGCCAGGAACCACGCCGAGATAGAGCCCCAGTCGCTCGGTGCTGGCGAACGCGAATTGCCCGCCGCTTACCGGAATCAATTTTCTCAAACCGCGAAGATCAACGGTATGATCCTGCTCCACCACCAGTAGAAACATCCGGCCTTTCTTGTTGCGCAGGAACAGGTTCTTGGTGTGCGCACCGGGCTCCTGGTAAACCATGCCCTTGGCCTGATCGACGGTATACAGTGGTTCATGACTGATCGTCTGTTGCTCGATGTGCAAGGCATGCAAGGCAGCGAGTACTTGCTCGACGCTGGCAGCCAGCTCGCCATTGGCCAGCACAACCGCGTCCGGGTCAGGTCTATCGGAGTGGCTCATGATCTTCAGGGAATACTGTCAATGATCGCCTTTGGCTGGCTTGGCTGGCTTGGCTGGCTTGGCTGGCTTGGCTGGCTTGGCTGGCTTGGCTGGCCCGAAAGGATACCTGATGGTGGAAGATCGTGTAACCGCGTGTTCGAAGAAACGCTTCTGCCAACTGACCGGCTCTGTGATCGGGAGCCGAATCGGTCAGCTCTTGTCAACACTCAACCGACGTGACTCCGCCGGATCCCTGAAAATCAATGGCTGATCCTTCAACGGCAAGCCATTGTTGTCTTGTGCTTTCGCGATGGCCTGATCCACGACCTCGCGGTGAGGTGACTTGTCGCAGACCGGATCGGCAACTGCCGGGTCTCCGGCCAGCAGAAAAGCCTGGCAGCGACATCCACCCAGATCCTCATCACTTTCCGGACAGGAGCGACAAGGTTCCTTCATCCAGTTCTTGCCTCGATAGCGATTGAACCCTTCGGAGCCATACCAGATATCTTCAATGGAATGTTCGGCAACATTCGGAAAGGCCGCTCCGGGCAACATGCGCGCCGTATGGCAGGGCAATGCCGTGCCATCAGGGGCTATTGTCAGAAACACATTGCCCCAGCCGTTCATGCACTTCTTGGGACGATTCTCGTAATAGTCCGGAACCACGAAGACAATGCGCAGCCGATCGCCAAAGCGTTCGCGATACTCATTGGTCACTTGCTCGGCCTTCTCCAGCTGAGCCTTCGACGGTAGCAGATGATCGCGATTGACCACAGCCCAGGAATAGTACTGAGTATTGGCAAGCTCCAGCGTTTCAGCACCGAGTTCCAGCGCCATCTCGATGATCTTGTCAACATGATCGATATTCATCCGATGAATGACGCAATTGAGCACCATGGGCCATTCATGGTCCTTGATCAGAGCAGCCACCTTGTTCTTCAGATCGAAAGTACGGGTATTGGACAGAAAATCGTTCATCTCCCGCGTCGAGTCCTGAAACGACAGTTGAATGTGATCCAGGCCGGCATCCTTCAACGCTCTGGCCCGTTTCGCGTTGAGACCGACGCCCGTGGTCAGCAGGTTGGTGTAGTAGCCAAGATCGTGTGCTTCGCCAACCAGTGTTTCCAGGTCATCACGCAACATGGGCTCCCCACCCGAGAATCCACACTGAACACTACCCAGTGCACGCGCCTGTCGCAACGCTTTGATCCAGCCCTGGGTATCCAGCTCCGCTTCCTGCGTGGCGAAGTCCACCGGGTTGAAGCAGAATGCACAGTGCAAGGGGCAGCGGTAGGTCAGTTCAGCCAGCAACCACAGCGGCGGCCCCGGCCGGTTAGCCGACGAATCGTGTTTATGACCGTGTTCCAGCATGGACGAAGACATATCAGCCCAGTGTGATCCAGTGTTGTTCGTGTGCAATGGCGAGAAAACCCTGAACATCGTCGCTCAGCCCGCTTGTTTCGAAAGCCCTTTCCAGCTGATCGACAATGTCCTGCACGTTGGCCTTGCCATCGCAGCGTTGCAGTATCTGTGCTGCGCTGGGGTTCAATTTCACCATGCCTTCCGGGTACAGCAACACCCAGATATCCTGAGCATCCTCGAACTGCAGACGGTAACCGTTGGCAATCCTGGGCACCTGTGTTGACGCTATCGCTGACATTGCATTCTGTATCCCGTCTGACCCCACTCTGACCCTGAATCGTTCATCGAACGGCCGCCGGCCTGTCAGGAATGGGGGCCTGACCCGGCAAACCATAACGAACAGCCATGGCGTCGTTCATCTGCCAGAGCACATCGAGCTTGAAATTGAGAATATCCAGAGCTCGTTGCTGCTGCTCCCGCGTCCTGAAATAATCCAGCGTAATGGCCAGACCATGCTCGACATCGCGTCGTGCCTGGGTGACGCGATTGCGAAAATACATCAACCCTTCACTGTCGATCCACGGGTAATGCTCCGGCCAGGTCGCCAGTCGCTGTTTGTGTATTGCCGGTGCGAACAACTCGGTCAATGAGGCGCAGACCGATTCCTGCCAGGGACGCGTGCGGGCAAAATTCACATAGGCCTCCACGGCAAACCTCACTCCGGGTGTGACGTGTCTGAGGTCCGTGATTTCCTCCCGGCTCAGCCCCACGGCGAGCCCCAGACGGATCCACGCTTCGATGCCGCCTTCGTCACGCACACCATTGATCTCGTACCCATCGTGATCAAGCATCCGCTGGATCCATTCGCGTCGTACGTCACGATCCGTGCAGTTGGACATCACGGCCGCGTCCTTGATGGGGATGGCTACCTGATAACAGAACCGATTGGCGACCCAACCCCGAATCTGCTCTGGAGTTGCCTCTCCCGTATTCAGCATGACATTGAAAGGATGGTGAATATGGTAGGCCTGCCCCTGCTCACGCAGTTGCTGTTCGAACGCTTCTCTGGACCATGGTTTGTTGTCTTCGCTCATCACCCTCACATGCTCCTGGACTTGCCGTTTGCCTGCATGCGCCTAGATTTCCAGTTCCAGACCATCATGGGCCACTTCCACACCATGGTCGTCGAGTATCGATCGCTCCTCGCTGTCTTCATCGAGTATCGGGTTGGTATTGTTGATGTGAATGAGTATCTTGCGTGTGCTCTCAGGCAACTTGTCCAGCCACTCCAGCATGCCGCCAGACCCGCTTTGTGGCAAATGCCCCATGGATCGCGCGGTCTTGTTCGATGCCCCTCTCTGAATCATCTCGTCATCAGTCCACATGGTACCGTCGATCAACACCACATCGGCGCTCTGCATGGCCTCCCAGACATGCGTCTCCATTTCGCCAAGTCCGGGGGCGTAGAACACGGATCTACCGGATACCGTGTCACTCATCATCATGCCAATGGTGTCACCGTCCACCGGTTTGTCACGGTGTGGCGAATAGGGAGGCGCATTACTGGTCAGCGACAATGCCGTGAACGTCACCGAAGCCGCTCCCGGGATCTGGCAGACGTTGCCATCGGTGGTCAGCTCATGCCAGTCGATGCCACTGTAATGATCAAGCACCCTGAACAGCGGATTACCTTCGCTGAGATCCTCTCTGACCGCGGCGGTACACCAGATGGACAGAGCCTGTCTGTGTTCCCGCAGCATCAGCAGTCCTGTGGTGTGATCGATCTGGGCGTCCATCAGAACAATCGATTGGATGCCGGTGTCACGCAACTGTCTTGCGGGCTGCAGCACGCCACATTGCTGAATCTGCGTGAGAATATCCGGGGATGCATTGAACAGCACCCAATCACAGCGATCATGGCTGACAGCAATGGAAGACTGGGTACGCACTCGCGCATTGATCGAGCCGGTTCGGACACCTGTGCACATCGGGCAATTGCAGTTCCACTGCGGGAAACCACCGCCGGCTGCCGAACCGAGAATTCTGATGAACACTGTATTTTCTACCTGTAAAAAAGCCGGGAGAATCCCCGGCTTCACGTTTGGTCAATTTGCCGGCAGGATGCCGGTGTTAGCCGGACTACCGACAAACCGCGACAGGCTTCAGCGATTCGCGAAGTACATGGTGATTTCAAAGCCGAATCGAACGTCTATCGCTTTAGGTGTTTCCCATTTCATGGTGACTTTATCTCCTCTTTAGGATCGTCGGATGATGTATCGCCAGCTTCGAATGATCCGATCAACGAAATTTACCCGCCGATCGCGAATGACTGCGCGAACTTTTATCTTATAGTGCCTGAGCCCGGCCGTCACCAGTTTTAGATCGGGCACACCTGACACGCCCTATGAGCTATTGTTCAGCGGCCAGTATAGTCGATTGAAAACAACGCCTTAGAGGCTCTTGTCTTCGCAGGCAACCCGCCCCGCTGGTACCAATTACCCAACGCGTTGACACCTGCGATTCATCTTCGATGCGCCCATCCATACCCGGTTTCGGAGAACGAACGCGAAGAGCAATCCATTGGTACAGCGCCACCGGAGCACCGCCAAGGACGAATCCGGCCATGCCGGTATCCTCTTTGCCTGACCTGGTGAGGCGATCCGAACCTTCACTCGGGCCCGGTGTCGCTTCACTGTCAATGCCAGCCTTGACGGGTCTGAACTTGATCACGACCTTCGCCGTCAAAGCCAACCCTGACAGCTCCGAACTTGAGCACGATCTTCAACGTCAACGAGGATGAAAACGACAGACCGTCCAGTCATACACTGCGCCGCGTAATGTCAGTTGAACGGCTGCAGATTCAAGGCGATACCCGTGGCTCCGCAAACCTTCACTGCCATCAAGGACAGGCGATTTACCGCGCGCAAGGTATCGTTGTCTCGCCTGACAACACTGCCCCGAACCAGTGATGGATGAGACAGGTGGGTATGCAGCCCTCGGACATGGCCCACAAGACTTTTCACCAGGGCTTGGTGACTCTTCAATCTCAATGAGACATGTGGACGCGAACCGGAAACACGATATATCGGTGAATACATAAGCATCGAACGGGCACACCCGCAAAGACACGATATTCACAGGGCGATCAGACCGTCTGGTTCAGAACAGTTTACCGAACCTACACGGGTCTCGATCATCCGTTGTCAGCGCTTTTCGGTACTCAATACTCAATACTCGATACTCGATACTCAGCCATCGGCCATCGGCCATCAGAAATCAGAAATCAGAAATCAGAAATCAGAAATCAGAAATCGGCCATCAGCCATCAGCTATCGGTTTTCGTGGTCACGCTGACACTCATTCTCTCAATACAAGCCAGAACTATAGTTACCAGCATTCATCCAATATTCCACGAACTCCCCGACAAACCAATAAAACTGAAAAACCACTCTGGCACAGACTGACTTGCAGCCCAATATCACTTCAGCAGTGTTTGCAGGTATCAATACAAGTCAGAGCATGCAGTACGTGTTTACCATACCCTTCGGTGCGGCCTGATGCTCTATTTACTACCAACGGACACCTGGAACAAGCCCACCTTGATCTGTCGCCACGTCAACGGTGTGCAACAGAACCTGTCATTGACCATACCGACACTCGAGCCGTGTTGGCATGACCGACAGCAACGCCTTGATGGTTCCAGGGGCGGGCATCAAGTCTTGCAGGAATATTCGTCAATCCGCGCTGGCGGTGGCCCGCGCGTGCCAACGACACGGCGGCAATAACCGGTCCTCTCCTGTACTTTCATTGCACACTGTTGTGAATGATTGACGCCACCCAGTCAAATGGCACTGGTCGACGGCTGCCTGCCAGACCGTTTCAACGAACCGGCAGTGGCGTTCCATGCAGCCTGATCTCTCGGCCTGCATTTGCCTCATAGCGGAGCAGCTGCACCATCAACGACACGCAGCAGTCGACAACCTGTCGCTTGCCTGAATTCACCTCCTGACACGGTCATGGATCGAATCACAGAAGCACAACATTGTTTTCTGGGTTAATTTATCATCAGGTAGGCAATACCTTCTCGACGCCTTTTCCCATGTCGTACGAGCCGGGCTACCTCGGCTCCTTACCAACCAGGAGAGACTGACAATGATCACGATGAAGACCGTGCTAGCCACCAGCGTTGCAACGCTTGCCCTCAGTGGCGTGGCAGCAGCCGAGAACTGGGATATGCCGGTGGCCTACCCTGCCAACAACTACCACACGGAAAACGCGCAGATCTTCGTGGATGCCGTTCGCGAATGCACGAACGGCGAACTGGATATCACCATTCATGCTGGCGGCTCTCTCTTCAAGGGAGATGAAATAAAACGCGCTGTGCAGGTCGGGGAAGCCCAGATCGGTGAGCGTCTCCTGTCGGCCCATGCCAATGAAAACGCGGTTTTCGGCTATGACTCTGTCCCCTTTCTCGCTACGTCCTTCGAAGCATCGGATGCGTTGCGGGACGCTGCTCGCCCCACGCTCAATGCCCTGTTGAATGATCAGAACATGACGCTGCTGTACTCCGTGCCATGGCCGCCTCAGGGTCTGTATTTCGCCAAGGAGGTCAACAGCCTGGCTGATGCTGAGGGGCTGAAGTTCCGCGCATACAACGCCGCCACGGCTCGGGTTGCTGAACTGGGCGGCATGGTACCCACGCAGATTGAAGCTGCAGAGCTCAAGCAGGCACTGGCCACCGGCGTGGTCGAGGCCTTTATCTCATCCGGCTCCACAGGTGTCGACGAAAAGGTCTGGGAAGATCTCACCAACTTCTACGACGCCAAGGCCTGGTTGCCGCGCAATACCGTGTTCGTCAACAGCGATGCCTATGATTCATTGCCCGCTGAATCTCAGGAGTGCCTCATGAGCAATGCCGCTGAAGCGGAAGCCCGCGGATCTGCAAAGGCGGCCGAACTGTCAGGCGAGTTCGTCAAGACACTGGCCGACAATGGTCTTGTGGTCTCCGAACCGGGTGAAGCGCTATCTGCCGATCTGGCAGCCATCGGCGAGACAATGACGGCGGAATGGCTGGAAGAAGCTGGCGACGCCGGTTCCGCCATCGTGGATGCCTACCAGCAGTAATCTGCCTGCGGGCGCCGACCTCCCGCAGGTTGGCGCCCTTTACCGATACTTGACAACCCCTGGGAGTCGCCCATGCGCCGCCTGTTGGACGGTCTTTACCATGCATCCGGAATGGCTGCAGCTGTTGCCCTGGTTGCAATTCTCATTCTGGTCATCACACAGATGGTTGCCCGCTGGAGTGGGCTGCTGTTCCCCGGCGGGGCCCAGTATGCCGGCTATGCCATGGCAGCCACATCCTTTCTGGCCATGGCGTATACGTTCAATCACAATGCCCACATCCGGGTTGCATTGTTTGTCAACAAGGCCGGACGATATCAGCGCGCGATGGAAGTCTGGTGCTACACACTGGCCAGCCTGGCAGCATTGTTTCTGGCCTGGTACGCCGTGAAAGCCACCATGCTATCGGCCCGCATCAATGACATCTCTCAAGGCCAGGATGCAACACCGCTGTGGATGCCACAGACATTCATGGCCATCGGCGCTGTCATCTTCGCCATTGCCGTTGTCGACAATCTTGCCCGAATTCTGCTGAGCGATTTCCAGGGTGTGGATGCCGCTGAACACGGCAAGGACTGGTCAGATGCCCTGCTGCATTCCAGAATCAGCAGAGCCATCATGCTTGCCGCTGTGCTGATCGCGGTTTACCTGTCCCTGCGGACCATGACCGGCTTTGATCGCGATGCGGTAGCGCTGAAGATCGGTATCTTCCTGTTCGTGATGTTCTTTCTACTCGGATCCGGCATCTGGGTCGGATTGGCACTGATGGGGGTTGCCTATATCGGCATGATCGGATTCACCTCCCGTGATCCGGGCAATGCCATGATCATCACGGTCTGGACCAGCTCCAGTAGCTGGACCCTGACTGCCCTGCCCCTGTTCATCTGGATGGGTGAAATTCTCTACCGGACACGCCTGTCCGAGGACATGTTCAAGGGACTCGCGCCATGGATGGCACGCATACCCGGCGGCCTCCTGCACACGAATGTGGTGGGCTGCACGGTATTCGCAGCGGTTTCCGGCTCTTCGGCAGCCACATTGACGACAGTCGGAAAAATGTCGATTCCAGAGCTGCAGAAACGCGGCTATCCGGAGTTCATGACCATTGGCACGCTGGCGGGGGCCGCTACTCTGGGCCTGATGATTCCACCGTCACTGACTCTGATCGTCTACGGTGTTACCGTGAAGGAGAGCATCACCAAGCTGTTCATGGCTGGCGTTCTTCCCGGCCTCGTACTGGCGGCCATGTTCATGCTCTACATTGTGGCCTGGTACTACCTGCGTCCCTCACAAAGGCCAGCGCCTGAAGCCAGAGTGGGCTTTGTAGACGCCCTCAAGAATTCCACACTGCTGATTCCGGTCATCGCTCTGGTTGTGGTCGTCATCGGCTCCATGTACGGAGGCTATGCGACCCCCACTGAGGCTGCTGCCTTTGGCGTGGTCGGCGCCCTGGTGCTGGCAGCGATGCAGGGCTCACTGAACCGGAGTACCTTTCTGGCAAGCCTGCTTGGCGCCACACGCACCAGTGCCATGATTGCACTGATACTGATGGGAGCCGCATTCCTGTCTCTGTCGATGGGCTTTACCGGGCTACCAAGAGCACTCGCCGCATGGATTGCCGAATTCGACCTGTCTCCCATTGCGCTGATAGCGGCCCTGACCGTGTTCTACATCATCATCGGGATGTTTCTTGACGGAATATCAGCGGTCGTGCTGACCATGGCAATCATCGAGCCGATGATTCGTGCAGCCGGTATCGACCTGATCTGGTTCGGCATCTTCATCGTCGTCGTGGTCGAAATGGCGCAGATCACGCCACCCATCGGCTTCAATCTGTTTGTGCTGCAGTCCATGACCAGGCACGACATCACCTATATAGCCAAGACCGCACTGCCCATGTTTGCCATCATGGTGCTGATGGTCGCCATCATGGTCGCCTTCCCTTCTCTGGCAACCTGGCTTCCCGAACGCCTGCTCGCGCAATGACGGCGTTCATGGATATGCTGGTACTGGACTCCCGGTTGCCATTGTTTCAGGGGGGCGGCAACAAGCGTGGCATTCCGCCTCCCCTTGCACAGACAATAATGGCGGCAACTGGCAAATCCGCCTAGTCCTTCCTCGATGGTGCAATAGTCCTGATCTCGTAGACACCTCAGCCGGCGTCAGCGTTCTCGGCCGTGCAAACAACCTGGCCTGGTAGACGCCTCAGTCTTGACCCGCAAGCACAGCGAGAGAAGCAAGCCAAACAAGCCAAACAAGCCAAACAGCGTCCCCCCGGGCCACTTCGGCAATTGTGCAGATTATGAGGAAAGCTGCCGGTGGCAACCCGACAAGCCACAAGCTCTTGTACTGTAGGCCCTGCCATTGACACGAGACCAGCTGGAGTCTCGATTCGTGAAGTCCACACCCTGACGACAGAGACGTATCCCATGCGCACTGCAACCACCTTGTGGAGAGCGAGACTGAAGGATTTTCGGAGCTTCTCGAATCGCTACCCTTACCGCCGCTATGCAAACAGGCATCGCATTGTATTCATTCATATACCGAAAACCGGCGGCACCAGCATTCTCGACGCACTGGGCGCCGGACTGAACGACAGAATGCATCTCAACTGGCGCATCTACAGGCACGCCAACAAATACCGCTTCCAGAAATATTACAAGTTTGCTGTCGTCAGACATCCACATGACAGGCTGAGGTCGGTCTATCACTACCTGATGCGAGGCGGCTGCGGTGCCAACGACAGCGCGTTATGCGAAGACATCCGACGTCGCGCCCCGACATTCGAGACCTTCATCATGGATTACCTGTCGCGTAGCTCCCTCGTACTGCATAACCTGTTCATGCCTCAGGCATGGTTCGTCTGTGACGAGCTTGGGCACATCATGACCGATCGCATACTTCGCTTTGAAAACCTGAACAAGGAATTCAGTGCTCTGGCGCAGGAACAGGGCTGGAATCTAGCTGACTTGCCACACCGCAATACCGGTACAACACGCATTGACGACACTCCCATGAGCCAGGAATGTGCCGTCAGGATACATGAGCTGTACGAGGCGGATTTCGACATCTTCGATTACACCGACACGCTATCAAACGCTCAAGATCCAGACGATCAGATCGGCAACTTCTTGCGTCGAGAAACTTCCCGCCGCATGCCGGGCCCCTCGGAACCGCCAACGACTAACTGACCTTCCCTCGATCCGGGCACGAAAAGAAGCGGCAGATCTTGCGACGCCCGACTGATGCCAGGCACAGCCTCGTGGATGCGGCTGCACCGTGAATCAGCGCCGGCTCCCCTGCCACCAGCGGCAACAACTGAATGACAGGTGCCCCGACCACTCATCGCGCCCGCAAGCCCGCAAGCCCGCAAGCCCGCAAGCCCGCAAGCCCGCAAGCCCGCAAGCCCGCAAGCCCGCAAGCCCGCAAACCCGCAAACCCGCAAACCCGCAAACCCGCAAGCCCGCCAGCCCGCCAGCCCGCCAGCCCGCCAGCCCGCAAGCCCGCAAGCCCGCAAGCCCGTCATACCATCAACTCCTCAGTCTATCAACCCGGCAGCCACAGCTTGTCTTCTGATCCTGCCTCGTCTTGCCCTGAGCAACACAGCCATGATGATGATCCCGGCAATGGTGCAACTCAGGAACAGAGAAATGGGTCGACTGATGAAAATGGACAGACTGCCGTCCCCGATGATCAGCGATTGCAGGAACGTGTTTTCCGCCATCGCCCCCAGAACCAGTGCAAGAACGGTAGCCGCTGGCGAGTATCCGAACTTCTTCATGCCGAAGCCGACGACACCAGTGACAACCAGCAGCCAGGTTTCGATCATGCTCGAATGCAACGCGAAGGTGCCGATGACACACAGGATGACTATCACAGGAACGACCAGCCGATAGGGAACATCGAGAAACTTGACGAACAACGGTATGGCCACAATGCTGATGATCACCAGCATGACATTGCCAAGATACATGCTGGCTATCAGTCCCCAGACAAAATCAGGCTTGTTGACGATCAGCATGGGGCCGGGCTGCAAGCCCCACATCAGCAATGCGCCCAGCAGTACTGCAGTTGCTCCGGAACCCGGAATACCCAGCGATATGAGCGGCACCATGGCACCGGCTGATGCGGCATTATTGGCTGTTTCCGGGGCGACCAGTCCACGCATTTCTCCCTGACCGAACTTCTCCGGATCCTTTGCTACCTTCTTCTCGATGGAATACGCGAGTATCGATCCGATTGTCGCCCCGGAACCCGGCAGAACTCCGGCGATGAAACCGATGAGAGAACCCCTGATGAAAGTGAACTTCGACTCGGTGTAATCCTTGATCGACGGCCAGAAATCCTTCGACATGAAGGAGAAACTCAGTTTCTGTACCTCTTGTCGATGCTGCCCGATATGTATGCAATGCAGAAGTTCACCGATACCAAACAGCCCGATGGCAACCGGGACGAAATAGATGCCACCGATCAGCTCCGGTGAACCGAACGTGAATCTCTGCGCACCACTGACGGCATCCACACCCACCATCGCGATCGCAAAACCGAACAACGCCGAGATGACCCCCTTGAGCAGGTTATCCCCCATCATCGTTGTCAGCAGAAGCAGGCCGAGAACCACGATGAGAAAATATTCCGATGGCCCGAAGGAGGCTGCAAAACCTGCCAATGCCGGCGTGAAGGCACAAATCAGGATAACCCCCACGGTTCCACCAAAAAACGATGCAACGGCCTGCATCACCAGCGCCGGACCCGCACGTCCGTTTCTGGCCAGGGGATAGCCATCGAGTGTCGATGCAACCGTGGCCGACTCTCCTGGCGTGTTGATCAGTATCGAGGTAATGGTTCCTCCATACATGGCGCCATAATAAATACCGGACAACATGATGATCGCGGTAGTTGGATCCAGCCCGAACGTCATCGGTATGAGTATGGCGATACCGGCAGCTGGTCCGAATCCGGGGAACAGACCGACCACCATGCCCACGGACACACCAATGATGAGAAATACAAGATTGCCTGGCGATACCGCTACAGACAACCCCAAACCCAGATTTGCAAATATGTCACCCATTATCCTGACCTGTTTGATACTCGAAAATAAGCACGATTAGAGACTACGTCAGACGCTCCGGAACCAGCGATCGACTCAATGAAAGTCCAGAATTCCTGCTGGCAACCCTGCGCGCAGAACCACGGCAAACAGAAGATAGACGCCCGCAGGTAGAAGCAAGCTGTAGAGCAGATTGAAGACCAGCTTCTGTCGATTGAACCAGGACAGAAAAAGCAGGCAGAACAGCACCATCGACAGAAAACTTCCCAGGGCCTTGAAACCCAGCAGAAAGACAACAATCAGGGCAGCCACCACCAGGGTATCGAGACCATGCGACCCGTTGTGACTGTCCGCACCAGACGACTTGTCAACGTTCACAAGCGCGCGCTTTGCCTCCAATTCCTTGACGCAGTTCCATCCGGTCGTCAGTATCAGCAGCACACCAATGAGAACCGGGAAGAAACCTGCTCCTGGCCTGCCTAGTGAATCCAGAACATCAAGTGTGGTCCAGCCATGGAGTGTGAATGCCAGTGACGCCACGAGAAAGGAGATGGAAAACAGTAGTTGCATGACACCCTCGAAAAGAATGGAGCCCGTAATGGCGTTGAACCATCACGGGCTGTATTACGATCAGCTCTCGCCCGCTGCAGGAGCTACTTGATGACACCGATCTCGGTCAGAACACCGCGAAAGTCTGCGTCAGTCCTTTCCAGGTAATGACCGAATTCATCACCCCAGATGGTATTGCCGGAGAGTCCCTTGGTCGTCAGGTATTCATTCCATTCCGGCGTATCGACAACCTGCTTCAGTGTCTCGACCCACCAGTCTCGAACTTCGACCGGTATGTCGGCGGGCATGACCACACCGCGAGGTAATGAGAACTCGAAGTCATAACCTTGTTCTGCAAATGTGGGAACATCCGGAAAAACGGTACTTCTCTCACGCTCTGAATACCCCAGCAGCCTGAAATTGCCCGCAGATACCTGTCCGATGACCTCGGACGGGTTGGCGACGATGGCATCGATGCTACTGGATGTCAGTGAGGTCACCAGACCACCTTCATCCTGGGAGGGCACATACGTGAAGTCGATGTCCGCCGCTTTGGCAAACAGACCCGCAACCACCCGTTCAGGTCCAGCTGCACCGGTTCCGCCAATCTTCATGTTCTTTTCAGCAGCGGCATCAACGAATGCCTGCAATGTCTCGTAGCCCGAATCACTGCGAACGGCCAGCACCATGGCATCACGTGCAAGCAAGCCTATGGGTGTGAAATCCCGGTAAGTCCAACCAGTGTTGGAAACGATGGGTGTTCCCAGGAAGTTACCACTGGTTGATGTAGCGTGGTAGGGATTGCCGCGTTGCTGAGCAACGTAGTTGAATCCAATCGCGCCGCTGCCACCATCGCGATTTTCCACACGAATATTCTGGCCATTGAACAATTCATGCGTCTTCAGAATATCCACGACCGTGCGCGACATCAGATCGTTGCCGCCACCAGGCCCGAAGGCAACCGTGTAGTTGAGCTCTTCAGCGGGATAACTGTCTGCCTGAACCTGCGCCAGCGGAAATCCCAGCGAAAACGCCAGTACCGAACCGTATAGATAGCTTTTCATCGTTGTAGTCACAACCTGCTCCTCTCCATATTGATTGATGAAGGTTCAGCCGACGCGCCCGAAAGGAATCATCTCCCGGGTCTGCCACCGAACGGCTTCACGAACATGTCTGTCGACCTTCCCGAATTCACCCTGACTCATCGGTGACAGTCACCGCACATTACGGCCGGTCCGGGATTGATCAACTGATGGCCATAGTGTCTTTTTTGGTGTATAAATGCAATCTAGGATTTGGATATTTTCACAAATAAATATTTAAAACCTTAATAACAAGTACTTACAAAACTTACCGAAAAAAGACATTGCATTAGATTGTGATTAAAATTCAATAATGGATTCTTTTTTCTTCCATTGATATCGATACTTCAAGGTGAAAAACATGAAACTGCTGGTGTTGCCGTGTGACGGCATTGGCCCCGAGATCGTCGAGGCGTCGATGAAGGTGCTTACCGAGGCCAACAAACGCTTCGAGCTCGATTTGTCATTCGATTACGAGGATGTCGGTTTCGACAGCCTGAAAAAGCATGGCACCACCCTGCGTGAAGACGTCCTGATACGTGCCAGAGACTATGACGGGGTCATCCTGGGAACGCAGTCGCATGCCGACTACCCATCCCCTGAAGAAGGCGGACGCAATGTGTCAGCCGGTTTTCGGATCGGTCTGGATCTCTATGCCAATGTCCGTCCAGCCCGCACCCGCCCCTTTCTCGAATCCAACATGAAACAGGGCAAGACCATGGACCTTGTCATCATGCGGGAGGCTACCGAAGGGTTCTATCCTGACCGCAACATGAGCCGCGGCTGGGGAGAGGTGATGCCCAATCCGGACATGGCTCTGTCCACCCGCAAGATCACTCGCCATTGTTCAGAGCGCATAGCGCGACGTGCCTTCGAGCTGGCAATGACCCGTAACCGAAAAGTGACCGCCATCCACAAGGCCAACAGTTTCCACATGACCGATGGCCTGTTTCTGGAATGCGTCAGGCATGTCAGCAAGGATTTTCCGGATGTTGAACTGGATGACCTGCTGGTTGATGCTGCTACCGCCCATATGGTGCGTTCACCAGAGCGATTCGATGTACTGGTAGCCACCAATTTCTATGGAGACATCATCAGCGACCTGGCCAGCGAACTGTCCGGAAGTCTCGGGTTGGCTGGTTCCATCATGGCCAGCGACACTCACTGCTGCGCTCAGGCACAACATGGGTCAGCACCGGATATCGCGGGCAAGGACCTTGCCAACCCGGTTTCCATGATTCTCTCGGTATCGATGCTACTTTCCTGGCTCGGTGACAAGCACTCTGCCAGCAATTACAACGAGGCTGGCGCGGCACTGTCTGCCGCAGTGGATACCGTACTGAGCAACCCCGGGCACCACACGTCGGATCTGGGAGGCAATACGTCAACCAGTGAATTCGCCGCATTGGTGGCTGCCACAATCTGACCAAGCCACCGGTATTGGCAGGACGGTTTCAGGTGACAGATGCCTGCATGCCGCCTGCCAGTGACCTGACAAATTAAATGCAGCACCGACCCCATACAACGGCATACGAACTGGACCTGTCTTCATGAACACGATACTCGGATGCATCGCCGATGATTTCACCGGGGCGACCGATCTGGCAAGCATTCTTGCCCGCTCTGGCGTTCCCATCAACATCAGACTGGGCACCCCCTCCATGGAATGCAGTGTCGGTGACGATCCAGTCGCTGCGTTCGCCACAGCGCCATTCGAGATCATTGCCTTGAAATGCCGCACTTCTCCGGTCAAGGAAGCGGTGAGCGAAACGCGGAACGCACTGCATTGGTTGCAGGCTCAGGGGGCTCGTCAGTTTTACTGGAAATACTGTTCCACCTTCGACTCCACCGACCAGGGAAACATCGGACCGGTTGCCGAATCTCTACTCCAGCAACTTTCCGCCGATGATGCCGGAAAACGTCAGACTGTCTATTGCCCTGCATTTCCCGAAAATGGTCGCTCTGTCTACAACTCCCATCTGTTTGTGGGCACCCGCTTGCTGAGCGACAGTCCCATGAAAGACCATCCACTGACACCCATGCGAAACAGCAATCTGCTTGCGCTGCTGGAACCCCAGACAACGATGGCCGTCGGTGCAATTAGAAGAAGTACCGTTCGTGATGGCAGCGACGCCATCCGTCGTCATTTGCACAGCCTTGCCGAACAGAAAATTGTGCATGTGGTCGTTGATGCCATCGACATGAGCGACCTGCGCGCCATCGCGGAGGCAACCATCGACATGCCACTGATCACCGGTGGTAGCGCATTGGCACTGCATCTTCCTGAACTCTATCGACAACGCGGTTGGCTGAATCAGTCTGAATCGATACAGGCCATGCCGAAGACTCGCAACGCCAGTATCGTTCTGAGTGGTAGCTGCTCAGCCATGACTCGCAAACAAGTGGCCCGCTATTGTCAGCAGGTTCCGTCATTTCAACTGGACCCGCTCAAACTGGCCACGGAAAATCAGCTTGAGCAGGCGAAGCGCTGGCTGGATACCCAGAATGGGCATGACAGTGTCATGATCTACTCGACAGCCGCCCCGGAACGTGTCTGTGCCACACAGGAGCAACTGGGCCGAGAACGAGGCGGAGAACTTGTTGAAAAATCGCTCGCCTCATTGGCAGTCCACGCCTGCAACAACGGCGTGCAACGAGTGGTTACTGCTGGTGGCGAAACATCAGGAGCTGTGGTAAAAGCTCTTGGTGTGGCAACACTGCAAGTCAGTCAGGAAATCGCCCCCGGCGTTCCGTGGACATTCTCACGCAGACAAGGCGAGAATGTGGCGTTGGCACTGAAATCCGGAAACTTCGGTGAAGAGGATTTCTTTGAAAGGGCACTGGGGATGCTCAACGAAACGCCTGACCAGTAATCGGAACATCAGGTCGCCCTCCGGCAAGCCGTATCGCAGCTCGACCCGGAATTGATACAAATACAATACATGGATCAGAAGCATCGCGATCAACTGCTTTCTTTCTCCTTGCAAATTCGCTGGCGGTTCAACGCTCGATCGACAATAATTCCTCGCTACCGACGCTATCCTCGCCGGTAGAATTCTGCCAGGCAACCGGTGATTTGCTGGAGAGCGCCCCACCCAGATGACGGCGCATCAGGAAGGACGCTTCGGTGACGTCGCCTTTCTCCAGAATGTGGATGATTTCCAGATGTTCTTCGCACTGGCCAACAAAACGCTTGCGGTTCAACGTCGCCCGATACTCGAGCAAACGACGCATTCTGTTGACCCGAATCAGAGACATGTGAAAAAAGGGGTTGCCCGACATTCTCATGAGTTCTTCATGAAATCGCGCTCCGCAGTCGAGCAGGTACTCCGCAGGCAGTGAGTCGATATCCGACGCCAATACATGCTCCTGCTCACGCCGAAGCTCATTCAGCACGTCATGATCGATACGGAACCCGGGCTCCAGCATGCCGGCAGGTTCGATCAGTATGCGAAACCGGTAGATCTGTTCAAAAGCCTCGGGAGTCTTTGCGACTGGCAGAAAACGCCAACCATAGCCCTGCTTTCGTTCTGCCCAACCTTCACGCACAGCTCGAACCAGTACATCATTGAGCTGGGATTTGGTCAATTCGTAGCGTTCACGTATGAACTGTTCGGTGACCTCAGCCGGGATACGGTCATGCAACCAGTCATCGGCCAGTTGATGATAGTGATTCGGATGAACCGCCGCCTGGGCAATCTCGCCAACGAGTTCCGACTTGGCCGAAACACTGAGCTCATTGGCGAAGAAGCCTCGATTGGCGCGTTGCTCGAGCAATCCGCGTTCGGCCAGTAGCACCAGTGCCTGTCTGACCGGCGATCGAGACACACCGAACTTGTCGGCGAGCTGCTGCGTACTGAGATGTGCACCAACCTCGATGGATCCTGAGGCAATCTGGCTGGAGATGTCATGCGCTATCTCCAGCGCAAGCGCGCCCGTTCTTGTTTTCATGCAAGCATTCCCGACATTGGAAAGTTCAAGGATCAATCCATCACTGGCAAGATTGGAAAACGTAACATCCACGATCCGTCACGAACCTGGCTTCCAGTATATCACTGCTCTTCTCAACGCAACAAATGCAGTCTCATCGGTTCAGAGTACCGCCATTGCGGCTTTTGCCGTTCGTCAAAGCAGTTTGCTGGACCATCAGAAGCCTGCGCTCATGACGCCTGGGTCGTCAAAGCCGAAAAGCCTCTCGGGCGTCCTCACCAGAACCGCCTGCAACAGCTCACCACCACACCAGCTCGACAATTGCAGCAGCTCCCGATGCTCGTCAATGCACATGAAGGGCTCCACCTGTTCAAGAGTGCGCCCGGCCCTGGCTGCAGATGGACCGGTATGGGGCCAGTCCGACCCCCAGATGATACGGTCCGGGGCCACTGACAGACAACGTTCGACAAACAGGGGCATTCGCGTATCAAAGCCACCATAGTTCAATGCACGATGAGGGGCTGACAGCTTCAGATAGACGTTCGGCTGGTTCAGCAAGTCAACAATGCCATCAACCTGCCTCCCGATGTCATCGCCGTCGAATTTCAGTCCCGCAAAGTGGTCCAGAACAAAGGGCCGCTTGCAGGCAGCAATGCAGTCTGCAAGCTCCAGCAACTGTTCGCTCCGACTGAAGCTCTGCAGGATCCAGGGAAGCTCTCCCGGCAGTTCGTCCAGAGCCTGAAGGTAATCCCTCGCTGAAGCCACCTCGGCAGTATGACCTGTCTTGAAATTGGCACGCAGTCCACGAACACCAGACTGATGCATACGTAGCAGCAGCTTGCTGTCTGCATGCTGTGGGTCGATCACTGCAATACCACGCGCCTTCTCGATACCTACGCGCGCAAGGCTTTCCAGCAGGCAGCTGTTGTCACTGCCGTAAACACTGGGCTGCACCAGAACTGTACGCCCGATGCCGTTGGCATGATGCATCGACCGCAGCATCGACACTGTCGCCATTCCCGGCGTATAGCTGCGCGTATCCGCCATTGCATGGTTTCTGGTGTCGAAGACATGCACATGGGTATCGCAGACAGGATTTTCGTCATCAAAGGCCCAACGCCTATTGGCATCGCTCATTGCTGTTGCACCGACGAGTTATTTCAAGGATCATGACAATATTGCACATTTATATATATAAATACAATAAGGAGAACGCCATGTTTGCAGCCCCACCTGACAGGCTTGCCTCTGTGTTTGCAACTGTTCCGGACGAATTGGCAGGCAATCCCGCCAAATCCGACTGGCTATCCGTGCAACATCCCGGCAAGCCTATCAAGGCCTTTCTCGAAGGCCCGTCCTTTGATCGCGAAGGCAGGCTCTATTGCGTGGACATTGCCTATGGCCGAATCCTGCGCTTCGACACCGATGGCGATGTCAGCATCGTGGCGGATTATGACGGCGAGCCCAATGGGCTGAAGATTCATCGAGATGGGCGCATCTTCATCGCAGATCATGCACACGGCATCCTGGTCATGGACCCTGTCAATGGCAAGGTGGAACCGTTGCTGACCAGACCGGGCCTCGAACGGTTCCATGGCGTCAATGATCTGCATTTCGCATCCAACGGTGATCTGTATTTCACCGACCAGGGTCAAAGCGGACTACACGCCCCGTATGGAAGGCTCTTTCGGTTGCAGGAGAACGGTGTTCTGCAATGCCTGATCGACAACCTCGCCAGTCCCAACGGGCTGGTGTTCAACGAGAACGAGTCGCAGCTGTATCTGGCGGTGACTCGCTCGAACTCTGTATGGCGAATACGCTTTCTACCCGATGGGCGAACAGTTGCCAAGAGTGGCACCTTCATCCAGCTATCTGGTGGATTGGCCGGCCCCGACGGTCTTGCTCTTGCCAGTGATGGCAGCCTGCTGATCGGCCATATGGGGATGGGCACAGTCTGGCACATGAGTCGGCTTGGTGAACCTCTGCTTCGCATTCGTTCACCAGCCGGGCTGCTGACGGCCAATTGTGCATTCGGTGGCAAGGATAACCGAACCCTGTTCATCACTGAAGCCGAATCCAGTTCGATTCTTCAAATCGAGTTGGATGTCGGCGGCGCCCCCATGTTTGCACACGCCTGATCGAATCAGGCAGGCGAATTGGAAGCAAAACTTGCTTAATTGGCTTATTAGAGCTTAAAATCCAATCAAGGGCTCGCATGACAATGCACCGTTCTCCAGACCGCTCTGAAGAATGAAGCCCATCAAGGGGTCTTCGAATGAGAATGCTTGATCGTGTACTGAGTAGTGTCGAGAGATTCATGATGATCGCTCTCACACTGGCCGGTCTGACCATGGCCGTGGTACAGGTTGTACTGCGGTATGTCTTCAATACCGGCATCCACTGGCTGGAAGCGGGTCTGGTTACAGCGCTTATCTGGGCCATGCTGTTCGGAGCATCCAGAGCCATTCGAGAAGGCTATCACCCCCGAGTAGACCTGCTACCGGGGATGGTCGGTGCCAGAGCAAGAGCGATATTGAACCTGTTGATGCTGTTGGTCACCGCAGCGCTGTGCTTGTACTACCTGTATGACAGCATCTTCTATGCGCGCTTCATCAACAGGATCGGAGCATTGCACCCGGAAATCGGATTCAAGCAGATCTACTTTTTCATCATCATTCCAGTAACCATGCTGTTTTTCTCATTGCGCTACTTGATGATCATTTGGGGTATACGCAAGCAAGCAGACACGCACAGCCTGGAAAAGACTTTCCAATCCTCCTTGAATCAGTCTGCTGACGGAGATCAGACACCATGATTGTGGCAACTCTGGCTCTGCTTTTTCTGGCATTGATCGTCATCGGCGCTCCAATCGCCATTGCACTGGGTGGCTCCGCAGTTGTATCAGCCATGATCTTCTCCCCGATACCGACGGGCATCGTCGGGCAGAAACTGTTCAGCAACCTGAACCATTTCACACTCATGGCCATACCGTTTTTCTTTCTGGCTGCCGGCTTCATGGAGCGAGGAGGCCTGGTCAAACGCCTGATCGAACTGGCACAGGCACTGGTTGGCCACCTGAAGGCCGGGTTGGGAATGACAACGGTACTGACTTGCATTTTCTTCGCAGCCATTTCCGGTTCCAGTCCGGCAACCGTCGCCGCCGTTGGCAACATTCTCTATCCATCACTGCTCAAGGAAGGGTATTCGAAAAGATATGCCATAGGCGCGCTGGCCACTTCCGGCTCCATCGGTATTCTCATTCCACCCAGCATTCCTCTGATTCTCTACGGGTTTGTTACAGAGACACCCATTCATTCACTATTCATTGCCGGCATCATCCCGGGTCTGATCTACGGCGCATTGTTGCTGTTCACCGCACGGATACTGGCAATTGGCGAACCCTCCATCAGCCTGCGCTCTCGCAGCTCCGCCGCTGAGCTGACTTCGGCACTGCGCAACAGTCTGCCAGCACTGTCCCTGCCAGTTCTGATCATCATTGGCATCTACGGATTTCCGGCATTCGGCTTCATGGGCCTCAACTACGACGGTGGTGCCATTTTCACGCCGACGGAGGCAGCTGCCATCGCTGCAGTACTGGCCCTGGGTATCGGACTGTTCATCTACAAGGAAATACGCCTGCGCGATATTCCAGCTGTCACGGCCGATGCAGTGCCTCGCGTGGGAATGATTTTCTGGATAACCACCAATGCCCTGCTGTTCGGCTTCTTCATCACCAAGATCGGATTGCCAGCCTCACTGGCCCAACTGGTGCTCGACCTGAACCTCTCACCTTTCGTGTTTCTGATCTGCGTCAATATCCTGCTCGTGATCGTCGGATTCTTTCTCGAAGGCGTACCCACTATTCTCATCTTCTCACCACTGCTGGTCCCTGCCGCCGAATCGCTGGGCATCAACCCGGTGCAATTCGCCATCATCATGGTCGTCAACATCGAGCTTGGACTCATCACACCGCCAGTAGGCATGAACCTCTTCGTTGCCAGCAGTGTTTCCGGCATTCCGGTTCTCAAGGTATTCCAGGCGGCCTTGCCCTGGACTATCGCGACCTTGATCACCTTGATGCTGGTTACTTTCGTGCCAGCCATATCACTCTACCTGCCAGGGCTGATGCAGTAGCGAAGTCGGAAACGTCTTCAGCCAACCATACGTGAACTCGACCGCTTCGCGACAAGACACCACAACCACCGGAGAAACCACCATGAAACCACGATATCTGCCCATGCTTGCCAGCGCTTTGACCTGCGCGCTGCTTGCAGGTCCGGCTACGGCTGCCGACTATCAGATGATCATGTCCAATGACAACAACAACAAAGGTCTCAAGGGACAGACATTCGAACTGCTGGCCAGCGAAATCAGACAGCGCCTGGGCGATCGCATCGATCTGGAGTTGCACCACAGTGGCACTCTGTTCGATCAACAGAGCCAGATTCAGGGTCTGCAACTCGGCGGCACTCATATCATCTCTCCCACGACAGGAATATACAGCTCTGTCACTCCCAAGGTCGGTGCCTTGAATCTGCCTTTCATGCTGAACACTCCGGAAGAGATCAGCAATGCCATCGCCGACCCTGTCGTGGGTAGTGCCTTCATGCCGGAGCTCAATGCGCAGAATATCGAAATCATCGCGGTCTGGATGAATGGCCCCCGCGATCTCGGCTATCGAGGTGACAAGCCAGTACTTCTGCCCGAGGACGTTGATGGCATGAAGGTTCGTGTCCAGTCAGCACCGATCTTCGTCAAGACCTGGGAGGCCGTCGGGGCCAACGCCGTGGGCATCAACTGGAGTGAGGCACCCACTGCCTTGCAACAGGGTGTCATCGATGCCGGGGAGGTCACGCCGAATTCCTGGAAAGGCTCGGGAACCTATCAGATGATCGACCAATTGAGTATGACAGACCACCAGTATTCCTTTTACCTCGTTGGCGCCAACAAGCAATGGTGGGACGATATGCCGGCAGACATCAAAACCGAAGTACAGGCCGCCTTGGATGTGGCCACCGCCTGGAACATCGAGAATGTGGTTCTGATCAATGATGCCGCGGTCGACTTCATGGCAGCAGAAGGCGTGAAGGTTCACACGCTCGATGAACAGCAGAAGCAGGCCTGGGTCACGGCCATGCAACCGGTGTGGAACGAGCTCGGCGACCAACTCGTCGGCGAAGAAGTCATGACGCGCCTGAAGGAAATTGCCAATGTCCAATAGCCCGGCCTCTTCTTCACGATGAAGCATATCGATGTAGAGCACGAATCAGGGCCGGTCAGACTCCTCGATCTGCCGGCCCTGTTGGGTCACCGACTTGTGCAACTCCCCATGGTACTGCGCATTCTGGTAGAGAACCACATCCGCCTGGAAGGCGCAGATGTGATCCCACGATTGCTTCACGCACTGGATGACTGGCTGGAGGGCAAGCCTTGCGAGCATGAACTGACACTGCGTCCCAACCGGCTGTTGATGCACGACACCACTTGCACACCAGCATTGGTCGATCTGGCAGCGATGCGCGATGTACTCGCTCATGAAGGTCTGAACCCGGCCTCACTGAAGCCGACTCTACCAGTGGATGTCTCGGTGGATCATTCCACTGCCGTCGATCACTACGCCAGTCCGGCTGCCTTGCCCATGAATCTGGAACATGAGTACGAGCGCAACCGCGAACGATATGCTTTCATGAAATGGGCGGCCAACTGCATGGGCAACATCACGGTACACCCACCCGGGACAGGCATCATGCACACCCTCAACCTGGAACAACTTTCGTCCGTAGTACACCTCGAAGGCAACTCCAAGGGGAGCGATGGATACCATCAGGCCTATCCTGACTTCATGGTCGGCACAGACAGTCATACCCCGATGGTCAATGGATTGGGTGTGCTGGGATGGGGCATCGGAGGCCTGGAGGCGGAAGGCATCGCACTGGGCCAGGCGATCACCATGAAACTGCCACGTGTGACAGGCGTCAAGCTCCTTGGAAAACTCAAGCCGGGCGTGCAGTCCACCGATCTGGCTCTGCGCCTGACCCACGAGTTGAGAATGCTGGATGTCACCGGGGACTTTGTCGAATTCCACGGCCCCGGCGTCAGCGGACTGTCTGTTGGAGAGCGGGCCGTCGTCGCCAACATGGCGCCCGAATACGGTGCCACCACGGGTTACTTCCCTGTCGATGGCATGTCCATCGATTACCTTGCAGCCACCAATAGACCAGCCCATCAACTTGACCTCGTGCGAACGGTCCTGAGCGCCATGGGCCTGTGGTTCGACCCACAGGCCAGCCCCCGATATGACAAGACCCTCACGCTGGATCTCGCCTCGGTCCGAACACGCCTTGCCGGCCCCAGAAGACCTCAGGATCTGCTCAGTAGCCAGGAAGCCCGTGGCGCCATCGAACGCGTATTACAACGCAAGCTGAATGCGGATGAGCCATCAGCGGGGAATACACCGCCGGATGGCGCTGTGGGTATCGCAGCCATTACCAGTTGCACCAACACGACCGATCCCGCCTTGCTGATAACCGCTGGGCTACTGGCAAGAGCGGCCCGTGAACGAGGTCTGCAGTCAAAGCCCTGGGTAAAGACCTCCCTGGCCCCCGGTTCGCCATCCGCACGTCAGTATCTGGTTCGGGCCGGGTTGCTGCCTGACCTGGAGCAGCTCGGATTTCATATCGTGGGATTCGGCTGCACAACCTGCATCGGCAACTCTGGCCCCTTGCCGGCGATCATCGAAAGCGCACTTGAACAGGAAAAAGCCGTTGTTGCCGTTCTCTCGGGCAATCGCAACTTCCCCGGCAGGGTTCACCCGAAACTGAACCTTGGCCTGCTGGCCTCACCGGCCCTGGTCATCGCCTATGCACTCAAGGGCGATGTACTCGAGGATATCCAGGAAACAGCCTTGGGCATTGGCAACGATGGCAAGCCTGTCTATCTGCATGACATCTGGCCGTCAGCGCAGGCTGTACAACAGACACTGCTTGCAAACTGCCTGAAGGATGACGTAACGACAGAATACCTGGCTGCCAGACGACATCCCGCCTGGGATTCTCTGAAGGTCTCGGATTCACAGTGCTTCCCCTGGTCTGCGCAGTCCAGCTCGCTCAGGCCACCACCCTTCGCGGCTCGCAAGTATCGAGACTATCACCACCATTTCGAGGCAAATCCGCTCCTCGCTCTGGGAGACGACATCACCACCGATCACATCTCTCCAGCTGGCTGGGTCGACCCGCTCAGCGCTGCAGGCCAATGGCTGCGGGCTGCGGGGGAAACCGAATCCGGAATGACGGTCTATGCCGCGTATCGAGGAAACTGGGAGGTCATGCTGCGGGGTGCGTTCTCCAACATGTCCGTGGTCAACCATCTGGGCCATGACATTCCCGCCGGGTATACACGCCATGCTGGAACCGGTGAACTGGTGATCCTGACCGAAGCTGCTCGACGCTATCGCTCTGAACACCGTTCCACTGTCATTGTTGCAGGGCACCGTTTCGGCATGGGCTCTTCCCGGGACTGGGCGGCCAAGGCCATTGCCCTGCTGGGAGTGCGTGCCGTGATTGCCCTGAGCTTCGAACGCATTCATCGCACCAACCTGATCGGCATGGGTGTGTTACCACTGGTTCTGTCGGAAGCCCTGAGCAACGGACTCACCGAAAGCAGTTGTCTGCATGTCAAGCTTGCCGGAGAGACTCTCACACCTGGCAACGCCTGCCACATCGACATACAGCACCAGAATGGTCAAGTCACTTCGGTCGCGGCGGTAGCGGCCGTCGAGACGCGAATGGAGGCTTTGGTACTGCAGAAGGGTGGCATGTTTTCGCATGTTCTGGACCAGGCCATGGGTCACTTTCCAACGTGAACACCCGCATCATGGTTGGTACTTCTTCCGCGTCAGGCGAACAGACAGGTGGAGCGGTTCTGCCACACCAGCGCCATGGCCGTTCCAGAGGTGCCCACTCGACAGACTGACAAGCGCAGCCACCCCAGCCAAGGAACCTGCTCACTCGAGGTGTGCAAACACTACAACCTCGGGCAGACCTTCGGGAATGATGAAAACATGGGCATGTCAATCGAGTGACATCCTGTCGCCCGCTTGAACAACTCAGCAGCGGGTGAAGAATCCTGCCTGTTTCTTCCAACCATGGGTAGTGCTCAGGATCCGGAACATGTTGCCAGGCAAGGCTATCGCAGAATCTGATGTCGGGAACCAACCCGCGACCGAGAGTCTGCCTGTCGCCAGAGATTCGGTCTTGTGATGATTACTCTAGAGATGTTCTCGATGGATCGCGTGCTGTCTCTGTGGGCGTCATGAAGGTCAGCGTCATTCTGAATCCGCAAAGCGGCACGCTGCGCAACGTGAATATTGAACTGCTCAGAATCACGCTGCGGCAGGCGCTCGGCAATGCGGGCCTGGACCTCGTATCGTGGCACACCGAAGCGAGGTCCGTGAATGAGTCCCTGCAATCTGCCATGCGTCACAATCCTGATTGCCTACTGGTCGCAGGCGGTGACGGCAGCGTATCCGCGGCAGCGAAAATGGCATGGTCCAACGAGATTGCATTGGCGATTCTTCCAGGCGGCACCATGAACCTCTATTCGCGCACGCTGGGCTTGCCTCAGGACATCATCGAATGCGCAGCGGCCTACTCGGCGTCGCATCTGACCGAGGTGGATGTGGCAACGATCGATGACCAGGTCTTCCTGCACCAGTTCACCGTTGGTCTGCATGCTCAGGCCGTTCGTCTGCGCAACACCATGGCGTACGGTTCTCGACTGTCCAAGATCATCGCCTCCATCAGAGCGTTCGGCCGCGTGGTCTTTCATCCGCCCCGCTTCAAGGTCGGCCTGGTGGTCGACGGCCAATCGTTCGGCACGCGCCGGGTGTCCGCCCTGTCAGTCACCAACAATGTGTTTGGTGAAGGGCATATTCCCTACGCGGACATTCCTGACGGTGGCGTACTGGGTGTCTACTACAGTGACCCGATTCGCTTCATGGCTGCCATCCGTTTGATCGTGGACACCATGATGGGGGCCACGAATGACAATCCCTATCTGCATGACACGGTTGGCAGGAAGGTGATCCTGCAGTTACCGCGCAAGCGCAATTGGGGAATGCTGGATGGTGAAATCATCAATCTCGGCAACACCATGACCCTGCAGACGCACCCTCGATCCCTCAGAGTTCTCTTGCCCGATCAGGCCAGTGGTGAATGAATGACGAACAATAGCAGCCAGATCAGCGCGTCGACGACACTGGCTTGGTGTCTGACTCTTTTCTCCCTGGTTTCATTCGCGGGTCTGTCCCTGATCGTGAGTCGGGACATGACGACAGGATTCGACCGCACGGTCCTGAGCTGGCTCAGAAACGAGGATGGGGAAACGAGCGGACCGGTATGGATTCGGGAATCACTGATCGAGATCACGGCGCTGGGAGGGTATCCGATCATCGTGCTGGTCATGTTCGCCGCCGTCGCTGGACTTGTATCGGTAGGCAAGAAAAAGGCGGCACTGTTTCTGACGGTGAGCGTGGCCGGCGGCAGTGCACTGTCAAGCCTGATGAAACTGGTATTCGACAGGCCCAGACCTGATCTGTTCGTTCATCTTGACCAGATCTATACATCGAGTTTTCCCAGTGCGCACGCCATGGTCAGCATGGTGGTCTGGTTGACCCTGGCACTGGTGATGACGCGCTTCATTCAGGAGAATCGCCTGCGAATTCTACTCCTTGGCCTTGCCATCGGGTTGTCATTACTGATCGGATTCAGCCGCGTCTTTCTCGGTGTGCACTGGCCGACCGATGTACTCGCGGGCTGGCTGCTGGGCGTCGCCTGGGCCTGCGGTAGTTGGTTGTGCGCGCACTATCTGGCTGACAACAAACGCAGAATCGGACAATACGGGAGATCCACGTGACGGAAAAACGCGACAAGCCGGGACTGGCGTTTCTACCTCACGACTGGATCAGACCATTGGCACGCATCGGGTACGCTTCCAGAGGCGTGGTGTACGTCATCATCGGCTTCTTCGCCGTCTTGTCCGGATTGGGAACACAAGGCAACAAGGACTCCCGCGGCGCATTGAGAACCATCCTGGAACAACCTTTCGGCAAGGTGCTGATCGGCATTCTGATACTGGGTCTGGTCGGCCTGGTGATCTGGCGGCTGATCCAGTCCCTGCTGGACACCGACTCACACGGTTGGTCACCCAAGGGTCTTGCCGTCAGAGGCGGCTTGCTGGCCAGCGCCATTACCTACTCATTGCTGACAACCTATGCGCTGTCACTCGTAGGTTTGCTGGCATTTGCCCGCTCCGACTCATCCCCGAGCATTGCTGACCGCCTGGCAGGGGTGATCGGTACCAAGCCAGTGCTGATCATCATGTTGCTGGTGTTCTCCGGGGTTGCGCTGTCACACTGGTACAAGGCCGTGACCTGCGGTTATGCCAAGCATCTCCGCACTGAAGACGCACCGATGGAATATGTGCATCCGATTTCAATAGCTGGTCTGACGGCAAGGGGTTCCGTCTTCGCCATCATTGCTGTACTCCTGTTCTACCGGATCATGACCTACTCACCCAGCGAGACGCAGGCTCCCGGCCTGGATGAAGCCCTTGCATTCGTACAACAGCTTCCCTTTGGCGCCTTTCTGCTGGTGTTGCTGGGATGCGGCCTGATGATGTTTGCGGCCTATTCCTTCATTGAAGCCATATGGCGACGTATCAACGTGGAAGATGCCGAGATGGAGGAACAACTCGAATAAGAGCAATCATGGCGAACGCGTTGCACCCACTTCAGGCATCCAGCTCCCTTGCTCAGTGAATGTAGAAGCCGACAACACAGGCCGCCTCATGTCAGCGTGGCAAACGACTTCCCTGCATGTCACCGCCTGACTTCATGGCGCACGCCTTCCCTGCTTCCGGCAATTCGATGTCGTGGCGTTCGACTTCCCCCTGTTCGTCGCTGGTTGAAGCATCAGCAAAGACCTCAGTAGATGCGCAAAGCACTTTCTGTCAGCTCCCTGAAATTCTGCTCGTCAGTGAACTGAACGCTGGATTCTCCTTGCTGAATGACGACATTCCAGGCCTCCCCCGCGGGGCTGGTAGCGGTGATCGTCATTACCTGCGTTGGCATATCCTGTATATCAACTCTGGCGACAAATCGTGCCAGGTCATTGATTTCATCAGATTCGGCTGTCGCGGTGTTGACCTCTCCGGTCTTGTCGATCTGATAGGCGATCACCTCGTCTGCCGAAGTTTTCGTATAAGTTGCCGCACTGGCATAACGGCTTGACTCCTCGGAGCTTTCCACACCGTCTTCACAGATCAACTCGGTCTCATCCGTTTGAGCGTGATCAAGTGTGGCGTAATAATGCGTTGTTTCAGAGTCGGCAATATTCACCACAGAACTGTTCTCAAGCGTCAGCGAGACTGTCCGCTCATTCGACTCCGTGCTGCCACAGACAGGAATAAACAGAAACGTGGAACGCTGCTCGATCACCAGTACGCCGTTCAACGTACCTTCAGCCTCCGGCTGGGAAAACTCGATAGTGAACGAGGTGCTAGCTCTGCGCTCACTGTCCGTGCCCGATGTCACTTCATCCTGCCGAATCACGATCGTACCATTGACGAATCCGGCATTCGTCACGCAGTTGGCGTATCGGAAGGTCTGCTCAGTGAACAATACCCCACCGCTCTCGTTACCGCTGCCATCTGCCGCGTAGAGATACTCGACGGTACCACCACCGGAACAATCCGACACGTCGTTCGCCATCAGTTCATCGATCCACGCAGGACTCACGGCAAACTCGAAGTAATCGCTGAATGAAGCACCCCCTGGATGAATATCCCCGGTGACGATATCGTCCAGCTCTGAGAGCGCTTGCCGATATGGCAAGTCGAGGAAAACGGCAGTATCCGCCGTCACAGGCTCCGGATTCGAAAGATCTCCCGGGTTGACACCATCATCAACGGTCCCGGAATCTCCGCCGTCCTCACCATTGATGCCGTCGTCCACCACCGAGGAGGACCCATCGGAACAAGCACTGACAACGAGGATCGGCAATACCAGCAGCAGAGTGTTGACGATACGACGCATAACGCCATCCCCAGTTACCCGATTGATCCTTACCATACCCCATGGAGTCGATTTACATCCAGACTTATCTCCTCACCGATATCCAAGCCTGCATTATTTCCACTGCATCACACCTTCCTCTTTCGGCAACGCGACAAACTGCGGACTGATGGAAACGCAAACCGACAACGGGTGCTACGCCGGGATGTTTCCCGTAACGGCCTTCTTCGAACCCGGTCTGCCCATGTCAGGACAAACCGGGAATGCCAGCGAATTCTGCTGCTGGTATCTCAGTGGTGCAAGAGGAATCTCAAGCAGGATTCGCCTCGCACAGCGCCTGGTCAGGCAACATCATCTCTTGATGGTCGAACAAGAGCAGTACTCTCCATGCGCCAGTCACGCGGGAGCTCTCGTACCTCGCCGGTGATCTCGAATTCGGTTCGCAGCCGGATGTCATTGCTCGATGCCCCGATCATGAACTCGAAGCTACCGGGCTCGACAATACGCCGGCCAGCGAGTCCCGTGAAACCAAGCATGTCCACAGGCAGCGTGATTGCAACTCTGGCGGCGTCCCCGGCAGCGAGCTCCACGCGAGCAAAGCCCTTGAGTTCCTTGACGGGTCGCACCACCGAGGCCACCGAGTCGCGAATGTAGAGCTGAGCCAGCTCGAATCCCGACCGCTCTCCGACGTTTCTGACCGTGAACGACAGCGTGACATCGGCGGCGTCATTGTTGGCCACCGAGTCGGTGTCGAGCTCGAGATCCGCATACTCGAAGCGGGTGTAAGAGAGTCCGTGGCCGAAGGGGTAGTCACTACCGAAGTGACGCGCGATGGGTGTACCCGAGCTCTTGAGCTTGTGGTTGTAGAAGTACGGGCATGCACCGGCGCTGCGAGGTATTGACAGCGGTAAACGACCAGACGGTTCAATGACACCTGTCAGCACATCTGCCAGGGCAAATCCTCCCTGCTCACCGCCGAACCAGGCCATGACCTGGGCGGCGAGACGGGATTCCAGCCCACCGAGGTTGTAGGGTCGCCCGCTGGTGATCACCGCAACCACCGGTTTTCCGGTATTCACCAGTGCTTCGAGCAGCTCACGTTGCACACCCGGCAGCTCGAGCGTGTCAACGTCCGAGCCCTCACCGACGGTTCCGGTCAGGAAAATACCGGAAAGATCCCCGAGACAGGCCACGACCACGTCGGCCTCGCTCGCCGCAGCAACCGCTTCGTCGAACAGATCGGTGCGGGTCGATACATTCGAACGCATGTCGAGACCAACGCTGTCATCCATGTCGCCAGGGAATACTGCGCCACCCTCTCCACGTTCCTCCAGCACGAAACAACCCTGGGCAAAGCGGACTTGCTCTTTGCCGAACGCAGCCTCGAATCCAGCCAATGGCGTCACGACGCTCGCAACGTCTTCCTTGCCACCGTGTCCGATCAGATGAACCGGAAAGCTGTAATCGCTGAGCATCGCAAGTGGATCATTGGCGGTCGGTCCGACGATCGCAATGCGCGCAGACGTGGCCAGCGGCAGCGTGCCATCGTTGTCGAGAATCGTGATCGAACGAGCGGCCACCTCACGCGCGAGTTCGAGCGTTGCAGGGGATCTGAATGACACAGCGGTATCGTCCGTGTAGGGGTGCTCGAACAGGCCGAGCCGGAACTTTTCGCGCAGTACTCGCGACACTGCCAGATCGATAACCTCAAGGGTGATCAGTCCGCGCTCAAGCGCATGCTTCAGGTGTACTGCGCAGTCACTGCCAGGCAACTCGATGTCGAGTCCCGCGCGTACGGCCAAGGCTATCGATTCTGCTTCGCTGGCAGAGATGCCATGATGCTTGTGCAACAGGCTCACCCCGATATAGTCGGCGACCACGATCCCATCAAAGCCCCATTCATCCCTGAGTACCTCGGTCAGGAGGCGCCTGGAGGCATGCACCGGCTCGCCGTCGATGTCGTGATAGGCTGGCATGATCGAGCCCGCGTCGGCCAGTTTCACGGCCATCTCGAACGGTAGCATGAAGTCATCGGCGAGTTCGCGAGGGCCGAGATGAACGGGGGCGTGGTTCCTGCCACCTTCGCTGGACGAATGCCCGACGTAGTGTTTGAGCGTGGCAAGCAGACGCCGGTCCGGTCCCTGAAGACCACGCACGTAGCGAGTCGCGAGCACGCCCGTGAGCCAAGGGTCCTCGCTGAACGCCTCTTCAGTACGCCCCCAGCGAGCGTCGCGTATCACGTCGAGCACCGGAGCAAGCCCCTGGTGCGCTCCGATCGATACCGATTCATCGCCGATTGCAGCCCCGACACGCTCGATCAGCTCGGGATCCCAGCTTGCGCCGAACGCAAGCGCCGAGGGAAACAGCGTTGCATCGCGCGCCATGAGCCCGGTCAGACACTCTTCGTGGGAGAGTGCCGGGATGCCGAGCCGGGTCTCTTCGACGAGGAATTTCTGCAGCTGGTTCAGTGCACGCACACCTGACCGAGGGTCTACACTTGCAGTTCCAAGCGGACGCGTTATCTGGCCGAGTCCGTGTTCGAGCATGCGCTCGGCCGTGTCCGAGCCACCAGCGCCGGTGAATTGGTCCGACCGTATCTCATGGCGACCGTCTTCGGAAAGAAACAGCCACAGGGCATGCATCTGAGCAATCTTCTCATCGACTGTCATGCGCGCGAGAAGATCCTCCACACGCGCCTCGATTGGTTGTGCGGAGTCAAGGTAGGTGTAGGTCGTCATTTCTGTCGGAAGCTCTTCGGAAAGGTTATGGTAAGCGTACGCCGTTGGCGTCGAACAGGTGCACGTGCCCGGGCTCGGGAGTGAGCCAGACGCGAGCGCGAGTCGCAAGGCTCTGGTGGCCCGCAACCCGTACCGTCAGGGGGCCGAAGTCCTCGGACTCCAGATAGACGACGGTATCACTGCCGAGATTTTCCACGACGACAACCTCGGCAAGCCAGTCACCGCCATTTTCGTCGAGGCGGATGTGTTCGGGGCGCACGCCCGCATTCCTGGCGTCGTTGCGGCCCACTGCCCTCGCCGGCAGGAGGTTCATCTTCGGCGAGCCGATGAAGGTTGCGACGAACTCGGTGCGGGGACGCTCATAAAGCTCCATGGGCGCGCCAACCTGCTCGATGCTGCCGCCATTCATGACGACAATCTGATCGGCAAGTGTCATCGCCTCGACCTGATCATGCGTCACATAAACCATTGTTGCGTCGAAGCGCTCGTGCAGCTGAGCAAGTTCAATGCGCATCTGCGTTCGAAGCGCTGCATCAAGATTCGACAACGGCTCGTCGAACAGGAATACACCGGGCTCTCTCACGATGGAGCGTCCAATGGCCACCCGTTGACGCTGACCGCCGGAAAGCTCGGCGGGCTTCCTGTCGAGCAACGGTTCGAGGTGCAGAATCCGGGCGGCCTCGGCCACCCGTCGTTCTCGCTCGTCGGCGGGCATTTTTGCCAGACGAAGCCCGAAGTCGATGTTCTGCGCAACGGTCATGTGTGGGTACAGGGCGTAGGATTGAAACACCATCGATATGCCGCGTTTCGACGGTTCATCACGCGTCACGTCGCGCCCACCGATGCTGACGTTTCCGGCAGTCGGGCGCTCCAGTCCCGAGATGATGCGCAACAGCGTCGACTTGCCACAGCCGGAAGGTCCGACGAGTACGGTAAAAGAACCGTCGGGAATATCAAGATCGAGTCCGGGGATCACCTCGACAGAGCCAAAGCTCTTGGCGATCTGCCTCAGTTGTACATCAGCCATGGAATGCGACTCCATTGAGAGTGGAAAAGAGGCGGACAACGGCACGGGATTGACGTGCTTGAGTACAACGGTGCATGCACATCATCCCTTCACCGCGCCGCCGGTCAAACCCGCGACGATGTACTTCTGGGCCGCAAGGAAGAACACGATCGCGGGCAGGATAGTGAGCGTCACGAAGGCGAGCACGAGGTTCCAGGCGGTCATGTACTCGCCGCGAAACTGCATCATGCCCAGTGGCCAGGTGAAGGCCTCGCGAGAATTGAGCACCACAAGCGGCAGCAGGAAGTTGTTCCAGCTTTGCACGAAGACGAAGGTGCCGACCGTTGCAAGAATCGGTGTGGACAGTGGCAGAGTGAATCGAAAGAAGAAACGCACGTATCCACAGCCATCGACATAGGCGGCCTCGAAAAGCTCCCTGGGAAGTTGTTCGAAGAAGGTACGGAAAAGCAGAATCGCAAGACTCAGACCAAATGCGGTCTGCGGAAGAATGACCGCCCAGTAGGTGTCAAGGATGCCCAGATCGCGCACCTTCAGAAACAGTGGCAGTATCGCTGTCGCAAACGGAAACATGAGTCCGAGCAGGAGGTAGGAGAACAGCATCTGAGAGCCGAAGAATCGAATCTGCGCAAAAACATAGGCAGCCGCCGCGCCGACCAGCAGCGTCAGCAAAACAGTCAACAGCGATATCACGAGCGAGTTGCCCAGATAACTCCAGAAGCTCGGATCGCGAATGATGCTGAGGTAGTGCGTCAGCTCCCAGGAGGCAGGCAATCCCATCGGATTGGTACGTATTTCCAGATTGCTCTTGAAGCCACCCAGTGCTGTGGCAATCAGCGGGCCCAGCACAAAGGCCGCCACGATGCACAACACTGTCAAGCGCATGAGCTCGCGCGCCAAGCCGCCTTTCATCATGTCGACACCGCTCGGTTGGAAAAACGCTGGTAGAACACGGCAATCAGCACCGCCGCCACGAACAATACAATTCCGACGGCACTACCGAAGCCTATCTTCAGGCGCGACAATCCGAAGGTATAGAGATAGGTGACCACGGTCTGCGTGCTGTTCGATGGCCCCCCGTTGGTCAGCGGGATGATGACATCGAACACCTGCAGAGCGCCAATGATGGCAAAGAAGGCGCTGACCATGATGGCTGGCTTGATCAGCGGGATCTGCACGTGGCGCACGACGTCGAGCGTTTTCGCACCCTCGATCTTCGCCGCTTCCACCAGATCGTGCGGTACTCCCTGCAAGGCGGCGATGTAGATCATCATGTGGAAACCGAAGTACTTCCACACGATCACGGTCATGATCGCGACAAACGCCCAGGTGCGATCACCCAGAACGAAGTAGGGCTCCCCGCCGAAGGCGTGTGTGATACCCGCTGCAACCCCATAGTTGCCATCGAACACGAAGCTCCAGATCAGACCAGCGGCAATCTCTGCAAGAATGAAGGGCAGGAAGAAAATCAACCGAAACGCGGCATTGGTTGGTGTCTTTCGGTAGATCATGAGTGCCAGGGCGAGAGCGAGCGGCATTTGCACCAGCAAGGACACCAGTACCAGCTTGATGGTGTTCCAGACAGCCTGATGGAACACCGAGTGCCCGAACATGCGCTCGAAATTCTCGATTCCCACCCAGTCTGCAGGCTCACCATAGCCATTCCAGTCGAAGAAGGCATAGCGGCCGGACTCGGCGAGCGGCACGATGACAAACAGACTGAATAATACAAGTGCAGGCGGAAGCAGCAGGACAACTGCCGTAAAGCGGCCGTCTCGCAGCGTACGCCCCAGTCGCTCGGGGAACGACTCCGTTGTTGTTGATGACATGTCTGGCTCTCTTGAGTCGAAGGGGGCTCGATGCGCTCGGCGCAAGGGCGAACGCATCGAGCAGGCCTTTAGCGAAAGTCCCAGGCTTCCTGAATCTGCTCTGCGGCCTCCTCGGGGGTGGTTGCACCGGCAGCAAGATCTGCCGATATGTCATTCACCGTAGCGCCTACCGAGGCTCCGAGGTATTGGTCGAGATAGATCTGGTGGTGCGACGCGGCAGCGACATCATCGGCCTGTTTACGGAAGAAGGGGTTCTCGATGGCATCCTGAGACCCCTCGACAATAGGCAGCCAGAAACCGCTCGCTCCCCCTTTTCTCTGGTTGTCGATGCTGAGCATGTACTCGAGGTAGGCAACCGTCTCATCAGGTGCACCCGGTGTCACGACATAGCCATTGACACCACCGAGAGTCACATCACCGCCGGCACCACCTTCGACCGTCGGGAAGCTGATCACGTCGAGCGTCTCGTCTGTCAGAGGCGCACCTTCCTCTGCCTGCTTGATGATGCCGGGGTAGGTAAATCCGCCCATGAGATGAAATGCGCCCTCGTCATTGCTGAACAGCGTACCGGCGGTGTCGAAGTTCGCGGACATGAAACCCGGCTGAAAGGGTTCGAGCTCGATCAGTTCAACGAATTTTTCGCCTGCTTCGACGAATGGCTTGCTGGTGAAGTTCTCGCCCTCACCGGACACTGCCATCGGCAACGCATCACCACCGCCCATTCGCAACGCCAGGTAGCTCCAGTAGAAGTGCAGGGGCCACTTGTCCTGACCACCAACGATGATCGGTGTGATCTCAGCGGCCTTGAGTGTCTTCACCGCTTCCAGGAAGTCATCCCAGGTCTCGATCGCCTTGTGGTCAACCCCGGCTTTCTCGGTGAGCCTGGTGTTGACCCAGAAGAGTACATCCGAGACGTACAGTGGCAGACCGACGAGTTTACCGTCGACCCGAAACGCGTCGAGCGTACCGTCCGGTATCGATGCCTTCAGATCTTCGCTCACTATCGTCGAGATGTCCTTCGTGAAGCCGGCCTCGGCCTGTTCACTCAGTGTCAGACCTCCCCAGCTGTAGAATGCATCGGGGCGAGCATCGGATTGCAACAGCGTCGGGAGTTTCGTCTTGTAGGCCTCGTTGGCGATGTATTCGAGGTTGACGCTGATCCCCGGATTCGCCTCTTCAAAACTCTTTGCGATATCGGCGTAATACTGCTTCTGTGCCTGGTCATCGAGCTCGACGGCGAGAATCGTGATTTCGGTATCGGCCATGACCGGAGTGAGGGTCAGAGCGGTGAGAGCGACGGCGACGCCGATCGCGCAATTGCATTTCTTCATGCGAGTTGGTACTCCTCTGTGGAAAGGTTCTGGCTTGTGGTGGTGGAAGAAGTCGGGGCATCCAGGACCCCTTCGGCTATCAGGCCGTGACGCGTTGGTTCAAGGCAGGTTGTCTGCGAAGTAGACGTCGATACGAATACGTTCCTGAGAATCAATGATGTTTGCGTTGGTGGAACACGCGCGCAGCACTCGAACGGCGCTTCTGGCGATGTGGTCGATACTCTGGGCGAGGATCGCGTCAACGCGACCATCGAGCAGCCCGGCGCGCATCGCCGGCGACAGCTCGTGCGCGATGAACAGCGGCTGCCTGCGCTCGGCCCCCGAAGCAGCCATGCCGTCGCTCAAGCCCTCGAGCAGGCTTGCATTGCCGGCGGCCAGCGAATAGATTCCCACAAGATCTTCATGGCGTTCGAGCAGCTTGATTGCCAGCTTGCGGTTGACGTCGCCGCGCGCATCGCCCTGCACGACGGGTAATACCTTCAGCCCGGCAAACCGCTCCTCGATGACCTGCTCGAAGCCGAGCTGGCGCTCGAGTTGGTCGCGCTGGCGACGTGGGCCGGTGACCAGTGCGACCGGTCCTTGCCGTTCTCCGGCGAAGCGCCCGAGCAAGGTGCCTGCGACACGACCTGCCGACAGATTGTCGACACCAACGTAACGCTGGCGGCGTGATCCCTGGATGTCGGTGACTAGCGTGACAACAGGGATGCCGCGATCGACGGCGGCGTTGATGGCCTGGCGAACGCCAGGCGTATCGACGGCGAATACGGCTGCGCCATCCACTTCGCGTGGATCGAGCGCGTCAAGCGCCGCTGCAACCGCCTGACCGTCTCCGACTGGCAATTCATGCACTTGCGGCAGTACGTCCACGTCCATGACGGCCGCCGGTGAGTGCTCCACGGCCGCGTGCATGGCTTTGGTGAAACCCGAGCCCGTGTCGTGCTCTGGCAGCAGGAAGGCAAAGCGCATAGAGTCGCGAACCTTGCCGACCTCGATACCATCCAGACGGCCGAAACCGAGCGCACGAACGGCTTCCGCAACATTGCGACGCGCTCGTTCACTGACTCCGTCGCGTGCGTGCAGCACGCGGTCCACGGTGGCCATGCTGACACCGGCGCGAGAAGCGACGTCCTGGAGGGTGGGCTTCGACATCGGGATGCCTGATTACAGAGAGTGATGCGAACATAACACACGATTTGACGTTATCAAATCTTTTTTTGATTGATTCAGCTCAAATTATCAATCAGTAATTGATAACTGCATTGCCAGACACACGTTAAGCGGCTTGAAAACAGGCCTTTAGAACATCTATCTGTCGATTCTTCGATGACATCCCTCAAATGATGTGATCCCATCATTTCTGATGTAGATCTCCTCATTGAAGATCCTGGCGATTCGATTCAGCAGGAAGTGTCGACTATTCATATCACCCCGAGCTTCCCGAGCTTCCCGAGCTTCCCGAGCTTCCCGAGCTTCCCGAGCTTCCCGAGCTTCCCGAGCTTCCCGAGCTTCCCGAG
>NZ_JBQYLE010000010.1:196472-265611 GCF_052681095.1 Granulosicoccus sp. 3-233
GAGCTTCCAAATGAGCCTACGTAGGGCTTTCACGATGAGCAAGAGGGCATCGTTCACATTGGTGCAGAACCGTTGCGGTCTCTGTTTGGAACGACGGACCTGCTCTTCGGAATGGGATCGGCTCCTGCGCAATGTCATCGAACAAGTCCGGCCGCCTTCCGTGCCACTACCGCTGGAGCTGATGGTGCGCACCTCGTTCACACCACCCAGGCTTGCATCTAGTTGTCTGGTGGTTGAGCGTTTGCCGCTCTGGGTGACAGGGTCATCGTTCACGACTTGGGATCCCCCCCTTGACAATGTGCGCGGCGATCCCGTGCTCAGTGGCATCAGAAAACCGAGAAACCGAGTAAGCGGAACAATTCGCTGCTCCGGACCGTCGCCCTGAATGAACCGCAGATATACCCGCCGCAGCGGGGCTGATCAGGTGTCGATGGGGAAATCCCGGCTCTCAGGCGATGTCTTCATGTCCATTCACTTCCCACTCTGTTTCACGCATGACCAGTAGCATCTGAGTGATAATAGCCACCGAATGATCGCCACAAACCGTCGCGCTTTCATCATACGAACACTCTCTCCTCAACGGCACGAACATGGATCTCAACCAACGCCTGCAAAGCATCGCCCAAAATCGCCTTTTCGAATGGACGGCGGTCAGCGTCATCATCGCGTCGGCATTGATGCTCGGGGCCAAGACGTTCGAGCTCAGCCCCAGAACCCAGGGACTGCTGGAAATCGCTGACTGGGCCATCACCATCTTCTTTGTATTCGAGATTGGATTGCGATTCCTGGCAACACCCGAGAAGAAGCGATTTTTCACCAACGGCTGGAACGTTTTCGACACCATCGTGGTCGCCGTCAGTCTCATTCCGGGAGGAGGAGGCGACCAGGTGCTTGTGGCCCGTCTGGTCCGGGTGTTTCGCGTCCTGCGAATGGTGTCCATCATTCCCGAACTCAGAATTCTGCTGAATTCGCTGATCAAGGCCCTGCCTCAACTCGCCTACGTATTGCTGCTGATGTTCATCATCTTCTATATCTATGCCGCTATCGGCACCACGCTGTTCGAGACCATCAATCCGGTACTCTGGGGAGATATCGCTGTATCGCTGTTGACACTTTTCCGTGTCATGACGTTTGAAGACTGGACCGATGTGATGTACGAGACCCAGGAAATATACCCGCTGAGCTGGATCTATTATCTGAGCTTCATTTTCTTCACAGCCTTCGCATTCCTGAACATGGTGATCGGCATTGTCGTCAACGTACTTGACGAGGAACATGCGCGAGCCAAAGCCGAGGATGATCGGATAGCCGGTGTGGAAGCACCGGTAGACAACCGCGCCCTGCTTGAAGAGATACGCGCCTTGCGTGAGGATGTGGCACGGCTACGTGAACGGTGAACGGTGAACGGTGAACGGTGAACGGTGAACGGTGATGGTGATGGTGATGGTTTACAGACTGTACTATTCCGGTACGACCGATCAAACCGGCTTGCATGGTGTCAACGTGTGAATGGTGGAAGCACCTGAATCGGGGCGGGCGGATTCCACGACGCTCGATTCGGAGCAAACTGCGAAACCTCGAGAAAACGCAGCGTGACGAAAGCTGCAGCTCTCTTGAGAATCCACGAACCTTTACACACCGATCGGTTTCCAGGTTGGCGATGTGACACGCAGAAAACGAATCATGCAGGTTCGACTTTGCAGTTGCTATTCACGCTTTTGGCACATAGCGACCAAGGACCCGTTCCATAAACTGGCCATCATGAGCGGTGTACATGGGCCGAATGCTCGCATCGACAAGATCCGGTTCGGTATCCGCTAGCGAGGCCGCTTTCGTAGCAGCGCTATAAGCATCCAGCACATCCTTGCCAGTGATGTCGTAACCATACCCTTCCGATATCCAGTGCAATGCGAGCAACCCTGCCTCGCAGGCAAACAAGGGTTGTTTTTCACTGAAATCCCGGGCAGCGCGCGTCAATGTGCGCGGATCGCAAGGGCTGCTCCTGGCGACCTGGATAGCCATCTCATAGAGACCAGCATCCTTGGCCGCCGCAAACCAACGACCCTCGTCTCCCGGCGTACTGGCAATCAGATCGTTCAGTATGCTTTCCGCGCTCTTGTTCGGGTATTTACGAACGAGAGCACGAAATGTCGCCAGATGTGTCGTTTTATTGTTGGCTTGCAGAGCAAAGCGGGAATAGGCCTCTTCGTGTTGGCCCATCGACAGCAGAATGGCTTCACAGCGTTCGGAAATCTGCCCATCGGGTTCATTTCGACCGCGTGAATCCTCGGCAAAACGAATCGCTTCCTCAAGCTTGCCCTGTGCGACAAGCGCCTGAACTCCCCATTGTCGGTAAGCCCACCACTTGTAGGGAGACTGATTGAGCAGCGCCAGCAATTCATCATGTCGGGCAGCTGCAGACAAAGAGGCCAGACACGCACTGGTCCCCTTGAAATAGGTAAAGCCTGACCCCTTCCGGCTCCACACGGTATTCAATGTCGGCAAGAATTCATCGGCCCAATACGAGGCAATTTCCGGTGTCGCGCACAACTCGCCCCAATGGTCACCGAGCAATTCGATATACGGTATATCGTCGTCCTGCAGCGCCTGCCAAAGGCGCTCCATCCACCGCTGCCTGGTTTTCGGGTCCACCTCGGCTTTCGCGATGATCGGCGCAAGCGATTCAATCGCCTTGTTGACTGCCGATCCAATGGCTCCGGAGGAACTGTCGACCTGTTCCAATGCCGGCGACAGCTTCTCCAACAGGATGACCGCACCTTCTGCAGCCACCGCCGGCTCCTTGCGAGCGACCTGTTTGATCTCCTTCACCGCCTCCTTTACCCGTTTCACAGGTGTCGCCGATCGCCAGCCGAATGCGCGCCGCCGGAACCGGGAAGTGAACTGCCATGAGTGGGCGGTCATGTTGACAAGCCATGCGTGAGCTGAGAAATCATGTGCGGCGTTTTTCCCTGATCAAGTAATTGACTCGCAGTTCGATGGCAAGAACCAGAAAGCGTACTATCTCATATTCGGCCAGGGTGACGTCGCAGGCACCGGGTACAGCAACAAATATCTGCGCTTGTTTACCCTGGTCAGTGCCGCCAATCAATGCTACTCACGGTGGGGCCAGGATAGTCGACAAAGGCCGCCTCACCGGCCTTGCGCAACTGGTCCATTGCAGGCTTTACAGCTTTTGCCAACGCGCAAGGCAATCACAGTATTGACAATCATTGCCTTGCTGCAATCGGTCTTCCGTTGCGCCGACACGAGGCTCCTATCGAAGAAGAACGAATAGTGATACAGGCTTCGAGTGTCGTACCGAATCCGCTCAACCGTCGGAACTGCTGGAATCGAACCCATCATTGTCGTCGTCCAGGTCGCACTCATCTGCCAATACATCCCCGTCGACATTTTCCTGCAGTAGATTGCAATCGTTCGGGCACTTATCCGCCGGATCCTCGATTCCGTCCTCGCCTCAGAGCAGGATGCAGAGGAGACCGAGATGGATAGCCAATAGCTTCACGAGCCTTTGATGAAACATTGGCTGTTGGCTCTTCGCCGAGTGAGAGCTGCATGCCGTTCGAGACCGAAAACGCAATTATTACCGGCAACGAAAATATCGCTCGCTAACGTGCAACTGTGCGCCATACAATCACACGCCCCGTCCGATGGTCGAACGAGGCATTCTCTGAGGAACCAAGGATGCACACTGTTTTTCAACTCAAGAAAACTATCGTCTTGATCGGAAGCACACTCGTAGCCACCCCCGCTCTGGCGGCGATACAAGGTTTGACCATCGACGGTCTGAACCTGAACTGGAGCGCCAACACGGCCTGGATGCAGGTCCAGAACGCGAGCAACTACCAAAGCGTATGTGAGGGCGTGATCAGTTCGTGTACCGTTCCGATGGCCGGCACCTATCATGTCATCAACCATACCAACGGAAATCGCAGTGATTTCGTCGAAGCCACAGGCGACAATGGGAATACCGGCGCGACCACGGTGTCCGTGGTTGGCAATACCATCAACTGGCCAAACGACGGCTGGTACCAGGTGCAGTCCGCTGATGACTATTCGAGCCTGTGCCAGGGCGGTACGCAGTGTGAGGTACCCGATGGTACGTACATTGTCATCAACCACACGACCGGACATCGCTACGAAGATATTGTGGTACCGCAGCAGAGCGCCAGCTTCTTCTCGGTAGATGGCAACACCATCACCTTCAATCAATCAGGCTGGATGCAGGTGCAATCAGCTTCGGATTACACATCGCTTTGCGAGGGATCGGATATCGAGCCCTGCACGGTGCCAGACGGTATCTACAATATCATCAACCACACGACCGGACAGCGTACCGAGAATATCGAGATAGCCGAGGGCGGTTCAGGAGAAGGCCCGATAATGCCGGACGGTTTCCTGGTTCGTTCAGACGCTGACAACCTGGATTGGGACGCGGTTGACGGCGCTGACAGCTATGTCGTCCAACGCTGGGACGGCACACCATATCAGACCGTTACGGACGCAACCGATCTGGTTGGCGTGGAAGCTGGCGATTACCGAGTTGTAGCGACGGGCAGTGGTGCGGCGGCGGAGGCGCCTGAGTCCAACCTCGTGAGGATTTTGCCGGGTGGTCCGTACTCCGGTGACAAGAGCTCACGACAAGCAGACGACGATTCCCTGTTTCTTGCCAATATCGATTACCCATCACCTGATGTCTGGGATGGGGATCTGCCGGGAGTCGCAGGTGAGCGCGTCATCACCTCGGACAACTACAGCGACATCATTGCCTATGTCTTTTCGATTGTCAGCGGTTCTGCCTATGGTCCGGCCATGCTTGACCTGCCGAGCACTGATGATAACCCCATCGACAGCCACTTCGATGTACTTGGCACGTACCCACTTGCCGGCGTCATAACTGAAGAGAGCTGCGACAACCAGGGGCTGGCACGCTTCATCGGCATCGACTGGGGTGTACGGCAAATCACGAACGGCTGGGACAGGGAGTTTGGCGAATGCCAACAGGGCGATGCAACGTACCAGGGCCAGCACATGCAACTCAACCGGGGTAACCGACTGAATCTGTCCAATGGCTTTGTCACGTCATACAACGGTAAATCTGCTGGATTTGCCGGCACTGTTCACTACAAGCACACCAGTGACAGGGACGGCGGACCGGGAACCTACTATTTACTGAGCGATGTGACCTACTCGACTACTGGCACCGAAGATCCTGTATTGATCGATGACGCCAACGTCGAGTACCTGGTGACATACGGCCGAGCACAAGAACTCCGCGCCGACCTCACGATCACGTCAGCCACGACGGCTTGGCAACCACTCAGTGTACTCGTCGACGACGACATGATACGCGATGACATCTTCGAGTCGACTGGCTACGACTACTTCGACCGAGGAACCCTCACGATCACCGGAGCCGATGGAAGCGTCATCAATCTCGATGCCGATACGGGCGACATCAGCACGGTACAAGTCAGTGTCAGCAACGATGTCGAAGAACTCGAGATCGAGCTGCCTTGGTCAACCTGGTCCGAGCAACTCGAGTTCCGTTTCGACTTGCTCGGTAGCGCGGAATAACGCCAGTCGCATTCCGGGGCAGGCAGTGCGGTCTGCCCCGGGATCACTGATCATGAAACCGCCAGTTGTAGCCTGCGGCTGCAGAATGCCTGTGAGAAATGCAGCAACCAGATCAACTCTCCTCGGCAATACAATGAATGACTTCTGCTGTTAGTTCGGGTGGCAAATCATCGCCACACCCTGAGCTGCATTACCAGGGAACGACTACAACGGGTCAGTATGCAAGCTCCAGCCCGGTGACAGTTTCCAAGAAGCTTCTGCTACAGGGACAGCTGTCACATCCGGACATGGGCAAACAACGAAAGCACCGAGGCGCACGTGATGACTGATATGACTTACCTGTTGGTGCGTAACAATCAGAAGCTCTCGTCTCTCCATTATCCCGATCTGATGAAAGAGCAGATAAATGGAGAATCATTTCATATAATACAATTACGGACGAATGAAAGGAGCAGCTGATTCGATCGCCAATGTGACGGGGCGAGGCAGCTTCTGCAAGCAGTCCTCCTGAGAGTTTGATAGCAAAAAGCATTGCCCCGTCTGTATCATTCATGCTGATTCAAAGACCCGGTTGCCTCAGTCGTCAGGATAAGAACGATAGAACACGTCGTGGATCCCGCATCGCAAGCCTGCGGAATTCGGTACGATCTGGTTCTTGTACAGGGAATTCGTCACCACGAATCTCAAAGTACTCTCCGGGCATGTAGTTTGAGAGTAGAGGAAGCATGAAAGCAGATTTAACAGATTCTGCCCAGTCAGGTTGATGTTAACGTCCCTCTCCATCTCGACCTCCTTCCTCGATACCCGTTGAGTTACCGGTATTCTGCATGCTCGCTCGAGTTCTTTGTCACACCCTCCTGTTTCCCCAACAAGTCCAATCCCTGCTCATGCCCCGGCATCATCTATCGTCCTCTCCACTGACCCAGGCGAAGAGATCGCCAGATGGAACCCTACTCGGTGGCAATGAGTCGGGCTGATCCACACCAGTCGTCTGATTCAGCTACGCCTGTATCGTCCTGGTCACACAGGACAGCTGTTGTAACGCACGAGCCGATGCACAGGAAACCAGCAATGCACTGGCCAACGCGAAACAGAAGCGTGCGAGCTCGAAACGACTCGGCTCCTTCACCTGACGAAGCTACATCACTGCGGGTGATGGTTTCATCATGGGACCCGGGCACACCTTTGCCTGACGAGTGATAAAACCAACCAGGAAGGTCCCTGTCATTCGCGAGAACCTCAAGCCTGCCATCAACGGCACGCCCTCCTGAACTGGCTGACATGCCTGTGTTCACAGGCTATCGATCAGCAGTAGTCTCCTCGACAGCAATACGATGTCCGCAAACAGCCATGGTCTTCTTGCTGGAACCCATGACCTGAACGGGTACCTGCTCTGTGCAAGCAGCATTGACGCATACTCTCTGTGATGCGAGCATGAACAGATGGACAGACGACTTTTTTGTGCTTCCTCGATCACGGCACTGGGAGCCCTGCTTGCGCCGACTGTGTTCAGCGCATCAGAGGAGAGTGCAGGGCGTCGAAGCGTGCCGTCTGGCAGCATTACACTGCCACCCGTCGGCATGGGCACCTGGATCACCTTCGATCTTCCACCCGGACATCCGGCGCGCGCCACCCGCGTGTCTGTATTGCAGGCGTTCTTCGACGCGGGTGGCGGTATGGTCGACTCCTCACCCATGTATGGTCACGCCGAGGAATTGATAGGCTACGCCCTGGAGCGCACCCAGCGTAACCAAGGCACGCTGTTTGCGGCCAGCAAGATCTGGACGCCAGCACTCTTTCAAGGTGAGCGCCAGATGGTCAATACCGAGCGTCTATGGAACGCGGGTCCGATGGACTTGATGCAGGTACACAACCTCGTTGACTGGGAGACGCACCTGCCGAGAATGCGGGAATGGCGCGAGGCAGGCCGCATCGGTCATGTCGGCGTGACGACATCCCATGGGAGGCGGCACGCGGAGCTGGAGGCGATCCTGCGTCGCGAGCCGCTGGATTTCGTGCAATTGACCTACAACGTGCTTGATCGCGAGGCGGAGTCACGCTTGCTGCCACTTGCCGCCGAGCGTGGTGTCGCCGTGATCGTCAACCGTCCTTATCGGCGCGGGGCAATTCTGCGGCGCATGTCCGGACAAGCCCTGCCGAGTATCGCTCGTGAACTCGGTTGTCAGAGCTGGGCACAGTTGGCGCTATTGTTCGTCATCTCCCACCCGGCGGTGACTTGCGCCATTCCCGCCACGGGTGTGGTAGCACACCTGCGCGAGAACATGGCCGTCAGCCACTTGCCGATGCCCGATGCCGATACGCGTAACAAGATCGCGGCGGCATTCATCTGACTACCCGATAAGTCCTGAATAAAGCCCTTCATGAGCAAGCCGGAGCCCGTTAATCGGGTAGAGCCAGAAAGCAGAATCTGACAAAGATGCGGGAGTGCCCAGGGACAGAATCGATCCGGCAACCGCGTTGGCGCCCGGCCAGGGTGCCGACGTATCGGCAGTTCGGCGAGACCTCAGCCAGAACAAAGTACTCAGCAGCAAGAAAATTTTTAATGGTGCCCAGGGACAGAATCGAACTGCCGACACGGGGATTTTCAGTCCCCTGCTCTACCGACTGAGCTACCTGGGCATCAGGTCTTGCGCGAAGCGCGTATTAGACCCAAATCCGGCAGCCGCGTCAAGCATGAATACAGAATTTTCCGCAATCAATGTTCCGAGGCGCCAAGTGGCCCGGAAAAACGGACGGATCGTCGCCGCAAAGACTATTCCACCGCGGGTGTCGGCAACACCATGAGTTCGTGGATATCCACCGTTTTCGGCTGCGACAAGGCGAACAGGACTGTTCGCGCCACATCCTCGGGCGTGAGTGAGTTGTCCATCGGCTCATCGAAGAAGGGGGTGTCCACCGGACCGGGTTCTATCAGAGTGACCCGCACGCCAGTGCCACGCAGTTCTTCCCGCACACCGTAGCCGATGGCCGACACGGCCCACTTGCTGGCGGAGTACATGGACCCGGCCAGGGTACGACGACCCGCCACCGAGCCTGTCAGCAGCAGATGCCCCTGAGACTGCTTCAGGGTGTCCAGAGTCGCTCGCAGGGTGTACGCGGCCCCGAGGATGTTGACATTCACCATTGTCTCCCAGGACTCCACAGGCGCGCCCGAGAACCCGCCGGGCTCACCACCCACACCGGCATTTGCAAAGACCGCGTCCAGTCGTCCATGACGCTCCAGAAGCGTTTTCAGCATGGCACGCTGATCCTCATAGTCGGTCACGTCCACGGTGATCGCCATGGCGTGCTCCTCGCCCAGCTTCTGCACCAGCTTCTGCAATTTGTCCTCACTGCGCGCGGCCAACACCACCTGCCAGCCCGCTTCCACCGCCATTCTCGCGGTCGCTGCACCTATGCCACTGGATGCACCGGTAATCAGCAGTACCTTGTTGTCCGTATCATTCAATTCGAAATCCTCCACCAATCGACTGGCGACACTATAACCATGTCGCCAGCTCGCCGGAACGCATTGTATTTCTCGCAATTTCGGCGCTGCTGGGCATGCTTTCATCTCCCCCGCCTTCTCGCAGATCACCTCTCCTCGACAGGTCCAATCGCCTTTGCACGAGCGCGAATCCTGCTTGCTCCAAAGCCCTGAACCCATGGGTATTAATACCTTTACAGACTTTGGACATTGGGGCCCAATCAACAAACATGAGCTGGTAAGGACACCCACTGCAACCCGGCCAGATGAAACCTTTCCAGCCACTCCAGAGGAAAAACTCATGCTCGCCTGCGACCACATTTCTACTCCGGCTGCGCAACAGATGTTGCTGGCCACCGGACTCCTGCTGGGCCTTCTGCCAGTCACCACCGAGGCGCAACAGTCTGACAATATTCTGCAAGCACGACCCGGCCCGGAGATCACGGACACAACGGTCGACTTGCAGACCAACTTCGAAGGCCCCTGCCTGCTCCAATCCACTGGAGAGCTCTTCTGCTGGAACGAAAATCCACTGATCACCCCGACAGGTCCGGATTACCGCGTGGACTTTCAATACCTGAATGATGCGCTGGACGATGACATTGCCGAGTTTTCACTGGGCACCTTCGGCAGCCATGCCTGCGCCATTGGGACAGAAAGTGGCGTAGCCTGTGTCGACAATCCACTGTACGAGTTCGAAACAACAACGCTGGATGATATCCCCGAACCCGACGCCAGCTACATTGCGCTGAGCCGGCTGGATCTCTCCGGCACGATCTGCGGCATACAATCCGATAATCGTACCGTGTGCTGGGGAGAGTCCTCTATCGTCAGCGCCGTACCGGAAACCGCGCTCTACCTGAAGCAGGTCGATGTCAACTACCAGCAGGCCTGTGGCGTCGACCTGACCGACCAGCTTGTCTGCTGGGGCGAGACCATCATCGAGAATGATCAGAACCAGCAATTCGGCGATGAAGACCTGTCCAGCCTCGGCACCATCAAACAGGTGGCACTCGGCCCCTATGCCGCCTGCGTTCTGAAGACAGATGACAGCTTGCGCTGCTTTGGCGCCATGAGCCATTACACCGAACATTTCCAGGGACAAACGTTCAAGTCCATCGACCTGCTCTATACCGGCAGCCCGTCTGTCTGCTTCGAAACGCTCGATGGCACGAAAGATTGCATCAGCGAAGGCTACATCAACGAAACCGACATCGGCTTCGACTCTGTCTTGCTGGACAATGCCAAGCCTCGCCTCTTGTGGGCCATCGGTCAGATCCATCAGATCAATGACGACAACTCCTTCGTGCGCTACTACGACAACTATGGTCAGCAGACTGGAGAGAGTCTGTTTCCGGCAAAACCTGCCGGTTTCCGACGCGAGGTCTATTCCGATCATGCGCTGGAACTGTTCTGGGACCGGGCAACAGACCAAGGCGATGTTGTCACCGGCTATGAGATCTATCGCGACGGTGAACTCGTGGATACGACAAGTGTGGTGACCAGTCATTTCGTCGACGGACTGGACAATGCGCAGAACACCAGCTTCAGCATACGACCACTGCGAGGGGAAGTGGCAGGCAATGCCGTTACCATCGGCGACTCTGGCCCGGTCAACCCTTCGGTCAACCCACCAGCCGGATTGCGCGGCGAGGTCTACTCGAGTACGGCACTGGAGCTCTTCTGGGATAGAGTCTCGGGAAGCGATGTGCAATACGAAATCAGCCGTAATGGTGTAGTCCTGGGACTGAGTGATGGAAACAGCCTGTTCCAGTCAGACCTGCAATCAGCCACTGAATATTTGTTCAGTGTCAGAACCGTCATCGGCGAACAGCGATCTACACCTGCCACGATCTCGTTGCAGACTCGCGGGAGCAGTAACAATGCCGTCTCGGTGCCCACACCGCTGTTCACCGGCAGCAGTCGTTACTCGTCAACCGCCGTCGAGATATTCTGGCAACGGCCGCCGGCCAGCAGCCCGGCACTCACCTACGAGTTGCAACGCAATGGTGTATCTGTGAAGACTCTGGATGGAGTGAGTTACTTCGATGACATGGCCAGCAGCAACACGGTCTGGACCTATACCGTCGTTGCCATCGATCAAGCGGGCAATCGATCACTACCCGCAGAAATCATCGTCCCATAGGCTCACGCCTGGTTCTCGGCAGGCGGCACAAGGAAGGCCGCCTCGCCCATGCCAGCGGTTCAGCCGGAGGCTTCACGCGACTGATCCGTGTCCATTTCCAGCACCTCGTCTATCGACTCGGGCTCGTGCAGCAGAAAGCCCTGGGCATAATCCACCCCCATGCTTCTGACGCGTTCCAGAACGTCCGGACAATCGACATGTTCAGCCACGGTCTTCAGACCGATGACACCGGCGACATCCACGAAGCAGCGCACGGCTGCCGCATTCAGCGGATCATCGATGATCGAACTGATGAACTGCCCGTCTATCTTCAGCACATCCACCGGCAGGCTCTTCAGATGGCCGAACGATGATGTCCCCGCCCCGAAATCGTCCAGAGCAGTGGTGACACCAAGCGAACGCAGCCGATCAATGAAGCGGGCCGCATCGTTGATATTGGTCACGGCAGCCGTTTCGGTGATCTCCAGACAGAGGCAGCGACAGATCTCAGGACCGGCATTCATCAGCATCTGAATGGCCTCTCCATGAAACTCCCGATCACCCACGGATTGGCCCGACAGATTGATCCACAGCTTGTCGACTGCCATCAATCGTGAGTGCCTGCGCAGCGTGGCGATCGAGCGTTCCAGTACCCAGCGATCGATTCGTGTCGCCAGATGAAAACGCTCGGCCGCACTGAGGAACACCGTTGGCAGTATGATTTCACCGGTGTCATCACGTAAACGCAGCAGAACCTCAGCCGCGATACCCGGCTGCGAACCGTTCAGCGCAATCAGACGCTGCGCGTGAAGCTCGAAACGATTCTCGTCCAGTGACTGTTCCAGACGTGCCGCCCATTGCATGTCACCACGTCGCGCGCGCAGGGCCTGATCGGTATCGAACCAGACATGCACCCGGTTGCGTCCCGCCTGCTTGGCGGCATAGCAGGAGGTGTCGGCCGCCTGCATGACACTCAGCACATCGTTCCAGCGCTCATCCAGCGGCACCAGCCCGATGCTGGCCCCGATACGGAAACGCCTGCTCTGGTGTGAGAAGCGGAATTCGTCCACACGCCGGCACAGATTCAGCGCGACGGTACGTGCCTCTTCGGCGCCGCAATTACGCAGAATCACACCGAATTCGTCACCGCCAAGCCTCGCTATCACATCTCCCTCACGCAGGGAATCGGACATGACATCGGCAATCTGCCGCAACAGCTGATCGCCGATGGCGTGACCACAGGAATCATTGACCAGCTTGAACTGGTCCAGATCGATGAACATCAGGGCGTGGCTGGTCGGCACCCTGTGCACATCATCCAGCGTCTGTTGCAACCGCACCTCGAATTCCGAGCGGTTGTATATCTGGGTCAGCTCATCATGAGTGGCACGATGCGTCATCTCGCTAGCCAGTCGTCGCCGCTCGCTGACATCCCGAAACACAAGCACGACACCCAGTAGCTGGTTGTCATTGCCCATGATCGGAGAGGCCGAATCTTCCACGGCAATGCGACTGCGGCTTCGAGCCACCAGCACGGCATCATGCATCTGGTTGACCGGTTTGCCCAGCCTCAGACATTCAGCCACCGGACTCTCCAGAGGCTGCCCTCCCGCCTCCTGCTCAACCTTGTAGATGACGTTCAGAGGCTGTCCGACCGCTTCGCTGCACTGCCACCCGGTCAGCACCTCGGCCGATGGGTTCAACCAGGTGACTCGCCCTTCGGTATCCGAGGTGATTACCGCATCATCAATGGACTTCAGCGTAACCTGCATCAGCTCATGCTGCTCGGCAAGCTGGGTCGTCAACTGTCTGACCTGGGTCACGTCCCAGTTCACACCCAGCAGTTTTACCGGACGTCCTGCCTCATCACGAGTGATCGCAGCACGACCGTGAATCTGGCGGACCTCGCCATCGGGACGAACAATCCGAAACTCGCTGTCGTAATTGCCTTGTCCATCCAGAGCGAGTTGCAGAGTTTCCCTCGCACGCGCTCGGTCGTCCGGGTGCAGCATCTGTTCCCAGACATCGACGCCGATGCATGTGTCTGTCGTGGGCAGGCCATACAAGCGGAGCAACACCGGTGTGCACTTGATGCCCTCAGCCTCCGCGTCCCACTCCCAGACGCCGATATCGACGCTCTCGGTTGCTACACTGACGCGTTCATGGGCATTCTCCAACGCCATTCTCTGGCGCACAGCGTCATCGATATCCTGGATTGCACCCCGAAGCCTGACAACCTTCCCCGCCTCCAGGTCAGCCTCACCCACGACGCGAACCCAGATGCACTTGCCATCCACTCGCTGCAACTGGGCTTCCAGATCGAAGCTGGAACCCACCGCACTCAGCGTGTCCAGCGCCGCGATCAGCTTCTGTCGCGACTCCGGCACGTAGTAGTCCAATGCCTCTGCCAGCAATGGCTCATGGTCGGTTGGCAGTCCATGAATGAGGCAAGTCTGCTCGGTCCAGATCACCTTTTCGTTGGAAACATCCAGCTCCCAGCCACCGACCTTTGCCAGTGTGCCGGTCTGTCGCAACAACGCCAGGTTCCTGTACTGCTCGGCAAGATGTTCCTTGGAAAGGGTGACGTCTTCCACCGACCCCACTCTTCCGACCACCACCTTGTCATCCGAGAAGACAGGACTTGAAAGAACCTTGGCCGTGACTACCGAGCCGTCCTTCTGCAGTACACGAACTTCCAGCTCGAAATCGCCTCCACTCTCGGTAGCTTCCTGCCAGTGATTCATGAACAACACACGATCATCCGGATGAAGGTTGCGCAGGCAATCCTGTTCGGATTGCTCTGCGCTGCCGGTTCCGAGAATCTGCCTGAGACGCTCATTGGCGAAGATTCGCTTGCCTAGCGTATCAAGAGCGAAAACTCCCACCGACAAGGACGAACACATGGTGCGGAAGCGTGATTCATTGAGGACCTGATTTCGAGCGGTGCGCCGAGACTCCAGGGCATGTACGGCAGCTTCCGATAGGTGCTGCAGGGCGATTCGCTGGGAATCGGTCAGTTTGCCCGGCTTGCGGTCCAGCACGCAAAGGCTGCCAACATGGGAGCCGTCACTCAGGCACAGTGGCACGCCTGCATAAAAGCGCAACTCCGGTGTCCCGGTAACCAGAGGATTGTCCTGGAATCGGGCGTCCGTGGTGCAGTCGTCAACCTCCAGGATCTCATCCTGCAAGATCGTGCGCGCGCAGAACGCCATGCTGCGAGGTGTTTCGCTCACCCCGGGCAGACCTACATTGGCCTTGAACCACTGGCGATTCTCATCGACCAGAGAGATCAGGCTCATCGGCATGCCGCACAGGGCAGCTGCGGCCTCGACTATGGACTCGAATTCAGCCTCCGGCTCCGTGTCCAGAATGTCCAGATCGCGCAAAGCTGCCAGTCTGGCTGCCTCATTCCCGGAGTTCGGGGACATCTAACCAACCTTGTGAATGAATCTACAGGATGGTAGCACTGCAAGTAGAAAGCCAATGTGTATCAACGTATCCGCACGTTACAAAGCCACATGCGGAGAGTCGCAACACGAACAGGCACTTACTCGGGCGGGACGTAACCCTCGGGCATGGCGGCATCGTCGCTGAACAGGAATTTTTCCATTTCCTCTTCCAGAAACTTGCGAGCCTTGGGGTCTACCGGCGTCAGGCGATACTCATTGATCAGCATGGTCTGGTGGGATACCCACGACTGCCAGGCCTCAGCAGATATGTTGAAAAAAATGCGTTTGCCGAGTTCGCCCGGGTAGGTCGGACGTTCGAGGCCGGGGGCCTCCTTGTTCAGCTTGACGCATTGCACCATGCGGGTTGTCAAATCAATTCTCCAACTAGATTGTTCAGGATTTTCGTCACCGGGGCGGCAACACCACCGGGTAGTGACCCACCGTTATACCAGACACGCTCCGCACTCTCCAGAATGCGCTGATCGCCTACGCCAACGGTAAGGGCCTGCACGTCGATATCAAGGTGAAAGTGGCTGAAGGTGTGCCGCAGGCGGGCAGCAGTGACGGGGTCGCTACGCGCCTCCAGGCCTGCAGCATTCAACCACGCGTCCAAATCCGCCAGCGACTCGATCTCCGGCAGGCTCCAAAGCCCTCCCCAGATTCCCGACGGCGGACGACGCTCCAGAAGCGTGCCGACAGTGGCAGGGCCCTCCCCGGTCAGCTCAAGGGCGAGCATCACCGTCTGTCTGGTGGGTGTCTGCTTCTTAGGCTTGCGACCCGGGAATCGCTGGGGCTCACCCATGGCCAGACCACGGCAATCAGCAGCCAGCGGACAGCGCTCACAGGCGGGCCGGCTGCGGGTACAGACCGTCGCTCCCAGGTCCATCATCGCCTGATTGAAATCGGCGGCGTGGTTTGTGGGTGTCTGCTGCTCGGAGATGTGCCAGAGCTGATTGAGCACTTCACTCTTGCCGGGCCAGCCGTCGATGGCCTGATGCCGAGCCAGCACGCGCTTGACGTTGCCATCGAGTATCGGCTGCGCCTGCCCGAGCGCCAGACTGAGTATGGCACCGGCAGTAGAACGCCCGATGCCCGGCATCGCTACCAATGCGTCGAGTTCTTCGGGCAGAGCGCCACCGTGATCGCTGACAGCCAACTTTGCGCACTTGTGCAGATTTCTGGCACGCGCGTAATAACCCAGACCCGACCAGTGCGCCAGCACTTCATCTTCGGGTGCTGCCGCCAGTGACGGCAAATCCGGAAAACGCTGCATGAACTTCTCATAGTACGGGATGACGGTACTCACCTGAGTCTGCTGCAGCATGATCTCGGACACCCACACCCGGTAGGTCGTCCTGTTCAGCTGCCAGGGCAGGTGCTTGCGCCCGTACTGTTCGAACCAGTCCAGTACGCGACTAGCGATTTCGGTGCTTACTTGAACAACCCCTTGAGCTTGTCCCGGGCCTTTTCCACAGCCTCGGACGTCACTTCTTCAGCCTTCTCTTTCAATTCCGCTTCCTTGGCCGCCTTGAGTTCATCGGCCTGTGCCTTCAGTTCGGCCGCCTTTTCATCGGCCAGTGCCTTGGCCTGATTCTTCAGATTACCCGTGATGTTGTCCTTCATGCCCGACAGGATGACACCGGCGAAATTGGCCGCCAGCTCATCGAACGTGCCCCGAATGGGAATGTCGAGCTGCACACCCTTGAGTGAAGCCAGATCCGCACCGCCCTGTCCCTGCGCCGTTCCGGTAATCAGGGTGGTCAGTGTGTAATCCACTGACTCCGCCGGCAGATCAACGCTGCCTTCACCGCCAAGGCGCAGCAACGGTGAACGCATGTCCAGATCATCCGATTGCATGATCCCATCGGTAAAGGTGCCACTGACAGCCAGTGAGGAGAAGTCGGTTTTCACCGCGCCTTCTTCAGCCGGCAGGCTCTGACCCGACAGGGCAGCCTTGGCACGACGAATCTGGTAGCCCAGGTTGATCCCGTTGATGGAGCCGTCGGAGAAGGCGGTGTTGAACTGACCATTGAGTCCGGCCATGATCTGGTTGACCGTGTTACCGCGGCTCGTGATGTCAGCAGCTACTGCGCCGCCGCCGCTCAGAAAGGAGTCCTTCTGCAGCAGATCGCTCAGCAGTGGATCAGCCTGAATGCCGTCCAGTTGCAACTGCACTCCGTACACGGGTGTCTCTCCGGCCACATCGAGCCGGGTGGTTCCGTTGAACAGCCCCTCATACAGCTGTGCCTGCATGTTCTGCAAGGCCAGTTTGCCACCGGAAGCCTTCACCGGAATCACGATATCGCTGGTGGTCAGATTGCTCACCTTGACGCTGCCGACACGAAATGTGCCATCGATATCCAATTGACGCATCATCTCGCTGGGCAGCTCGATCGGGACATCACCGCCACCTTCCCCGTCAGCAGGCTGATCTGCCGGTGCACCCTCATCACTGACCTCACTCGTCGGCGGCAGGTAGCGATCAAGATCGATGGCATCAACAGCAAAGTCGAATCGCACGGGGGGAATGGCCCCTTCGAGCGATGGCACACTGGCCTGTCCGGTGAAGCGAGTGTCATCGAGCACGATGCTCAGCTCGTTCAGCGCTGCGCTGTCCGGCGTAGCTGATAGTGCCAATGTCAGGCTGGCCTTGTCCAACACGGACTCGTCGGCCGTCACCGGCTCCTCGAGACCCAGCTTACCGAATATCTGCTTCGGACTGAACTCGTTACTGGCAAACTGCCCGGTGATGGCCGGCTCGGTATCCAGATTCTCGACATTCAGACTGCCGTCGAGCTCCAACCCCAGAGTTGTCAGCTTCAGCGACGACACATCGACTTTCTGCGCGTCAAGCATGGCCACGACATCCGCCTGCAAGGTGGCGGACAGTTCGCCCGCCGGCACGGCGCCACCTCGGGCGTCGGTGCTCAGGGTGAACGCCTTGACGGTATAGATCTGGCTGTCCAGATCGATCATCAACTCACCTGAGCCCTTGACGTCAGCGGTCAGGTCCATGCTGTCGCTGGCCACCGAGAAATCGACATCCAGCGCGAAAGGCTTTTCCAGCTCGATGGAGTCCGTCCGCAGGTTGAATCCCGACAGGGCCGCGTCGGTTCCGGTCGTCGCATCCCGCCAGCTGACGTTCGCATCCAGTATCTCGATACCGCCAACGGACAACGCTGCAATGGTGGCACTGCTGCCTTCAACCTCCGTGGTGACCTGCGAATTGGCATCGTCATCGTTGATCGTCGTCGTGGTGGTCGTGGTGCTCTTGAGCAGGTCGTCCCAGTTGGTGGTGCCATCGGCTTCGCGCTGCAGATCCAGCTGCAACCCTTCGAGTTCAACCGTGCGCACATTGATCTCGCGCTTGATCAATGGCAGCAGCTTTACCTTGACATCCGCACTGTCGATGCTGGCGAAGGGTGTTTCGCCGAAACCCTCGGCATTGGCCAGAGAAATTTCACCAATGGAAATGCCCGCCCAGGGAAATACCGACGGGCTCAGATCACCGGTGATCTGCAGATCGCGACCGGTCTGCTTCTTGACCTGATTCTGGATCGTATCCTTGAAATCATTCCAGTCCACCAGGTACACCAGTGCCACCACACCCACACCAACGACCAGGACCAATACGGCTATCGTGCCCAACAGCCATTTCAGGAGTTTCATGTCAACGCCTCTTCTACGAGCATCGCGATGGCTCGATTGTGTTGCCGAATATCACCGATATCTGGAAGTGTATCGCACACCAATGGATTCCTACGGGCGCAGGAGTTCAATGGCAATTTGTTTACAAGCTGTATACGATCACGCACAGTGTGACGCAGCCACGACATCGATTCCACGCTTGCGCCATCCCCATCCTGCTGCCATCCTGAATCAGCGGCAGAAACACCGCTTCCTGCATGACTGCCCGGCCTGCCTGCGGAGCGAATCACACCGTTCCGTCAATCAACCGTCACGGCGGTGCCTGTCGTATATCCGACCAGGCGGTGAAGGTTTCGACACGGCTAACGCGCCTGGTAATCGCCGGACTTGCCGCCGCTCTTCTCAAGCAGTCGGATATCGTTCATGCACATGCCTCTGTCAACCGCCTTGCACATGTCATAGATGGTCGCCAGAGCGACCTGCAGACCAATCAGGGCTTCCATCTCGACCCCGGTCTGAGAGCGGGTCTCGGCCCTGACCTCACAATGCACCGAGCAATCAGCAGCGTCGGTGCGAAACGCGACATCGACCCGCGTCAGCCCGATCGGATGACACAGCGGCACCAGTTCACTGGTGCGCTTGGCCGCCATGATGCCCGCCACTCTGGCAATTCCCAGCACATCTCCTTTCTTGTGAGTACCGGCGCAAACCATCTCGAAGGTGGCCGGCAGCATGGAGATGCGCCCTCCCGCCACCGCGGCGCGATGCGTCACCGCCTTGTCACCGACATCCACCATGTGAGCCTCACCGGCGGCGTTGAAGTGCGTCAGGCCGTGGCTGGCAGCGGCTTGCGTGGGCGCCTGGCTGGCGACGGCAGATGTGGGTGTCTGCTGATCGCCGGGGCGGGATGTGGGTGTCTGCTGCTTGTCGTGTGGGTCTGACATGGGGGCTCGTCGGCTGGAAATCGAAAGGGGCTTGCAGTCGCGGATTCATGGGTGTCTGCTTCTGCCTGGGGTATTATTCGAGAGTATCGTCATTCGGACAAGTTCATGGCTATCAAGGTCAGATTTTTTGCCAGCCTGCGTGAGCAGCAAGCTGCCGGTCTCAATCAGATCGACGCGGAAGGCATACAGACAGTGGCTCAGGTCTGGGAACGAGCCACATCAAAGGCAGCGATGCCGGAGAATCTGCTGTGTTCAGTCAACCTGGAGCACCGCCAACCGGACGCAGCGGTCTCGGACGGCGATGAAGTCGCCTTCTTTCCACCGGTCACGGGCGGCTGATGGCCATTCAACTGCACAGTGAACCGTTCGATCCGGCGCAGCAGCTGGCGGACTTCGAAGCCTCTCTGCCTGCCGGCAGTTATGGCGCCACAGCCAGTTTCGTGGGCACCATGCGCAATCACAATGAGGGCGTCATGGTGACGGCCATGACCCTCGAGCACTACCCGGGCATGACGGAAAAGCAGCTCGAAGAGGTCATTCAGGATGCCAGACAGCAATGGGACATCATCGACGCCCTGATCGTCCACCGGGTAGGAGATATCCTGCCGGGCCAGCCGATCGTGCTGACCGCCGTCTGTTCTGCCCACCGGGCGGCCGCCTTTGACGCCTGCCGTTTTCTGATGGAGGCGCTGAAGAGCCGAGCCACGTTCTGGAAGAAGGAAACCCTGGCAGATGGCGAGACTCGCTGGGTCGAGAAGAACACGCCCGGGCACTGAACCCGGGCCTGCCTGATCGGTCAGGTGTTGGGAATCGTGACGTAGCTGGTGGAACGGCCTCGTTGTATCAGCAGCAGCAATTCGTCACCGGACTGGTCGGCAATCCTCTCGATATCGGCCACCGTACCCACCCCTTGTCGGTTGATCGACAGCACGATATCCCCGGCCTGCAATCCGGCCCGATCCAGCACACTGCCGGAACGCACCGCTTCGATCACCACATAACGCCGCCCGTTGCGAGATTCTCGCTCCTGCAGCCGGGCACCGGCGGCCAGTGGATTCGTTACCGGCAACGCTTCGACTGTCACCGTTACCGACTGTGGCCGCTTGTTGCGTGTGATGTCCAGCTGCAGCTGTTCACCCAGGCGGACCAGGCCGATACGATTACGCACGGCGCGCACATCACGCACGGGCCTGCCATCTATCGCGGTGATCACATCGCCGGCAAGCAGCCCCGACTTTTCAGCCGGTGAGCCTGTCTGTACCCGACCGATCACGACACCGAAGCGTGAGTCCACCCCGAAGGCCTCGGCCAGCTCGGGCGTCAGAGGCTGCGCGGCAATACCCAAGGCACCACGCCGGACTTCGCCGAACTCAAGCAACTGTTCGGTAATGTCGGCAGCCATGTTGGCGGGAATGGCAAACCCGATACCGACATTGCCGCCACTGGGCCCGACAATCGCGGTATTGATGCCGATGAGCTCACCGCGCAGATTCACCAGTGCTCCACCACTGTTACCAGGATTGATGGAGGCATCCGTCTGAATGAAATCCTCGAAGTTCTCGATGCCCAGTCCGCTGCGCCCCAGTGCACTGACAATTCCGGAGGTGACGGTCTGCCCGAGACCGAAGGGATTGCCGATGGCAACGCTGAAGTCGCCGACACGCAGTGCCGAGGAATCGGCCCATTCAAGCTGAGTCAGCCCTTCCGCCTCGATCCGCACCAGGGCCACATCGGCTTCCGGATCGGTCCCCACCAGAGTGGCATCCACATCACGCCCATCATTGAGCGTCACCAGTATGTGTACCGCGTTGTCGATGACGTGATTGTTGGTGATGACCAGCCCTTCAGCGGCATCGATGATCACACCCGAGCCCAGGCTCTGTGACGGCGCCTCTTCCGGAGCGATCCCGAAGTAGCGCTGGAAGAAGGGATCATCCATCAGCGGATTGCGCCGTGGCATCGGTCCGCGGGTAGAGATGTTCACCACGGCAGGCATGACACGTTCGAGCATCGGTGCAAGACTGGGCAATGGCTGCCCATCCACGGCATCGGGGAAAGCCGCATGGGCCGAGCCGACCAGGCCTGACGTCAGCAGACACAGCATCAACAGACACCGCGCAGGCCGGCGGAAAAACATTGCGAACATGATTGTCGGGAACTCGTCAGGTTGAATCAGGGCATTAACCTCAATGAGACATAAAGACGCGCAGCAGAAACGTGATAGACCGGTGAATACAGTCGCCGGTATAGCGCGAGCCGTAGGCGGTTTCTGGTCGTGGACTTATGTCTCATTGAGGTTAGTCTACAAAAGAGGCCCGAGAGTTCTCAAGCGCTCATCGGATGCGGCAGGTAACCGACAAAACTGCTGATCTTCCAGCGATTGTCGATCCTCGAACAGAAATACAGTGTCTGCCATTGCAGGTGTTCGAGCTCCCCATCACACCTGCGGATTCGACCATCGAATTTCTTGTGCACCACCGCACGCGCGCCTTCGATGTCGATGTCCCGCATGTGAGTGATACGAAACAGGGCCTCCTCAAGCGGTTCATCGTATTGCGTTGCTGCGCTGACAGCGGCCTGACGCAACCATTCATCCCGATACACCGTCAGCGTGGGAAAGGCCAGACGCCAGCCATCCGGGTTCCCCAGATTGTGTGCATGCAGACCGAAGAAACCTTCGGCCGCAAAATCATCCTCTACCAGAGACCAGTCCTGTGTGACGAAGGCCTGTATGTCCCGCCGAACCAGCATTTCCCAGATGGCGTGCCGATCCTGGTCGGCAGGCGGAAAGGGGTTGTTGTCATGAGTCATGCGCAAATCCTGTCGGATACGATCAGCTTGAACAGTCTGCGACGAGACATCAACGGACTCGCCCTCGGGCAGCTACGTCCACGGTGTCCTCGATGATGCCATTGCGCATCAGATGAACACTGTCGAACAGATTGCTCACCACACAGACATGGTTGGGAATGATGCGGAGCTTGTCCCCGACCTCCGGGCAGGTTTCGCTGTCGGAGAAATCCAGCACGCCATGCTCTTCATACAATGCCTGGACCACGGCATCGGGATAGTCCAGTACATGCCCATAGCCCGGTGCATCGCAGGTATCTGCGGCCAGCGCCTTGGAACCGGCATCGATGACAACCCGCCCTTCGGTCGGGCAGCTGATGACGGTTGCCTGTACGGTCAGCGCACAATCACTCAACTCGCAGTGTCCGAATGACACCTGCATGCGATCGTTGTAGATATAGGTTCCGGGACGATGCTCCGTTGCCAGCGTGACTTCACCGGCAGACTTCAGGTCGGGCGTACCTCCATTGGAGACACGCTTGACCTTCAGCCCTTCATCAAGCAGGGCTTCCTTGACGCGTGACAGACTTGCATTGACCTCACTCATGATGCCTCGTGGTGGATAGGTCATGATGCCGGCAAAGGTCAGCCCCTTGAACGCCTTGATGCGCTTGGCCAGGGCCACTGCCTTCTTGGCGCTCTGCACACCACAGCGTCCGCCTCCGGTATCGACTTCGATAACCACGGGTAGCTTGTGCTTGCCATCATTGAACATGGCGCCATAACCATCGACCACGAAGGTATTGTCGGCAGTGACGGAGATCGTGATGGCTTCATGCAGGGCCTTGAGTCGCTTGAGCTTGCTGGCACCAATGAGGTTGTAGGAAATGAATATATCGTCGATACCGGCGGCTGCCATCACTTCGGCCTCACCCAGCTTCTGACAGGTGATACCGCGGGCGCCCAACTCGATCTGGCGTTGGGCGAAGCGTGGCAGTTTGTGGGTCTTGATGTGCGGCCGCAACGGCAGACTCATGGATTCGGAGAGTTCCTGCGCGGCCTGCAGATTGTTCTCGACGATGTCCAGATCGACAAGAACGCAGGGCGTATCCGCTTTGCTGGCTTTCATGTTCAGTTTCAGTCTCCCAATGGCAGATTCGGGTCGAGAATATCCCGACTCGCCAGGCTCTGGCGAACTCGTCTCAGTGATTCGATGGCACTGGAGCCGATGATGTGTGCGGTGGCCATGGAGATGATATCCACAGCCACCAGTAGAGTATAACGGGCTGACGAAGGCTTGAAGATATTGCCATCTTCCTCGAAATGCAGCGGCAGCAAGGCATCGGCATTGCCGGACAACAACGATTCCGGACCGGTCACGGCCAGCGAATAGGCCCCGTACTGCCCGGCAATATTCAGCGCATCGACAACCGATTGCGCCTTGCCGGACAGGGAAAACCCGATGATCACATCTCCCTCACCCAGCACCGAGGCATTCATGCGCTGCAGTTGTGGATCAGTCTGCGACACCACCTTGAGCCCGAGCCTGAACAGGCGGTTCTGCAGCTCCACTGCCGCCATCGATGAACCACCACCGGTCCCGCAGACCAGTATCTGCCCGGCAACAGCGATTTTTCCGGCCATGGCATCGATATCGGTGTCAACCAGACCGACCGTCATCAGTTCCAGTGCAGCGTGCGCCCCTTTGGCCACGGCAGCTACAGCGCCGGCGGACGAAGCATTGCCTGTGGATTCCGACGATGGTCCACGCAAATAGGCGCCACCGATGGCCAGCGCCTGGGCCAGGTGAATGCGCATGTCCCGGGTACCGGCAAACCCCAGCGCACGTGCCAGCCGGGTGATGGTCGGTTCGCTGACACCGGCTCGCACCGCAATATCGGCAATGGAGGCATGCGCGGCAAACTGCAGATCCGCCAGAATGGTCTCTATCAGGCGCCGCTCGGCGTCCTTTCCCAGCGCCAGTCGATTGCGCAACCTGCCAACAATATCAATGGTTTTCGACGATGTGGCTGACCGCGATGCATCGTCTGTCTCGGGCGGGATCGCACTCAAGATACCAGCCGCCTGCCGGATTCGTACTCGAAGACATGCACATCCCGGGCATCCACCGACAAGGACAGGCGCGTACCGGCAGCCGGCAGATCGCGATCCCGAAACACCGTTCGGATTTCACTTTCTCCTACATGTCCAAACACATGAATCTCCGGCCCGGTGGGTTCGACGACTGCCACATCGAATGTCAATGGCCCTTGTGCATCACGACGAAAGCACTCGGGACGAATGCCTATGGTAACTGCTGCACCACTGCCAAGTCTGCAGGGACTGACCGGCAGACAGGTGCCGTCCGCCAGCCGCACCAGAGCCTGTCCTGCAGAATCCTCGTAGATGCCGTTCATGAATCCCATGGACGGGGATCCGATGAAGCTCGCCACGAAGCGGCTGGCCGGTCTGTCGTAGAGCTCCAGCGGTGTGCCCGCCTGCTCGATGACACCGTCATTCATGACCACGATGCGATCGGCCATCGTCATCGCCTCGATCTGATCGTGGGTGACGTAGACAATGGTCGTACCCAGCTTCTGATGCAGTGACTTGATCTCCGTTCGCATCTGCACCCGCAGCTTGGCATCCAGATTCGACAATGGCTCATCGAACAGAAACACCTTGGGATCACGAACGATGGCCCGCCCCATGGCCACACGTTGCCGCTGACCTCCCGAGAGCTGCACCGGCTTGCGATCCAGGTAGTCGGACAGGTTCAGCACGCGACTGGCCTTGTCGATGCGCCGGGCCGTCTCTGCCGCATTCTCGCCACGCACCTCAGGGCCAAAGGCGATATTGTCACGCACGCTCATGTGCGGAAACAGGGCGTAGGACTGGAACACCATGGAAATGTCACGCCGCTGCGGCGGAATCCGGTTGGAGACCTGTCCGTCGATCAGCAAGTCCCCACTCGTGATGTCCTCCAGACCGGCAATCATGCGCAGCAGCGTGGACTTGCCGCAGCCGGACGGGCCGACCAGTACAACAAACTCGCCATCCTCGATTGACAGTGACAGTTTGTCGATCACGGTCTGTCGGCCGAAACGCTTGCCGATGCTCTTCAATTCGAGTGTTGCCATGAATCTGTTCCGCTGCCTCGTTCAGGCCTTGATCGCGTCAATGAAAGGCAGGCTTCCCGCACCGAGTCCGGCATCAACCGGCAGCACGGTACCGGTAATACCACTGGCCAGCGGCGAGCAGAGGAAGGCCGCTGTATTGGCGACTTCCTCGGGCTCGACCATTCGCCCCAGTGGATAGAGCTGTGACACCCGCTCCAGCACGGAGGGGTCATCGGCAATCCGGTGATCCCAGGCCGGGGTGCGTATGGAACCCGGTGCAATGACATTGGCTCGCAGGCCATGCCGTCCTTCCTCGGTGGCGATCGCCCTTGACCATGCCAGCAGCGCTGCCTTGGCGGCGGCATAGGCCGGATTGCCATAGTGCATCAGCGCATTGACCGAGGCGATGAACAGGAAGTTACCACCCTCGTCTCGCCCCCGCATGGCGGGTAGCAGACTGCCCGTGAACTGCGCAGCACCCCGAAAATTCAGATCCAGTTCCTGTGACAGCGACGCCATATCCAGCTCTGCGAAGGTCTCGGCCCGGGTCCAGCCGGCGTTGGATATGACGCAATAGGGACTGCCTGCCGCCGCAATATCCCGGGCCGCCGCAACCACCGCTTCGCTGTCCTGCATGTCGAAACAATGCTGCTCGAGCGAGTCGTCGAGCCTGCTTGCCGCCTCGGGCAGATCACAGACAACCACACTGGCTCCCAGCGACTTGAATCTGCTCACCAGCGCCTGACCCACCCCGCCGGCGGCACCGGTGATGACTACTCTGCGACCTGATAGCTCGAACATGATGGTTGCTGAGACTCCTCGACAATCTGAAAGTAACTTTACAACACAAATAACCTGAAGTCCGGTAGGATTTCCAAAGCGTGAAATTAAATTACGTCTCTGATAGCGATAGCACGCCAGACGGGCGGTCATTGCCTGCCTGGACACCGTAAACAGGATTGGGAGAATTCAATGCACACAGCCTTGCTCCGACAAACCGCCCTGACCTTGACGCTGGCGCTGAGCGCCACACTGGCCAGCGCTGACACCTTGCGAGTCACCGTCGCCGAATACAGCTCGAAAACCGGCCCTTATTTCGAAGAGGCTGCCAACGCCTTCGAACAGGCAAACCCAGACACCACTGTGCAGATAGAAGTCGTCCCCTGGGATGTGCTGTTGCAGAAACTCACCACGGACATATCCGGCAATGCCAATGCGGACCTGTCGATCATCGGCACGCGCTGGTTGCTCGACTTCGTGCAGGAAGGCCTGGCAGCACCACTGGACAGCCATATGGATGAGGCCTTCAAGGAACGCTTCTTCGATGTCTTCCTGTCACCGTCCATCATGGATGGCCAGACCTACGGCCTGCCGGTCGCCGCTTCGGCGCGTGCCATGTACTACAACAAGGATCTGTTCGAACAGGCAGGCATCGAGTCCGTCCCCCAGACCTGGGAAGAACTCGGTGCCGCTGCACGAAAGATCTCCGCACTGGGCGATGATATTGCCGGATTCGGCCTGCAGGGCAAGGAGATAGAAACCGATGTCTATTTCTACTATGCCTTCTGGGCCTATGGCGGACAGCTGATAGACGATGACGGCACGTCGGGACTGGACAGCGAAGCCGCCTACCTGGCCGCTGAAACCTACAAATCGCTGATCGACGCCAATGCCACCCAGCCGGGTGTCACCTCCTACAGTCGGGAAGATGTGCAGAACCTGTTCAAGCAGGGCAAGGTGGGCATGATGATCACCGCGCCGTTTCTGTCAACCCAGCTCAGGGATGAAGCACCCGACTTGCAATATGGTGTGGCGGCCATTCCCGCAGGTCCCGATGGAGACCGCGGCACCTACGGCGTTACCGATTCCATCATCATGTTCGAGAATTCCGAGGTCAAGGACACGGCCTGGAAGTTTCTCGACATGCTCTTCACCACCGAATGGCGCGAGAAGTTCACCGCGGGTGAGGGCTTTCTGCCAGTCAACCAGGAAGTGGCCGCGACTCCCGCCTTTGCCGACAATGCCGATCTGAAGGAATTCACCGCCCTGCTTCCCGACGCTCGCTTTGCACCGGTGATCAGCGGCTGGGAAGAGATCGCGGCCAAGACCTCGGACGCCGTACAGCGCATCTATCTCGGTGAGGCGGATATCAGGCAATCACTCGATGATGCGGCTGCCAGCATCAACGATATTCTCGCTGACTGAGCCAGGATCCGGGCAATGCCACGCAGCAGCAGCCTCGTCCCCTACCTGCTGGTATTGCCCGGTTTTCTGCTGGCCTCGTTCATCATCCTGTGGCCAATCCACCAGCTCGGTGTCATCTCTGTCAGCGAAGTCAATCGTTTCGGCATGCTCAAGGGATTTGCCGGAGCCGCCAATTTCAGCGCCGTTCTGACAGACCCCGAGTTTCTCGGTGCACTGTGGCGAACCCTGATCTGGACGGTCGGCATTGTCGGCGGTACGCTGCTGGTAGCCTTTCCTGTTGCTCTGATTCTCAATCAGGATTTTTACGGTCGCGCCCTGGCGCGCATCATCATCATGTTGCCCTGGGCCATCTCGCTGACGATGACTGCCATTGTCTGGCGCTGGGCACTGAATGGCGAGAGCGGCATGCTCAACTCGGCACTTCGCAGCCTCGGCCTCATTGACAGCAATATACAATGGCTGGCACAGGCGGCAACCGCCTTTCCGGTACAGATAGCCATCGGCATCCTGGTCACCGTGCCATTCACCGTGACGATTTTCCTCGGCGGCCTGTCCTCGATCGCCGACGATCTCTACGAGGCCGCCCGTCTGGAGGGTTCCTCGCACTGGCAGACTTTCCGTCGCATCACCCTGCCCCTGATGGCGCCATTCGTGAATATTGCCATCGTGCTCAACACCATCTACGTCTTCAATTCCTTCCCGATCATCTGGGCCACCACGCAGGGTGGACCGGCAAACTCGACCGACATTCTGGTCACCTATCTGTACAAACTCGGCTTTCGTTTCGGCAAGCTCGGCGAGGCCTCGGCCCTGTCGCTGATGATGTTCGCATTGCTGCTGGCCTTCACCCTGTTGTATGTCTTCATGACCTCCAGGATGACGAAGCGATGAACAGCAAACTCAGACGCAGCATCCTGTCCTGGCTGTTTCTCTCGCCATTGCTGCTGGCCGCCCTGTTTCCCTTTGCCGTGATGCTGATCACGGCCCTCAAACCACGCGAAGAAGTGTTGAACCCTCACTGGTGGCCCACTCGCCTCGCCTGGGAGAATTTCATCGACATGTGGAGTGCAACAGGTTTCGGTCAGGCGCTGTGGAACTCGCTGTATGTCGGCATTCTTTCGACACTGATTGCCATCGCGGCCTCCATCCCCTTTGCCTATGCACTGAATCGCTACCGATTTGCGGCTCGCGGTTTTCTCAGCCGATTTCTACTGGTGTCACAGATGCTCTCGCCGATCGTTCTGGTCATCGGGCTGTTCAGACTCGCCGCCAGTCTTGGCCTGGTGGACAATACCAATGGCGTCGTCTTCATCTACGGTGCCTTCAATATCGCCTTTACCGTGTGGATGCTGCAGAGCTATTTCGCCACCATCCCCAGGGACCTGGAAGAGGCCGCCTGGCTGGAAGGCGCATCGGCAACCCGCGCCCTGATCAAGGTCTTCCTGCCCCTGGCACTGCCTGCCATAGCGGTCACCGCCATCTTCTCTTTCATCAATGCATGGAATGAATTCGTGATCGCCCTGACGCTACTGCGCAGTCAGGAGGTCTATACCCTGCCCATTCAGGTGTTCTCACTGGTGGCCGGACGCTACACCATCGAATGGCATCACGTCATGGCTGCCGCTTTGGTGGCAACCCTGCCTGTCGCAGTTCTGTTCGCCTGGTTGCAACGCTATCTGGTTCGCGGACTGGGCGTCGGCGCAGTCAAATGAACGACAACTCTGGAGAAAACAGTCAATGAAGAAGATCTGCTATGGTGAATCGCACGTCCCATTGTCACCGGCCGTGCGAGCCGGCGACCTGGTATTCATATCCGGGCAGGTACCCGTTGGCGACGATGGCATAGTCGTCAAGGGAGGCATCACGGAGCAGACCGAGCAGGTCATCCGCAACCTCGAATCCGCTCTGGCTCTGGCCGACTGCGCGCTGGATGACGTCATCAAGACCATGGTGTTTCTGCAGGATGCACGAGATTTCGGGCCTTTCAACGCCGTTTACGGCAAGTATTTCGGTACCGACTCTCCCGCTCGGACCACGGCCGAGTCGCGACTGATGATCGACATCAAGGTCGAGATCGAGGCCATTGCCTACAAGCCACTCTGACTCCGGCAGTCCGGCGTGCCATCCGCGCATGTTCATCGTGGCAAGATCGGCGCTCGGCACGTGCCTGAAGCCGGTCATGCCCGTATAAGCCGCAGAATCCAATACCACTCATCTGCAACCAGACGAGAAATCTCTCAGCATCATGCGTGTATTCACGGCATCTCTCGCCACAGAGACCAATACCTTTTCACCGGTTCCCACTGATCGCAGCTCGTTCGAGGAAGCCTTCTACGCCGCTCCTGGCGATCACCCTGATACACCAACCCTGTGCTCCGCTGTCATTCCGGTCCTGCGGCGGCGTGCTGTCAGCGACGGATTCGAGCTTGTCGAAGGCACGGCAGCCTGGGCGGAGCCGGGGGGTTATCTGCGGCTGGATCACTATGAAGCCCTGCGTGACGAGATCCTGCAACAGCTCGAAGCCGCCATGCCGGTGGACTGCGTTGTCCTCGGCCTGCATGGCGCCATGGTGGCACGCGGACTGGATGACTGTGAGGGTGATCTGCTTGCCAGCGTGCGAGACATCGTGGGTGAGCGGGTCATCGTCGCCGCGGAATTCGATCCTCACAGCCATCTGACGCCGAAGCGCGTGGCCGCCCTGGATATTCTGGCGGCCTTTCTCGAATTCCCGCACACCGACTTCGAAGAAAGGGCCGAGCATGTCGTGGATCTCGCCCTGTCCGCTACAAGAGGCGATATCCGCCCGATGATCTCGACCTTCGATTGCCGCATGATCGATGTCTTCCCGACCAGCCAGGAGCCCATGCGCTCATTCATCGACAAGCTCAAATCACTGCAGGCGGCAGATGGCATTCTCTCCCTGTCACTGATTCACGGCTTCATGGCTGCCGACGTACCTTGCATGGGCACACACATGATTGTAGTCAGTGACGACAACAAGGCAGCGGGAGAGAAGTTGGCAAGAGAGCTGGGCCTGCAGGTATTCGGCATGCGAGGGACAACACGCATGACCACCATAGACCTGTCGGAGGCCATCACCCTTTGTCATCGGGCCGAGGCCGAGCCGCCTGGCAGCCAGGGCTCCCTGGTGCTGGCCGATATCTGGGACAACCCGGGAGGCGGTACTGCCGGAGACAACACCTGTCTACTCGGGGCGCTGATAGAGGCGGGTATCAGCAACGCTGGCATCGGTACCATCTGGGACCCACAGGCTGCTGCCATTGCACACGGTGCTGGTGAAGGCTGCGTGCTGGAAATGCGCATCGGGGGCAAGTCACACCACAGCAGCGGCCAGCCACTTGATGGTCTGTTCGAGATCCGACGCCTGGCATCACCCGGCATGCAATCGTTTCGCGGTAGCCAGGTTACGCTCGGCAACTGCGCGGTTTTGCGGCTGCAGGGAACCGAAATCGACATCATAGTCAACACCAATCGCACACAGACGTTCGAACCCGACATCTTTTCGAACCTCGGTATCGATCCGTCGGAGAAATCGATTCTGGTCGTCAAGTCCACGAACCACTTCCGCGCCGGCTTCGAGCCGGTCGCCGCCGATATTCGCTACGTTGCCATCGAGGGTATCTACCCGAACAATCCCACCACCACCGACTACAGGCAGGCACCGCGCAATATCTGGCCGATCGTGAGCGACCCCTTCGCCAATCACTGACGCCTGCCGGAAAGTGAAACGGTTACATCCGAAAGGTTGAAGCCCTGCCGCCGATTTTTCTCCTGACGAGATCGAACCCGCGTATCGGCAGGGATTTGCAAGCACGTGAGTCCAGGTAGTGCGCTGTTGATGGATAACGGTAGGCAAACGCAATGAAGCACCTGACACTGCGATTCAAATTTCTGTTGATTGCAGCCTTGCTCTGCACGCCAGCCACACTGGCTACCTTTCTGCTGTCGAACGTGGCCACCCGCTCCATCCACTTTGCAGAACGGGAAGTCGACGGTGTGCGGTATCTACAGCCGGTGGGTGAACTGCAACAGCTGATAGCCTCCTATGCTCTGGCTCTGCAGAACTCATCCGCAGATGATGAGCCCGCATTGCTCAGACAGCGCGATGCCTTGTCCGCCAGCCTCCAGAAAGCGGAGGAGTTTGCGCAAGATCTGCATCCGAGCCTGAGCTCAGCACCAACCCTGCCGGCCCTGCGCCAAGCTCTGGAAACATTCATCGCGCTCCCTCCGGGTACGGACCTGTCTGGTGAGGGCCATGCTCTGGCAGACCTGAATGAAGCTCTCCACCTGCAGATCCACTGGATTGCCGACCAATCGAACCTGATACTCGATCCGGAACTCGATTCCTACAACCTGATGGATTCGGTGGTTCTCAACCTTCCCGAGCTGTTGTACTCGCTGAACAATTTCAGAATCACCGCCATCTCTCAGGAGGCCTCCAGCAAGCAAAAGACCTTGCTGTATGAGCTCTTCAGCATCCGGAAAACCATGGAAGAGGCCATGGAAACACTCTCTCACGCCATCGAACACAATTCAGGCCTGGTCGCTCCGCTCCAAGGGCCAGCCGAGCAATTCGCAGAAGCACTCGAGAACGCACTGGTCTACGCAGACGCACTACTGACGGAAACCACACCCGCAACGCAGGAAACAGCCCAGGCGACGCTATCCACCGCGTTGACGCTCGGCTTCAAACTGGAACAGCTGGGCTACCAGGAGTTGCAGACAGTCCTGCAGAATCGAATCGACAAGGACACCAGCGACCGATCTCTCATGCTGGCACTGGTCTTCGGTACGGCACTGACAGGCATGCTGTTCACCTTTCTGGTTGGCCGAGGAATACTGCGCGCCATCGAACAGGCTCGCTCCATGGCGACCGCCATCGCCGAGGACCGCCTCGACAGCGAAGTCAACATTGTCCATCGCGACGAATCCGGTCAATTGCTGGCATCACTGGATACCATGCAGCAGAAGCTCAGGAAACGCATCTCGGAAGAACGAGCGTTGCTCTTGCATAACGGACGTCTGAAACAGGCGCTGGAAAGTGTTTCCAGCGTGGTACTGGTCGCTGACAGAAAGAACCGGATCATCTACTGCAACAATGCGGGCACTCGGTACTTTCGCAAATACGAAACGGCGCTGTCTGTCGAACTGGCCGGCTTTTCCAGCGACTCACTGATGGGCCAGCCGATCGATCTGTTGTGCCCCGGCGAATTGCAGCCAACACTCACCGGTGGGGGCAATGCCAGCTGCGTCAAGCTCGACAAGCTCATTGGCGGACGCAGCATGCGCCTCTTTGCAAATCCGATGTTCGACGAACAGATGGAGCACCTGGGAACGGTCATGGAAATCTACGATCGCACGGAGAAGGCGCGTATCGAATCAGCTGTCAACAACGATGTCTATGCAATCGTACAGGCGGCCTTGCTCGGCAATCTGTCAGAGCGTATCGACAGCACTGACAAACCCGAGTTTCTGGTCCCCATCTACGACGGCATCAACGACATGCTCGATATCTGCAATCTCGTCATTGGCAGTACCGGGCAGCTGTTCGACCGCATGGCAGATGGCGATTTCAGTCACTCGGTGAGCATTCCCGATTCGGTGCAATTGCACGGAGCCTTCGGGCAACTGCAACGTGATGCCGACAAGACGGTGGCGCAACTGACACGCATGATCTCCGGTATCCGCAACGATGCCCTGGTCATCGGCAAATGCACCAGTACGGTGATCGGCGTCAATGCCAGGCTCGAGGACCAGGCCATGGCAGCGTCGAATACAGCCAGCAGCGTGTCCTCCGGCTCCACCAGTATTTCCGAGAATGTGGACACCATTGCCGGTGCCGCCGAGGAGCTGAATGCCAGCATTCGGGAAATAGCCCGAAACTCCGAACAATCCAATACAGTGACTGCGCGAGCGGTCGAGCTGACTCAATCGGCGGATTCCAGTGTCAAGCAACTTGCCTCTTCCAGCGAGGCCATCGGTGCCATGATCAAGGTCATCAACTCCATTGCCGAGCAGACCAATCTGCTCGCATTGAATGCCACCATCGAGGCCGCACGCGCCGGAGAGGCTGGCAAGGGCTTCGCCGTCGTTGCCAACGAAGTCAAGGAACTGGCCAAGGAGACAGCCAATGCCACTGAAGACATCAGCAAGAAGATCCTGAACATTCAGGCAGACAGTGGCAATGCTGCCAAAGGCATCAGCGCCATTGACGAGATCGTGCAGAATATCAAGGAAATGCAGCAGACCACGACCAGTGCCATGAGCCAGCAGTCGTCGTCCACACAGGAAATCACCCGCTCCATCGGCACGGTTGCCAACAGTTCAACCGACATATCGGACCAGCTCTCGGAACTGGTCCGCGGCACCCTCGACACCCGGGAAGCCATCAATGTCGTCAAGGACGAACTGATGCGGCTCAACGATGTGGCCGGGAACATGACAAGGCTGGTTGATCAGTTCCGCCTGACGCCGTCTTCAGGCGAGACGGCCTGATCAATCCGGCCCAGTCGCGACGATTACCAGCTACCGGTATTTTCCATGCTCGCCCAGGGCTCGGCCGGTTCCCTGGCATCGCCTTCCTGCAGCAGTTCCAGAGAAATGCCATCCGGTGATCGCACGAAAGCCATATGCCCGTCGCGTGGTGGACGGTTGATGGTGACGCCGCCATCCATCAGTTTCTGACACGTGGCATAGATGTCCTCGACCCGGTAGGCCAGGTGACCGAAATTGCGGCCGTCGTCGTATGGTTCAGCGCTTTTGCCTTCCTCCGGCCAGTTGTAGGTGAGTTCCAGTAACGGAGACTGTGACTCGGCTGCACCGGCTTCATCGGCGTCAGCTGCCAGAAAGATCAGGGTAAATCGCCCCTTTTCGTTGTCGATGCGCCGAGTCTCCTTCATGCCGAGCAGTTCGCAGTAGAAATGCAGACTGGCATCCACATCCTGAACACGCACCATGGTGTGAAGATATCGCATTGTGTGTAAGACCTCTTGTGGTGAGATACCGGCTGGTGAGCGCCACCAGCGTGAAAGGGGTCCAGTGTATCCGACGAATCAGCTTACCGCTTGCCGAGGCCTTGCGCTTGTAGCAAAGTCGTAATGAGTCTCGATCCACTGTTGCAGCACCTCTTCCGTCCCCTGCGGCGTGTGCAGACCTTTCTTGCTGCGACGCCACAGGATGTCTGCAGCCGAACGTGCCCATTCATTGGCAATCAGATAATCCACCTCGACCTGGTACAGCGGTCCGCCAAAGTGATGCCCCAGCTGCTTCATGTCACTGGCCTGCCCCAGCAGAGCGCTGATGCGTGTACCGTAGTTGCGTGTGTAATCCTTCAACAGGACTTCATCCAGCCATGGGTAGCGGCTCTGGCATCGAGACAGAAAGCCATCGTAGTCAGCATCGGGAATATCACCGCCTGGCAACGAGGCTGGCGCAGTCCACGCCCCACTCTTGATTCCCAGAGGCTCTTCGAGCATATCCATGGCCTGCTCCGCCAGCTTGCGATAGGTCGTGATCTTGCCGCCATAAACCGACAGAATAGGTACGCCTGCACGCATGTCCAGATCCAGCTTGTAGTCGCGAGTCACCTTGGAGGCATTGTCCGACGCGTCATCGTACAGTGGGCGAACACCGGTATAGGTCCAGACCACCTGATCCGGGCTGATTGGTGTATTGAAGTATTCGCTGGCATTGCTGCAGATATAATCGATCTCGCTCTGCTCGATCTGCTCCGTACCGGGCTCGGCCTGAATCTCGACATCGGTCGTACCCAACAGGGTGAAGTCGTTTTCGTAGGGAATGGCAAACATGATGCGATTGTCTGCATTCTGGAATATGTAGGTATAGGGGTGATCGAACACCTTGGGCACCACCACGTGACTGCCCTTGACCAGTCGCACACCCATGCGCGAATCGTGCTCTTCGTCCAGATCCAGCGTCTTCTCCACCCAAGGGCCGGAAGCGTTGACAATGGCTCGCGCCGTCACCGAATCGGCTTCACCACTCAGGTGGTTCTGCAGATTGACGATCCACTCACCCTTGCCCTGGATGATATCGGTGCATTCGGTTCTGACCCGAACCTCACAACCGCGTTCGGCCGCATCCATCGCATTGAGCGTTACCAGTCGCGCATCCTGTACCCAGCAATCGGAATATTCAAAACCGCTGGTGAATTCGGGCTTGAGCGCCCGACCCGCCACGTGAGTCTTGAGATCGACGCTGTTGGATCGGGGCAGAAGCTTGCGCCCACCCAGGTTGTCATACAGAAAGAGTCCCAGACGAATCAGCCAGCGGGGTCGTAGAGCCTTGTGATGCGGCAGGATGAATCGCAGGGGCCAGATGATGTGAGGTGCTGCCTTGAGCAAGACTTCGCGCTCACCCAGGGCGTGTCGGACCAGGGCAAAATCGTAATGCTCCAGATAGCGTAGCCCGCCATGAATCAACTTCGAACTGGAGGAGGACGTGTGCTGTGCCAGATCATCCTTTTCGCACAACATGACCTTCAGCCCACGACCGGCAGCGTCCCGGGCAATACCTGCGCCATTGACTCCACCACCGATCACTACCAGATCGAAATCACTCATGAACGTCCCCGAAACCGCCTCGTTTGAACAACATCTGAACCTGGGCACGACCATGCAGGGGACAGACGTCGCCAGTCATGATCGGGCCGGAATTGTCTTGTTACGAATGAAAACGCTGGCGCGGATCCCGTCTCTTCCCGACACCCACGGCCTGTTCGGCACACGGCATGTCGGCAGGAGACACAACCCACCCCAGCGGCAATACAACGGGGTCCATCAATGACTCCCGGAGGAGAAGTCTTCGGTTCGGGGGACCGACAAATCCTGATTGTCGATACCCCGAACCTGTCAGATATCACCCGTCTCGAGATTACTCAGTCCAGCTCTTGACCAGTTCGTCATAGTCGACGGTTTCCGGCTCAGGCTTTTCGTTGTCCAGCTTGGCCTTGGGTGCACCCGGCTGGCTGAACCAGTACTCGGCATCCTGCTCTTCGTTGAGAACCGGACCGATGTCACCTTGCACACCCGCACGTTCCAGACGAGCCAGCACTTTCTCCTGGGCTGCACACAGTGCGTCCATGGCTTCCTGAGGAGTCTTGGCTCCGGAAGACGCATCACCGATGTTCTGCCACCACAGCTGAGCCAGCTTCGGATAGTCAGGCACGTTCGTACCCGTGGGCGACCACTGGACACGAGCTGGTGAACGATAGAACTCGACCAATCCACCCAGTTTCGGGGCACGCTCGCTGAAGCTCTCGTCCTGCACCGTACTCTCGCGAATGAATGTCAGACCCACATGGGATTTCTTGACATCAACCGTCTTGGAGGTGACGAACTGGGCATACAGCCAGGCAGCCTTGGCACGATCGACCGGTGTGGACTTCATGAGCGTCCAGGAACCGGCATCCTGATAACCGAGCTTCTGGCCGTCTTCCCAATACGCGCCGTGCGGGCTGGGAGCCATGCGCCACTTCGGATTGCCTTCCTCATCCACAACCGGTGTACCTTCCTTCACCATATCCGCGGTGAAGGCGGTGTACCAGAACATCTGCTGGGCAATCGCGCCTTGCGCAGGCACCGGTCCGGCTTCACCGAAGACCATGCCGGCAGCTTCAGGTGGAGCGTACTTGTTCAGCCATTCGATGTACTTGGTGATCGAATAGACTGCGGCCGGGCCGTTGGTATCACCACCACGAGCCACACAGGAGCCAACCGGCTGGCTGTTTTCGTTGACGCGAATACCCCACTCGTCAACCGGCAAGCCGTTCGGTTCACCCTTGTCACCGTTCCCTGCCATGGAGAGCCACGCATCGGTGAATCGCCAGCCCAGAGACGGATCCTTCTTGCCGTAATCCATGTGACCGTAAACGGCCTCACCATCGATCTCACGACCGGTGAAGAATTCGGCAATATCCTCGTAGGCAGACCAGTTGACCGGCACCCCGAGTTCGTAGCCATACTTCTCCTGGAAGTCGGCCTTGTTCTGTTCATCGGTGAACCAGTCATATCGGAACCAGTAAAGATTGGCGAACTGCTGATCCGGAAGCTGGTACAACTTGCCATCGGGACCTGTGGTGAAGTCCTTGCCGATGAAGTCATCGATATCCAGCGTCGGGGACGTGACATCCGCACCCTCGCCCGCCATCCAGTCGGTCAGATTGCGCGCCTGCTGATAACGCCAATGGGTACCGATCAGATCCGAGTCATTGATGTAGGCATCATAGATGTTCTCACCCGATTGCATCTGGGTCTGCAGCTTTTCAACCACATCGCCTTCGCCAATCAGATCGTGAGTGATGTTGATACCCGTGATGGCCGAGAACGCTGGTGCCAGTACCTTTGACTCGTACTCATGCGTGGCGATGGTTTCGGAAACCACCTTGATATCCATACCGGCAAACGGTTTTGCGGCATCGATGAACCACTGCATTTCGGCTTTCTGTTCGTCCGCACTGAGCGTGGACAGATCACCGATTTCACTTGCAAGAAATTCCTCGGCTGCGGCCATGTCTGCTTGCGCGACATGAGTGCTTCCCAGGAAAACGGCCACTGCTAACGCAGTTCCGGCCTGCCTGAATTGACGCATTTGTTTCCTCCTCATGGATTGATGATGCGTGTACTACTGACGATGGGTCATACCAGTGAAAACACCAGCAAGGCGTAGACAACCGATACCCCCAATGCTTTCCACAAGTCTGGCCCCACAAAACCGAGCCAGGCAAGATGGATGAACGCGCTGCCGAGCAACGACAGGAAAAGCCGATCGCCACGCGTGGTCTCGAAGCGAAGAATTCCCATGCGTGGTCCGCCACCTGGGCTCAATGCCTCCCAGAGACACATGCACAGCAACAGACAGAGAATGGTGATGAAGAATATGGCCGTCGGCCTGGTCCAGGCCATCCAGGCAAGGTTCGGTGCGCTCTCCGTCTGGAACCACAGATAGGCGGCACCGACAACGAACAGGACAAACCCCACGAACAGAAGCATGCCTCGCAGACCACTGGCGTTGCCACTGACCGCCTTTGCCTTGTCTTGCTGTATCGAGCTCATGATCAGACCCGCCCCAGCGCGAAACCTTTCGCGATGTAGTTGCGAACAAAATAGATGACCAGTGCACCGGGAATGATGGTCAGCACACCGGCCGCGGCCAGCACTCCCCAGTCCAGCCCCGAGGCCGAGACGGTCCGCGTCATGATGGCGGTGATCGGTTTGGCTTCCGTGGCGGTCAGGGTTCTGGCCAGCAGCAACTCTACCCAGGAGAACATGAAACAGAAGAACGCCGCCACCCCGATACCCGAAGCAATCAGCGGCATGAATATCCTGACGAAGAATCGCGGAAAGGAATAACCGTCGATATACGCGGTCTCGTCGATCTCGCGTGGCACACCCGACATGAAACCCTCGAGTATCCACACCGCCAGCGGCACGTTGAACAGGCAATGTGCCAGGGCGACGGCAAAATGCGTGTCGAACAGACCAAACGCCGAATACAACTGGAAGAATGGCAGTGCGAACACCGCCGGCGGCGCCATGCGGTTGGTCAGCAACCAGAAGAACATGTGCTTGTCACCCAGAAACCGGTAACGGCTGAAGGCATAGGCCGCCGGCAGGGCGACCGAGACCGAGATCACCATGTTCATGACCACATAGGCCATGGAATTGAAATAACCCTTGTACCAGGAGGGATCGTTGAAGATCACCATGTAGTTGCGCAGCGTCGGGTTCTCCGGCCACAGCGTGAACATGGATAGAATCTCCTGATTGGTCTTGAAACTCATGTTGACCAGCCAGTAGATCGGCAACAGCAGGAACAGGATGTAGAGGCTCGGCACGATCCAGCGCGTGTGCCCGCGCCCACCGGCTCTGACAGGCTTGCGCACGTTCAGGGAAATGCCACCGGAAGAATTCGGGGTCTGCGCCGTGGCAGCCGTATTGATTGACTGAGGTGTGCTGGACATGTCAGTCAACCTCCTTCTCGGGCGCATCCACGCCGAAATTGGTCATCAAGGTATAGAACACCCACGACATGAGCAGAATGATGAGAAAGTAGATGATGGACATCGCTGCCGCAGGCCCCAGATCGAACTGACCGATCGCCATCTTCACCAGATCGATGGACAGGAAGGTCGTGGAATTGCCCGGACCGCCCCCGGTCAGCACGAAGGGCTCGGTATAGATCATGAAGCTGTCCATGAAACGCAGCAGAACCGCAATGAGAAGGACTCGCTGCATCTTCGGCAGTTGTATGTAGCGGAAGACCTTCCACCTGGAAGCACCGTCGATTCTGGCTGCCTGATAGTAGGCTTCGGGGATCGCCACCAGCCCGGAATAGCACAACAGCACGACCAGACTGGTCCAGTGCCAGACATCCATGATGATGATGGTGATCCAGGCATCGAGCCAGTTGGTGGCATAGTTGTAGTCCACCCCCAGTTCCGCCAGGATTCTGCCCATCAGTCCGATATCGGCACGCCCGAATACCTGCCAGATGGTACCCACCACGTTCCAGGGAATCAGCAGCGGCAGTGCCATCAGGATCAGACAGACCGGTACCCAGATGCCCTTGCGGGGCATGGTCAGGGCGATGGCGATACCCAGGGGAATCTCGATGGCGAGAATGATGCCCGAGAAGATCAGATTGCGTACCAGGGCATCGTGAAAACGGCTTGATGAGAGCACGTCGGAGTACCACTCGGTACCCGCCCAGAAAAACTGGTTGTTGCCGAAGGTGTCCTGCACCGAATAGTTCACCACCGTCATCAGCGGGATGATGGCACTGATGGCAACGAGAACGAACACCGGCAACACGAAAAACCAGGCCCGGTTGTTGAACGGCTTGTTGTCCATCAGCGAGCCCCCCGCACGAGATGAGAATTCTGGTAGACATTGATGCGTGCCGTATCGAACACTGCATAGGCATCAGTGGGTATCGGTGCACCCTCGGGCACCACTGCATCGATGGTGACGCCGTTGACCGCGCCGCGCACGATCTGGTGCCGGCCGATGTTCTCCACCGAACTGATCTGCATCGGCACACCGGCTTCTCCCGCCTGTTCGCGCGTCATGATGCGAATGAATTCGGGGCGAATGCCGATTTCCGTCTTGCCCGACAGTTCCTGCCAGGACCGATCCAGCGTGAAACCCTGCTCTGCCATGCGTATCGTGTTGCCATTCACCTCCCCCGGCAGAATGTTCATGCCCGGGGAGCCGATGAAGTAGCCGACGAAGGTGTGGGCCGGCTCATCGAAGAGCTCTTCCGGTGTACCGATCTGCACCACTTCTCCCTCGTACATGACCACGACCTTGTCGGCAAAGGTCAGCGCTTCGGTCTGATCATGGGTGACATAGATCATGGTGTGACTGAACTGCTCGTGCAGCTCCTTGAGCTTGGTGCGCAACTGCCACTTCATGTGTGGGTCGATAACCGTCAGTGGCTCATCGAACAGGATGGCATTGACGTCATACCGGACCAGCCCCCGGCCCAGAGAGATCTTCTGCTTTTCATCGGCCGTCAGCCCCTTGGCACGGCGTTTTGCCTTGTCGGTGAGGTCCAGCGTCTGCAGCATATCGGTGACGCGCCTGCCGATCTCCTGCTTGTCCACGCCGCGGTTGACCAGGGGAAAGGCCAGATTCTCTTCCACGGTCATGGTGTCGTAGATGACCGGAAACTGGAACACCTGGGCGATATTGCGCGCTTCGGTGGACAGCTCGGTGACATCGTCGGCGTCGAAGCGGACGTGTCCGCTGGAAGGAATCAGCAAGCCTGAAATGATGTTCAACAAGGTGGTCTTGCCGCAGCCTGACGGCCCCAGCAAGGCGTAGGCGCCACCGTCTTCCCAGACATAGTCGATCTGTTTCAGCGCGAAGTCATCGTCGCTCTTCGGCTCGGGAAGATAGGAATGTGCCAATTTGTCCAGCGTGATCTGTGCCATGAGAATTCCGTGCTATGCAGCCTGCGCGTGAGTTGAGGGCGCTCGACGGAGCGCGCCGTCGCTACCGGAAAACAGGTAGTAGCGTGCCGGATCCAGATACACCGTGATAGCATCGCCGTTACTGACTCGATGCACGCCATGGGTCAGCACGACCCAGGGCACCTTGCCGGAGCCGGACTCGACACTGACATGCATATAGGTCTCGGAACCGGTGATCTCGCTGGTTCCGACGACGGCCTCGACCGGCACGGTATGCGTTGCCGTTTGCGTCAGAGAGACATGATGCGGACGAAATGCCAGGGTGTAGCTGCCATCAGCCACCTCCTCGCCTTCCGCAGGCAAGGCACCCAGCGCCTGCGTGCCGAGAAACAGCTGGCTTGCCCGAGCATCGACACCGATGATGTTCATCGGCGGGTCGGAAAACGTCTGCGCGGTCTGCAGATCCACCGGTCGGTTGTAGACATCGATGGTGGGACCGAACTGCGTGACGCGCCCCTCGTGCAAGGTGATTGTCTTGCCGCCGAGCAGCAGCGCTTCGTGTGGTTCGGTGGTGGCATAGACGAACACGGCACCGGTTTCGGCAAACAGGCGTGGCAGCTCGACGCGCAGCTCCTCGCGCAGCTTGTAATCCAGATTGGCCAGTGGTTCATCGAGCAGTACCAGTTCGGCTCCCTTGACCAGCGCCCTTGCCAGCGCCGTACGCTGTTGCTGACCGCCAGAGAGATTGAGAGGCGTACGATCCAGATAGTCGGTCAGCTTGAGCAGTTCGGCCGCTTCGCGCACCTTGCTTTCGATGACGGACTTGCTGGCGCCTTCCAGACGCAGGGGCGAGGCGATGTTCTCGTACACGGTCATGGCCGGGTAATTGATGAACTGCTGATAGACCATTGCCACATTGCGTTGACGCACCGACACGCCGGTAACCGATTTGCCATCGACCAGCACATTGCCCGAGGTTGGCCGGTCGAGCCCTGCCATGAGACGCATCAGACTGGTCTTGCCCGACAGTGTGGGTCCCAGCAGTACATTCAGCGAACCCTTCTCCAGCTGCAGACTGACATTGTCGATATGCAGGCTGGCACCGACTTGCTTGCTGACTCTATCCAGTTCGAGCATGACGTTCCATGAAGGCGAATTGATGGGAAACAATGAGGATCGGTCAACACCCCCGTTCCCCAACGACACTAATACCGAACAAACCGAAAGTCAATCGAAACCGGACCCTGCCGCGCCCTCCTTCCCCTGCCGCGCATCCGTGGTGCCCTGCGCATCGGTTTCGATCACTTGCACATCGAAACTCTCCAGCAGGCTGCGGAAGGCTGCGTCTGGACAGTGATCGGTCACGAAACTGTGGGCCTGCGAGATGTGCCCGATGCGCACCGGTGCGGAGCGCTCGTGTTTGCTGCTGTCAGCCACGAGAATGACGTGCCTGGCATTTGACAGTATCGCCTGCGAGACCTTCACCTCACGGTAATCGTAATCGAGCAAGGCGCCATCGGCGTCTATGGAGGAGGTGCCGATGACGGCAAAGTCCACCTTGAACTGCTTGATGAAATCCACCGCAGACTCGCCGATAACACCACCATCGCTCGAACGAACCTCGCCCGAAGCGATTATCACCTTGTTTTGCGGATAGGGGCGCATCAGTGAGGCCACATTGATGTTGTTGGTGATGACCAACAGGCGCTGGTGCTGCAGCAGCGCCTGGGCTACCGCCTCGGTGGTCGTACCGATATTGACAAACAGCGAGGCATTGTCCGGAATGATGCCGGCTACTGCCTTGCCGATGGCCTGCTTCTGGTCGCTGGCCAGCATGCGGCGGGCCTCGTAGCTCATGTTCTCGACACTGGACGCAAGGCGAGCGCCTCCGTGAGTACGCGTCAACAGGCGCTCGTCACACAGCCGATTGAGGTCCTTGCGAATGGTCTGCGGCGTAACGTCGAAACGGGAAATCAGTTCGTCCACTGTCACTACGCCCACTTTTCGGGCAATATCCAGAATGGATTGGCGGCGATTTTCGGACATCGATGCGGTTTCGTTTCGTGTATGTCACGCTAAAACGAAACAGTAAACGAAACACTGCATGCGAGACAAGTCTTTCGTCCGCCGACCGTTGAACGAGTCCACGACGACGCCTGCCCACCAGGATCGTCAGACGACACCGTCATCAGTACAATGACAGGAATGATTACAGGGAGCCACCATGACCACGCCACTGCTTTTGAGCATCGATCAGGGAACCACCAGCTCACGGGCCATGCTCTTCGAAAAGGATGGCAGCACCTTTGCAATCGCCCAGCGCGAGTTCACTCAGTTCTATCCCGAGTCCGGCTGGGTCGAACATGATCCGGAGGAAATCTGGGCATCCACCCTGGCGGTCTGTCAGGAAGCCCTGGCCAAGGCGGAATCGGCCAACCGTCAGGTGGCGGCCATTGGCATCACCAACCAGCGTGAAACCACGCTCATCTGGGATCGTCAGACCGGCAAGCCCATACACCGCGCCATTGTCTGGCAGGATAGACGAACCGCCGAGCGCTGCCGCGACCTGCAGGCGCGAGGGCATGCCGATACGGTGACCGCCAGGACCGGACTACTGCTGGACCCGTATTTTTCCGGCACCAAGGTGGCCTGGATTCTGGACAATGTGGATGGCGCTCGAGCCAGGGCCGACAAGGGTGAACTGGCATTCGGTACGGTGGACAGTTTTCTGATCTGGCGCCTGACCAATGGTCGCGTACATGCCACCGATTCCACCAATGCCGGGCGCACCCTGCTGTTCGATATCCATGAAAACCGCTGGGATGACGAATTGTGTTCGATTCTGGATGTCCCCATGTCCCTGTTGCCGGAAGTTCACGATTCCGCCGCCGACTTCTGCACGACCGATAAATCCGTGCTGGGCGTCGAGCTTCCCGTAGCCGGCGTCGCCGGTGATCAGCATGCCGCCTCCATCGGCCAGGTCTGCTTCAAACCGGGCATGGTCAAGAGTACCTACGGCACCGGCTGTTTCATGATGCTCAATACCGGCACCGAAGCCATTTCGTCCAGCCACAAGCTGCTCACCACCATCGCCTATCGGCTTGATGGCACCACCACCTACGCGATCGAAGGCTCGATTTTCGTCGCAGGGGCCGCCGTGCAATGGCTGCGTGACGGACTGGGGATCATCCAGTCAGCCGAGGAAACCCAGGCACTGGCCACGAGCCTGGAAGACAATCATGGCGTTTATCTGGTGCCAGCCTTCACCGGCCTTGGCGCGCCCTACTGGGATGCCGAAGCCAGGGGAGCCCTGTACGGCCTGACACGCGATTCCGGTCCCGCTGTCATTACCCGGGCAGCGCTCGAAGCGGTCTGCTATCAGACGATGGATTTGCTTGATGCCATGCGCAAGGATGGCGCTCATATCGATACCGTGCGAGTGGACGGCGGCATGGTCAAGAACGACTGGCTCAGTCAGTATCTGGCCAATGTGCTCGACATCGCCATCGAGCGTCCTCTGCAGACGGAAACCACCGCTCTGGGAGCCGCGTATCTTGCCGGCCTGCAGACGGGCGTCTACGCTTCACTGGACGAACTGAGTGCCAACTGGAAACAGGAGCACGAGTTCTCTCCCGACATGAACAGTGACGTGCGCGAGCGCGTCACCGCCGGCTGGGCTGACGCCATTCGCCGCACACGCAGTCAGCACTGACCCCCTTCCAGTAACGCAACCGACCGGACCCATCGACATGCACGCCTACTTCGTTCGAATCAAATGCCAGCTCGGTGAATCCTACACCGTGGCAAACCGCATAGCGGAGCTCGAGATTGCCTCGGAGATCTACTCCACCGCAGGCTCCTTCGACCTGCTGGTCAAGCTCTATCTGGAAGATGATGTGGATGTCGGGCAGTTCGTCAACACCCATATCCATGCCGTCGACGGAATCAGGGACACTGAAACCCTGGTGACCTTCCGCGCGTTCTGAGAATCGGCGACGAACAGGTCGAGGTACCAGCTGCAGGACAAGCATGTCCCCAAGCTGTGCTGAATGCAGACAGGCTCGCCGCTGCGTCGGCAATGGGCAGATGCCCATGCCGATGCGGGTCGCTACTGAAAATGATAGCGGTAATTGATGCCCAGCGCGGTCGCATCACCTGAGCGACGAATGCCGGGCTGCGTATCATGCGACAGCGAGAAACTCAGCTCATCCCCACCCAGCACGCGTATGCCAGCGCCTGCACCCAACTGAAAACCCACCACCCTGTCCGGCCAGTCATGCCCGAGACTGGCGCTGAGAAAATAACGTGGTGCGCTGACCTGAGGGAAATCGGCGTTGATCCCCCCTCGCGACAGTGACGCACCCAGCGACAGAGTCTGAACTTCCTGCGCCAGGACGGAGTCGATTCGACTGTTACGCGCCAATCGAAGTTCTTCTGGCAGGCGCGCTTCCCTGTCGTGCTCCAGATGGGCGGCACGGACGCTGGTAGACCAGCTGTTGCTGCCGAAATTGCCACGCATCCCCAATTCGACACTACCGCCCAATCCTCGTGCCACCTTGCTCTGCTCTACACGCGTATTGATCTCGGTCGCATCCGCCTGCACACGAACGAACTCGCGACGACCGATATCCGCATCGTAGGCAACGCTGAGACGATGCTGTCGTGCTCCGATGATCAGCTCCGGTGAAAGCTCGACGGCTTCGTTATAGGCCAGTTCGGTCGAGAAGCGACTGCGCTGATCGCGCAACGCGCTGGCAAAGGCAGCGCTGCCATACACCAGATCATCATTTCCGTTGCGCAGCAGCCCGGTGGTCACGCGACCGCCCAGACGCGTATTGCCAAAGAACAACGACAGGGCCACATCGTCCTGTTCTTCATTGCCCGCCACGTCATAACGATCCGAGTCGAGACGGCGTCGTGTCATGTCCAGCGACATGCCAAGGTTCTGCCCTGCAAGGGTATGCCTGAGACGCACACCGGATTCCCTAATGTTCAGGTCTCCCGAGTGGCGACTGTCGATACCGCCCGAGACGAAGCTGGGACGTGAATCGCGCAGGAATACATACTGCTCCTGAGCCACTCGCAGATCATCCAGCGTCACACCCGCCAGCCGTGGTCCGGGACGCATCACCTGCTGCACAATGGCATAGGCTTCACGCTCGTTACCCAGTTGTCGCAGCGCCAGTATGTGGTTGCCGACTGACAGCGGACCACTGGCCTGCACCAGAGCTTGCAGGGCCGCCTCATCTTCATCCTTCAGCGCCAGTGCCACTTCCTGCCACACCGGCGCCTGCAAACGACTGGCATGCAGACGGGACATGATCAGGCGTGCATGCTCGAATTGCTGGGTTGCCATCAGCCAGGAGATGGCCATGTCCTCACGCCACAGCGCATCTTGCTGCGTGCCGGCATCTGCACCGCTCTTCAGCAAATGGTCCACCAGTGATTCATTGGACTCCGCACCGGCATATCGCACGGAAAGACGCGTGTACTGTCGCAACAGCAAGGCCTGTTCATCAGCGGTGCTCTCCACCAGCAAGGGACGCAGTTGCTGCAGCGTGTACTGACGCACCTTGAAGGCGGAAGCGCTTCGACCGGCGTACTCCAGCGCATCGGCATAGGTCAGCAACATGCCATAATCAGCCTCGATCTGATCCAGCAGCCGATCGAACCACTGCAGAGATGCCGAGGCAGCTCCCATTTGCAGGTAGCCCATGGCCATCGCCTGCCACAGTGCCGGAGTCTGTTCGGCCAGTTGTCGATGCTGCTGCAATAGCGCCATCAACCGCATCTCATCCTGTTCGCCGATGGTTGTCCATATCAGGCCCGCAACGGATTCGACATGGGCGGGATCCAGTTTCAGGGCTCGTTCATAGGCCTGGATCGCAGCACTTGCATTCCCCTGCTGCAATCGCTGAGTGGCAATCTGCGCCCAGTAGGCCGGCAGACCCTGCAGTGAATCACTGTCGGGGCTGTCTGGCTCGAACTGCTGCTGTGTTTCCCGATCCCCCAGCTTGACAGCCAGTTGCATGATGGTGAACGCAAAATCGGCACTGCCAGTGGAGTTCCATAGCTGCATTGCCTCGGCAAGTGCTTCCCGGTCCTTGCCGGTTTCCACCAGAAGCTCCAGAGAACGCCGACCGAAGAACGTTCTCTGATCCTCCACCTCCAGCGCTTTCAGTCGAGGACGCACCATCAGGGTCAACCATGGCTTGCGGTATCGCCAGCCGATCTCGGCCATCAGGCGCAGCTGATAGTCACTCGCTGTCGACAGCAATGTCATCCCCCTGAGATGTTCACTGAGATCGGCGGCCTTGTCCTTGTCATCCAGTCGCCAAAGCAGCTCCATGCGGGAGAGTGTGGATTCGGCATCGTGACCGAAAGTGTCGACATACTGATTCCAGGCCGCCAGACTCTCGGCGTAGTTGCTGTGATTCAATTCGTGGGATGCCAGGGTACGCAGCACGAAGGCAGACGGACCATGCGTGGCAATGATTTCCTGCAGCGCCCGGGAGCCCTCATCACCGCGACCTTCCAGATCGTACAGAGCCGCCAACCTGACCACATCGCTGCCTTCCGGCACTGTCAATCTCGTGATATCCCGAAGTGCCTGTGCGGCAAGACCAGGTTGCAGGGTGATATCGGCCAGCCTGACGACTTCTCGCAGTGCCTTGATCCGGACATCCACGCCAGACTGCTCGACGTCCTCGGCAAGTGCAGCCCCCATGGCGGGCGTATCGGTATCCGATGACGCCGTCATACCGACTTGCCGTCGCACCGTCATCGGCACATCCGCGCGCGCAGCTTGCTGTGCCAACCAAAGCCAGTGGCTCAGCGCCTCGACGGGCTGCCCATTCCATTCCGTGATACGAGCAAGCATCTCTCGCTCCTTCACTGAATCAGGCTGCTGCTCGACAACCCGGTTTGCCCAGCGCAGGGCCATTGGCAGATTGCCGGCAGCCAGAGCCAGTTCCCGTTGCAGGAGCACGGTGTCTTCGTCGTCCGGCTCGAATGACAATACCTGCGTATTCCAGGCCAGGGCCTGCGAGAACTCACCCAGCTGCCTGGCCAGCACGACCCCCTGCTTCAGCGTGCCCGGATCCTCTGGATGCTTGCGGATGCGTGCCTGTATGCTTGCATAGGCCTTGCGGGTCTGGCCTGCGGCCAGCAACAGAGCCTCCACCTCCTCCGCCAGTTTTCGTCGTTCATCCGGACCAGGACTGCCGGGCCCGGTCGACCTGGCCAGAGAGTCCAGAAAAACTGCCGCCTCAGCCGGGCGACCGGCTGCCTGCGCCCAGCGTGCAGCCAGTGGCAGCCAGGTATCGGCCTGAGCGGGCCTTGTCAGTGCCAGCCTTGCATGAATACGATAAGCCATATCCGGTCGACCGATCTGCAGCAGAGTATCGGCGAAGGGTTCGAGCAAGGCTGACGGAATCTGCCGATTACTCATCAACTCCTGCACGAGAGCATCCTGTCGGGCGCTGCCTGTTTCGAGGATCGGCAGCATGAACAGACCCGCTTCAAAACGTTGCGCATCGGTATCCGCCAGCTGGCGCGCATTCGACAGACAGTCACGCGCCGCTACCCGCTCATTGATAGCTCCCAGATAGCGGCCGCACTCGAGATATCGAGCAAGAGCAAGCTCACCGCCTTCTGCCGATGCAGCCCAGAGAGCATGCAGCCTGGCATTCAGAGCCGGTTGGCTCAGCCTCTTGCCCAGGGTCCTGGCCCGCTCCAGAAGTTTGTCGGAGTGCAATCGCGGTGAGTCGGCGAAAGTCTGCAGGGCAGCATACAGATCACTGGGCGAATTGGCCGCGGCGTGCTCCAGGTCCAGTTCGAAGCGCAGGGGCTCACCGATTTCCAGCTGAGGGTATTCGTTCAACAAAAGGCGGGCATCCGCATGTCGGTCGGAACTCGCCAGACTCTGCACAGCGCTGATCAGACTGGCGTCATCGGCCTTGCCGCTGCTGCGTTGTGCGCGCAGATAGGCCAGGCTCAACTCGTCGACGACAGCATCGGATTTTCCATGGATACCGTCACCATCGAGAGCGTTCAGACCCGGAACCGCATCGGGCTTGAGCACCAGAAAGGCGACCGCGAACAGACCTGCCAGCAATGCCAGGCTCAGCGGATTGATCAGACTCTCACGCCGGGCAGTTGAGGGTTGCATTGCCTGTATCTCTGCTGGAAAAGGAAAAGGACACTGTCTTGTCCTCGGTCAGTCGTCCCTGAACGGAACTCTTGCCGGCACGCAAGGAACAGGCAGAGCTGATGCCACCACCGAGCTCGATCGTCACCGGCACTTCCGCGGTAACCCGCAGGGTCAACTGGCCGCCACTCGCATCCCAGTGGTTTACCCGTCCATTGCTGGACACCAGATGTACGCCTTTCGGACTATCCTCGCGCAGACGAAACAGAACCTCGTCGGCACCATCGGTGTGCATGTACATGCCATCATGCAGCTGCCTTACCCCGACCAGACCACGACTGTTTGCCAACTCCGGCCACAGCGTCTCATCCAGCAATCGTATGGAACGAATCTGCCCCAGCCCGCTCAGTTTCCACTGTCCGTCAAGATAACGGGCGACCCCCGCTTTTCTGAAAGCCGGTACCTTGACCGAGTAATCGCTGACATGAATCGGATTGATGTCCTGACTCAGCGACCAGTCGTAGGCCTCCTTCAACGCTTTCATCGCGGAGATCTTGGTACCGGAGTAGAAGTGGTAATACACGTTCATGGGCTTGATGCGCCGGGGCGATTCGGTCATCTCGAAGGTCTCGATGACATTCCGAAAACCGTCAAAGGGGCCCAACCAATCATTGGTATACATGTTCTCGTTCATCACCGGCGCATACACCTGCAGGTAGTCACCAACCGGCCTGGCCATCGGACTGATCAGGGTCTGGGTCGGCGTGGCGCGGGTGATGTAGGTCAGGCCGCCGTTGAGGTTGGGAATGCCCAGACGATCCAGTACAGCCAGGTCATCGCTTCGGGGCAAGGCGTCGCCACTCCACAACATGACCTTCAAACGCTTGTCCTCGGGTGCCAGCTCCCGGTTGATGAAGTCGATGGAGCCGGCGAGGTCACGTTCCGGATCATAGATGTAGCCATCGATCGCGAGATTGTATCTTCCGGGAAAACGGTACTCTCCCAGCTGCGCCCACTTGAATGGATGGCTGTAGGTGTGTGATGCGATCTCGACATTGTCAAGACGAAAAGTCTTGCGCATGATGTCGTACATACGATCCCGCCGGTCATCATAGGCTGGGAATTCCGTCATTTCCGCCTCGACAATCGAGACCGTGTGGGGCGCATCGTAATGCGTCAGTACCTCGTCGTAGATCACCTCCGCACCCAACTTGCCACCGGGCATTTCGGCCCAGGATGGCAGGGCATCACCATCGATGTGCGCCAGCCACAGCCGCTTGCCGTTTTCCGACGTCACATCCGGCATGGGTGCGTCCAGCAACTGCAAGGCACGACGCAGAAAGGCGAAAGGCTCCACAATCCAGTAGGTTTCGTAGTCCAGGCCATCATCCACCAGTCCGGGCTGCCAGGCAAAACCACCGAAATCGCCGGTCACCACCACATCAGCGCGTCGCTGCCGGTCATCGACCAGTCGCATGTGAACGGTATTGCCGGCGCCTGCACTCTGCGCCACATGGCTCACCGAATCGACTCGCCGGCTCATGGAGCGTTCAGGATCGATGAGTTCGTCGGCATACTCCAGCCGGGCCGTATCGATATCCAGTACGCCAGGCAAGCTCAGGCCCAGCGAGCGGCTCATCTGCTCGTCCAGTTCCACGGGTGGCATACCCAGGAAGGCCACCGGCACTGTGTCATCCAGCTGCTTCTGAAACCAGGTCCTGACAGCCGGGTCGGAAAAGCGTCGATTGGTCCAGGTGACGATTCCTGCATACCGCCCTTTCAGCTCACCAGCAGGCAAGGGCTCACGAGCCACGTCCAGATACTCGGGCACGTATCCCATGTACTCCACGGGCATGGCCACGAACTTGTGTACCGGGCTCTCCGACAGCGGACCGTGGCGACTGTCATGCAACATCAGCACCTTGCGGGGTATCACTTCCAGCGCTCCGACTCCGACAAGGTCCAGCTCCGGGTTGGCAACCCAGGGAATGAAACCATGCGCCGCGATGCGTGCCGCCACTCGCCGGGCTTCGTCCCGTCTGGAGACCGGGACATAATCAATGGCGATGACGTCCAGTTGCAGCGTATCCCTGGCGTGGTTCAATCGGGCAAGCAACCATTCTCGATCGCCCGCGGGCACCTCGACATGCTGCTGCTCCGCGTTGTTCCAGCCTGCGTACAACGATTCCGCCGCCACGGCCTCGATCAGCGGCGCGATGGCATCAAGCACCTCGAAGCCCCGATTGGTCATGATACGCAAGTCCGGATACCGCTCCGCAAAGCCCTTGATCAGACTGATCAGCCCCGCCTGCTGCTGATCTCGCTGCGCCTCGGTGTCGGCAATCAGATTGAAGCTGTCCATGGTGTCGAGAAACAGCCCCCCATAACCGGCGGCCCGCAAGTGGCCTGCGCGTTCGAGCAGAAAACCACGCAGGTCCGGATTGGACAGATCCAGCACATCACTGTCCCAGGCGGGGTTCTTGCCCAGTATCCAGCGTGGATCCAGTTCGCTGGCATAGGCTCTGGTCGGTCCCACTTCACCCACGCTCAGATAGGCGAAGACCACGGCCCCACGCTCTTTCAGCGCTTGCAACTCGTCCGGCTGGATGTTGTCGGGTTCCAGCACCAGTCTGTCGAACTGCGACAACTCATCGATCGGTGGTCGAGGGGCGTAATGGAATGCGGTGCTGCGCCCTGCCAGAGCTTTGTCAGGCTGCACCTCGATATACTCGGTGGTAGCAGAGGCTGTACGCAAGCCCGTCACCGGCATCAGCGTTGTGAGTTCAACGCCGTTCACCCGGTTACCGGCGCCCAGCGCTGGCACTCCGCCCGCCAGAGTGTCATCAGTATCCGCAACGATTCCGACCGGTCTCACTGGCGGCGGAGCCTGCTCGATCAGCGGCATGCGCTCCAGCAATGTACCGATGATCCTGTCGGCTACCGAACTGAGGCTTTCACCGCGACGCCCCTTGTCCGCAGCCGAGCCACTCCAGACCATTTCATCAGCCTGCCGGTCACGCACATTCAGGGTCAGGGCAACGTCGGCTCTGGCGCTGGCACCACCGGTGTAGTGCCATCGACTGACGACACCGTCCACACGGTAGTAGGCTCGCCCCGGATCAGACACCTGAGCGCTGACACCCTGCATGCGCAGCCGGGTTTCCAGCAAGGCCTGCACCGAGTCCCCGGCCGTGTCCGCATCACTGAGATTCTGCAGCGGACCGATGCTCCAGTTGGTCTGCATGAACAGCCGCGTGGCAGTCCGAACACCGTTCCCGGATTCTGCAGAACCCATGGATGACAGGCTCTGGCACCCTGCGGCAAGGCCGCCGGCCAGCAACACTGCCAACAGAGTACGGAATCGCCAGCGTCGGCCCCAAGGCCACGCCCCAGCTGTCTCGATATTCATGCCGCCACCTCCTGGGCTGGTCGGGACCGCATGAAGGTCTTGAATTCGATATTGTCCATTTCCCGCGAAAGCAGAATGATGCCAAGGAAGGCGGTCAGTGTCATTGACAGACCAAAGCCATAACCGTAGTACTGGGGCCCGAGCTGCAGTGTCAACCAGGTCAGGGACGCATTGCTCAGCAGCATCGTCGACGTCAGCAGCAAGGCGTCCCGCAGCTTGTCCAGATAAAACAGGACGTTGAGCACGGCAAGCATCAGAACCTGCGCCCCGACCCCCACCAGATTGATGTAATACAAGTGTACGTACTGCTCCGATATCCCCAGCCAGCCGATGATGGTCGGCCCCAGCAGATACAGGATCAATATGGTCGCTCCCTGTACGCGAACGATCTGGAACAGGCCTTCACGCACGGCGGACACCATGTGATTCCCCAGAAGCTCGATCTCCTGAAGTGTTGCATTGCCTCTGACTGCCTCGAAGAAGCCATCATAGGCCTCGGCAAAATCCGTTTCGATTCGCAACAGGAACACGGCCATGCCCGGAATGATGCTCAGGTAGGCAAGAAAGATGGGCAGATCATAGATCAGCGACGTGCGCAGTGGGCCGATCATGGCCTCCGAGGTTCCCGGATTCAGCCAGAAGAGAATCTTGTCGATCCAGATGCCCAGGTTGTAGAAGAAACCGATGGCGATCAGGCTGGGAAAGATGAGCCGGCGCTGCAGAAAATCGAAGCGTACTGTCAGCGTGACAGGATATTCGGGCAGAACAACCCCCACCATCAGGAACAGCAACAGGGCGTGCCCGATCAACAGCCCTGCGAGCAGGCCCGACAGACCGAACGGCAGCAACAGGATGGACAACACGATGGTTGCTCCATAACCCAGCGCGAAGGCGTACAGGATCAGCTTGAATCGTTTGAGTCCGGCCACGAAAATGACCACGATCCAGATATTGCCGAGCGTCACGAAGTTGGCCAGCATCAGGAACTCGTAGGCAAATGACTGACTGAAGAGCGTCAACGCCAGTATCAGCCCGATTGCAGCGCTGACCGCCGTGGTCAATGCCATCGCGCCGAACAGGTTGGCATTGACAATGGTGTCCTGCATTTCATACAGACGATCGGCAACAAACCGGGTGAAGACCAGTTGCAGCAATCCCGTGAGTACCAGCGACGCCCCCATGAGCCAGGTGACCGAGGTGGTGAACTGCCGGACACCGGAACCGTCGGCTTCCCCCACTACCGGTTGCGTCAGCGCCACGATACCGATGAGCATGACCCCCACGATGGACAATACCCAGGGGCCGGCGCTGATCAATCCGGCAAACCCGTAGGCTTTCAGCGTGCCGGTAAACGAATCATCGTTCAGGTACTTGCGTAATTCGAAGCCTATGCCTGCCATGATTCAGGCTGCCCTTGAACGAAGAGGGACAACGCAATCCGTTTCCGTCTTCATCATCTGTGTTTCATACACGCGTTGATACCGTGCGATCATGTCCACTTCGTCGTAGTAGGCTTCCACTCTGGCAATGGCTGCTCGACTGGCATGGCGCCACGCTTCCCGGTCCGACAGCAGCTCGATGGCCGCATCGGCAAACGCAGCAGGATCCGATATCGGCACCACAGCTCCGGCACTGCCCAACTGTCTGTCTTCCTCATCCACGCCGTAGATGAGCTCACTGCAACTGCCAACGTCTGTGGTGACAGCCGGTATACCGGCCGCAAAGCCTTCCAGCACCACCAGGGGCTGTCCCTCCGACACGGAAGTCAGCACCGACAAGCCAACCTGCGGGAATATCTCATCCGGTTTGCCGAAGCCCTGGAACCTGACCACATGAGACAGACCCAGACTCTCGACCAGCATCCTGCACTCCCGCGTGTAATCCTCATCCTCGTCCTCGGGCCCGAACAACCAGCCCTCGGCATCGGGCATGCGTGCGCGAATGATGCGCATGGCACGAATGAAATTCTTGATGTCCTTGATGGGAACCACACGACCGATCAGTGCCAGCACGGGTGGTATCGCCGCATCCTCAGCGCGCCGCACGGCCGAGAATTTCTGCACCGCCACGCCATTGGGAATGATGCTGAGTCGCGTATCATCGGCACCGTCGAGCAGTTGTCGCCGGCGGTTACCGTCATACAGGGTGAAGACCTCATCGGCTGCGCCGTAGGACATGCGACCCAATGAGGCGAAGAAGCGTATCCACACACTGCGCAGGTAGTTCAGATTATCGTTCAGACCCACCTTGAACGGATCAAGCTCCTGCGGAATCCATTCCACCTGAGCCAGATCCAGTTCACGTTCCTTGGTATAGATACCATGCTCGGATATGATGAAGGGCTTGCCTGTCTGACTCTTCAGCATGGCGCCGAGAAATCCGGCATAGCCGGTGGATACCGAATGATAGACAGCCGCTGGCGGTGCCTTGGCCACGATTCTGCTCAAGGTGAACAAGGGCCCATGCATACTTCTGATTGTCCAGAAGAAATGGTTGAAATCCAGCCCCGGCGGCGCATCATTGTACTTTTCCCGGATGGTCTCCCAGGCAGCCCGATCCTGATGCAGGTCCTGCTCGGTGATGGCATCGGGACCGAGTAGCAGTTGCGTGAATTTCCTGACAACCTCTGCCCCCAGTGTCCTCACTCCGCGTTCCGGCATCTGCAACACAGCGGATTTCCCGGCAGTGGTTTCGTCTGCTGTCATCTCATCTGTTGGCTGACGACCTGCCCAGGCATCGCGCAAACGCGTGTGAAGAAGGCTGTTCTCGCTGAATTGACGCTTCCTGAGGCGCGATGCCCGTGACTGTCCGAGCCAGCGACGCAGCTTGCCCGAGATACCGGTCGCAGACGTATCGTCAACGGCGCGTCCCAGCAGAAAGTGAGTTTCCAGATGCACCACATTATCCGGCAGCTCATAGGCCGGTTCTCCCAGAGAGCCCTCCTCCGCTCCCAGATAGATGATGGAAAAGCGCAAGTGCGGCATACCTTCTATCATCTGTCGAACCCAGGTGGACACACCTCCTCGCACATACGGGAACGTGCCTTCCAGCAGCAGACAGATATCCGCCCTGGCGTCCGGATCGAAACGAGGAGAGTCGTTCATGACCAGTACTCCGAAACATGCGACAGAGGGGGATAGGCTCTGATCGCGGGATCGAGCTGCTGCAAGAGGCTTCTCACCTGCTTGAAATCATGTCGCATGAAAGCCGCTTCCGCCAGATATGGCATGACCTTGTCAGCCGGCATCCCCAGCGCCCGTGCTTTCTGAAAGGCCACGTTCGCGCGACGCATGTCCCCCTGCAGCAACGACACTCTACCCAACAGGAAATGCGCGTTTCGATTGATCGGCATGGCAACTATGGCCTGAATGGCAGCATCGGCGGCCTTGCTCAGCAACTGTTTGCGGGCTACCGGCTCGTCCTTTTCCAGGGTCAGCAATTCCCAGTAGTTGCTGGCGATCTGCAGCCAGGTATTCGACATCTGCCGACTGTTCCCATCAGCCACCTGTCTCTCCAGTTGCTGAATCTGCCGGTTCAGTTCAGTGACCTTGCGATCGAGCATGTTGTAGGCAGTCAGGCGTATGCGCTCATCCGTGTGCCGCATCGCCGTCTTGAAGGTGGAAACCGATAGCGATGCGGGAATGTTGGCGGCCGACAGTACCTTGCGATAGAGGTCATCGTTGTCCGAGGAATACATCAGATGCTCCTCGAAGCCGCGACTGTCGATTCGCGTGACCTGACGACCCTGTGGTGTAGTGAAGGGCAGTTCGGCACGGCGTGTGACTATCCAGTGGTCCGGTACCCGTTTGCGAAGTCGCGACTGTTTCGCCCCGAATGCCAGGGCAGCAAACCCTGCCATCGGGCCTGCCACAGGCATCAGCACATTGAAGCCGAACAGCAAGGCAAGGAAACCACCCGCCTGTCGGCCGACCCGCATCAGTCTCGCGGCACACACCGTGGCGACCAGACTACTCAAGACATGCAGACAGATCCATGATGGCACCGTGCTGCCCCACCAGGCGTGCCCGGCCAGCAGATCGCCCAGTAACAGAGTCTGCGCAAGCGCCGCAATCAGCAGAAGACCTGCGACCAGAGAATCAGGCAACATCGGAACGCGAACCAGCGACATCGGAACCATCAGTACTGCCATGCAGTTCGGCCAGCAAGGCAGCCTTGCCGGTATGCTTGCTCAGAAACGCCAGACACAGAGCGCGAGAATCGCCGCTGCGCAGACTCTTCAATTGCATGCCTTCAACGCAGGCCTTCAACGGATGCCCGAATTCTTCCGTCACGACCTTGTTGATGCGCTGCAGGAATGCCTGACCTTGCGATTCGCTCATCAATGGCAACAACAGACACAGCACCGGGGCATCGTCATCAGCGGCAAGGAGCCAGGAGGCATCCAGACTGCGAATGGCAGTGCTCACATACCGCGCAACCTGGCCGGATGATGCTTCCCCATTGAAACGCAAGGAGAGCAATACCGATTCGGTACTGTGGGAATGCGCGAATCGCAAAGCGGTATCCAGTTCCGTCATGAACCAGGCCGCACGAGACTCGGCTGCCCCTTTCGAACGGGTCAGCATGTCTCCCATGTAATTTCCCAGCAAGGCCAGAATATTCAGATTCTGCTGCTGGAAGGCCATGAAATGCATGTCCTTGATCGCCAGTACACCGTGCATTCGCCCGTTGGTATCAACCAGTGGAACCACGGCCAACAGACTGTTCTCATGGTGTTTCTCATCCAGGGATTCGAGCTTGATGCTCACCAGCTCACGCTCCCTGATCGCGGTTCTCAGAATGGGGTCGAACAAGGGCAGCTCGAACATGTCGCCATGGGTCGCCACCGGCTGCGGATCGACACGGGTGTCGCTGGACATGGCATACAGTCCCGCCACCTGGATCGAGCAGAACTGCGAGAAGACAGCCATGAGCTCGCTACCGGCCTGCAAGCCATCACCACTGGCTGACAACACGGGCTTCAAGCGCTGCAAGGCCTCACGCAGGCTCAGGCGTTGCCCAGCCATGTGCTCCTCAAGCTGTCCATGGGAGACTTTCAGAACGTGATAATCGCTACTGAATTCCTTCAGACGATGGCGCAGGTACTGATTTTCCGCCTCCGACTGCTGCGAGCGCGTGCGCCATGATGACGCCGCATCCCCCACGATCAGAGACATGATCACGGCCCCCAGAGCCAGCACGGCGTTCTGCCCACCGGCATCGGCGGGGGCAAACAGCGGCAAGTGTATGACAAGCCCCGTCAGTACCGCGCACAGAACTCCCCAGAGACTCCCGTAGCGCGCGGCAAACACCAGCGCCCCGGCAACAGCCCAGGGGAAGCCCGCCTGCAAGCCGGTCGGATCATCGGCAAATACCAACAGCCCTGCCAGAGGCAATACACAGGCAAAGAACAACAACTCGACGACTCGCGTGCCGATCCTGCCCGACGGAATACGCAGATGCCTTGACACCACGGCTAAGAATGGCTTCATGAGTGTCCTACCTGATCAGCGACTTGTATTGTCGAAACGAATCGATTCGAGCAATTGCGCAATCACGGCATCACCCAGCGCCGGCAGATTGGAAAACCCCCAACCCGTTCTAGCTGCACTGCCCTGCCACAATACATCGCCTGTATGGATATCGAGCAGCTTCAGATTGATTCCGACCACTGGCTCCCTGTCAGCTCCCGAGCGATAGTTCCACTCGTTGATGGTGCCGCTCAGACCATAGCGATAACCCGACTGTCTCGCCCATTGCAAGGCTTGCTGCTGCTGGCTGTCCGGATCGAGCAACTGGCGCAGGCTGACGGCCTTCACTGGCGCATACGATGCAAGCTCGTCAACCCCGCGAGTACGCAGCCGGGTCTCCAGAAGACTGCGTGCCTGTCTGTCCGCCTGTGGATTCTCGGAGAGATTGGCAATCGGCAACAGTGCCCAGCTCTGAGAGGCGTCGGCAGTCACCGTGGGCGTACTGGTCAGAGTGGCACATCCGGTCAGTGTGACCCAGACGAATACCAGGCTGGTCAGCAACAGACGCCGGATGCGAACCCCTGCGACAATGATGCATGGTGAATGACAACCGAGTGTCGTTTGCATGGCAGGCTCTCCGACTCAGAAGTTGACAGCTTTGTCTGCGGCCCGGAGACTCAGGGTGTCTTCCCAGTCCAGTGATGTCTGCACGATCACATCCAGATCATCGTATTTCGGTGTCCAGTCCAGAGTCCTGTGGATCTTGTCGACGGCGGCAATCAGTGCGGGTGGGTCGCCGGCTCTGCGGGGACGCTCCTCGACCGTCAAGGCTGAACCATGCAGCCGGGACGTCGCCTCGATGACTTCCCTGACGCTGAAGCCCTTGCCATAGCCGCAATTCACCAGAGTCGAACTGCCGCCCTTGCGCAGATGATCCAGTGCTGCCAGATGCGCGCTGGCCAGGTCCGTCACATGGATGTAGTCGCGGATACCGGTACCGTCCGGCGTCTGATAATCGGTGCCGAATACCATCAGTTTCTCGCGCTTGCCAACGGCGACTTCCGCTGCCACCTTGATCAGCAAGGTGGCTTCGCGTGTCGACTGCCCGATGAGTCCGTCCGGGTCGGAACCTGCCACATTGAAATAGCGCAGAATCACGTGCCGCAGATCGATGGCCCGGCTCAGATCCTTGATCATGTGTTCGGACATGAGCTTGGACATGCCATAGGGATTGATCGGCGCTGTCGGCAGATCCTCCGAACATGGCCTGGTGTCATCCTCGGGAATACCGTAGGTGGCCGCCGTCGAGGAAAAGATGACCTTGTCGACACCGGCTTCCTGGCAGCACTGCAGCAGATTGAGGGTATTGCCAGTATTGTTGCGATAGTACTTGAGTGGGTTCTCGACGCTCTCCGGCACAATCGTATGGGCTGCAAAGTGCATCACGGTATCAATCTGATGATCCTTCAGCAAACGACTGACCAGATCTCGATCACCCGTATCGCCGCGTATCAGAGTCCCGTAGAGTACCGCTTCCTCGTTTCCGGTGGAAAGATTGTCCAGAACGACGACATTCTCGCCGCGCTCACCAAGCAGTTTCACGACATGACTACCGATATAACCTGCCCCTCCCGTGACGAGAATGCTTTTTCTGCTGGCGGAATTGATCATGGGACGGAAGCTCTCGCGGCATCTGGTTCGAATACCCCTATATGTCGTCCAGTGGGAGAGTGCCTTGAGATCGACTAGGCTATTCTGTCTCCACGCACAACCGGATATGGATGGAAATTGCTGTGAGCACACGAGATCTGCTGAAAAGGCTGATCGGCTTTGATACGGTCAGTCGCAACCCGAACCGAGAGCTGATGGACTTTGTTCGCACCTGGCTCGCCGAGCAGGGTATCGAGTCACTGCTTATCCCCGATGAAAGTGGCGGCAAGGCCAATCTCTACGCCACGGTTCCGGGCGTCGCCACCGATGGCGGAATCATGCTCAGTGGACATACCGATGTCGTCCCGATAGACGGACAGGACTGGACGTTACCGGCATTCGAGCTGACGGAGCGAGATGGCCGCTACTACGGTCGAGGAACCGCCGACATGAAAGGATTTGTCGCCTGCGCGATGACAGCCATGGCCAAGGCCAGGGCCAGCGAGAACCCCCTGCAGGTGCCTCTGCACCTTGCCCTGTCCTACGACGAGGAAATCGGCTGCGTCGGTGTTCGCTCACTGGTGGAGCATCTGTCCAATCAGTCGATACGACCTCGACTATGCCTGGTCGGTGAACCCACCGAACTGAGCGTTGCCATTCGTCACAAGGGCAAGCGCGGCGTACGCGCCACCTTTATCGGACGCGAAGGTCATTCCGCACTCGCACCGCACAACCTCAACGCCATCCACCTGGCTTGCGACTTCATAGCTCACCTGCGGGAGGTGCAGGAACAACTGGCAGCGCCCTACGGCGGGCAGGAACAGGACAAGGTCCCCTACACCACGGTACATGCCGGACTCATCAATGGCGGTACTGCCCTGAACATTGTTCCCAACCGGTGCACGGTGGCCTTTGAGATACGCAATGTGGCAGAAGATGATCCGGATGAGCTGCTGCACAGGATACAGACACACGCCCGCGAACTCGTTGCTCGTGAACAGGCCAGAATTCCGGAAGCAGCCGTGTCATTCGAGCTGTTCAACGAGTACCCCGGCCTGGCAACACCCGAGGATTCCTGGGCGGTGGAATTCGTGAAATCGCTAACCGGCGCCAACGATTGCAGCGAAGTGGCGTTCGGTACCGAAGCCGGCATGTTCAGTTCACGACTCGATATTCCAAGCGTGGTCTGTGGCCCCGGATCAATGGACCAGGGTCACAAACCGGACGAGTTCATCAGTATCGAGCAGATGAGACTGTGTGAAGCGATGCTGGATCGTCTGCTCGCTCGCCTGTGCAACCCGGGTGGGCTCTAGGCCATGACCGGCATCCGGAATCATCATGCAGAAATGGACATCATGGGAGTCACGACTGTAACCTGATACATCATAGGGTCGAGCCGGATTTGCCGAAAACAGTGGTCACACCGCACGAAATCGCATTCGTTACTCGGTGTGAAGGTGCATACACACCGCCACGCTACGGCATGCCACATGAAACTGAGTTCCTTATCGACGTTCTATTTCTCACTCAGCAGTCTGCTACTCATCTGCATTCTGGCGGTGGTGCTGTTGATGCTGCGGAACCAGAATGAATTGGTGTACAACCAGGAAATTCGATATCGCTCCTATCTGGCCGCGGACGAACTTCGCCAGAGCTCGGATGACCTGACTCGGCTGGCCCGTACCTATGTGGTTACCCGGGACCAGCGATACGAAGAGCAGTTCTGGGATGTTCTGGCCATACGTGATGGTCAGAAACCGCGACCACAGGATTACAACCGCATCTACTGGGACTTCATAGCGGCTGGTGAAATACCCCGGCCTGCCGGACCCGCTCTGGCATTGCTGGCCCATATGCAGGCACTGGGTTTCACCGATCAGGAACTGGCAAAACTCGATGAGGCCAAACAGAACTCGGATGGCCTGGTCAAACTCGAGAGTACTGCCATGAATGCCGTCAAGGGACTGTTCGAGGACGACGAAGGAAAGTTCACTCGACAGGGCGAACCGAACTTCGAACTGGCCAGAAACCTCATGCATTCCGCCGATTACCACCGGCAAAAGGCTTACATCATGCGTCCGCTGGATGAGTTCTACACCCTGCTGGATGAACGCACCGAGCAGGCTGTGGCCGAACATGTACAACGCGGGCGACTGTATCTGTATCTGCTGCTATCGCTGATTGGCCTGGCCATCCTGGCTGCAGTGGTGGGGCATATACGCATCAGGCAACGCTTCATCAGACCACTGCGTAAGCTGGGAACAGCCCTGAAGGACATAGCTGAAGAACCGGACTATGACCGGAAAAATCTTGACAGCAGTGGCCATGACGAACTGGCCGATGTAGCCCGCTACTTCAACATGGCATCAACCAGATTCTCCGACATGCTCGAGGCCATCCACCTCGAGACGAATACTGCACGACAGTTGCAACAGGCTCTTGACGCCAGCTCGGCCAGCATCGTGATTGCGGATGCAGACAACCGGATCATCTACTTCAATCATTCCGCCCAGAGAACGTTGCAGGAAATCGAAACAGACATCCAGCAAAGCAACCCGGAATTTTCGGCCGAAAGTCTGCAGGCAAGCAACTGGTATGACCTGCACCCGGACCCGAATGCACGGCCGCAACTGAAGGGACTGGATTTCCGTCATGAAGAGACGATCGTCTATGGCGACTTCACATTCCGCTTGACCGCAAATCCCATCGTCACGGCCGATGGCGTGAGGCACGGCATCATCGCCGAATGGCAGAACATCACACGCAAGGCGCAGGCCGAGCGGACCCGGGAAATCGAGATCGAACAGCGAAAGGAACGGGAAATCAACTCGAAGGTCGATGCACTGCTCGACATCGTCAATAGCGCTGTCAACGGGGATCTGACACGAGAAGTGTGCATGACTGGTGATGATGTTGTCGCCCGCATGGGTAACGGTATCGAAACCCTGCTACGCGAACTGAAAGACAATCTCTCGCATATCCGCAGCAGCTCGAGCGCGCTCAGACTGGCTTCGGTGACTCTGGCAGAGACAAGCGACGAGATAGACAATATGGCGATTCATGCAGCCGATGACATGAGTTCGATGACGACGACATCGACGACCATGAAAGAGGATATCGATGCGGTCGCCAATGCCATGTCACAGATGACGATGGCCATCACTCATATTGCTCTCAACGCCGGTGAAGCGGCCGAGGTAGCCAATCAGGCCGTGGAACTGGCCGAGAGTACCGATTCCACGGTCAGACAGCTATCCGACTCCTCAGCAAGTATCGGCAATGTACTCAAGGTCATCACATCGATAGCCGAACAGACCAATCTGCTTGCCCTGAACGCCACCATCGAGGCTGCCCGCGCCGGTGAGGCCGGCAAGGGCTTTGCCGTCGTCGCAAACGAGGTCAAGGAGCTGGCCAAGGGCACCGCCAAGGCGACCGAGGAAATCAGCAAGAGCATCGAGGCCATTCAGATCAACAGCGGCGACGCCGTACAGGCCATCACCTCCATCGGCCAGACCATCAAGCGAATCAGCAAGATCCAGAACGTCATCGCAGCGGCCGTCAAGGAACAGACTGCCAGCACCACGGAAATGTCTCTGAACGTCCACAATGCTGCCATCAATGGCGACAAGATCACCGAGAACACCTGCAGTCTGTCGGCGGGTATCCATCAGACCAAGCAGGGAGTCACTCGCTTGCAATCGACATCCGGTGATATCTCCGAGCTGGCGGAAGAGCTGCGCAAAAAGGTCGAGAAGTTCGAACTGGGTGACTCTTCCGAGCCCGGGCTCTGAGACCGGAACGACTCTCGTAACCTCCGAACCTCCGAACGCCCGAACTCCCGAACTCCCGAACTCCCGAACTCCCGAACTCCCGAACTCCCGAACTCCCGAACTCCCGACCTTCAGATCTTCAGACCCTCCAACACCGAAGGGTCTGAGCAATACCGTCGCAGCTTCAACGGCCGTTGTGAAAGCTCTCCTGCAATCCGTACACCGGCGTATCCATGCCCTCTGCGCGCGCCTTCAACTGCAGCGCCAGGTACAGGGAATAGTGCCGTGATTGATGCAGATTGCCACCATGGAACCACAGAGCCTGCTGCTGAGTCGGCTTCCACATGTTGCGTTGCTCGCCCTCCCATGGTCCCGGATCCTTCGGTGTATCCGAACCCAGTCCCCAGCACTTGCCCACCTTGTCGGCCACTTCCTGACTGATCAGATCTGCTGCCCAGCCATTCATGGACCCGAACCCGGTTGCATAGACGATCACGTCTGCCGGCAATTCCGTCCCATCATCGAAGATCACCGAATCCTCGGTAATCTCGCTGACCTGACCGGATTTGAGCTTGATCTTGCCGTCGATGATCAGCTGGCTGGCACCAATGTCGATGTAATAGCCCGAGCCGCGACGCAGATACTTCATGAACAGGCCCGAACCATCAGCTCCCCAATCAAGCTGAAAACCGGCTTTCTCCAGCCCGGCATAGAAATCCGCATCGCGCTCCCGCATCTGGTCATACAGCGGAATCTGGAATTCGTGCATGATCTTGTAGGGAATCGATGCGAAGATCATGTCGGCCTTCTGCGTCGTCATGCCATTGGCAACAGCTTCTTCGGAATACAAGGCCCCCAGTCCGATCTCCATCAAGGAATCGGAACGCACGATATGCGTCGATGAGCGCTGCACCATGGTGACATCGACATCGTTCTCCCACAGCGCGGCGCAGATATCGTGTGCCGAGTTGTTGGAACCGATGACCACCACTTTCTTGCCCTTGAACGGATCCGGCCCGGGGTGCTGCGACGAATGATGCTGATCGCCCCGGAATCGTTCCTGTCCCTTGAATTGCGGGATATTCGCCTTGCCCGACATTCCCGTCGCCAGAACCAGATTCCGTGGATTGAGTGTCACCTGCTCGCCGTCACGGTCCACTACCACCGTCCACTGTCCCGAGGCTTCATCATAGCTGGCAGATTGCGCGGTAGTACTGGTCCAGTAGTTCAGCTCCATGATTCGGGTATACATTTCCAGCCAGTCCCCCAGTTTGTCCTTGGGGGCAAAGATCGGCCAGTTGGCAGGAAAGGGCAGATACGGCAGGTGGTCGTACCAGACGGGATCGTGCAGACACAGGGATTTGTAGCGATTTCGCCAGCTGTCGCCGGCTCGTTCATTCTTCTCGATGATGATGGTTGGTACACCCAGTTGGCGCAGTCGTGCGCCGAGTGCAATGCCACCCTGGCCCCCGCCGACGATCACGACTTCCGGCTGTCTGGTATATCCCAGCTCGGCCAGTTCCTGCTCGCGCTCCTCAGCCCAGGACTTGCGATTTCTTGCGGAGCCGTGCTTTGCTCCCATTGGCCGTTCGAATCCCAGCGGTTCCTCATGCCCCTTGAGCTCAACGGCAGCCGTCAGCAGGGTCCAGATCTTCTCGTTGCGAATGCGCACCAGGCCATAGCCTCGAGCAACCGCGGTTTCGAAATTGATCCAGCTGGTCAGGACGCCATCTTCCTCTGTCGCGATTTCGCCTTCGGGAATATGCCAGTTGGTGGGCTGGGTACTGTCCAGCTGGGATTCGAGCATGTCCCGGATCCCGGACTTGCCTTCTACCGTCTTGATGTTCCAGGTGAAGGAAACCAGGTCTCGCCAGTAGCAATCCTCGTCAAACAGCTCCAGTATGCGGTCGATGTCTTTTGCTTTCAGAGCCTCTTCCAGCTTGTCCAGCAGTGCGGTGACTTTTCCGTTGGGGGCAACGTCCAGCATTGCGCTTCTCCTCGGTGATGGTGAGTGGAGACTCGATGAGACCAGTTTCACCGGCGGAGATGAACTGACGGAGCAGCTGTTTTGCACCTCAGGACGTGGTCAATATCCGGTCGGCTGTGGCAAATGCAACACATTGCAACACCCCGGCCACTGCTGCAACACTTCAGCATCATGGCGTGGCGCACCGCGCTCAAGCCGCACCACGAGACAGGCCGGAATCAGTCGGGTCTCTGCAAGCCGGCACGCTGCATTCGGCGATGCACGGTGCTGCGGTTGACTCCCAGCATCCGGGCAACCCGCGAGATATTCCATTGGCAGGATTCCAGCAGCTGCGGCAGATCACCGGGATTACGCAGGTTCGGCTCGGTAGCTGCGGCACTGTCTCCCAGCGCAGGCGGAAGATGCTCGACTTCGATCACGCCCCCGGGACACAGGGCGATGGCCACATCGACGACATTCGCCAACTCACGCAGATTCCCGCTCCAGCGTCTCGCTGCCAGATCCTCCTGCGCGGCTCGAGTGAAACGATAGGCCGGTGGATCGGTCTGACAGCGCTGCTGCAACACACGCTGCAGCAGCCAATCGAAATCCTGACGATGGCGCAAGGCAGGCAATACGAGTGTGGCCCCAACCAGGCGGTGCAACAGATCTGCCCGGAACCGCCCCTCTTTGACCAGTTCGATTGGCGAGATCCGAGACGAACACAGCAGACGGGGGATGGTTCGTACCGTACCGACGTTCCGGTCATTGTCATCAAGCTCCACCAGCAGCCTCATGAGCGCATCCTGTGCCACCGGCTGCAGATCCGCCAGTTCCTCGATATACAGTGAGCCGCCGTCAATACCGGGATTTCCGGTACCCGTGTCCTCGGCAATGCTCTTCAACCACTGGCCGCTGTCGATCATGGCCGGTACCAGGCCGATACAGCTCAGTACCCGAAACCGCTGGGCTGGTGTTCGGCTGTCGTGCATCGCTCTGGCCAGGTGGCGCCTGCCGCTGCCCGACTCCCCCTGTATGCAGACCGGCACGGTGCTCTCCACCAGCCGACTGGCCAGACGCTGCACTTCCAGCATGGCATCATCGCCACCGTGCAGATCGTTGAGCGGATTGCCGCGCACCCGCCGCGGTGACAGTGACGGCGACCGGTTTGCGGCAACCGACGGTTGCGGGGCGATGGCATGGGCAAAGACCGGAGATCCATCCACGAACTGCAGAATGCGCTCCTCTGCCGGGCGCCCCCGCATGTAGCCGGGCAACTGGTTGATATCGAGATTGAAAAACCGCGTTATCGACTGCCCAACCAGTACCTCGGGGGTTCGCCAGTCAACGCCCGCCACGCCTGTCAGGACCCGCGCCGCCCCATGGGTGAATCCAATGATTCGTCCGCTGCCATCCAGCGTGACTGCCGCATCCGGATCGACATCCAGCAATTCGGGAGACAGTGAGAAACGCAGGACCCACTCCGAGGCACTACGCGCCATCAGATTGGCAAGCTCCACTCGCCTGGCCGATGCGGTCACCAGTTGCATCGCCAGACGCTGGCTGCTCTTGGGTCTGGGAGATCGCAGCAGGGAGATATCCAACACAGCCGCCAGTGAGCCGGTGGTATCGAAGATCGGTGCGGCCGTGCAACTGAGTGGTGTATGCATCAGATCGAAATGATCATCCTGATGAATCGTGACCGCCTCGCCTGTCTGGATACAGGCACCGGCAGCACTGGTTCCCGACAGCCCTTCCTCCCAGTGGGCGCCCAGATACAGACCCGCCTGGCGCAATTCACTCTCGAAGTGCCGTTCGCCGAAGTAGTCGACGGCAACCCCATGACGGTCGGTCAGCAGCACTACATATCGTTGTCCGGCCACCTGCCTGAACAGCCGGTCCAGACCTCCTCGTGCAATGTGCACCAGCCTCTCCGCTTCCTGACGATGCTCTCGCAGCCGGGACTCGGTTACCACATGCGCCTTCTGCCGCGCAGCAGGATCCAGCTTGTGCTGGTCGATACAACGACGCCAGGATTCGATGACATCAGGATCACGCAAGCTGGGCCTCCCTTGAAGGGTCGCCTCTATTTCCCTGATGTGCTCACTATCGCCAACACCCATTCATCACCTCACCTTCCGACACTAACAAAGCCGATGCGATTGTCAATGGGCCATCACGCCACACCGGCGGCAGTTTCACGCGAATCAGCAGTATCATCGCCCGATGCCCACCCGTACACGCCAGATGTCGACATGAAGACCATTGCCAGTACCGATCACATTCTGCATTTCCCCAGAGCAGAGTTGTCGGGAGGACAACTGATCCGCCCCTACGAATGCCCGGAGCGCTGGGATTACATCGTGAGCGCTCTGGCCGAAGGCGGCTTCAGCGCACCGCAAGCTCCCGATGTGCTGGACATGAGCACGGTTGCCAGGGTGCATGGCGCGGACTATCTGCAGTTTCTTGCCTCTGCCTGGTCTTTGTGGGAGGCAGAAGGCTACACAGGAGAAGCCCTGCCCACGGTGGTGCCGGCACGTCGTACTCAGCAGCGCGAGCCGGAGCACATCGATGGCAAGCTCGGTTATTTCGCCGGTGCAACGGAAACCGCCATCACGGCAACCACCTGGCAGGCGGCGCAAAGCAGTGCTGCCTGTGCGCAGACCGCTGCCCGGCTACTCGCTACTGGCGAGACCTCCGTCTTTTCCCTGTGTCGTCCGCCCGGGCATCATGCCGGCCACGATCTGTTCGGCGGCTATTGCTTCCTGAACAATGCCGCCATCGCCGCCCAGCAGCTGCTGGACTCCGGCGCAACACGCGTGGCCATTCTCGACATCGATTTCCATCATGGCAACGGCACGCAGGATATCTTCTACGAACGCAATGACGTGTTGTTCGTATCCCTGCACGGCAATCCCGGCCATGCCTTTCCCTACTTTCTCGGCTACGCCGATGAAACCGGCCAGGGTAACGGTGAAGGCTACAACATCAATCATCCGATGCTGCCCGGTACCACCTACGATGCCTGGTCCGACGCGCTGCACGACTCTCTGCAACGCATTGGAGAATATCTGCCGGATGCACTGGTAGTCTCCCTCGGGGTGGACGCCTTCGAACGTGATCCCATCAGCTTCTTCAAACTGAGCAGTGATGATTTCATGCGCTGCGGACAGCGTATCGGCCAGCAGTCTCTACCAACCGTTTTTGTCATGGAAGGCGGCTATGCCGTGGAGGAAATCGGCATCAACACTCGCAATGTGCTCAGCGGCTTTCTGAACCCCTGACACCTCACCGCGCCCTTGTCAGGCTCTCGATCACCAGGCGCGAACAGCGAACAGCGAACAGCGAACAGCGAACAGCGAACAGCGAACAGCGAACAGCGAACAGCGAACAGCGAACAGCGAACAG
>NZ_JBQYLE010000010.1:265709-295936 GCF_052681095.1 Granulosicoccus sp. 3-233
AGCGAACGATTGCCCGGTTACGTCAGCCTGTCAAGCGCACCAAGCCACAAGTCATCCACGATGACCTCTGCCGGTGCTGCCCGGGCCAGCTTCGAGGACTGACCGGCCCAGACCTGCATGCCGTCGAGATTGCCCGCTCGTGTCGCCGCATCGCGCATGCCTTTCGTCAGTGCCCTCTGCATCGGATAGGGTGCTGGCGCAGGTGCCCCTGCAGCGCTGGCTTCGGTGACGTAGCGTGTCCTGATGCTGCGCCCCAGCCGACCACTGAAGGCTCTCGTCGCCACGGTATCTTCTGGCGCTGTACGGGCGATGGCATCAGCCCAGACAGGCGCGATACCCGATTCGTCGGCGCGTAGAAATCCGGTACCGACCTGTACCCCCGAGGCTCCCAGCATCAGCGCCGCGGCCACCCCTCTGGCATCACTGATACCACCCGTTGCCACAACCGGCACATCCACGGCATCCACGATGGCTGGCAGCAGGGAGAAAAGGCCAACCAGTGACGTCTCGGCATCCGCCGGGTTGAAAGCTCCTCGATGGCCACCGGCTTCCATCCCCTGAGCCACGATGACATCGGCCCCGGCAGTTGCGGCCTCGATCGCTTCCGCCACCGTGGTGGCCGTGGCAAACCAGAGAATTCCACGATGCTTCATTTCTGCCACCATGGGTTCCGGGTAGACGCCCATGATCGAGGAGATCACGGCGGGTTCGGCGGCCAGCATGGCCTCGCACTGCTCTTCGAAATCCGGTGTTGCCGAGCTTGCCTCCTGCGAGTCCGAGCCCCCCATCTCGGCCTCCCATGAGGCAAGAAAGGTCCGCAGTTGTCTTTCCTGCATGGCTTCCGCAGCCATCACCGGGTCCGGAATCCAGTTATTGAGCTGAAAGCAGCCGTTCGAGCTTTCGCGAAATGCCAGTACCCAGTCGCTGATCTGCGTCGGTGACATCAGCAATGTACCGCAGGCTCCCATGCCACCGGCATTGGCCACGGCGACCGACAGCGACACCGGGCAGGCACCTGCCATCGGAGCCAGCAAGATCGGTACGCGCAGTTGCAATCTCCGGGCGAAGCTGCTGCTGCGTTCGAGTATTGCCTGACGAGTCTTCATCAACCTGCATCCCCTGAGTTGGCTACAATCGGCCGACAAACGGTCGTGCCTTGCTGCACTACACGCTACCAGCCTCGGGAGTCTCGCGCACGTGTTGATTGATCTGTATTGCGAACGAACGGCGGCCGGCTTCTGGAACGAACCACTCAATGCTCTGAGCAATGTCGGCTTCCTGCTGGCAGCGGCCGTGGCCTGGCGAAGCCGCCGCCGTCGAGGGAATGGGGATATCTGGGAACTGCTGGTCATCGCACTGGCCGCACTCATCGGCGTCGGCTCTTTCCTGTTTCACACCTTCGCAAACAGCTGGTCGGAACTTGCCGACGTCGTACCCATCTGGAGTTTCGTGGCCGGCTTTGTCTTGCTGACCATCTATCGCGGTTGCCAGCATGATCTGGCGAAGACCGTGCGGATCGCCCTGATAGCCATCGCTCTGATCGTCGGCATGTCCCAGTTCACCGGCAATGACACAGTCAGCGCCAATCCGGATGCCACCAGGCCACTGAACGGCTCCCTCCAGTATGCCCCGGCATGGTCAGCACTGCTGGTATTCACCCTCCTGGCCTGGCGAAACAGACATCCAGCCAGAGTACATCTTGCCGCCGCCACCCTGATCTTTTCCCTGGCGCTGGCATGCAGAACGACCGACCTGATCGCCTGCGAGATCACGCACGGCATCGGTACGCACTTTCTCTGGCACCTGCTGAATGCGTTGATGATTGGCATATTGTTGCTGGCGATGACCACCCACATGCCTCCGCAGTCGAGCGGTCCGACCCACCGCTGAAGTCCTGACCGCTGCTTGCCGGGATACAACAGGATCAGGTCTTCCTGGCGTCCTGCACGATGTTCATGGATGCCACACCGCTGTTGCCCAGTTCCACCGCCGCGAACGGTCCTCCCTGGCAGCGATGGGCCAGTGAAGTCGGGTCCTGCTCTGGCTCGTTTGCCAGCACCTCGCTGGCGAACTGTTCCGCATTGTCTCGCGGTCGATAGCCCAGAAAGCTCGCTCGCGCATTGTCCACCGGCACTCGATCGTTGTTGGACACACCGTAGACCACGGCAAAACCGGTGCTTGGCGTATTGATCGACTGTTCGACCAGATGTATCAGGTCGTCATAGGACAGCCAGCTGCCCAGAGCGCGCGCATTGTTCACCTGCGCACAACTCAGAATGCGCATGCATACTGACTCCACCTGCCGTTTGTCCCAGTACAGGCTTGCCAGGTCCTCGGCAAAGCACTTGGCCAGGCCATAGAAGGTATCCGGCCGATGCGGTGCATCCGTGCCGATGAATTCCGTTCTGGAATGCATTCCCACGGCATGGATGGAACTGGCGTAGACCACCCGCCGAACCTGGTTCTGAAATGCAGCCTCCCAGACGTTGTAGGCGCCAATGATATTCGGCCCGAGAATCGTATCGAAGGGTGCCTCGTCGCCGATAGCCCCGAAATGCACAACCTGATCCGCGCCTTCCAGCACAGCCATCATGTCATCCAGACTGGCCAGATCGGCCTTGACGTAGCGTTCGCCGTCATAGCATTTGCCGATGTCGTCTGCGATATCGGTGGACACCAGCTCGTCACACAGTCGAGTCAGTGGTTCGCGCAGCCACGAGCCGAGACGGCCAGCCGCCCCTGTCAGTACCAGTTTCATGTTCAGTCTCTTTGAAGTGTCAATCCGGAACGGCAATCGGCCAGACGATGCATGGCCTCCACCAGCAGATCGCCGGACATTGTCCGAGTGAAAACGATGATATCAACACCTGTTGCCATCATCGCTGTCTGTGTGTCGACAGTCAGCCCCTCATGATCGAGCCCCTGCATCTGCCTGTGAGGCTCATCAGATGACCGCTCGTTCGACGAACCGTTCGTTGCGTGCCACACGTTCGTAATTGAATGGGGAGAGATCGATACTGCGATATTCGCCATAGGTGATGTACTCGGCGGTACCGCGCCCCATGGCCGGTGACTGCTGAAAGCCGTGTCCGGAAAAGCCATTGACGAAAATGAAATTGCCGACTTGCGTATGCGGCCCCAGAATGGCGTTCTGATCGAAGGTGTTGAACGCATAATGACCAGCCCAGGAGTTGATCAATTTGATGGCTTCGAACTGCGGAATACGATGAGCAATAGTGGGCCAGACCTTCTCTTCCCAGATGGAATGGTCCTGCACGAAGTCATCGTAGTCGACAGCAGGGTCCTCATCCGGTGGGCAACCAGCCATGTAGTATTGCCCATCGGTACGAAAGTGTACGCCGGAGGGGTCGATCGTCAACGGCAAGTCCCGATCCAGTGGCTGCTCTGCATCGAAGATGAAGGTGTAACGCTTGCGCGGCTCCACGGGTATCTCGATGCCTGCCATGCGTGAGGTCAGCACAGCCCGTGGCCCGGATGCATTGACAACGATGCCACAGCTGATGGTCTCCCCACTCTGCAACGTGACGCTGTCCACGCGAGTGCCGCTGGCATTGCGTTGCATCGACACCACCTCATTGCACAGGTACTCCACACCGCGCTCTCTGGCCGATCGTTTCCACCAGTCGAAGAGCGTATTGCCATCGAAGTAGCCTTCATCGATCAGATTGTGATTGCCGGCCATTATGTCATCGAGAAAATAGAAGGGATACTCCTTGTGGATATCGGCAGGCGTCATGTACCGGGTTCCGGCACCGAGTCTCTGCTGCACCTGCTGACTCTCCTTCAGGGTCCTGGCAAAGTCTTCATTGTCCGCCAGGTACATGTACCCGAAGCTGTGCAGCCGCGGTTCCGGCACCCGATCGTCATCGCCCATGAAATGACGGAAGTTCTTGACGAACTCGGCGGCAAACTGCGACACGCGGATATTCGTTTCGTTGGAAAACTGCTGACGCATGCAGCTGTTGGTGTGTGACGTGGACGCGAATTCGTAGCTCGGATCCCTTTCCACCACCAGAATCGACCCATTGAAATCCGGATTGTCGGTCAGAAACCAGGCAACCGAGGAACCATACATGGCCCCTCCAACGATGACGACATCATAAGATGACTTCAACGGGGCCTGAGTTGTCATGTTTTTCATTGAATTTCCTCACCGCAACGCACCGCCTCGAGCACGGCATCGATGTCTGCCTGACTGAACCCGTATCTCTGCCGACACATGTCAGCCGATATATAACCTCTCGCCAGGTCACGTCGCACCAGCGCCGGATCCCGTTCCTCCACCTTGCCATAGCCGGCGCCGCCAGGGAAGGCCAGCATGACGCGTCTTCCGTGCGGCACGAACTGCTTGCCCTTGCCCTGCATGGGCGTGCCATCATCCTGATGAATGACGGTGGGCGCGCCATTGCCACCACCCTGACGACCTCGCGCAGGATGATCCACGCGATCGAACATCGCCTGGAAGTCGAACTCGTGCCCCTCGACCGCTCCCACTTCCATGTACTGCCCCAGGCCGCCCCGATACTTGCCCTCGCCGCCACTGTCAGGCCGTAGTTCCTTGCGCCAGATGATGACCGGCCCCGTATGTTCAGTTGCCTCGATCGGCATCGTCATGACGCCAGACGGAAATGCCGTGGCATTCATGCCATCCTGTGTTGGTCGTGCGCCCGAGCCGCCGGAATTGAAGGTCAGCACTTCCGAGCGGCGCGCAGATGCTCGGGCAGCGATGTCATCAGGGTCGCTGATGTCATCGGTTCTTGGCCGCAGTGATACCTGAAAGTTGCACAAGGTACCAGCGCCTTCGGCCGGCACGGTATCGGGCAGTATCTTGTCCAATGCCGCATAGACCGTGTCAGGCACCATGTGCCCGATGACATGGCGCAAGGCGACCGGTGCCGGATGCACGGCGTTGACGATGGAATTCACCGGCGCGACCACTTCAAAGGGCACCAGTGAGGCGGCATTGTTGGGTATCTCCGGTGCTATCGCACATTTGAGCGCATAACAGGCATAGGCCTTGGTGTAGACCATCGGCACATTGATGCCTTTTCTGTCCAGTCCGGATGTGCCTTCGAAATCGCACAGAATGTGATCCTGCTCGAAGTCGACTCGGACCTTGAGGTCGATCGGTCTGCTGAATCCGTCGATCCTCATCTCACCGTGCGCGCTGCGCTTGGGCAAGGCATTGATGCGCTCGAGTGTCGCTCGCCGAGAATTTTCCAGAATGAAGCTGGCGATCTCCTCAAGCGTAGCCAGGTCGAACTCCTGCATCATGTCGACCAGGCGGCGATGACCAATCTCGTTGCAGGTGGCCAATGCATGGATGTCCCCCACCAGCTGATCGGGTTCGCGGACATTACCACGCACGATATGAATCAGGGTCTGATCCAGCGCCCCTCTTTCCATCAGTTTCATGATCGGGATGTAGAGACCTTCTTCATAGACCGAGTTGGCATCGGCACCAAAACCTCGACCACCAATGTCCACGATGTGCGCAGTGCAGGCAAAGAAGCCGACAAATTCGCCACGATGAAAGGAGGGTGTGACTACGGTTATGTCATGCAGATGTCCGGTACCTTCCCAGGGATCATTGGTGATATAGACATCACCCTCGAAGATGTTGTCGATACCGATGCGACGAATGAAGTGCGGCACCGCATCGGCCATGGCATTGACATGTCCGGGAGTTCCGGTCACCGCCTGCGCCAGCATGCGCCCCTGACGATCGTAAACCCCGGCAGACAGATCCCCCGCCTCACGTACCGATGTGGAAAACGCCGTACGCACCAGTGCCTGGGCCTGCTCTTCCACCACCGAGACAAGACGGTTCCACATGACCTGCAAGGCAACAGTGGATAGTTGTCTGCTCATGATGCACTCCTGCGTTGATTGTCGGCCTGTGGCAGGAGATCGATACACCCATCTGCCTGGCGTATGCCCTGCCGGCTGAGCGGCACGATGATCGTGGTTTCATCCTCGGTTATGACCGCGGGACCAGAGACCCGCTGCCCGGTCTGCATGTCGCTGCGCAATACCACGTCGGCCTTGACCACTTCACCCACGGCGGCATCGAAGACAGCGCGCGTCCCTCTGGCGGATGCATCTTCACCGCCCTCCACCCGTTGAATCGGCGAGACACCATGTGCTGGCGTGCTGGCATTGGCGGCCCAGACCGTTATCTCGATATCCATGCCATCGACCACCCGGCCAAACAGGGCGCGGTAATCCGCTTCGAACAATTGCTGATAGGCGGCGGCATCCGGTTGCCTGGCCTGCTGGTTTGTCAGGCTGACAGGAATCTCCCATCCCTGCCCCGAATAACGCATATAGGCCTTGAACTCGGTGTGAATCTCGGCCTGTCCGTCACAGGAGCGCACGAAGGCAGTCGCCTCGTTCTCCAGTTCCTGCAGCAGTCTGCTGACCACCTCGGGCTTCAGCTGCGACAATTTCATGTACTGGCTCCGATTGGCTTCGAAGCTGAAAGGTGCGCGCAGAAAACCGATGGCCGAACCGACGCCCGCGCCCGGCGGCACCAGCAGGCGATCCACTCCCAGCTTTTCGCACAGGCGGGCCGCATGCAATGGAGCTGCGCCACCGAAGGCAATCATGGTGTACTCGGTGAGATCCTCGCCATTTTCCACGGCATGAACACGAGCGGCATTGGCCATGTTCTCATCAACCACTTCCACCAGACCATAGGCTGCGGTTTGTGCATCCATCGCCAGTGGCTGGCCCAGAACCGCCTGCAGGGCCCGAGTGGAACTGTCGACCTGCAAGCGGATGGAACCACCGGCAAAATTGTCCGGATCGAGCTTGCCGAGAACCAGGTCGGCATCGGTCACTGCAGGCTTGTCCCCACCTCGGCCATAGCAGGCCGGTCCCGGCTCCGAGCCTGCCGAATGGGGTCCGACCCGAATCTGATGCATCGAGTCCACCGAGGCCAGGGATCCTCCGCCTGCACCGATCTCCACCATGTCGATGACGGGAATGGAGATCGGCATGCCGGATCCTTTCTTGAAGCGATAGGTACGCGCAACTTCGAAGACTCGGCTGGTCTTGGGTGTCTGGTTCTTGATCAGACAGATCTTGGCCGTCGTCCCCCCCATGTCGAAGGACAGTACCTTGTCCAGCCCGTAGCGGGCAGCAATATGCGCAGCGAACACGGCACCTCCGGCTGGACCGGACTCGACCAGGCGCACCGGAAATTCTGCCGCACTGTCGATGGAGATGATGCCACCACCGGAATGCATCAGAAAGACGGCGCAATCCACACCTGCCTGCTGCAGGCGCCCCTGTAGACGCCCCAGATAACTTTTCATCAATGGCTTGATGTAGGCATTGGCAACCACGGTGTTGAAGCGCTCGTATTCACGCATCTGTGGAGACACCTCGCTGGAGAGCGAAATCATGACCCCCGGCAATCGACTGGCCAGCGCCTGTTGCACCTGACGCTCATGGACATCGTTGAGATAGGAATGAATCAGCCCGATGGCCACGCTCTCGTAACCGGCCTGCTCGATCTGACTGACCAGGGTATCCAGTTCATCGTTGTCAAGTTCGATCAGCACCTTCCCTCGCGCATCGATACGTTCGGTGATGGTGTATCGCTGCTGCCGAGGCAGCAGGGGGTCGGGCAGGGTCAGGTCCAGATCATATTGTTCGAAACGCGATTCGGTACGCATCTCGATGACATCCCGAAAACCCGTGGTCGTGATCAATGCCGTTCTGGCACCGCGGCGCTCGATCAGGGCATTGGTTGCCAACGTGGTGCCATGAATGATCTGGCCGATGTCACCAGGCACGATTCCGGCCTTGGCGCACACCTGCTGCATGCCGTCGATGATGGCGTCTTCAGGTGCTGCATAGGTGGTCAGCACCTTGGTGGAATACTGCTCCTTCGCGACTTCCAGCACGACGTCGGTAAACGTGCCACCGATATCCACGCCCATGCGTACAGTTGTCTTGTCCATACGTCCTTCGCACTCACCCGCGACTGAAAGTGGGCCTAGATTATGTCGGTCATACGATTGGATCAAATTATTTTAATTCATGATAAGCATCAAGGATCATTATCCTTGCCTGGTCGATTCAGCATGGAAACAGCGACCGTACCCGGCCGGCTCCTCTAGCCGTCTCGCCCGTCTCGCCCGTCTCGCCCGTTCGCCCGTTCGCCCGTTCGCCCGTTCGCCCGTTCGCCCTTTCACCCTTTCGCCCTTTCGCCCGTTCGCCCTTTCGCCCTTTCGCCCTTTCGCCACGATTGCGGCCAGACATCGACATTCAATTTCCTTGTCGGCGAGTATCCTCAGTACGGCCGGCTCGGTTCATAGCGTCAACCATCAGGACTCTTCCCAGCTCTCCCCGTACCGCTCCACGTATTGCCGGGCCTGCCTTCTGGCCAGCCGCGCCGCCTGTGCCACGAAGGCCGGTGAACGTGCCGCATCGTAACGAGCGAGAAACATCAGACTCTCGGGCGTCCAGTGGTAGTGCACCTGCCGCAGCTGGCCTGCCTTGATGTAGTCGCGTGCCATGGATACGGGCATGCTCGCGATACCCATTGCATCGATGCTCATGTGCAGACAGGCCGCCAGATTGCTGGACGGTACCAGACGGGCGGCAGCGGCTCGCTGCGACCTGAAATGCCCGGCAACTTCCTCGTAGGGTCGTGTATCCCGCGCATGCGTCAGGACGGGATAGCGCAGCAGCTGCTCCACACTCACATCATTACCGTCCAGACCGGGCAATTCCGGCGCTGCGACCCAGATCCAGCGGTACGTGCCCAGCGTCTCCTGACCACTGGTCTGACGCTCGAAAGGGCCATTCTGAAACGCCATGTCAATGGAACGTGAATACAGCTCGTTCCTGAGATTGGCTGACAGATCAATCGTCAATTCCACCAGGATGTTCGGGTATTCCCGTTTCAGTGTCTTCAGAAACTCACGCAGCCAGGTGTGCGCGATCAGCTCACTGACCCCCAGCTTGAGCACGCCTTCATACAAGGCAGCCTGACCGGATGCCTCCAGGAAGGCCTCGGCGCTGCGCAGCACACGTCGGGCATGATCGAGCAGTTCGACCCCCTTGGATGTCAGACGTACCGATCCCGCATCTCGTTCCATCAGCGTCACATCCAGTGCCTGCTCGAGTGCGGAGATACGCGTGGAGATATTCGGTTGAGTGGTGCTGAGCCTTTCGGCCGCTCGTCTGAAACTGCCCAGGTCAGCCACCCACACGAACGCTTCCAGCTGGGCAATCTTGAGATTCAAGCCGAATGACTCAGCTGCGCCGCCAGGCCACGGGCAACAGGTTGGTGCAGACAAACAGTATGGCACTGACACAGACGATGGTTGGCCCGGTTGGCGTGTCCATGTACCAGGACGCGGTCAACCCACTGAGAATGGATAGCACACCCACCAGTACCGCATAGATCGCCATTCGTTCAGGGGTCTTGCTCAGTGGTCTGGCCACAGCCGCCGGAATGATCAGCAGGGCAGTGATCAGCAAGGCACCGACGACCTTGATGGCCACCACCACCACAATCGCCAGAGACAAGGTCAGCAGCAACTGCTCTCGCCTCGGATCGATACCGCTGGCATGAGCCAATTCACCATTCAGCGTTGTCAGCAACAGTGCCGACCAGCGCCAGACGACCAGTCCGGAGACCAGCATGGCGCCCACCCACATGATGAGCAGATCGGTTGCATTGACCGCCAGAATGTCGCCGAACAGATAGGCGTTGAGATCAACCCTGACCCCCGGGACGAAAGACACGGCCACCAGGCCAAAGGCCAGTGCAGAGTGCGCCAGCACGCCCAGCAACGTATCCATGGCGTAGCCTCGCCAGCTGAGCGTCGAGACCACATAGGCCATGAATACGGACACCACCAGAGTACCGGCAAAGATCGATTGCTCGAAGGCCAGCGACAGCGCCACGCCCAGTATTGCTGCATGCGCTGTCGCATCACCGAAATAGGCCATGCGACGCCATACCACGAAGCAACCGATGGGCGCCGCTGCCAACGCCACGGCAGTCCCTGCCAGCGCAGCCCGAACCACGAAACTCTCCAGCATCAGGATGCAGCTCCCCGCGACGGTCTGTCGTCACTGCCCGGAACCGCTCCGAGACTGTCACCATGCCCATGCCCATGCCCATGCCCATGCCCAAGGCTATGGTCGTGGTCGTGGTCGTGGTCGTGGTCGTGGTCGTGGTCGTGGTCGTGAGTATGGCTGTGATCGTGCTCGTGCCGATAGAGAGCCAGTGCACCCTGGGTATGCGTACCGAACAGGGCACGGTACTCGGGTTGCGAGGACACCACCTCTGGTGTTCCTTGACAGCAGACATGTCCATTGAGGCAGATCACCCGGTCCGACGCGCTCATGACCACATGCAGTTCATGACTGACCATCAGTACCGCACAGCCCAACTCATTGCGCACGGCTTCCACCTGCCGATAGAAATCGGCGGAACCGCTCTGGTCAAGTCCCTGCGTTGCTTCATCGAGTACCAATACCTGCGGCTTGTCCAACAGGGCCCGAGCCAGCAAAACCCGCTGTAACTGACCACCGGACAGATCGATGAGCTGCCGTTGCAATAAATGGCCTACCTGCACTTTCTCCAGCACACCTGCCAGTGCCTGCTTGCCGACTCGCCGGGGAAGGTCGAAAAATCGACGAACACTCATCGGCAGTGCGCGTTCCATGTGCAGGCGTTGCGGCACATAGCCGATACGCAAGCCGGACGCCCTGAGAACCTCACCGCCGGATACCGGAACCGCCCCGATCAACGCTCTCACCATGGTCGACTTGCCGGATCCGTTGGGTCCGACAATGGTGACGATCTCCCCCTTGTGCAACGCGAAACTGACGTTCTGCAACACCGTTTCCGTACCATGACGCACGCTGATATCGCGTGCCTCCATCAAACAGGCCGCTGTCATTACCGGGCGGCATCCTGCTGGCAACTGGGGCACTGACCTTCTGCCTCCAGCGTTGTATGCTGGATCTCGAAACCACTGTCCCTGGCGCATTGGGTCAGGCTTCCGGCTGAACTGACTGCCGTTTCCGCCACGGACTTGCAGCCGGTACAGATGAGAAAGGCCGGTTCGTGCGACGATCCCGGCTGAGAACAGGCAATATAGGCGTTGAGCCGTTCTATCCGATGGATGAATCCGTTTTCCAGCAGAAAGCTCAACGCCCGATAGGCGATAGGTGGCTTGGAACCCAGGCCTTCGCCTTTCAGTCGTTCCAGCACGTCGTAGGCTCCCATGGCACTATGGCTTTCCAGCAGGATACCGAGCGTGCGACGCCGCACCTTGGTGAATCGCAGATTATTCAGTCGGCAATAGTCATCAGCCTGCCTGAGAGCGTGACTGACGCAATGTTTGTGATCGTGATGTGAAAAACCGACGACGGAGTTCACGTTTTTCCGGCTGTTCGCCATAGGGTATTCCCCTGAAACGCAGTATTGATATAACATAACATCTTTGAAGCAGAACAAGATCATGATTCGCCATCTGTTTGCCATGGCTCTGGCCTGCGCCCTGGTCATCGTAAAACCGGTATGGGCTGCCCCGTTGGTCGCCACCGACATTCCGGCCATCAATTCTCTGGTGGCAACCGTCCTGGGTGACAATGGCGAACCCGAACTGTTGCTGCGTTCCGGTGCCAGCCCCCACGACTACGCGCTGCGCCCCTCGGAAGCCCGACTCTTGCGCAAGGCTGACCTCATCGTCTGGACCGGTGCCAGTCTGACACCCTGGCTTCCCAAGGCCATGGATTCGCTGGCACCCGACCTGGAATCCCTGGAACTGCTGGCCGATGAACACAGCATTCGTCTGCCTGCACGCGAGTCTGCCGAATTTCATCATATCGACCATCATCATGACCATGATGATGATGGCGACTCGACCGACCCTCATGGCTGGCTGTCGACGGACAACGCCCGGCTGTGGCTGCAGCTGATTGCCGATCGGCTCTCGGCGCTGGATCCAATCAACGCCGCCAGTTACCAGGGCAATGCCGAACTGGGTATTCAGGCATTGAACACTCTGGATACGACTATCGAATCGCAATTCGACGGCCTGCGCGGCAACCCCTTTGTCGTGTTTCACGACAGCTATCACTACTTTGAAGATCAGTACGAGCTGCCGGCGACAGCTGCCATCAGTCTCAGTGATGGCACGCAGTCCGGTATTCGCCAACTCGACAGACTGCGCGACCTCGTCAGTGAACACCCGGGAATCTGTGTGTTCTCCGAGCCCCAGTTCAGTGAACGCATGGTAGACACCATCGCACATGATCTGGATGTCAGACGCGGCGTTCTGGATCCGCTGGGAAGCGACCTGCAGCCCGGAGCCAGTCTGTATGGCGAGCTGATGCGGAATCTTGCAAACACGCTGACCGACTGCCTGTCCGGAAAGGACTGACCTGCCAATATCGTGACGCCCCGGCTATGCAGATCAGCCCGGACCTGTATTGCAGAAATTGCAAAATCGGCTGTTGCCAAAAGACTGCTGCGCAAGCTGCTCATACTCGGTACAGTTGACTGATCGTATTCAGGTTCTGTAATCGGCAATATATGCCCATGGTTGTTTCAAGATGTATCAGACTTGTGGTGCTGAACGCACTGTTCGGCCTCTATCTGGTTGCTACAGGCAGTCAGGCCGAGGTGAACGGTAGTGGCGCCAGCATGCCGACCGATGTCAGACCCATGGGAGAGTGGGTAGAGTTTCGCAAGGCGCGCTACACCGGTGAGCCACTTCTGCTGCATCTTCGCAATGGCTATGAGCGTGCCGTTCTGATGCCGGAACCGATCAAGCTGTTGAATGATTCCCAGACATTACCCGGTTGCGCGGTGGTCATCGACACCGATGTCATTGGTTTCTTTCCGACCCGGACCTTTGCACGCGAGCCGATACGGTTCATCGGACTGCAGAGCGGCAGCGTGTACGAGCTCAGGGTGAGAGCCAGTCCCGAGGGTATCCGCCAACCCCTTCAGATCACGCGCTGAGCACATTGAACCGGCATGAGTACTCGCTACGCACTGTATTTTGCGCCCCATGACGAGTCACAACTGGCAAGGTTCGGCGAAACCGTACTCGGGCGTACCGCGACCCAGCCTCGCCAGGACGATGTTCCCAGCCCGCATCCGGACAGGCAGCGCTGGCTCGAACTCACGAAGTCCCCGGCTCACTATGGCTTCCATGCCACACTCAAGGCTCCGTTCGAATTGGCCGAGGGTTACTCCATCGAGGACCTGAGACAGCAGGTGGAGGAATTCGCGAAAGGCCAGGCGGCAATCCCTCTGACCGGTCTGCGACCACGCAGGCTGTCAGATTTTGCAGCTCTGACCCTCGATCAGCAACCCGCCTCGCTCAGCCGATTTGCCATGCGCGTTGTCGAGACCTTCGAACCGTTCCGTCGTGCCCTGTCCGAGGCGGACCTGCAACGCCGTCGGCAACAGCCGCTGAGTGATCGACAACTGACATTACTGAATCGTTTCGGCTATCCCTATGTGGACGAAGAGTTTCGCTTCCACATGACGCTCACCGGCGGTATCGGTGAACAGGATCAGGATTATCTCGATTGGCTGCAGGACAGCTTCCGCCAGCAGGTCGATGACACACCGTTGCTGGATCAACTGGCCATTCATGAACAGTCATCCCGCACGGCACCCTTTGTCAGCCTGCACAGCTATCCACTGAGCAGCAGCTGAAGTCCTGTTGCCACGAGCCTTTTCCGTCAGGAAACCCGTTCGCCCTTGAGCCAGACACTGCGCACGATGGGTGCCGGATCCTGTTCCGGGAGGTAGGCCACACGAACCAGGTCGGCACGCAATCCGGGGGCGATCTCACCGCGATCGTGTAAACCGATGAAGCGCGCCGGATTGGCGGTTACCGTGGCAATGGCTTCGGGGATACCCATCAACCTGGAGTCTTCAGCCAACGAGAAGGCAGCCTGTAGCAGACTGGCTGGTACATAGTCCGAGGACAGGATATCCAGACAGCGGTTTTCCACCAGAGTACGCGCAGCCACATTACCCGAGTGTGATCGTCCACGTACCACATTGGGCGCTCCCATCAGGACGCCCAGGCCAGCATCATGCGAAGCCTTGGCCGCTTCCAGCGTGGTCGGGAATTCGGCCAGACGCACTCCGAATCTGATCGATTCCTCGACGTGCGCCAGAGTGGCGTCGTCATGGCTGGCCATGACCACGCCTCGCTCGACGCATTGTTCGGCCAATGCCCGACGATTCCTGTCCGAGTATTTCCGGGAGCCTGCAATACGAGAAGCGAAATATCGGTCGTAGACATCATCCGACATCTTGTGCTTGGACTGGTGATAGAGCTTGAAGGCCTCCATCGAGGTGAATTGGCGCTGACCGGGAGCGTGATCCATCATGGACACCAGCCCCACATCGGCATCCTCGGCAAACTCGCTGAAGTCGCTCAGCATGTCCCTGGCAGACACCTCGCAACGCAAATGCAGACGATGTTCGACTCTCAAGCGGTTCTGATCACGGGCTTCCCGCAGAGCCGTGGCCAGCCGCCGCATTTCCCCGGTCTCGAACTGATCCTCGTCCTCCATCCCCATTCGCAAACAATCGAAAACGGTGGTGATGCCCGCCGCGGCAATCTGCGCATCATGTGCCTGAATGGCCGCCTTCATGCCCCAGCGTACCCCGGGGCGAGGAGAATAATGGGTTTCCAGATGGTCCGTGTGCAGCTCGATCAGCCCGGGAATCAGGAAGTCGCCCTGACAATCGACCGTCATGACCGAGGAAGCTCGCCCGGTTTCCGGTGATTCATCGATCTCTCGTATCAGGCCGTCGACCACGCGGACACTGCCAAAGACCACCGACCCTGCCAACACGATGTGCGCGTTTCCGAAAACTTGCTCTGTCGGTGTATTCACGCGCTGACCTTGGGTTGAATATCTTGAGGAGCCACAGATGCGCTGAGTATATTTGATCGAATCGCGCAACGCCAATGGGAGGTTTGTCACAAACAGGATTCACACATCATCAAACGGACATGAAAGCTTCACCCGAAAGTCATATTGGCTTCCGATACTGCATTCATGAAAATACTGAACATGCTCCAACAAGCTGACTGCGGCGTGCTCCAATGGACATTTCTGCAGCGTGAGCGTCGTCTGGTGATTCCAGCCGCCAGAATGTTGTCGCGCACGGGCGATGGCTATCTGCCGGTGATTACCATATTGGTGTGTTACAGCCTGTCCAATCCAGTCTATCGGCAGCTTGCCTGGCATCTGACGCTTCTCTTCCTGATCGAGCGTTGCATCTATTTCGTTGCCAAGAATACCTTGCGCCGCCAGCGACCGGCCGAGACCCTGAATGCCTTCACAGCCCTGGTGGTGGCTTCGGACAAGTTCAGCTTTCCGAGCGGCCACACCTCCGCAGCCACACTGTATGCGGCCATCATCTACCAGCATTTTCCCATTCTCGGCGCCTGCCTGCTCATCTGGGCTGCCGGAGTGGGCGCCTCAAGAGTGATTCTCGGCGTCCATTACCCATCGGACATTCTGGCGGGCGCCACGCTCGGCCTGGGCATCGCCAGTCTCGAACTGACCACCATTCTCTGACTCCGCCCCCTTCACCTCCGCCTGGCAGGACCAGGATTCGATTCTCTGTCGTTCAACGCAGGAGAAGTGCATGAACCAACCATCCATACTCTATGGTGTCCAGGGAACGGGAAATGGACACATCAGTCGGGCGCGTCTCATGTCCGGCGAATTCGCCAGACTCGGTGTGCAGGTGGACTATCTGTTCAGTGGCCGAGCCCGGGCAGCTTATTTCGACATGGAAGAATTCGCAAGGCAGCAGTACGGAACAGGTCTGAGCTTCAAGACGCGTCAGGGTCGCATTCGCAAATGGCAGACCTTGAAGAGCAGCAAGCCACTTCGGTATGCCAGTGAAGTAAGCGCCCTGCGTACCGATCGCTACAGTCTGGTCATCAGCGATTTCGAACCCACGACCGCCTGGGCCGCGAAGCTGCGAGGAACCCCGGCGCTGGCCCTGGGCCATCAATATGCACTGACAGGCAAGGCGCCATGCCCGCCAGGTGATTTCGTGGCCAAGTGGATCGTTCGCCACTTCACACCGGCCAACCAGCGCATCGGCTTCCACTGGCACCCTTACGAGCGTTTGACACTGCCACCGATGATCGACACCGAGCTCAGCCCGATCAGCAACAGTCAGAGCTTTACCCTGGTCTACCTTCCGTTCGAGGACCAGCAGGAAACCGTCGCTCTGCTCCAGCAACTGCGCGGCGAGCACTTTGTCGTGTATTCCCCTGAAGCCGCACAGGAAACACAATGCCGTAACGTCTCGATCTATCCCCTGTCGAAAAACGGCTTCCATCATCACCTGCAACGCTGCAATCGGGTGATCTGCAACACCGGCTTCGAATTGATTACCGAGGCCCTCTATCTGGGCAAACCGGTATTGACCAAGCCCTTGAACGGACAGTTCGAACAGACAGCCAATGCCATGGCACTGAAAGAGCTGCAACTGGCAACCGTCGCTCGTCAGATCAGCGTGCTCAATCTGGACAAGTTCATCCATTCCACACCGCCTCGTTCACGCATCATCTATCCGAACGTGGCGAGGGAACTGGCAGAATTCTGCCTGCAACGTGTCAACAGCACGTTGAGTCCGGAGGAAAGCAATACTGCACTCGCCGCACTGGCAGCGCGCCTCTGGTCTCAGGTAGCGCAGCCATCCGGTGTGGAGACACTGTCTGTCGGAGATGCGCCAACACTAGCTGCAGCCTGAATCCGGCCATGCCTGCTCGATCAGGCGTCCGGGCAGCCCTCGACCCCTTCGACCTCGTTCCAGTAGGGGGTATTGGTCGACATTTCGCAGCGCACCAGGCTCTGTCGGCCAACGATGGTCACGCACTGCACGGTACCCAAGGCCTGCATCTGCCCATCGGGAGCCCGACAGCGACACTCCGTCGGGGACACAGCTGTATCCTGAGCCAGCGTATTACCCGCTGCTGCCACCGAGAGCGACAAGACTGCCAGACGCAGGAGTGTCGGAATACCTGCGGCAGATGGCAAGGTGGCACATGACCCACTGTGCCAACGGTATCGAGTTCGTTCACTCACGCCACAGATCCGTTGCCAGACTTGTCTACACACTACACCCAACCGCAAGGCGGTTCAAATCAGGCAGATTTCACGAAAGATATTTCCTTGCCCAACGGTAACTGGCAGGCAAGCGGGCACGACACGGCACGACACGGCAGCGAAAGTAGATGTCCGGGGAGACGCATTGCTTTTTGCGGTGAGGATGCCTTGAGCGTAACAAGTGGTTGAGTGCTGTTGGCCAACTGTCCACGACCCAGCTGTCGCAACTTCGCTGCAATTCACAACCGTGTCAGGCTGCAGGGTGTACAGTCAGCGCATAGCCGCAGCAGACCAGCTTCCCATGGGCGATGTCATACCGTTCGGCCGAAAACCGGCCGCGAGGAAAAGTTCACTGTGTCTGAACAATCACCACAAGTGGGAAATTCAGAAACAGTCCCGATTCGATGTCAGGCAAGGAAAACTGGTGACGATTGAGCGTTGCAAGCGTTGCGGGAAAACGCGTAATCGCCTGACCTGAGGGTTCGGTTCCGCACATCCGCTGAACATGTCCCCACGCCACCGCCAGTCACCCTTTCTGACTGGCCGGATCAGCTCCAGCGCCATGCCGGTTGATCCAGATCCGAGAGACCGGCCACGCGGGTTCGCCCCAGAGACTTTTCCAGAACATGATTCACCGACTGCTCACGCGACTCGAGAAGCCTGACCAGTTCGCTCGAGTGGCTGATGACCCAGACCTGTGACTGATTGCTGGCACTCGTGATCAATCTTGCCAACGGTGCGATCAGCTCCGGATGCAGACTGGTTTCCGGCTCATTCAGTACCATCAGCGGAGGTGGTCTCGGTGTCAATAGCGCGGCCACCAGCAAGACGTAGCGCAGCGTGCCGTCCGACCATTCGGCGCTGCCCAGTGCACGCAGCAGACCAGGCTGCTTCAGCGACGCCTGCAATCGCCCGGCACCAGGTGACTCCACACTCAGAACCGACCCCGGAAAGGCATCGTCGATGGCATCATGCAGTGCCTCCACATCACCGACCTCGATGATGGTCTGGAGGGCCGCAGCAAGATCACGTCCGTCGTGATGCAGTACCGGTGTGCGGGTTGCGGGAATCGATTGGCGTGCCGGTGCATCGATGTCCGTACGAAAATCGGCATAGAAGCGCCATTGACGGAGAGTCTCTCTCAGGCGGAACACCTCGGGCACACTGGTCGGATCTCCCGCATGATCAAAAAGGCTGTCGTGCTGAGACATGTCGGTGGCTACCACTTGCCACTTGCGCGCGACACGACGCCGAATCATGGGTCCCTTGCGATCGACCAGCAAGGATGCCTGTCGCCAGGCCGGACCGTGCCAGATGCATTCGCGCTTGATGACGGGATCCAGATTGAATGCCGATGAATGCTGCGGTGTCGGCATTCCCAACTCCAGCAGATAGCCGAACTCCTCGGCGCCAAAGCCCAACCGGATGCGAGACGGTGCCTTTCTGGGGGTTCCCTGCACCGGCACCTCTCCTCGTTCCATGGCGCGACTGATGGTCTCCGGCCCTGCCCACATGGCATTGGGCAGGCCACCTTCCCGTGCCAGCGCAGCGATGACATCGCCACGAGCAGCGTTCACCAACAGGCGAAGTGCACCGTACAGATTGGATTTCCCCACCCCATTGGCACCGGTGACTACCGTCAGGCGCGACAGCGGCATGACCAGCGATTGCAGGGAGCGGTAATTTTCTACTGCAAGCGATATCAGCATGTTCTACAGGGTCGACACCAGCAGGCCGGCGACCGATGCCGCCGCCAGGACCTTCAGTACACTCCACTCGCGCCTCAAAAGCAAATAGCCGCAGAACACCGCCAGCACGGGCACTCGCCAATCGAGCGTCCCCCATTCCGGCAACCACAACGAGAACCATCCATGGGATTGTTCCGAAACCTGCCCGAACATGACATGCAGCGTAAACCACACTGACAGATTGAGTATCACACCCACGACGGCTGCAGTGATGGCACTCATGGCGCCTTGCAATCGGGGTTGTGTCCCCAGCCAGTCGATATACGGCGCACCCACGAAGATCCAGAGAAAACAGGGAACAAAGGTCACCCACAAGACCACCAGCGCGCCTGCCAGCCCCGTGGCCAGACCGGCATCCCGGAAGGCTGCCACGAAACCGACAAATTCGGTAACCAGAATCAAGGGGCCGGGAGTCGTCTCGGCCAGTCCCAATCCATCCATCATTTCGACGGTACTCAGCCAACCCTGTTGCACAACCACATCCTGCGTCATGTACGCCAGTACGGCATAGGCGCCACCGAAGGTCACGACGGCCAGCTTGGAGAAGAACAATGCCAGCTGCAGCAGAATGTCCGAATCACTCAGCCACCACAGCGCGACGACCGGCAGCCACCAGATCAGCAACCACTTCGCGGTATCCACCAGGCTGCTGCGAACGGCTCCATCCGGCAAGGACATCGGGGCATGTGCCTCGCGAGGCACGTGAGCATGCCAGGCACCGACCAGAGCGGCGACCACGATGATCAATGGGAACGGCAGCTGCAGAAAGAAGATTCCGATGAAGGCACAACCTGCCATCGCGTAATGCATGCCTCCCTTCAGAGCACGCTGCGAGACTCGCAACAATGCCTGCAACACGATGACCAGCACCGCAGCCTTGATGCCCAGAAAAGCGGCATTGATCAGCGGGGTATTCCCCAGATAGACATACAGAATGGCCAGCAGCAGCACCACGACAGCTCCCGGCACCACGAAAAGCAGCCCTGCCTGAACGCCCCCTCTGACGCCTTGCAGTCGCCAGCCAGCGTAGGTGGCCAGTTGCATGGCCTCAGGCCCCGGGAGCAGCATGCAGAAACTCAGCGCATTCAGAAACTGCTTTTCATCCAGCCACCGGTTTTCCTCGACGATCACGCGATGCATCAGGGCTATCTGCGCAGCGGGTCCACCGAAAGACAACAGACCGATCTTCAGAAACGTGCGGAGAAAACCCATGAAATCGTCATACTCGTGGTGGAGACAGGCTGCCAAGTATTCCCGACTCTGCGCACACTGTCATCACGGGAATATGACAGACCAGAGCCGCTGTCTGCAGCATCGAGGCAGACACGCTGCGGCACTGCGGGTCGCCAGAGCAGGGACATCTGCAAGGAGCGCATTTGCAGCCCCTTGCAGGTTTCGCTCTTAATGATGCTTGTGCGCCTTGTCCTTCTTCATTTCCTCCTGACTCTCCTCCCCGTGTTTCATGTCACCGTGGTTCATGTCGTCATGGCTCGTGGACGCAGCATCAGCATGCTCGATTGCAAATTCCACCTCCAGCTCGCCCGCCTTCTCGAAAGTCAGAGTCGCCTTCTTGCGGTCGCCGTCCACCAGAGGTTCCGCCAGGTCAGTGAACATCAGATGCTTGCCCATGGGCTGAAACTTCACCGTCGTACCAGCAGGAATCAGCATACCGTCCGTGATCTGACGCATGCGGCTGACATCACCTTCCACGGTCGTCTCGTGCAATTGCAATTCATGGGCGAATGTCACATCGCCTCCCAGAAAGCGTTCGTCATGCTGACCGTGGTTGATGATCTCGAGATACCCTGCAGCCATCGGTGCACCCGGCGGTGTCGGTGGCGCAAAAGGGTGCATGACCTCGATATCGCCGAGGCGATATTCGTGAGCCATGACAGGAGCTGCCAATGTGGTCAGTGAAATCAGCGCACCGACCAGGCAAGTGCGTAGGCGATGAGTATGCGAACAGGACATCATGTAGCTGAACCTCGGTTGTATTCTATCGGGTAAGAGTGGAAGAGCTGGCAGCAACACCACGAGCAGCGTGGTCCTCTGGCCAGGGGTCGGAAAATCGGGGATCGGAAAGAAACCTTGCATCGGTCAGACTGTGCAGAAAGGCCTTGAGATCGTCTCTTGCCGTTCCGTCGAGTTCGAAGCCCACCATCAGTGGGTCCTTGAACGGGTTCCTGCTGCCATCGCCAGCCAGCGCTCCCTGCAGAGCCCTGCCTCCGGCGGCATAGTGATCAATGACATCATCCAGAGTCGCGGCGGAACCGTCATGAAAGTAAGGTGCCGTCACACCGACATTGCGCAGGGACTGGGTTCTGAACTTGCCCATGTCACTGGCCTGTCCGGTGAAGGTATGCAAACCCTGGCCTCCTGCCGGATATGCGCCCTGACTGTCCAGGTTGTAGAGACCGGTGTTGTAATACGCTACCTCGGAAAAACCACTGTTTGCGGTTCGCAAGGTATCGGTGAAATTGAAACCCTGATGGCAGTGATAGCATTCCAGGGTTTCGGAAAAGAACAGCGCTTCTCCACGCAGAGCCGCTGCATCCAGAGCCTGCTTGTCATCACCGTACTTGTAACGATCGTAGGGGCTGTCGACCGAAATCAACGTGCGCTGAAAGGCTGCCAGAGCACGCGTAATGCTCGCCAGTTCGATGCGACCGTCTCGATCGGGAAAAGCCTTCGCGAACAGCTCCTGGTAAAGCGGATCTTCCCGCAATCTGGCGAAGAGCCTGTCTTCCTGGCCCGACATGCCCATTTCAACCGGCTCTTCACCGAACAGCGGCACCAGAGACTGTCGTTCGAGCGATGTCAGGTGCGGGTTGGCCCAGGTCAGGACTGGCGAATACGCCACATTCGCAAGGCCCATCGCACTGCGCTCTGTCATGCTGCCTTCCACGCCAATGGACAAGGCTCTGCCATCGGTAAACCCCAGCGACTGTCTATGGCAGCTGACGCAGGCGATGGTATTGTCCCGGGACAGTCGATGATCATGGAATAAGTGCCTGCCAAGAATGACCTTGTCCTCGGTCATCGGATTGTCTTCAGGTACTTGTGGAGGCGGTAGCCATGCCGGTATCTGCCAATCGTATCCGTTGCCGTCATCGCCTCGTGCCTCATCGCTTACCCGTGCCACTCCCGGCTCGGGCGAGTCTGCCGCTGCCGGAGCAGACGCCTCAGCGGTAACGACCGGGTCGAGCAGCGTCACGACCTGCTGCGGTCGGTAGGCTTCGGCCACCCGCACCGGCCGCTCGTCCCCCGGTATCCAGAAGCGATACCAGAAAATCGCGGCGAGCAACAACACTGATGCACAGACAAGGACTGCTGGCGCCCTCCTCACCCTTGCTGATGCAGGCATGCTCTGTCGCACCGAAATCAACGCACGGACACGAGAGCCTGACTTGCATTACCGGAGTGCAGCCCCAGAGCCTCCATGATGGCGGCGCACTCCGGATCATTCGGTGCGGACATGCAGCCGGGAGAAGTCCCCTCGGTGTTGTGCGTCAGATCGGAGTTGTTCAGTATCGCGGCGGGGTCGATCACGAATACCGACGCAGATGGGTCCGCCTGCTCAAACATCACCTCGACCCGATTGGGCGATGCACACGATTCCGGCGTGCTTGTCGGAGACGCAGCCTTGCACGAAGTCGATCCCAGGTGCACAGCCCAGCCTGTGCTTCGAGGCGCCTTCTGCCCCTTGTCCATGGCATGTCCCGCCCCTTTCGAGACGGACGTCTGCGTTGCCGATTCATGCTTGCTGGAGACAGAACCGGGTGGGTCGATCGGGTAGCCCGAAACCACCTCCACGTCGGGGAGCAAGTCCAGTCGCATGAAACGGTAACCTCCACGCCAGTTCCAGAACATGGCCGTCAGATTCAGCGGTGATGCGGCCAGGGTCGGGTCCTGATGATTGCTGTCGAACGGCACGCCGATATCAAACGCCACGCCGTGATAATCACCCTGAGGAACCTGTCCCTTGATCACATGATTGGTGGGGCTCGTACCGTTGGCACAGTGACCACTACCGTCTTCGAAATCAAGCAGGGCGACATCTCCATGCTGCCAGGGGCCATGCTCGGTCAGTGTCACCGGAACCCGGTTTCCGCCTTCATCAAGAACACTTATGCGAGACACATAGAGTCGAAAGTCGGCTATACCGACAGTCGTTCCCTTGGCACCGATGTTGTCATAGTCGGTATTGCAGTCTGCAGTTCGTCCATCGAATTCACCGGCAAAGCGCAGCGTGATGTCCTGCATGGTCTCAGCCCGCGACGGCAGTGACGCTGACATCAGCAACGCGGCGACAGTCAGCCTTGGAAATGTTCTATACAGGTTCATGGGTGGGACCACATTCAGTGAATTTCCGGTGACCCTGTCTTCAGAACAGGTTCACGGGAGGATCAACGCGATGCGATTCTGCCGCGACCACAATCGATCAAGGAGGAAGTCTCTCGGTCCGATTGCCTGATTTGCACGATGAAAACAGAGGGAATCGCTGCGCGGCAACCTTTTACAAACATGCCGTGCATTCAGCCAATCCTGCGAGAGCCGACAGGAGCCTGCCAATGGCCGGTGATAGCCTGTCTGGAGTCGATCCCGACTCGAGAGGGGCCACGCATCAACTCATAGTCAGCTCAAGGCTCAGGAGCCAGCCGGTGGTCCTCGATTGGCAACGGATTGCAGCAGTCGTTGCGTGAATGCGAACTGCAGGTCCTCTTCACTGCGCGAGGTGACGATGAATTCCGGGAAGGCTGTTCGTAACCAGGCGCGCTGCATGTCCGAAGTACGGTCATCCTGCAGCACACAATGTGCGCTGACCCAGGCATCGGAAACATCATCGACAATATCGCCTTGAGGCGACAACGAGACTCGTGTCAGCCCTCCACCGGTACAGATGATCACCGAGGAATAACCGTTGCCGACGGTAGCGGCGACTGCCAGGGAAATCTTGGGAGCCAGCAATGCGCCAATCAACAACAGATACGCGGCCGCCCGTGCGGCAGCGAAACAACGTTGATGATTGGGGGCACTCATCCTCATGGCAGTACTATACCCAAAACCGTTGCAACCGTCGCTATCGCCATGATTGTCGACACCCCCTTGACCGGTTCTGCGCGACCACGTCATGTTTTCACCCTCGTGCAACTGACATTCGTCTAGCGGTGATCAAACGAGAGAGAAGTTGGATTAAGCTTCTGTCTCTGGTTTAAACGCCGCAACCATCAGGGAGATGACAAGTCCGATGTTGAAACTGACCTTTCTAGTGCTGATGACAGCACTGACAGCTACAGCCTGCAGTTCATCCAGCGACTCATCCGGTGGCACTACCCCCCCCGGAGACAACGGAGACAACGGAGACAACGGAGACAACGGAGACAACGGAGACAACGGTACACCCGGTGGCGACGGCAGCGGAACCCCGGGTGATGGCTCATCCACAGTCGATACCGACATTTCTGGCAATCTGACACAATTCGGCATCGTAACCATTGACGAGTCGGTTGATGATCAGGAAGTCAGTGCCGGTGCCGGCTTCTACCGCTTTCCACAGCAGGTCGATTCCGGTCTTCTCGCCGGGGCGATCGGTGCCCTGAACAATCAGGACTTCTGCAGTGTCTATGCTGACGATGATTCGGACAATCCGTTTCCGACACTCGATGAAGATGACCTGGGCGAGAACTTCGCGACCGATATTCAGACACTGTCTGCCGGTCAGGTCATCACACTGGCAAGCGCCACAGGCAATACCTATGGGGAAATGCCGCTGACAAGTCTTTTCGGTTTCCAGGTATACACCACGGAAGTCGATTTGACCTACCCAGCCCCGGCACCGCTTGTCATCAACATCCCCGGCGATGAATTTCCGGCGTTCAGCAATGTGCAGCTCCCCGGAGCCGATCCCCTCTCGGATTTCACAACCAGCACAGGGACATCACTGACGGCGAACACTACCATCAGCTGGACAGCCAATAGCGGTGGGAGCGCGCATGTCACCTTCGACGCGTCCGCCAGCGATTCCAATGTGTCTCTTGATTGCATCCTGGTCGATGATGGATCTTTCACACTGCCAGCCGCCACTGTGGCGGAGCTGGATGCCGAACTCGGCAGCGGCTGGTCACTGGAACTGGACGACGCCACACGTACCGTCTACGTGGTACAACAAAGCGGCACCTCTGTGCTGGCTCTGGCACGCACCAGCGAATAAGGCTTTATGGGGCCGCGGTGACCTGGATCGTCACCGCAGCCGACCATGGACAGGCCATGGTCACAGAGTGGTCATTGTCAGGGAGATGTGAATCGCTGCAGACTGAGTACAACACCACGCCTGGGCATCAGCTCGTCAAAGTGCTCACCGGACCAGCAACCTTCTTCGAGTACCGACTGCCGCGGCACCCCCAGACTCATCAACACTGACGTGACGTCAGCTGCGCGCCCCAGAGCCAGGCTTTTCGGCCCGGCCGCTACCGACGTTGCTCCATTGGAGCAGCCTATGACCGAAAACACATCACGCTGAATGTCATAGCTATCCACGATCTGTTCAATCTGCTGCCTGGCAGACGCATCCAGTTCGATGGAGTCGTTTCCGAAGGGCAGTATCACTTCTCTGACAATGGCAAGGGATTGATACAGGTCCGAAAAATTGGACCGTTGCAGTTCGCGAAAATTGCGTAACGGCCTTCTCTGCAGACGTGCCAGCGTGTCACTCTGCAAGCCGAGAACCGGTTTTTCAATCGCTTCAATCTGGCCGGAGGTATCGTCCTGCGTTGCCTGCGTTGCCTGCGTTGCCTGCGTTGCCTGCACAGATGCTACCGCAGTTGGGCTGATTGACGACGTACTGCTGTTACTGCTGTTACTGCTGTTACTGCCGTTACTGCCGTTACTGCCGTTACTGCCGTTACTGCTGTTACTGCCGTTACTGCCGTTACTGCCGTTACTGCTGGTATTGCTGGTATTACTGGTATTGCTGGTATTGCTGGCAGACTGTTGCAGACGCTGCGCTAGAGGAGGCTGGCGTTTGAAGAGATTGTCGTTGATCTGCAGATCACTCGCATTGGCACCTCTGATCTGCATCGCGGCAGCCGGATATACCTCGTCACTGTTCAGGTTCGCGTAGTGTCGTCTGACACTGACCGAACCGATGGTCACCGTGAAAGTGGCGGCGGCATTGTCATCCGATCCACCCTCCTCTTGCGCTATCGCATAGCTGACAGCCTTGTCGGCAGGGTTGCTTCCTACCGTTCTGACGGCGTAGCCCACACGCTCGAGACGTTCTTGCAGGACTCGCGCAAAATCACTGTCACCAAGACTTCCGGCAGGCAGGCTGAGCGTCGTGCTCGCAACGGGAATGGATCTGACTTGCACCAGTGCATTGACCAGATCACTGGCAATCAGCTGTAGCGCCTCTTGATTGTTCCTGTCAGGCGTCACCGGATTCATGGAGCAACCGGCAAGCAATACAGCGATGAAAATACCTGTCAGGCATTTCGGCAAACCCATGTTTCGAATACTCCTTCGATGGCGGGATGTGCGCAAAGCCGCCGTTCTGCATCAAACGTGAGGCCCTGCGTTTCAGCCATCAACTCTAGCCTGAAACCCTGCCTGCCCATTGTCGATTTCTGCCATGCACTTCACATTTCCACGGATACACCATCGGCCTCCCGGATACACACACGAGGGCCGCGGTTGATCAGCGTCCTGAATGAAGCGTCAGAACCATCCACTTCATTACTGCGCCATACCGGGCTCGACCAGATCTTCATACCGATCAGGTGCCGGGCCGAAGAATGGTTCCTGGCGAATGACATCGGTTCCAAGAAAAGAGCTACCTGGTTCGACGGGCTCATCAACGAAATCGGACTCATCGGAATCCGAACTGACATCCGATGACCCTGAATCGTCGCCATTCAGTCCGTTTCGCAGGGTGTCTGCCAGATAGTCATCACCTTTCCAGCCAACGTTGTCACCGGTCGTATCGCGGTACTGCTGATACGGGTCGATACTGTTGACATCATTGGCATCAGCGCCAAACGGGTAGGTATACGACTGCTGATCGATGGCAGGGGTCGTCTCGGATCCGGTCTCAAGCGAATTTTCAACGGTATTCACGCTCGGTTCTGACATCACCTCAGTTGCATTCTGGCTATCGGTAATCAGTTGTTCTTGTGTGACGTGAGTACCTACCGGAATATTGGTGATGTTGTAAATCACCTTGTGCTCCGTATTTGAATCATCCCAATGACTCTGTGCCTCGGCAAATCGCTGCACCTGCTCGTGCAATGCTTCTTCCAGTTGCGTATGCTCTTGCTCGAAATGCCGGAGTTGTCGACGCAACTCCTGTGTTTCGCTCTGTAGTGCGTCGTTTTCAGCAGTTCTTGCAGCCAGGAGATTCTTCAGCGAAGTATTTTCGGATGAGCTGACGATGAGTTCCTGTTCAAGTTCATCGACTCTGGCTGACAATAACGATTGTTCTTCCGACAATCTGTCTGATCGATTCCGCTCCTCCGGCGTAAAAACCGTCTGATCGGCAGAGCCGCTGCCCTCGAGGCTCTCCATTGCCCTCGAATGCGCCTGGCTTGTCAGCACCTTGTCGGACAGAGTTTTCGCAGTCCGTGGTCGCGTATGATCAAACCAGACCACGGTGAGCAGTCCCGAGAGTACGGCCACCCCCATCAACAGTGGACCACGGAGCCCGGCACTCCTGATGGGTCCCTTCGCAGAGTATCCCGACAGAAATCTCCTGCGCATGAAGCGTGACAGGCGCATGCGTAGAATGACCAGCCGGGCCGCGCTCAATCGATAGACGTAATCCAGTTTGCCTGTTGCCATGACAGCCCTGCTTTCACTGCGGCTCGTGCGGTCGCACCACGAGCTTACCTGTCATTGGCGGTTGTTTGTCTGGCGACTCCAATAATTTCAAGCAGGCTGACAGCAGTAACGGGGGCGTTTCGCACTATTACGCACAAGCCTTGGGCATGATTTACCACACCGGTCTGTAGACGACAGTTTGGCTGCACGGTAGTATTGCCCCGCAGTTCATCGATAGACAAATTCGCGCCATTGCGCTCCGGTCGCAGCCTACCCGGTTAAAACAAGGACAACAACATGAAGACGCTCGTAATCTGCTCCGGCGGACTTGATTCCGTCACGCTCGCCTGGAAAGTAGCAGCCGAAGCCGATCTGGCCGGCTTGATCAGCTTCAACTACGGGCAAAGGCATTTGCGGGAACTCGATTGCGCAGCCCTCTGTGCCCGGCAGCTCGGCGTACCCCATGACATTGTTGATCTGCGCGCCCTGGCAGCCCTGCTACCTGGCTCCGCTCTGACAGATGATCAGGTGGACGTGCCTCACGGGCATTATCAGGAAGAGAGCATGCGCAGCACGGTTGTTCCCAACCGTAACCCCATCATGATGACCATCGCATTTGGTACTGCCTCTGCACGTGACATTGATGCAGTGGCACTTGCGGTGCACGGCGGCGATCACTTCATCTACCCCGATTGCCGTCCGGGCTTCATCTACGCCTTTGCCGACATGCAGAAACAGGCCCTCGACGGGGTGCACTGTCCTCGACTGCAGGCTCCATTTGTCAATGGCTCCAAAGCCGATATCGTGCGCATCGGCTCGGCACTCGACGTTCCCTTCGCGGACACATGGAGCTGTTACGAGGGTAATGATCGGCATTGCGGGCGCTGTGGCACCTGCGTAGAGCGCCGCGAAGCCTTCATGCTGGCTCAGGTACCCGATCCGACCGACTACATCGATCCTGACTTCTCTGCTTGCGCCCCTGTCCACGAAGGTTGAAGCCCGTGTTTACCATCAGCAAGCAGTTCCATTTTTCTGCCTCCCATCAGCTACTCGGCCTGACTGAGGACCACCCCTGCTCACGGCTTCACGGGCACAATTATGTCGTCGAAGTCGAGCTGCAAGCGCAGGAATTGAATCAACACGGCTTTGTGCGTGATTATCATGATCTGAAAGAATTGAAAACGTGGATCGATGAGACGTTTGACCATCGACACTTGAACGATCACTTTGGCGATACACCCAGCACGGCGGAAAACCTGGCGCTGGCCATTTACAACTGGTGTATCGAGCGGTGGCCTGAAACCACGGCCACAAGAGTCAGTGAAACGCCGAAAACCTGGGCAGAATACAAGCCGAGCACCGCATCATGAATCAGTCTTCGCAAAAGCGTATTCTGGTTGATGAGATATTCGGTCCAACTCTGCAAGGTGAGGGCCCCATGGTGGGCATGCCCGTCGTATTTGTGCGCACAGGCGGCTGTGATTATCGCTGCAGCTGGTGTGACACGCTGCATGCAGTCTTGCCCAGGAATCGCAAGGAATGGCGTGCCATGACAGCTTCCAACATACTTGACGAAGTCAAACAGTTGTCGAACGACCCATTATGGGTTGTCGTTTCAGGAGGCAATCCCGCCTTGCAGCCTCTTGAGGAGCTCTTGCGATCAGGCCAGCAACAAGGTTACCGTTTCGCATTGGAGACTCAGGGTTCCATCGTACCTGACTGGTTCGGTCAGATAGATCATCTGACTCTCAGTCCGAAACCACCCTCAGCTGGTATGGAAACCGACTGGTCGGCACTGAAAAAAGCCGTTGAAATCGCCAAAACGGGATGCGCCCATCTCAAGGTTCCTGTATTGAACCAGGCAGATCTGTCCTTTGTCGCCGACTTACGCAAACGCCATCCGGAGTTGCCGCTGACATTGCAGCCCGTTAACGCCGGCGCGCAATCCGGTGCGCTGCAGGACGATGACAACGCCTTGCATGAGAAACTGATGGAACAGATGCGATGGCTGCACGAACAGGTTGTCGCTCGACACTGGTATGACGTACGCGTCCTCCCTCAATTACATGTGATGATCTGGGGCACCGGGCGCGGAGTCTAGTGTTTCGATTGTCCAGCGTCTGTCATTGTCGCCGTGCTCACCGATCATGCGAGCCCATAAACGACAAAAGGCCATCCCGAAGGATGGCCTGATGCGAACTGTCCACAGGGGCAGAGAATAAAACCCGGCGATGACCTACTTTATTCGGGCAGTCCCTGCCCTCACCCCTTCGGGGTCAGCGCCAACAACGCGCTGATGCAAAAACGCTCCTGCGTTTTTGAGCACATGGGGACAGCTGCGCTGTACAGGTAAGTATCAAAGTCGCTCAAAGTCGATTCACACAAAGCAAAAAGGGCCACCCGATGGGTGACCCTTTGTGCTTTCAATAAAACCCGGCGATGACCTACTTTCACATGGGGAAGCCCCACACTATCATTGGCGCTGAATGGTTTCACTTCTGA
>NZ_JBQYLE010000011.1:0-257715 GCF_052681095.1 Granulosicoccus sp. 3-233
TCTACGAAAACACTGCCTACGTAGATACTTTCAGCAATTTGTTACTGAAAATGGCCCACACGAATCCGCGTAGACCCACTATTATTAATGCGAAATTCCCAGCCGGTGCTCCTGTCATGCTCAAGCCTGCTCTTCCGCCGCTCACCTGGCTTCGCGCATTCGAGGCTGCAGCCCGGCACCTGTCATTTACAGCGGCCGCCAACGAACTGCATCTGACGCAATCTGCCATTTCGCAACATGTGCGCAGCCTTGAGACATTCCTCGGCAAACCGATGTTCGAACGCCACAACCGCGCGCTGTCACTGACGGAGGATGGATCGAACTACCTCCCTGCGGTTCGCGAGGCCTTCAATATTCTGAGTGCCGGCGCGCAGCCCTTCACAGGCAGCCGCAATACCCAGCGCGCTCGCACGGTGACGCTGCAATGCAGTATGGGCTTTGCGACATTCAGACTCGCACCGCGACTGAGCGCGTTGGTGGCAGCGCACCCGGAGCTCAGCCTGAACGTGGTCACCCCGGTATGGGATCCCGAGAAGACGGCACAGATGGCCGATGTCGAAATACGCTTCACCCGACCGGCGGGTTTCGGGCTGGATGGCAAGAGGCTGGCTCATGAACGCGCTTTCCCGGTTTGCACACCGGCACTGGCCGAGCGGATTGCACAGGGAGAAGACTGGCACTCATTACCCCTGTTCGATTGTGTCGGTGTGCTCTCCAGCTGGCAGAGCTGGCTTGCCGAACACAGCGGATCCATGGAGTCGATACCGACACTCAAGGTACACATGGCATCGACCTTCGCCATCTCGATCAGTGCTGCTTTCTCAGGGGACGGGCTGGCCATGGCACATGACAGCCTGGTGGCCGATGCACTTGCGGATGGTCGACTGGTACGCCCCTTTGACACGACAGTGGCCATGTCCGAATACTATGCCCTGTACCAGCCTGCACCCCATATGCGCACCTGGGCCTCGCGAGCATTGACAGAGTGGCTGGTCGCTGAATTTTCCGACCCGCAGAAGGAAGAGTCAGTGAAACACGACACCGACGAAATCAGTGATGAACTCGACCAGAACCTGCCTCCCCGGCCCGCGTAGTCACCGGGCGCAGACCACTGCAAGGACAGGCGCACACGGCGGATCCTGGGGGCGGCACAGATTACCAACACCATAGCCAATCACCCGGACGCTTGACCCTGGTCAACACAGGCGATCCGGAAACACACTATTGTTTCTGCAGATCGACATGATTCGCTGACGCACCGAGAGGCATACAAGCATGGAACTCTGGTCTGAACTGTTTTCCGACTCCGTCGGCATTCTCTCTGCCGCGGTCATCGCCTTCATTCTGGCCATGGCGGTCTACTTCACCTGGTTCTTCATCAGCCACATGATGCGCGAGAGCGAACGAAAAGCGAAACAGCAGGACAAGTGAGTAACGCTGTTACCTCCCGACAACTCGTAACCGGGCGGCAGAACGGCACGCACCACGTCCAGTGGCACACCGGCCGATGCGCGTTTGCGATAGCGCGTCCGCTTGCTCTTGTGCACGGAAGGCTGGTGCAGAATATGCAGGTTTGCGGCCATGAAAAACACGACCACAGCACCATTCCTGACCCTCATCCTGCTGGGGCTGATCAACACACCCCTGACGGCTGACACGACGCCGATCTACAAGGCCGTCGATGCTGATGGCACGACAGTCTTTACCGACCAGCCCATTCCTGAAGCGGTCATCGTGACACCTCCTCCCTTGAATGTGGTGGATCAGACACCAACGACGACCCGCTCACACGCGCAGACATCGGGGACCACGACATCGGACGTGATGACCGTCAGCAGCGTCAGCATCGTCTCCCCTGCGCCTGATCAGACTTTCATCGATCCGCAAGCGCCTCTGTGGGTGGAGTTCGCCCTGTCACCGGCGGACACCCTGCCCGTCGGCCAGAGCGCCCAGGTGCTGATGGATGGCAGATTGCTCAGTACCGGCAGCGACAACAGACTGCCCATCGATATCCCAGAGCGCGGCACACACGATGTGCAGATCAGACTCATCGACGCGACGGGCAGTGTGCAGGCTGAGTCTGCCGTCGTCCAGTTTCATGTCCGGCATCACACGGCGGGAAAAGCACACTAGCCACAACGCACCATTACAGTGCATAATTTTGGGTCACAGCACCATAGAAGTGCATCCCAATCCAGCCGCGACAATCAGATGATTTCACAAGTAGCTGTTTTCATTGATATTTAAATAGTCAAATCGGGATTGCCGATTCGCTCTTGCAAGGTGCGTAAATTGCAGAATCGTAGACGTGACTACTTATCCCGTGCCCACAACGGCAACCGAAATTACTGTACTCGATTCGCTGGCCTGTTCGGTCATCGCGATAGACGATGCAATGCGCATTCGCTACGTGAACAGCTCCGCCGAACAACTGCTGGGTGTGAGCGCGCGCAGGATCATGGACCAGCGCCTGACTCGCGCGCTCACCATTCCCGACTCCCTGTTTGCCCGCATTCGCGAGACCCTGGACAACGGACAGCCATTCACCGAACGCCAGGTATCGGTCGAACCACATGGACGCGATCCGCAGATTGTCGATCTGTCGCTGTCCCCCTATCGGGCAAACGACAAGCGCATCGGCCTGATCATGGAAGTCAGCACCGTCGACAGACCGCTGCGCATCGCTCGCGACGAGGCCATGCTGGCACAACAGGAGCATGCCCGCTCCCTGCTGCGCGGCCTGGCTCACGAAATCAAGAACCCTCTTGGCGGTCTGCGCGGCGCTGCCCAGCTGCTGGACAGGCAATTGCCCGATGAGGAGCTGAGCGAATACACAGGCATCATCATTCGCGAAGCCGACCGTCTGCAGGGCCTCATCGATCGCATGCTTGGACCGACCAGTCGCCCCACCCACGACGTGGTGAATCTGCACGAGGTGCTGGAACACGTGCGAAAGATCATCATTGCCGGCGCACCTGAAGGCGTCCAGGTCACCTTCGACTACGACCCCAGCATCCCCGAGTGCATGACCGATCGCGATCGCCTGGTACAGGTATTACTGAATATTGCAGGCAACGCTCTGCAGGCATTGCAGGATGCCGGCAAGATCGTCTTCCGGTCTCGTATCGTCAGCAACTTCACCATCGGTGGACAGCGCTATCCACTGGCGGCCTGCATACAGATCATCGATGACGGTCCCGGCATACCGGACCACCTCATCGACCAGATTTTCTTTCCCCTGGTAACCGGTACCGACCATGGCACCGGGCTTGGCTTGTCGATCGCGCAGGCGACGATGAACCAGCTCGGCGGTGTGATCGAATGTACCAGCGAGCCGGGCAACACCATTTTTACTGTACTGATTCCTATGGAGATCGCATGAGCGACGAATACGTCTGGGTCATAGATGATGACCAATCGATCCGCTGGGTACTGGAGAAAACACTCAAGCAGGCAGGCATGCAGGTGAATGTTTTCGAGTCGGCCGATGAAGCACTGGATGCGATGCGGGCCAATGCACTGGCCCCCGATGCTGTAATCAGCGATATCCGCATGCCCGGTTCGGACGGGCTTTCATTGCTTGATCAGATGAAACGCAGCCACCCTGAGCTGCCGGTTCTGATCATGACAGCGTTCTCGGACCTGGACAGCACTGTCTCGGCCTTTGAACGTGGCGCCTTCGAATACATCCCGAAACCCTTCGATGTTGACAATGTCATCGACCAGGTTCGCCGCGCCTGCAATGTACAGAAGGAGCAGCGTTCACCCGGTAGTACGACGACCAAGGCCAAGGTCCCGCAGAAGCAGGATGAGCCACCCGAACTGATTGGTGATGCACCGGCTATGCAGGACGTGTTCAAGGCCATCGGTCGTCTGTCACGCTCCAAGATTACCGTCCTGATCAATGGTGAGAGTGGTACCGGCAAGGAGCTCATTGCTCATGCCCTGCACCGTCACAGCCCGCGCTCCGAGAAACCCTTTGTCGCTCTGAACATGGCTGCCATTCCGCACGACCTGATGGAATCGGAGCTGTTCGGCCATGAAAAGGGCTCTTTCACCGGAGCTCAGAGCACGCGTATCGGCCGCTTCGAACAGTCCGACGGTGGCACACTGTTTCTCGATGAAATCGGCGACATGCCAGCTACCCTGCAGACGAGACTGCTGCGTGTTCTGGCCGATGGTCAATTCTATCGTGTTGGTGGCCACACGCCGATCACCGTGGATGTGCGCATCATCGCAGCGACTCATCAGGATCTGGAAATGCTGGTCGAAGAGAAACGTTTCCGCGAAGATCTGTTTCACCGCCTGAACGTCATCCGCATCGAGGCACCACCGCTGCGCGAACGGCGAGAAGACATTCCGCGCCTGCTGAAGCATTTTCTGTCCAAGGCGGCTGAAGAGCTGGGCGAAGAGACCAAGGTGATGACACCGGAGTTCGAAGCCTATGTCAGCTCACTGACCTGGCCCGGCAATGTACGTCAGCTACAGAATACGGCCCATTGGCTGACGGTCATGGCCAGCAGCAATGAGCTGAAAAAGGAAGACATGCCGGCCCAGGTTCAGGATGCACCTGCGCAGCGTGATGTCGACTGGGAAAGTGGCCTGCGCCAATGGGCCAACCGGCAGCTGCACGATGGCCAGACAGACTTGCTGGGCATTGCCCAACCCGCGGTGGAACGCATACTGATCCAGTGTGCCCTGAACAAGACTCAGGATCGCCGTCAGGAAGCGGCGCGCCTGATCGGCTGGGGACGCAATACGCTTACCCGCAAGATCAAGGAACTGGAAATCGAATAGGCAACTGCCGGACGATTGCCCCCTACTGCCGACGATACCTGTGCGGATCGTCGGCAAGATCACCTGCCCCTGGCCGCTCTAACCGGCCCTGACCTGAACCCGCTCTCCGATATCATTGAGTATATGGCGCAGCTCGTCGTAGTCGGGATGTCTTACGCGTAACCAGGCATTGGCCATGTAGCCCGCCTCGACGCCCTGAGTGGGCGTACCCGGATCCGGAAAATACTGCTCGACGATATTCTCTCCGTACTGCTTGAAGACATCCTCGACGCCTTCATAGCTGAAGATGTTGCCATCGCGATCCGGACGCAACGCAATGATGCCGCAGCTGTAACGGCGCGAGGGTTTTCTGTCGATGTGGTGATGACAGACGGCAAAGGCCCATTCACGATACAGGTCGAACTCGTTGCCCGAACAATAGCTTTCCCACTGACCCACACCCGGCGGCCGGCAACCGATTTCGGAGAAACGCAGGCCCTTCGGACCGAAGAACCACTCCATGTGCGTGGCCGATGTGTGGATACCCAGAGCATCGATGACGCGCTTGCCCATGGTCTTGATCTCGTTGTAGCCGGGTTCATCCAGGCGATTGGTCGAGATGATCTGAGGCGATATCCAGCGGGCTCGCATCGCTTCCAGCACATTGGGATAGTAGTGACTGATGAAGTCATGAGCCACCTCTCCGTTCACCGTCAACGTATCGTAGAAACCCTCGTGGCCTTCAACGAACTCCTCGACGGCAACGGCGGCACCATCTGCAAGTCCGCAGCGCTGTGCCACCTCCAGCAACTCGGGTTCGTCATTGGCTCGATAGGTGCCGGCCGCGCCGGCGGCATCGCGAGGCTTGATGATGATCGGATAACCGACGGCATCGGCAAACTCGATGGCTTCGCGTGTACTGGACAGACCTGCCGAGGCCGCGGTGGGTACACCAGCCTCACGCAGCGCATCCTTCATCGCCACCTTGTCGCGGCACAGATAGGCGGTACGGGCGGTAGTGCCCGGAATCCCGCAGCGTTCGCGCACGTGTGCAGCGGGCATGACATGGGCTTCAACCACCGCCTCCAGACGGTCTACCCACTGTACATCCTGTGCCTGCCTGACCGCCCACTCCAGCGCAGCTTCGTCGGTGACCGAGGCAATCTGCTGATAGGAACCCAGCCAGGAACGTGTCTCCTCATCGAGCCATTCGTAGGGGCGCTCGCCGATACCGATGACATTGGCACCAATGCTGGCCAGAGCCCGAACGAACTGCCGTTGATTGGCGGGAAAACCCGGTTCGATGAATATCACGTTCATGGGTGAATCCTCTCCAGTTCAGTCAACGAGTTCGTCGAGATAATGAGGCAGCATCTCTCGCCAGGTTTCCCAGTCATGATGATGATCATGGCTCCAGGGATCGGCCCGGTTCGGTATGCCACAACTGCCCAGCACATGCGCCATCTGCCAGGACTCGTTCGGGCTTTCCCAGCGTCCCTGACCGAAAGGCAGCAGCACAAAGCGTGACTGCAGTTTTTCAAGCATGTCCCCGGAATCCAGATTGGGAAGAAATTTCAGGGGGCTGGACAGGTAGTAATCCACATTGCCCTGAAAGCCCATCAGTTTCTCCAGATCGTAGGTGCCACTCATGCCGATGGCCGCCTTGAAGACATGCGGGTAACGACACAGCATGGCCACCGCGTTGTAGGCACCTATCGATGCACCGGCAGTCACCAGCTCGATCGGCTCGCCACCGCAGTCCTCGATTATGGCGGGCAACACTTCATGCACCAGATATTCACCGGTCTGCTTCAATAGCCAGCAGCGATGCTCCACCGAACCGGCCTGCTCTGCCAGCGCCTTGCCGGCCACGCTGTCGAAGGAATAGACCTTGATCCTGCCGGCATCGATCAGAGGCTGTATGGCCCCGATCAGGTGCATGCGTTCCACCTCTTCCGCATCCCCGCCTGCGGTGGGAAACAGCACAACCGGTTGTCCCCAGTGCCCCCAACGCACCATAGTGATCTCCTGTTCCAGGCGCGAGGAATACCAGCGCGTGACTGTCTTCATGACATCTCTCCGCTAGAAGCCATCCGGATCCCCCTTGGCCCCCTCGGCCGCCCGCCAGTCCTGAATGCGTTGCCAGAACAGTTCGGTGAATTCCTCGATCTCGTGGGCTGGAAACAATGAAGAGACCTTCTGATGAATGGCATCCCTGACCGTATCCGACGCAAAGAACTCGTAGGCCAGCTCGTCCAGATGAGACAGATGTGTCTGACAGAATTCGCGAAACCGTTCGGTCTCGAAGCGTTCGTGTGCGATACCAGCATAGCGTGAAAGCTTTTCACGAGGCGAGATATCCTTGTCCGCGATCTCGAAGTACGGCGCCCAGTCGAGATTGCGATGCATGGGTCGCCGGGTGGCGGCGCAGAAGATCGACCAGCGCAGATTCGCCTTCAATAGCCAGGGAAAGTGGTAATGCAATGATGTCACCTGACTGTCCGGACAGGCATTGGCAAAATCGATCGGGTGCCAGATGCCATCGCGGCGCAATGCCTCACAGGAATTGAAGTCCCAGCCGAAGAAGCTGTTGATCGTCGCGGTCATGTCTTCCAGCACACTGTTGTCTTCGGCGTCCAGAAAATCGATATCCATGCGGTAGCGATCGTGCAATGCAGCGGACGGATCATAATTGACCTTGCGCATCTGCGGACCGAGACCGACACAGCGGACAAACCAGTCATGCGGTAACACGGCCGACTGCAGATTCATCACTTCGGTACCGCTTTCATCATAGGCCCGCTGGAAGTCTGCAAGGTCGTCGATCTTCGACACGCCTTTCCAGCCGCCCCCATGATAAGGCTTCATGAAGAACGGGTATCCCAGCTGCGATCCGATGTCCTCGAGAGAAAACATGCGAGCGTACTTGCGCAAGGTCTCCTGCAGATCATCCGAATCCTCATAGGCCTTGGGTGGCAACATCCAGGTTTCAGGGACGGGAAGACCGAGCCGCATCATCGCCGCATAGGAGGTGTGCTTCTCGTTCGACTGCAATGACCAGGGGTTGTTGTAGACGTACAGATCATCGAGCAGAATGCCTTTCTTGATCCATTCCCGGCTGGTCGAATACCAGTGTGTCAGCCGGTCGATAACGACATCATAAGAGACGTCTTGTTGCAGATTGAACGGCTCGATGGTCACCCGTTCCGAGGAAAACGTCAAACGCTCTCCACCATGGTTGATATCGAGCCTGAGATCATTCAACAGGTTCTCATAGCATATGGGCCAACAGATGTCGGCTCCCAGAGACAATCCGATCTTTACCTTTCGTTCTGCCATGTCTACTTCCTGTGTTGTTTGTCAATCCCGACCTGCCCAACACCAGCCCGGCGAACATCGCCTTCTGTTTGCCGCCTGAATATCGGTGTGTCAGGAACTGTCCGAGTCAAGCGCCCATACCAGACCATCACGCAACTGGTCACGCCAGTTGTGCCAGTGATGTCCGTCCCACGCACTCTTGAATAGAACACTAACGCCGTTCTCTTGCAAGAGCCTTGCAAGTGCTTCGTTTTCCGATGCCAGTCCTTCCAGTTCGCCACTGGAGACAAAGGCACGAAATGCAGGCATGTTCGGCGCTCGCCTGACAGCCTTGATCAGTCGCGCCACCTTGCGAAACACCGGATGCGGCCGCCCTTCCAGTTTCCCCTCATCCAGAATGAACGAACCGGACTGCAATACCGCTCCCCCGAACACGCCGGGATAGCGGAACACGGTAGCCAGTGAGGCAACCGCGCCAAGACTGGCACCCAGCAGGATGCGATCTTCACTACGCTCCGAAATACGATAGCTGGCTTGCAACTGAGGAAGCAGATCACTGACCACATAGCGGGCATGCCGATGACCTCGTGCATATTCACCGAGGCGATCCCGAGTCTGTACCAGAGCTGCAATAATGGGCGGTATGGTACCCAATGCTATCAGATTGTCCAGCGACGTAGCCAGATCGGCATAGGTGATGAAATCAGCGCCGTCATGAATGACCAGCAAGGGATAAACCTGCTCCGCATCGTAACCGGCTGGCAGGTACACCTGCTCATCCCGTGTTTCCTCGAATACGCTGCTGCTGACCGGAAAGGGGTGAATGGCTCCGGCAGGGGCCCCCTGCGGCATGCTCCATTCCGGTTGCGAGTAGCCGAAAGTCCGGCATACCGAATTCTCGCCATAGGGATCGCCGGCACGCGCCTTGTTCAGCGGATCCAGATGCCATTGCTCATGGCCATTGTGCTCGACGCCCAGCTTGTATTCGAAGCGTCCACCATCCTTGACCGGCACGGTCAACAGCCACAACGGCGTGTCCGGGACGCGACGAAACTCCTGGCGGTCGACACCACCCAGAATCCAACGCAGCAGGCGCACATGATCGGCTTCACCGATCCAGACGAACGTCACGCTGCCAGGGGCCGTCAGTGGAAACACATGCGAACGCGAAAACTGCTTGAGTCTCGCCGGCGTCAAGGGTCTGGATAGCAGCTGCTGTACCGCCGCGTGGGTGTCCCCGTCAAATGATCGAGTATCGGGCAAGGGCAAGGAATTCAATGGGTTCTGTCAACTGGGTTCGGGGTGCAACACTTTACTCGATGTCGGACGTGTTGCGGCGACAGCAGGTACGGATTCCGCAATCAACCAGTCAACGACCGCCATCTGTGCTTCACGATCGGATGCCCCCTTTGCCAGTGCCTCATGGTAGATGCGCAACTGCTGATCGGAACTGCTGCCGCGACGCGCGATCTCGCGCGCATGCTCCACTTCCCTGATGCACCCCAGATCTTCGGCATGCGGCCGTACCAGTTCAACCAGTTCGTCGATCAGATCAGGCAGCGGAACCGCCTGCCGCTTGCCGAAATCCCCCAGTTCTGCCTCGACACCATAGCGTTGCGCCCGCCATTTGTTCTCCAGAATCAGGATGCGGCGATACTGACGCCAGCGCTGATTGTTCTGTCGCAAGTGCGCAAGAAAGGTCAGTATCGACTGATAGAGAGCTGCCACACTGAGACCATCCTCTACCCAGGTGCAGACGTCACAGATTCGAATCTCGAGCGTGGGATGACGCACACTGGGCCGCAGATCCCACCAGATTCTCGATGGGTCATTGATCATGCCACAGGCCGTCATGTCATCGACCATCTCAGACCAGTCATTCCAGTTATCGAACACCTCTGGCAAGCCCGAGCGCGGCAAATGGCCGGCAATGGTCGGGCGCATGGATTTCAGGCCGGTGTCGATACCCTCCCAGAAGGGTGAGGAGCCGCTCAGCGCCAGCAGATGCGGCATGAAATAGCAGACCTGGTTCATCAGGTCGATACGCAGGTCCCGATCGGGAATGCCGGCATGCACATGCATGCCACAGATGGCCATGCGCCGCGCAATGCTGGCCTGCTCGACCCCCATGATGCGATATCGCTCCATATCCACCGGTTCCTGCTCACTCCACAGAGACCAGGGATGGGTCGAGGCGGCGATGATGCTCAGATCGAAGTCGCGCGCCACCGAGGCAACGCCCTGCCGCAGCTCCAGCAGCTCTGCCCGAGCCTGATCGATGGTGGCACAGACTCCGGTGCCGATTTCGATCTGGCTCTGCAGCATTTCGTGCATGACCCGCGAACCGAGCAACTCCTTGCAGCGATCCATGAAGCCTGCCGCCTGATGTTTCGCCAACTCGCGCGTGTGCGGATTGACCAGCAGGTACTCTTCCTCTATGCCTATCGTGATGGGGTCTGCCACGATGATTCCGTCCTCGGTATGCGCATGCAACAGGAAATGCGACTCTCTTTATTGAAGAGCTCGATTCCCAACACCCCTGATGCTACAGCAATAGTCGCGAAACACAAATACCGGAACTCACACCGGAACTCACACCGGAACTCACACCGGAACTCACACCGGAACTCGCACCGGAACTCACACCGGAATTCTGACGCGACTAGTCGCGCAATACAGCCGCGCAATTGGCATTGACCGACGAGGCGTCCCAGTTACCTTGTCGCGTGCAGGCATTCTCGTAATCGCGATGCACCCGGAACCGACCGGTCGTGGCCACCCCATCGTCCAGCCTGACATCCAGTTGTGACAGGATGTTGACCGGCATCTGATTGCCGGTAGACAGTTCATTCGCCGCCGTGGTGAAACCGACCCCCTGAGTCCCGTGAGCAAACGTGTAAAACCCATTGAACGGATTTTTCGGACAGGTCGTGGACGCGCATTCCAGGTCGCCCGCGCTGCCGATGTTTGCCGCTGACCCGTCATAGCTACCACTGATGAAGCCCGCCAGCGCCAGCTGTTGCCAGACTCCGGCACGCTCACTGGAACTGTCCAGTCTGCCGTTGCCGTTGCCCGGCGTTGCCGCACTGTCAATCTGGACATCGGCCCGGGCAAAATCGCCCGGAGCCGCCCGGTAGCGATCGGCGAACGACAACCAGGCCGTCTGGAAACCCGTCAACTCGGTGTGGATGGCACGTACACGAGCACTGTCAATCAGTGCCTGCCCCTTGAAAACCCCACCAAGAATCAGACCGATGATGAGCAATACAATGGCAATCTCGACCAGAGTAAACCCGGCAGCCCTCCGATACCTCCGACACTTCGACATAGACTCCTCCCCGACGCCTGCAAAGAATAAGCATGCCGTTCAGGGCTGACAAGTACGCCGCGACTTCAGTACACCATGGATATACAGTAGTACGCCGCGCCGCCCGCGCTCCAGCAACCAGACGAAGACAGACGAAGACAGACGAAGACAGACGAAGACAGACGAAGACAGACGAAGACAGTATCGCCCGGAACTAGAACGGAGCGCTGCGAGGCACTCGAGGAAAGGGAATGGCATCACGAATGTTTTCCATCCCTGTGATGTAGTTCAGCACTCGCTCGAAGCCCATGCCGAATCCGGCATGCGGAGCCGTGCCGTATCGACGCAGGTCACGGTACCAGTCCAGCTCTTCGGCAAGACCCTGCGCCGCGAGCTTCTCATCGAGCACGGACAGGCGCTCTTCACGCTGACTGCCGCCGATGATCTCGCCGATACCCGGTGCCAGTACATCCATCGCCGCCACCGTCTTGCCGTCATCGTTCTCGCGCATGTAGAAGGCCTTGATCTCCTTCGGATAGTTCTGCAGGATCACGGGACGCCCGACATGCTCTTCAGCCAGCCAGCGCTCATGTTCGGATTGCAAGTCGAGCCCCCAGCTGACGGGATACTCGAATCGCTTGCCGCTTTTCTCCAGCAATGCAATGGCATCGGTGTAATCCATGCGCTCGAAACTCGATTCGGCGACATGCTGCAAACGGGACAGCGCTTCCTTGTCGACCCTCTGTGAAAAGAATGCCATGTCGTCCTCGCGCTCCTCGAGTACGGCCTTGAACAGATAGCTCAGAAAGTCCTCTGCCAGAGCTGCATTATCGTCCAGATCGGCAAAGGCCATTTCCGGCTCGACCATCCAGAACTCTGCCAGGTGCCGACTGGTATTGGAGTTCTCGGCGCGAAACGTCGGGCCGAATGTATAGACCTTGCTCAGCGCCAGTGCATAACTCTCGGCATTGAGCTGACCGGACACAGTCAGATAGGCCTCCCGCGCGAAGAAGTCCTGATCGAAATCCACCTTGCCGGCATCGGTTTTCGGTGGATCGAGAGCATCCAGGGTGCTGACACGGAACAATTCTCCCGCCCCTTCACAATCACTGGTGGTGATCAGCGGGGTATTGACCCAGTGGAAGCGGTGCTCCTTGAAGTACTGATGAATGCTGCTGGCCAATGTGGTGCGCACGCGGCTGATGGCACCGAAGGCATTGGTGCGCGGACGCAGATGTGCAACCTGGCGCAGATACTCGAAGGTGTGACGCTTCTTGGCGATGGGGTACTGTTCCGGATCATCGACTTCACCCACCACCGTGATGTCACTGGCCTGCACTTCCACCGACTGCCCCTTGCCTTCGGACGCCACCAGGGTCCCGGTCACCTCGATGGCGAAACCCGAGCTCAGATGCAGCACCTGATCCTGATAGTTGGGCAGGGATTGTTCGGCAATGACCTGCAGACTGTCGAAACAGGAACCGTCATACAGGGCAATGAACGACAGACCTGCCTTGGAGTCGCGGCGGCTGCGTACCCAGCCCTGGACGGTCACGCTCTGGCCTTCAGGGGCGGTGGCCAGAAGATCAACGATATCTATCTTGTTCATGCGGGTATACCGGGGTTCTTTCTCAAGAGAGGTGCGCCGTTACCAGCCAGTTCCGTCGTCAACGCCGCGAGCGAGTCCCAGCAGGATCCGGCAGCCTGGCCCTTTATCTGTCTGTCAATGGTAGTGCAAGTGGACAGCATTGAAAGCCAGGACAGCGCCGAATGCCGACCCAATGCCAGTTTCAGGGGGGCCATGCGGTTCGCCCAGACACCGGCGGATTTCAGCGCGGCATCCTCACTGACACCGGCCTCCACTGCTTCGGCACTGCGTGCGCCGGCACGAATCTCGTTGACCAGTGACCACAGCACCAGCACTTCACTCACGGCCTCCTCGTGCAGACCGGTCAGTATCCGCAGCGCGCGCACCGATTCGCCCTGCAGCGCGGCCAGTGACAGATCCGCGATGGAATAACGGGCACTGTCACTGACGGCTATCAGCACCTGTTCACTGCTCAACGGTCCCGGTGGGTAGAGCAAGGCCAGCCGTTCCACTTCCTGACGGGCCGCCAGCAGATTGCCCTCGATGCGCTCGGCAATCAGACTCAGAGCCGCAGCATCGGCATGCAGCCCCTTGGCCGTGAGACGCTGATTCAGCCAGTTGCCCAGCTGGGAGGCCGGGATCGGCCATACGGCCAGCGTCACACCGGCCTTGTCGATCGCCTTGAACCAGGCACTGTTACCGCCATTGCGATCCAGCTTGCCTGACGTGATCAGCAGCAGTACATCCGGCGGCGGATCCATACAGTATTGTTTCAGCACCTCGCCACCGATTCGACCCGGCTTGCCCGTGGGCAGCCGCAGTTCAATCAGGCGGCGCTCGGCAAACAGGGAAAAGCTGTCAGCGGCTTCGCGAAAGCTGGCCCAGTCGGCGTCTTCCGTGGCGACGATTACCTGGCGCTCGTCAAATCCGGCCTCTCGCCCCTTGTTGCGCAGCTTGTCGCCGATTTCCATCAGCTGCAGCGGCTCGTCACCGTGTAACAGATATACCGGTGCCAGCGACTGGCGCAAATGAGCGTCGAGTTTGTCCGGGTAGAGCTTCATGGTGGGCGAGCTGGTTTTCGGACGTGTAGCATACCGAAAAACCCGGCGCTGACCTTGTTAAGCTAGGCATTCTTCCGCCGCACAGGTACTCACTGCGCATGAGCACTCTCTGGACACCCAGCCAGCGTTACCCGGACCCCGCTGTCGTATCGGTCACGCCCGAATTCGATCAATACCGCCTGCCGCTGGCCAAGATCGAAAGGCTCTCCACCGGCCATCGCTGGTGTGAAGGTCCGGTCTGGGTCGGTGAATTCCGGAGCCTTGTCTGGAGCGATGTACCGGGCAATGCGCAGTATTGCTGGGATGAGCAAAGCGGCTCCACCCGCCTGTTTCGCGCTCCCAGCAACCATGCCAATGGCAATACCCGTGACCGTCAGGGCCGCCTCATCACCTGCGAGCACCTGACCCGACAACTGGTTCGCACGGAGCTCGATGGTCAGCGCACGGTTCTGGCCAGTGACTACCAGGGTGCTTCCCTGAACTCGCCGAATGATGTGGTCTGCCACTCCGACGGCTCCATCTGGTTTACCGATCCGGTATTCGGCATCTCGGGCTTCTATGAAGGAGAAAAGGCAGAGCCTGCGCTGTCTCCCAACCTCTACCGCCTGGCCGTCGACGGCACGCTGAGCGTCATGTCGGACAGCATCAACCAGCCGAACGGCCTGGCCTTCTCCCCCGACGAGTCGATTCTCTATGTGGTGCAATCACGCGGTACCCCGCGCCAGATACTGGCCTTTGATGTCGTGAACGGCGCGGAGCTGACCCGGGAACGCGTCCTGATCGATGCCGGAGAGCGCGGTACGCCAGATGGTTTCCGGGTCGATATACACGGCAATCTGTGGTGCGGCTGGGGCATGGGTGAGGCAGGTCTCGACGGCGTGCATGTGTTCAACCCCGACGGTGAGCTGATTGGCCGGATCGACCTGCCGGAGCGCTGTGCCAATCTGTGCTTCGGTGGACTGCATCGCAATCGCCTGTTCATGGCAGCCAGCACATCGGTCTATTCTCTGTATGTCAACACGCAAGGCGTAGCGGGTGGCTGACCAAGCCATTGCCGACAGCCCCATGCCCACATGTCGTAATGCCCCTTCCCGAACCATCGAGCCTCGTCCCATGAAACTGTTCTACTCACCTGCCTCACCCTTTGCCAGAAAGGTGCATGCCACGCTGATCGAACTCGGTCTGCAGGATTCGGTGGAGTTGCTGCTGACTCCCGTTCTTCCCGGAAAACCGATCGAGGACTACGTCAGATCACAGAACCCACTGGGCAAGATTCCCGCTCTGCAGCTCGATACCGGCGAGACCCTGTTCGATTCCACCATCATCTGCGAGTATCTGATCAGCACCGGCCCATCAGCCACTCTGCTGCCCTCAGCCGGTGTGGAACGCTATGCCACACTGACTCGACAGGCACTGGCGCATGGCATCTGCGAGTCCGCAGTGACAATCCGCTACGAGACCTTTCTGCGGCCCGAGGAACGCCAGTGGGAGACATGGATCGACGATCAGTGGGGCAAGGTCGAGCGGGCCCTGGACTGGTTCGAGACTCATCAGGTCCGCTGGCAGGGTGATGTCGATCTGGCCCAGATCACGCTTGGCTGCGCCCTGGGATACCTGGACTTTCGCGCACCCGACCACGACTGGCGTACCAATCATCCGGCACTGACCGAGTGGTTCACCACTTTCGAGCAACGCCCCTCCATGCAGGGCACCCGGCCGCACGCCTAGCAGGCCAGGCCTCAGTAAATCGGCCAGGGGATGCACCGGCGACAATCCGTTGCCGGGGAACTCAGGTACGCGCCGTGACGGATACCGACACACTGGTCTGCGCATTGCCCAGATACACCACGCCGTCATCGATGGTGCAATTCAACTGCATGTTGCGACTCACCAGCGCTTCCGCACCCTCGGCCTCGATGTGAAGGACACGCAGATTGGCATGGCGCGCCAATCTGGCGCGATTCTGCTCCCACCACAGGTCGGATTTCCGATCCTGATAGGTGTATACGATGACCTGCCCGGCACGCCCACAGGCCTTGCGTATCCGCTTTTCATCGACCTGCCCGAAATCGATCCATCGCTGGATCTCGCCGCTGAGTGATTTCTGCCAGATTTCCGGCTCTTCATCGGCTCCCAGGCCTTTGGTGAACACCAGGTCCTCATGGGCATTCAGGGCGAAGGCAACCACACGCACGATGAAACGGAAATCGTTCTCCGATGGATGCATCGCCATGGTGAGTTCGTGCTGCTGGTAGTACTGACGATCCATGTCCGAGATCGACAGAGACACTTTGTTGATGGTGGCGCTGATGGCCATTGATGCGATCTGTCAGTCCGGGTAGACCCGGCAGTGTACCGGAACGGACAGGGTGTCTTCGCAAACACCATGTCGAGCAAGGCAGTATTCCAGGGTGTAGCATACGCAAACCCCATCACACTCACCGCGAACCCTGACGTGGAATCAAAGTCTTTCTCACAACCACCCAACGACCTCCTGTACAGCCTGGGCCGAGCCATCCTGTTCGAAATGGACCCCGAAAAGGCCCATGACCTGACGCTGCAGATGCTGAGCAAACCCGCCGTGCAGGCACGACTCGCCGCCCGCTACGCGGCAGCAGCCGCACCCACCGAGGTGCTCGGCCTGAACTTCCGGAACCGGATCGGTCTGGCGGCAGGGCTTGACAAGAACGGTGACTACATCGATGCCCTCGGAGCGCTGGGGTTCGGGCACATCGAGGTCGGCACCGTCACCCCGCGTCCACAGCCGGGCAATGATCAGCCGCGCCTGTTCCGCCTGACTCAGCACCGTGCGCTGATCAATCGCTTCGGATTCAACAACAAGGGGGTGGATCACCTGGTCAGAAAGGTTCGCCTGCGTCGCTATCCGGGAATCCTGGGCATCAATATCGGCAAGAATGCAGTGACCTCTCTGCAGGAAGCCCATAACGACTACACCTACTGCCTCGAACGCGTCTATCGCTACGCCGACTATGTCACCGTCAACATTTCATCCCCCAACACCAGTGGATTGCGCGATCTGCAGCACGGGGAACGCCTGGATCATCTGCTCGAGTCGCTCAAATCCACGCAATCACGCCTCGCCACTGAATACGAGCGCTACGTACCGGTTGCCGTGAAGATCGCGCCGGACATGAGCGACGAGGAACTCGATGGCTTCTGCAATGCCGTGATCGCCAATGAAATAGACGCTGTCATCACCGGCAACACGACCAGTGGGCGCGATACGGTACGTCACCATCTGTACGCGCGCGAAGCCGGCGGCCTGAGCGGCGCTCCGCTCAAACCTCTGGCCGACGACCGCCTGCAGGCCGTCTCCGAACGAATTGGCAGCAAAGCTGCATTGATCGGTGTCGGCGGCGTCAGTTGTGGCCAGGATGCCGGTCGGAAACTGGCGCTGGGCGCCAGTCTCGTGCAGCTGTACACCGGCCTGATCTATCAGGGGCCTGCCCTGGTACGGGACTGCATCGAGTGCACCAATCCCTGATTCTTCACACTACCTGAATACGGATATGACAACGATCGATGTTTTCAACGGGGATGCAGACGGCCTCTGTGCCCTGCACCAGCTGCGTCTGGCCGACCCACAGGACAATACGCTGATCACCGGCGTCAAACGGGATATCGCACTGGTCAGGCAGGTGCAGGCCAGTCCCGGTGACAGGGTCACCATTCTGGATATCTCGCTGGACAAGAATCGAGACGCGCTGGTCCAGGTGCTCGACGACGGTGCCATCGTGACGTACGCTGATCATCATTTTCCGGGCGACATCCCCCAGCATGCCAATCTGACCACGCATATCGACACGGCAGCCGAGACCTGCACCGGCCTGATCGTCAATCGACTGCTGGACAGCGCCTATCTGCCCTGGGCGGTCACCGCCGCCTTCGGCGACAATCTGTTGAGCACCGCCCGCGAGGCCGCCGCACCACTGACCCTGTCGGCGACCGAACTGGAACAGTTGCAGACACTGGGCACACTGCTCAACTACAACGGCTATGGCTCCTCGCTGGAAGACCTGTATTTTCCGCCGGCCGATCTGTATCGCCGCCTGCAACCTCATGCCAACCCGTTCAGCTTCATCAATGACGACGAGGCCTTCCGGACTCTGGCGGACGGCTATGCCAGCGATCATGCCCGCGCGCAAGCGATCCAGGCCGAGCGCAGCACCGAGCAAATCGCGATTTTCGTGTTCCCCGACGACCCCTTTGCCCGACGCATCAGCGGTGTCTATGCCAACGAACTGGCACAGGACAACCCCGGGCGAGCCCATGCCCTGCTCAGCGACCTCGGTGATGGCAGTTTTCTGGTCAGTGTCCGCGCGCCACTGGACAACCGTAGCGGGGCCGATGATCTGTGCCGGCAATTCGAAACAGGCGGCGGACGCAAGGCAGCCGCAGGCATCAATCGCCTGCCAGCCAGCGAACTGGAGCGTTTTGCCAGCGCCATGCAGGATCAGTTCAAGGGCTAGCCCCGATCAGCAGCGCGGGGCCTCCGGACACCACCGGGGCCCTGGCGCCTGAGCCGTTGATGGACCGACCGACGGATGGCACCCGTGCCAGGCTCGCCGCCCCCTGCAGACGCCTGACTACAGGCCCATCAGACCGCGCACATGCGCCGACGCACAGCGACTCAGCGCAGGCAGGGAGTACCCCCCTTCCAGCATCGAGACTATGCGACCGTTGCAGTGCCGGTCAGCGATGTCCATCAGCTTGTTGGTGATCCACACATAGTCATGGTCGAGCAGACAGATGCCCGCCAGGGGATCTTCCAGATGGGCATCGAAGCCTGCACTGATGAACAGCATCTCGGGCTTGTAGTCTTCCAGGGCCGGTAACCAGCTCTCCGTGATGGCATTCCTGAAGTCTGCGCTGTTGCAGCCTGCCTTCAGCGGCGTATTGACGCGCTGATGCCTGACGTTGTCCCGATAGCCTCCGGGATAGAACGGGTACTGGAACGAGGAGCAGAACAGGATGTTGGGATCACCATCGACGATGTCTTCGGTACCATTGCCGTGGTGCACATCGAAGTCGACGATGGCGACACGTTCCAGACCATATTGACGGATGGCATGGCGCGCTGCGATGGCGATATTGCCGAAGATGCAGAAGCCCATCGCCTGAATGCGCTCTGCGTGATGCCCGGGCGGACGCGTCAGACAGAAGGCGTTGCTGACCTTGCCGCTCATGACCTGATCAACCGCATGAATACCGCCCCCGGCTGCGCGCAGACCGGCATCGAGCGTATGCACGTTCATGGAAGTATCCGCATCCAGACTGATCGAACCGCTGCTCGGCGCCTTGCGATGAATCAGATCGACATAGGCTTCGCTGTGCCCCAGCAACAGCTGCTCCCAGGTCGCCTTCGGCGCATCCGCATGCGTCAGATAATCGTAGACGTCCTGCTTTTTCAGTTGATCGGCAATCGCGTCGACTCGTTGCGGACACTCCGGGTGATCCGGGCTGATTTCGTGCATCACGCAATCGTGATGCGAGATCAAGGCGGTGGGCATTGCTCCTCCATGCATTCGTGCAGTCTGTGGTGACAAGGACAGTATGCACCTGTCGCAGCAGGGATAACACCCATGCCGGAGCTGCAGGCATGCTCAATTGCAACGCCCTGAGGTACCATCAAGGCATGTCGACTCTTCACCTTGACAAGATCCTCAATCCGGCTTCGATCGTTGTCATCGGGGCCAGCGGGCGTGAGGAATCACCGGGCTTCAAGCTGACTCGCAACATCGTCGAGGGCAGTTACAAGGGTACGCTGTACCTGGTCAACCCGCGTTACAAGGAGGTTCTGGGACTTCGTTGCCACCGGTCGGTTGCCGCTCTCGACGCTGTGCCGGACATGGCTCTGATACTGACGCCACCGCGCCTCCTGCGCCGCGCCCTGGTGCAGTGTTCCCGCAAGGGTATCCGGGTGGCCATGGTCATGTCAGGCGTGGAAGACAGCGCTGCCATGCATCGCTATGCCCAGCGCCTGAACATGCGCATCATGGGTCCCTGGTGTGCCGGCCTCATTCGCCCCCCCATCGGACTCAACGCCACCTACAGTCAGAACCGCATCGAGAAAGGCTCTCTGGCGATTCTGACGCAGTCGGCGGCACTGGGTTCTGCGATGCTCGACTGGGCAGAAACCAGCGGTGTGGGTTTCTCCGCCCTGCTCTCCACGGGCGAGGAGACCGACATCTCCCTGTCCGACATGCTGGATCTGCTGGCCGAGGACTGGCAGACCAAGGCCATCATCGTCTATGTCGATCGCGTTCCTCCCAGCCGCAGCTTTCTGAGCGCACTGAGCGCTACTGCGCGGCTCAAGCCTGTCGTGCTGATGCGCTCGGCCCATGAAGGCGTTGCCCATTGCGATGCACTGACTCGCACCGGCGAAGTGTATTCATCCGACAGTACCTTTCAGGCAGCACTCAACCGCGCAGGGGTGGTTCGCATCCGGACCTTTCACAACCTGTTTGCCGCGGCTCGAACGCTCGCGACCGGCATCCGCGTCAAGGGCAAGCGACTGGGAATCGTCAGCAATGCCTCGGCGCCGGCGATGATCGCCGTGGATCGCATGAATCTGAAGCATTTCGAGCTGCCGATCATGGACAAGGCCACGCAGAAGACACTGACCAAGGCTCTCGCAGGCAGTTGCAGTGGTTCCAATCCGGTGGTGCTGCGCAGTCACGAAAGGCTGATCGAGCACTACCGGAAAACCATCGACATCATGCGCGCGATGGACAACATCGATGCCGTACTGGTCTTCTTCGTTCCCGACTGGCGCAATGATCCCAAGGCGGTGGCAGAGGCCATCAAGCAGGCACGGCCCGGCCAGAAACCCTTGCTGGCCTGCTGGATGGGGGATGCCAGTGTGCAGGAGTCCAGAGATCTGCTCGGCAACGCCGGCGTGCCCACTTTCCGCACGCCCGAAGGTGCTGTCGACGGCTTCGACTTCCTGCACCGCTATCTGGTCAGCCAGCAACAACTGCTGCAATTACCGAACCCGGCCTCGCGCAAGACCCGCGCTCTGCTGCCTCCGGCCCGCGGGCTGATCGAGACCGAGGTGGCTGCCGGACAACGCGTGCTGGGTCCCCAGAAAACGCGTGCATTGATGAAGTATCTGGATATACCGGTGTTGCCCGCGGAACGGGCAGAGACACCCGACGAGGCGGTGGCAGCCGCCTCCCGTATCGGTTATCCGGTTGTCATGAAACTGGTCTCGCCCAATATCAGCTACAAGGCTGCCATCGTGCGGACCCAGCTGGACATTCGTGACGAACAGGCCGTGCGCAATGCCTGGGACAAGATCGAATCACGCCTGCGTGAACGCCGACCGGAAGCCGAATTCCGGGGTGTCCTGCTCGAGCCCATGCACGCACCGGAAAATGCCAGGCATCTGGCCATATCGATTTCACGGGATCCGAGTTTCGGCCCGGTCATCTCGATTGGCGTCGGTGGTGATCTGACGGCACTGGTCAATCAGCGGGCCGTGCAGCTGCCACCACTCAACCGCTTTCTGATCGACGAATTGCTCCAGTGCCGTGAAGTACAGACCTACATGGGCTCCTTCAGACACAGCAAGGCCATCAGCACCAGACCCGTCGCTCATGTACTGCGTCAATTGTCCGAGCTGGCCTGCGAACTGCCGGATGTGTTCTCCGTGGACATCAATCCACTGGTGGTCAGCGATTCAGGGGCTTTTGCCATGGACATCCAGGTTGTGCTGGAACGCACCCGGGCCAACAAGCGCTACGCACACCTGGCCATTCATCCGTATCCCTGGCAATGGGTACGCGATGTCAGCCTGAAGAACGACATAAAAGTGCAACTGCGGCCCATCCGACCCGAGGATGCAGAGTCGATACAGTCGCTGGTTCGTGACATGTCACCGGAATCGCGTTACTTCCGCTTCATGCACACCATCAATGAACTCTCACCCTTCATGGCTGCCCAGTTCACCAAACTCGACTACGACCGGCAAATGGCATTCGCCGCCACCGACAAGGACGACAAGGTTGTCGGCGCCTGTCGCTACATGATGAGCAACGATCGCCTGACCGGTGACTTCGGCATTTCCATCAGTGAGGACTGGAAGGGCTGCGGTCTGGCCACCGCGTTGATGAAACTGCTGATGGAACATGCCGCAGCCCAGGGATTGCAGACGCTGCACGGTGATGTCCTGCGATCAAACCGCCCGATGCAACACCTCATGCAGTCCCTGGGGTTCGCCAGCAAGCGAAATCCGGACGACCCGGAAGTCCTGTGGTACGAATACACGCTCAACGATCCTGCTGAAACGCACGCATGAGACCTCGACTGGAATCCCTCTCGCTCACCATCGATGGTCAGACGATTTCGGGCATACGGCAACGTGACCGGACCATCGAGCAGCCGCCACGCCTGCTGTGTCTGCATGGCTGGCTGGACAATGCCAACAGCTTCGTGCCGATGATGCCGTTCCTGCCGGCATTCGATCTGGTCGCCATCGACCTGCCCGGCCACGGCTACAGCGATGCGCTGCCACAGGGTTACGCCATGCACGAACTCTATTATCAGGTGACTCGCGTCATCGAGGCGCTCGGCTGGTCGGACTGCCATGTGGTCGGACACTCACTGGGCGGTGGCATCGCACCAATGCTGGCAGTCGCCAGCCCGGATTCTGTGCAGAGCCTGACCATGATCGAATCGACCGGCCCACTGAGCGAAGCTGCCGAGGAGCTGCCAGCCCGCATGCTCAAGGCCTTGCAGCACAGGAAGGATGCAGCGCGCTTCCAGTCTCGCCTGTTTACAAGCAAGGAGGAAGCGATTGCCGCCCGATTGAAAGCGGCCAGAATGGCGAACTCATCCGCCCGCCTCATCATCGACCGGCAGCTGAGCAGAACCGAGGAGGGTTATCGCTGGCGTTTCGATCCACGCTGGCGCTTCGCCTCGGCTCAGTACCTGACCGAAGCACAGGTGAAGGCGATTCTGGGTGCCATCCAATGCCGGACTCTGACCATTGTGGCCGATGACGGATTTCTGACTCGTCGTGCGGAAACCTCTTCCCGCCTGGATTGCCTGCAACACCATCAGAACATCCGACTACCGGGTCATCACCATCTGCACATGGATACACCGGAACCTGTCGCGGCAGCCATCAACCGCTTCCTGGGCGCAATGCCCGATTTGGGTAGTTGAAGCGCTTTCCGGCACCGTGATAGCCTCGCGAATCCACACAAGGAATACGAGCATGAATCCGACTGTCATCAAGTCCGGCTTACTGGCTTCTGTACTCGCCATCAGTGGTTGCGCCAGTCTGAGCCCGCCCGTGCGTCCGGACTACACCGGAGCCGACCAGGTCAATACGGCTGAAGCCTCCCAACTCGTGGGTGTCTGGCGAATCACCCCGCTCAACCCCTACCCGGATGCCGAGCCTCAGGAGACGACCATCGAATACCTGGCAGATGGCACCGTGGTGGGAGAATCGATTCCCGGGGGAGAGTCGGCCGCCGTGCTCGGTGATGCCCGTTTCACATTCCGCGGCACCTGGTCACTGGAGGGCGACACTGTCGTGCACGAAGACGTTCAGATGTCGACCACCGGCGGCAATGCCATGGCTTCCATGATGACCAGACTGATCGGCAGTCGCCAGGATATCTCGGGCTCCGCCAATATCTACGAACTCACTGCCGATCGCATCGTCATGGTCGGTGATGACGGCAATGCGACGGAATACGTGCGGCAATGAACTTGCCGCACGTAGCCGTCTTCAGACTGGTGTCTGCACCTATTCTTCGAACTCGCTGATCTGTGTCGGTGCGTCCGGAAAGATGATTTCCACTCGGCGATTTTCCTGACGCCCTGCCGCTGTGGCATTACTGGCAACGGGTAACGCTTCCCCGAATCCCTGCGTGGTAATGCGCGAGGCAGAGACGCCTTGCTCGATCAAGGCCTGGCGCACGGCAAAGGCGCGTGATCGAGACAGGTCGAGGTTGTAGTCATCATCGCCCATGCTGTCGGTATGACCTTCTATCACGGCCTGGCGATCCGGAAATTCGCGCATGAAGGAGGCGATCTTGCCGATGTTGCGGGAAGCACCGGGGGCCAGTGTTGCTTCATTGATGTCGAACAGCACATCACCCAGAGTCAGCACCATGCCACGCTCGGTCTTTTCCGCCTGCAGGGCTGCCATCTGTCGCTGCAGCTCGCTCGCTTCCTGTCGCGCCTTCAACAACTCGGCCTCACGCAAATCGAGGGTCAGGCTGCGACGTTCCAGGGCCATGTCCTCCAGTTCGCGATCGGTTTCGTTACTCTTGGCGATCAGCTGAGCGATGCGGACCCGCTGCGTCGTCAGGTAGGAATAATGCTCGACACTGCTTGAGTCTTCATCCTTGCGCCAGCGCGTATCAGCCACATTCAGCGCATCACGCGCCAGATCCAGCTCTTCCGGGGCATGCTTGACCACCGTGACATCTTCTGCGGCCTGCTCGTAGGCCTGGCGAGCCTGTTCGAGTCTGTCGTTCTGTTTGGGAGCACTGCTGCAGGCCACCAGGGCGATGGAAATCAGTGAGGCTGACAGGGCGGGACGCAGGTTTCGGTTGCTGATCATCACTGGACGGCTCCGGTAGAGGTACGAGTCGCTTCATCGCGAATCATCTTGATGTTGTCTTTGGCTTCCTGCAGGGCCAGGCGCGATTTCTCGGCTTCGGCTGTTGCCCGGGCCAGTTCGGCATCGGCTCGGGCCTGCTCGGTCAGGCGCTGTGCACGTGCGTATTTCTTCTTGGCCATCGCGGCATCGGCGGAGGCTTTCTTCTCCCGCGCGATACGCAACTCGATGGGAGCGTATTCGCGCGCACCAGAGGTTTCCGCGCTCTGCAAGGCAGAGTCTGCCAATGCCAGTTCGGATACGGGCTTGGGCGCCTTGCTGCCACAAGCACTCAGGGACGCGGCCACGATAGCCAACGCGCTGAATCGAATGATAGTCTGCTTCATGTTACGTCTCTGTCTGAAAGGCTTGACAGAGGTAACGACCGCAGAGGCCCGGAGGTTAGCCGAGCCGGGTTACCAAAAATATATAATGGGCCTGGCCGGCGACAACTCGATCACAGAATCAACTTCTTTGCAGTGCAGTGAAGAGGTCCTGATGACGAATCAGCCCGCAGGGCCTGCCATCACCATCCTGAACCAGAATCGGTCGCGAACTGCTGGCTGCCAGTTGCAGCAGTTCTCTGATCGGGGTGCCGGGACTGACGCTGTGTGCGACGTGGACATCATGGCTTCCTGCCAGACTCCCGGAAGGCCTTTGCGACGTGCTTGCCGGCTCGCTCGCCATCCGGCTCTGCGGATGGTCGCCGTCGGCTTCTCGTGGCTGCACCGTCACCGTCTCGCCGGACAATACAAGCTGCGGCACGCCGTCACCATTCCAGCGAACAAGGATATCGGACTCGGCATGCCGGAAATCATCGCCATCCTGCTCCAGCGGTTGCATCACTGCCATTGCACTGAGAACCGACAGCGGATTGATGTTGGCCACAAACCGACTGACGTAGTCATTCTCCGGGGAGAACACGATGTCGTCGGCGGTGCCTGTCTGCACGATGCGCCCGCCATCCATGATGCTGATCTGGTTGCCCAGTTTCAGTGCTTCATCCAGGTCATGACTGACGAACAGAATGGTTTTCTTCAATCGACTCTGCAAGGTCAGCAATTCATCCTGCAGATGTTCCCGGATCAACGGGTCCAGAGCCGAAAAGGGCTCATCCATCAGCAGGATGTCGGCATCGGTGGCAAAGGCACGCGCCAGTCCGACACGCTGTTGCATGCCACCGGAGAGCGTGTGAATCGGTTTGTCGGCCCAGGCCTCGAGCCCGACCAGCTCCAGTTGCTGATCCACGCTGCGCTGGATATCCTGGCGCGACTCACCACGAACGGACAGCCCGAAACCGATGTTCTCCCTGACCGTGGCCCAGGGCAACAGAGCGAACTGCTGAAACACCATGGCCAGACTGTTGCGCCGCAGGGTACGCAGGGATTTGCCGGTGCAGGTGGAGACATTGACCACACCGGCGCGAGTCGAGACTTCCAGCGTGCCGCGTGTCACGGTGTTGAGTCCGTTGACGCAACGCAGCAATGACGACTTGCCGGAACCGGACAAGCCCATCAGCACCGAAATGGAGCCTGTCGGCACCTCCAGTGAGGCATTCGCCACCCCCAGAACCGCACCGCTCTGTTCGAGGATCTCCTCGCGAGTCTGACCGGCATCCAGCAGTTGCAGCGCCTGCGCCTGTTGCCGAGCGTTGCCGAACAGCACATCGACATGCTGCATGCTGACTGCAATATCCGTGGCGTGATTCATGATGTCTGGCGTTGTCGACACAGGCGGTCGAGCAGAATGGCCACGATGACGATGGCAAGACCCGCTTCGAAGCCCTTTTCGATATTGACGGTATTGAGCGCTCTGACGACCGGCTTGCCCAGACCATCGGCACCGACCAGGGCCGCGATCACGACCATGGAGAGGGACAACATGATGCACTGGGTCAGCCCCGCTAGTATCGTTGGCATGGCATGGGGCAACTCGATACGCCACAACTGCTGCATGCGAGTACAGCCGAAGGACTCCCCTGCCTCCAGCAGGTTTCTGGGCACCTCCGATATCCCCAGACTGGTCAGTCGCACCGGTGCGGCCAGCGCAAATACCACCGTGGATATGAGACCCGGAACCACACCGAGTCCGAACAGGATCAGGGTGGGTATCAGATAGACGAAGGTCGGGATCGTCTGCATCAGATCCAGCACCGGTCGCAACATGGCGTTCAAGCGTGGGTGATGCGCCGCATGGATGCCCAGTGGCACACCCAGAATCATGCAGAACAGAGTGGCATACAACACCAGCACCAGAGTCTGCACGGTTTCTTCCCACAGACCCAGATTGATGATCAGCAACAGGGACAGCGCCGTGAACAGGGTCAGTCCCTTGCGCCGATGCAGCCACCAGGCCAGTGCCGTGAAAAACGCGATCAGTACCAGAGCCGGCACTGCCAGCAGCAAGTCGGTCGAACCTTCGATGAGCCATTCCAGTGAATCGGAAATCGCATCAAAGAAGCCCGCAGCGTGATCATTGAGAAAATCGACGAAACGGGCAATCAGCTCACCAATCGGTATCTTCGTGTCTGTCAGCCACTCCACGGTTCAGTGAATACCCTTAGTCGGCCAGTGCTGTGCGTGCAGCATCCAGTGCATCGGCACCATCGAATGTGGTCACGCCATCCAGCCAGGCATCGAGTGCTTCAGGGTTGGCAGCCAACCAGGTCCTGGCCGCATCGGCCGGTTCTTCACCATCATCGAGAATGGCAGCCATGACTTCGTTTTCCATGGCCAGGGTGAACGACAGGTTCTGCAGCAGCTGACCGACATTGGCACATTCTTCGGTATAGCCGGCGCGAGTGTTGGTATCGACGGTGGCACCGCCCAGGTTCGGGCCGAAAAAGTCATCGCCACCTTCCAGATAGGTCAGCTCGAAATTGGCGTTCATCGGATGCGGCTCCCAGCCGAGGAAGACGATGGGCTCATCGCGTTTGTTGGCACGGGCGACCTGTGCCAGCATGCCGGGCTCGCTGGACTCCACCACCTTGAAATCCTCGAGACCGAAGGCGTTGCCATCGATCATGTCCTGAATCAGGCGGTTGCCATCATTGCCCGATTCAATGCCATAGATGCTCTCGTCGAGTTCATCGGCATGCGTTGCGATGTCCGCAAAATTGCCGATCCCCAGCGCGGCCGCGGCCGCATTCACCGCCAGCGTGTATTTGGCCCCTTCCAGATTGGTACGTACCACGTCCACCGAACCTTCTTCACGGTACGGTGCCAGATCGGCCTCCATCGTCGGCATCCAGTTACCGAGAAACACATCGATATCGCCGTTCTTCATTGAGGTGTAAGTGACCGGCACACTCAGTACCTGCGTTTCGGTTTCGTAGCCGATAGCCTGCAGGACCGTGGTTGTCAGCGCTGTGGTTGCGGTAATATCGGTCCAGCCGACATCGGAAAATCGTACGGTATTACAGCTGTCGGGCTCGGACGCAATCGCCGAAGTTGCTGCGAAGCTTGCATAGACAACCGCTGCGCCCCAGGGCAAGGCACGGGACTTATTCAGCATTTTCATCACGATCTCCTCCAAAAGTTGCCGCCAGAGCATAAACCAATTGCCCGTAGCGGGTACAATCCTCCAGTGAACAATCAGCCCCGTGTACTCAATTTCGACGATGTCATCGAACTCTGCGGTTCTGTGGCAACGTCCCGTGGTCAGGTATACAAGGCCAGTGGCGCCGTGCAAGAGCTCGAGTGGCTTGCCGAAGGCAGCGTGCTGGCCGGTACCGTCCAGGGCAGCCAGTCCGAGCCCTATCACGCTCGAATCACCATCGCCCCTCACCGATTCGATGGGGAATGCTCCTGCCCGGCACGGTACAACTGCAAGCACGTGGCAGCCACCCTGCTCAGCTGGATAGAAAAACAGACCGCCACCCCGACCCCGGATGATCAGGCTCTGCGAGCCGTCAATCGCTGGCTGCAGAAGCTGGTCGATCAGGGACGCAAGACCGCCCCACTGCACGAGCACCATGAACCGGGCGAACCCCTGCTGTTCTATCAGCTGGACAACACCGCCCTGACGCAGAATCAGAACGGCATCACTCTACAGATTCTGCAAAGTCGCCTGCTCAAGCGCGGCGGCTACGGCAAGGAATCGCCCTATCGCTACAACGGTCACTACTACCACCCCGACTGGGTGCTGCACAGTGATCGAGCCATTCTGGAACTGGCCATTGGCCGACAAAGCGACTTCTCCTATCGCGAACTGACTGTCGAGGGCGACATCGGCCATCTGCTGATGAACAAGCTGATCGACTGCGGCCGCTGCTTCTGGGGAGAGGACCGCGAACACCCGCTGACCCGCAGCTCCACCCGTGTCCTGAGCTTCGACTGGAAGCTGGACGACAAGGAATGCTTCTCGCTGACAACCCGCATCGACGGTGTCGAACAATGGACGCTGGTCCCCACCGACCCGCCCTGGTACCTGGATATCGGCCAATCCACTGCCGGGTTGCTGGAGAATGCCCCGCCGGTGTCTCTGCTGACACAGTTCGTGGAAGCACCGCCCTTGCCCGAAGCCCATGCACAGGCCGTCAGCAACTACCTGGCATCGCGCCTGCCGGACAGCAGCCTGCCATTGCCCAAGCCACCGAACTTTGTCCGCATCAGCGAAGCGCCACTGCCGGTGCTGGTGCTGCAGTCCCGTGATGACAGCCCGGACATTCGTGACTTCTATGCCTCCATCAAGTTCCGCTACGCCGACTACCTGCTGCCTTTCGACGGCATGGAGGCCGACGCGACACTGGAAGGCAAGACACCCGACGGCAAACCGCTGGTACTCAAGCGTGATCTGCCGGCCGAGGTTCGTTTCTCGGTCGATTTCGGCAAGCAGTTTCCGGAGTTCGAATCTGCACAGAACAGCGATGCAGAGTTCTTCTCGCGCGCCGACCGGAAACCACGCGCCCTGGAAGTCCAGCGCATAGCACGCAGCTGGCGGGAACTGCTCGACGAACGTAGCGAACTGAGCAACCGTGGCTGGACGGTACAGATACGAGAGCCTTTCGACCTGAGCTTTCAGGCGGTGACGCAGATCGAGGCAACCGTCAGCGAGACGACGTCCAACTGGTTCGACATGGCCTTGAAGCTGCGTCATGGCGAGCAGCAATTCGATCTGCTGCCACTGGTCATCGACTGGCTGCAGGGTGACTCGCGTGACAGTTCCATCCTGCTGCAGGCCGAAGACGGCCAATGGCTGGAGGTGTCACCGGATCTCTTTGCACCGGTTGCCGAAACCCTGATGGAGTTGTACGACGACCCCACGGGCAAGGAATACCTGCGCATGCCGCGACAGCGCGCCGCCACGCTGGACACTCTGGAGAGTCACTGGAAACAGCAAGGCGTCAGCGTTGCCTGGGACAAGGCCGAACACATCTTCGACCTGGCCGAACGACTGCGCAATTTCCAGGGAATCCAGTCCACGGGTACTCCGAAGAACGTGCATGCCACCCTGCGCCCCTATCAGCTGGATGGCATGGCGTGGCTGGGCTTTCTGGCCGAGTACGGTTTCAATGGCATCCTGGCGGATGACATGGGACTGGGAAAGACCCTGCAGACCCTCGGTCATCTGCAGCAGGAACGTGACATGGGGCGTCTGACGCAACCCACATTGATCGTGGCCCCCACCAGCCTGTTGGGAAACTGGCAACGTGAAGCCGCGAAATTCACCCCCAGGCTGCGGACTCTGATCTGGCACGGCACCGGCCGCAAACTCGATGACCTGGTCGCCAACCCGGTGGAAATCGTCATTACCAGCTATGCGCTGGTGACGCGTGACATCGACCTGCTGTCCGCCCAGAACTTCGGCTGTGTGGTACTCGACGAAGCGCAAGCCATCAAGAACCCGACCGCCAAGGTCACGCAGGCCCTGAAGACACTGACGATCGAACGTCGTATCTGTCTCACCGGTACGCCACTGGAAAACCACCTGGGTGAGCTGTGGTCGCAGTTCGACTTCCTGATGCCCGGCTTTCTGGGTACGCGCAAACACTTCAATCGCTACTTCCGGACGCCCATCGAGAATCACGGCAGCACCGAAAGGCAGCAGCGTCTCAGCGCCCTGATCCGCCCCTTCCTGCTGCGACGACGCAAGGAACAGGTGGCGACCGAACTGCCACCGAAAACCGAAATCATTCGTGAGGTGACACTCGAACCGCGTCAGGCGCGTCTGTACGAAAGCATCCGTGTGAGCATGGAACAGCGGGTTCGCGCCCTGCTGGCCGAACGCGGTCTGGCCCGCAGCCATATCGAAATGCTCGATGCCTTGCTCAAGCTGCGCCAGACCTGCTGTCATCCGGCGCTGGTGAAACTGGACAGTGCCCGTGGCATTCAGGAATCGGCGAAGACCGAGCTACTGATGTCGATGCTCGAAGAGCTGATCGACGAAGGCAAGAAGATCCTGCTGTTCTCACAGTTCACCGAGATGCTGGGGCTCATCGAAGCGGAACTGAGCAAGCGCAATATCCGCTATACCAAGCTCACCGGGCGTACTCGCAAGCGCGATGAAGTCATCGACTCCTTCCAGCACGGCGACGTACCACTGTTTCTGATCAGCCTCAAGGCGGGTGGCACCGGTCTGAACCTGACCGCCGCCGATACCGTCATCCACTATGACCCCTGGTGGAATCCGGCCGTGGAGAATCAGGCCAGTGACCGGGCGCACCGCATCGGCCAGACCAAGCCGGTATTCATCTACAAGCTGGTCGCCAGCAATACGGTCGAAGAGAAGATCATGGCCATGCAGCAGCACAAGAAGCTGCTGGCCGATCAGACCATCAACGACAGCGAAGGCGGCGCTCTGCAGAACCTGACGGCCGAAGACATCATGGATCTGTTTGCAGCCAGCGAAGACTCGGAGCAGTCACTGCAGTAGGCAGACAGTAGATCAGGGGTAGTCCCGGGATCCGCGTTGAAAGAGGTTCGCAGCATTCGATCGACGAACGCAGATCGCTACACGCTCACTTCCCGGCTGCTCTACCGCTGGGCGAGTCGGTGGTATCGCGCACTACCAGATGTGTACTCATGACATACCTCACATCGGACTGTACGTGACTTTCCAGCTTGTCCATCAGCAAGCGATAACTGACACTGCCTGCATCGACCGAACAATTGGATACCGTCGTCAGTGGTGGAATCGTGGCTGCGCCGAGGACATCGTCACAGCCGATGACGCTCATGTCCTGCGGCACTGACAGTTTACGCCCGGCAAGTCCGGCGATGACTCCTTGTGCCACCAGGTCATCAAACGCAATCACAGCCCGTGTGCCCATTGTCAGGATAGCCTCCACACATTCTCGACCTGCCTCGAAGCTGGCAGCCTGGCAGGCAATGGTGCGCATGGACATCTTGTGCCTGGCAGCCCCACGTCGGACTGCACGCTGGCGTTGCGCGTTTGACCAGGAACCGCTTGGACCACTGATATAGGCTACCTGCCGGTGACCGAGCTGAGCCAGATGGGCGACCGCCTCCAGCGTTCCCGCCGCACTATCGATCAAGACACGAGGAATCCTTTCGATATCCCGGTTGACAAGCACCAGCGACTGCCGGGCATGGAGCTCGAGAATCTGTTCATCGGCAAGGCGAGAAGAAACCAGAATCATGCCTTCTACCTGCCCGCTGAGCCGCTCAACCAATTTGAGTTCACGCTCCGCACTCTCGCCCGAGCTGCCGAGAAAGACACAGTAATCCTGTGTCTCGGCAGCCTCCTGAGCAGCGGCAATGATGGGAGGGAAAAACGGATTGGCCACATCCGGCACGATCAGGGCGATGTTGCGATGTCTTCCTGTACTCAAGGCTCGCGCCGCGTGATTGGGAGTGTATCCCAACTGTGCGGCGACCTCTCTCACTCGCAGGATCGTCGGTTCACTGATGCTTTCAGGCCTGCTGAAAACCCGTGACACGGTTGAACGAGACACAGCGGCAGCTTCCGCTACCTGACTGATGGTCGGTCTTGTCCCTCCGCCGTTTCCGGATTTGCCACGTTTGTCTTTCATAATCAGTCCAATTATTCCTGCTCTGGGACACTGGCAACACGACACGAACGCCAGATTCAATGCAACCGGTTGCGTAAAATGCTACAGTCTAGAGACATTGTCATCACGCATGCGCCGGCATGACCGGCAGACAAGGAACTCAGGCATACATGTCAAACCATCAGCCAACACTACCTGAAAGCCTATTGAGCGTCAGGACTTTCCCGACTCGCGAAGCCATGGGAGAAGCCGCGGCAGAGGATGTGGCAAAAACCATCCACCAGATCATGGAGCGCAAGGAGACGGTACGCATGATCTTTGCCAGCGCACCCAGTCAACTGGAAATGCTGACCAGCTTGAGCACTCTCGACATCCCCTGGTCTCGGGTTGAAGCCTTTCACATGGACGAATACATCGGTCTCCCCGTTGAAGCGCCGCAAGGTTTCGGGAACTGGTTACAGAACCACTTCTTCAACGTCGTGGAAGTGGGTAAAACACACCTGCTGGACATGAACGGATCGACCGATCAAACGCAGTACTATGCCAGAGAACTCGAGTCGGCCCCGATCGATATCGTGTGCCTGGGTATCGGTGTCAATGGTCACATTGCCTTCAACGATCCACCGGTAGCCGACTTCAATGACCCCCTGGACATCAAGACGGTGGAACTGGAACCGGCCTGTCGTCAGCAACAGGTCGATGAAGGATGCTTTGCCACGCTGGCAGAAGTACCCACCCATGCAGTCACACTCACGATCCCCCGATTGCTGCGTGCCGAACATCTCTTCTGCATCGTACCCGGTGCGCACAAACGTACCGCTGTTACAGCCACATTGCACGGACCAGTAAGCCCGGACTGCCCCGCCAGTATCCTCAACACCCATGCGAACTGCACTCTGTATCTGGATGCCGAGTCGGCTCCAGCCTGAGTCCGCAGACCTCCGTCAACGATCCGAATCCACACAGCAGGCCGAGAAAATCATGGACAAACCCACTACCCGGATCGATGCTCATTCGCTTTGTCAGCAGTATCTGCAGGATGTCACCGCCCACATGCAACGCATTCTCGACGAAGAGTCGGATGCTCTGGGCCAAGCAGCCAATCTGATTGCCGACCAGATAGCTGCAGACCGGCTGGTACATGTATTCGGCCCCGGGGGCCACTCCAATCTGGCTGCACAGGAGATCTTCTTTCGCGCTGGCGGATTGATGCATGTCAGCGCAATCCTGGATGAGGGCACCCTGTTATCCAATGGCGCATTGCGCTCCATGGCAATGGAACGGACTCCCGGTTACGGACGCATCGTGATACGTGACCAGCAACTGGACAACACCGATCTATTGATACTGGTGAACGCCTATGGCATCAACGCTGCTCTGATAGACGCGGCCCTGGAGAGCAAAGAGCGTGGTGTGACGCTCATTGGAATCAACTCTCATCTACATGCACAAGACACTCGGCCCGAGCATCCGGCACGCCATCCGGAAAAACACAACTTACATGATCTCGTCGATATCGCTGTGGACTGCAAGGTTCCGATTGGCGATGCGCTCGTCCAGATCGGTGATAACCGGGAACGCATAGCGGCCGTCTCGACATTTGCCAACGCTTATGCACTCAACTGTCTGATTATCCATTCGGTTGCCCGCTTAATGGACAGAGGCATCGAACCACCAATCTGGCGCAGCGGAAATGCACCTGGCGGTGACGAAGCCAACGCCCGTTTCATCGATCGCTTCAAACAGCGTGTCAAGTCGCTCTGATAATCAACGCGCCCATGTCGGAATACCACACACAACAACCCGACGGACTGAACCGGCAGCTCCCACCGGATGAACCTCTAATGGTTACCGGCATCGACCCGCACACCGGATCAGGTATCAGTGTATCGATCGACAAGGGTGTCATCACCGAAGTAACGGGCTGCAAAAATCCGGAAAATGCATGGATCAGTGCCGGACTTGTCGATATTCAGGTCAATGGTTTCCAGGGAATCGACCTCAACGACGGGGAGTTGAGCGAGAACAAGCTTCGGCAACTGGCAAATACCCTGCTGCAGATGGGGGTTACCCGCTTTCTTCCAACACTGATTACCGCCAGCCAATCTCGCCTTCTTCAAACACTTCAAGTCATCGGCAACGCTTGCGACAATCACCCTCTGATGGCTGCAACAATTCCGATGATTCATGTGGAAGGCCCCTTCATTTCGCCGGAAGACGGCCCTCGAGGTGCACATCCACTGGAACATGTGAGGGCGCCATCACTACAGGAAGTCGAACAATGGCAAGAAGCCTGCGGTAATCGTGTTGGCCTGATCACGCTTTCGCCACACTGGAATGACAGTAGTGCCTTCATCCAAGCCTTGCACAGGCAAGGCACAAGAGTCGCTTTGGGTCATACCCATGCGTCACACGAGCAGCTGCGCAGTGCTGTCGACGCGGGTGCCAGCCTGTCGACACATCTCGGAAACGGAATAGCCGCCAGACTGCCCAGACACCCCAACCCCCTCTGGACTCAACTGGCCGATGACCGTCTCAAGGCATCGTTCATTGCTGACGGATACCATCTGCCGCGCGAGACACTGATCACCATGCTGCGCGCCAAAAGCCACGGACGCTGCCTGCTGGTCTCCGACACTGCCGCTCTCGGAGGCATGCCAGCAGGGCGCTATTCTGCGGCAATCGGTGGTGAAGTGGAGCTGACAGCCAATGGTCGGCTGAGCGTCGCTGATACCCCATTCCTTGCGGGTGCGGCAAAACCGCTCCCAGATGGTGTGGCGTATTGTGCATCACTGGGAAACCTGTCACTGGGTGAGGCTTTGGACATGGCGAGCGCCCACCCCGGCGAGTACCTGAATCAGCCACAATCATTATCTGTCGGACAGATCGCTGATGTCATCCGGTTCAACTGGCAGCCCGGTGATCCGACCTTGAAAATGACAAAGGTCATCAAGGCTGGCCAACTTATCATACCGTCTGACAAGCAGAAGCAAGTCCGATGTTAGGGGGCGTAGCAGTAATCGACATCACGCCACCCGCCGGCTTGTTGATGAGTGGCTTTGCCGCACGCAGTCGTGGTGCAGTAGCGGCACACGACCGATTGAGCGTCCGGGCTATCGTGCTGGATGACACAGCATTGCTCGTTTGCGATGTCATCGGTCTGCATGAGGACATGAGCGCGCGTATACGTAAACGCGCGTGCTTGCCAGAGGACAATATCGTCATAACAGCCTTGCACACCCATGGCGCACCGGCCTCCATGAAAGGGCGTCTTGGCGAACCCTGTGACCACACCTTTCTGGAGACATTGGAGCAGGCCTGTGTCGATGCCATCCAGCTTGCCCTGGACAATGCACGCTCCTGCACACTGGTCAGCGGCTCTGGCTTGCCCCCCGGTATTGCACGCAACAGACGCGATCCAGACGGCGAAGTAGACGACCAACTACCCACTCTGCAACTGCTGGACCTGCAAGGCATGCCCTTTGCCATGCTGGTTTCCTACGCCTGTCACCCCGTTGTCCTAGGTGCTGACAATCTGCACTACACTGCTGATTATCCACACTATGTACGACAGCATATAGAGGAATTGCTACCCGGCTGCACGGCCGTTTTTGCGCTAGGGGCTGCCGGCGATATCAACTCGGGCCACTCGGCACAGTCCTCCATTTCACTGACGGCTCAGGCAGATCGTACCTTTGAAGAGGCGGAACGCATCGGTGTGCATATCGCCAAATGCGCCCTGCGAGCCGATCTGCAGGATGCGGGAGGCGGTGCTCACATGATAAACGGCGCGACAGCGCTGGATTTCGTACGTCGCGAGACAATGAGCAATGCACAACTGATACGACTCTGGCAAGATAAATTACGCAATGCTGACCCCGCCCGGGCAAATCTGCTACATCACTGGATCCAATGGGCCGAACAGGATCCAAGTGCTCCCTTGACCCCATGGCCTGCCCGAACAAGTCTCGTTTACTGGGGTCGAATATCACTGATCGCACTACCGGGTGAACAGTTTGCCACCGTCGCGATACAGCTGCGCAAGCTGTTGCAGGAGCTCACCGGCAGATCCGAAGTCTCGTTTGTACTTCCTTATGCAGAAGGCAATCCTGGCTACATCTGCCCGGACGATGCGTTCGACCAGGGGGGCTACGAGCCCGATGAGGCCCATCGGTATTACGGCCAACCCGCTTCCTTCGCTCCTGGCTCCGTCGACAGACTGCTGAATACCGTGCGACTGCTCCTCAAAAGCTACCCATCACTTCAACAACCTTGACACGCAACCGGTTGCATGAAAAGCTGAGCTGACAGCATGAGTTTTCATACGCTGACCAACGGCCCCTGAGGAACCAACAATGTCAAAACGAGCAATATCAAGACTTGGTACTACCAGAATTCTCGCCGCATCCAGCGCTCTGTTGCTGACAGCTGGCACCACGCAGGCAGAAGATCTCAAGGTATGGAGTGGCTTCCCTGAAATGGCCCCCTTCTATGAACGTGTGGCAGCCGAACTCATGCAACAGCACCCCGACCTGAACATCACGGTCGAGGCCATACCGCTGAGGGAACATGAAAAGCGTGTCGCGCTGGGTGTCAGCTCCGGCTCGGCTGGCAATGTCATCATTGAACTGGCCAATTCCACCGCCACGCGTTATCTGGAAAATGAACTGTTCAACGAAGCCCCCGCCGAGGTGGCAGACTTTGTCAATGGAGACGGAAACTACAGCGACTTTTTCAGTCAAGGCGCAGCCTATCAGGGCACCGTCTTCGGAGTGCCTCTGTTCAGAGGCCAAGGCGCTCTGTTCTACAACACCGACATGTTTGCCTCGGCAGGGCTCGATGCCCCACCGGCCACTATGGCTGAGTACACCAATTACGCCAACAAGCTGACCCAGCGTGATGCCAACGGCAATCCGGAAGTGTCCGGCTGGAGCCTGCGCCTGTCGGGAGGCGGTCAGGGTATAGCCGAGAAATTCTGGATCAACATGTTTCAGTTCGGCGGCAACCTGGTGGAACCAGTTGGCGAAGGCAAATGGCAATCGGGAGTCAACACTGAAGCCGGTTTGCAGGCCTTCAACCAGTATGTCGAGAACGTTCATGCGCAGAAGAATGTCAGCGTCGAGATGCCTGCCGATGCCGAAGCGTTCGAACGCCAACAGACCGCCATGTTCATTCGCGAATCCTGGGTCATTGGCGATATTGCGAAGAAAGCTCCGGAACTGAACTATGCAACGGCACCATTGCCACGCGGCTCCATCGCTCTGGCAGTCAACCTCTATATCAAGGCCGAGGGTGAGGCCGAAGCCGCCGCCTGGGAATTCACGCAGATGGCCAATGAACCCGAACAGCTCAACTGGATGCTCGAGAACATCGGCTGGCTGCCCAACCGTGCCAATGTCGATTACTCAGCCGTGATCGAAAAATCACCGGCCTTTGCAGCCTTTGTAAACTACCCGGACGATTACGAATTCTTCACTTTGCCAGCCATTGGTCCGGTCGAAGAAGTGTTGTCTCGCGTTGCAGCCGCACTGACCGATGCCTTCGCCGATGAAGGCCTGGCCGGCAACAGCGACGCTCAGAAAGCCATTCTGTCCGAAGTAGACGACGACATCAACAAGATCCTCAAACGGGAAGGATTGCTTGCGGACTAGGGCGCACGACCACTGTCCGGGCTGTCCTGCTGTGCTGCGAGGCGGGCTTCCCGGATGGTACTTCATCTCACATTCATCAAATCGATAACGTAGGTCGCCGTGCTCAGACACCGAAAACTGTTGTTCGCCCTAGCGGCACTGATACCGGTCCTGGCTATTTACGTCTGGGTGCGGATTCTGCCCATCGGCGAGATTCTGCGCTTGAGTCTCCATAAATGGGACATCATCTCGAAGAACAAGCCCTTCATTGGTCTGGAGAATTTCCGAGAGCTTCTCGAGGACGATCTGTTCCAGACGGCCTTGCTCAATACTGCCATCATCGCATTCGGCGTTCTGCTGATCACCATTCCGTTGTCACTGGGCTTGGCCGCACTTATCTACCACCGCACGCGATCGCGATTCGCCGGTTTCTATGAAACCGCCATCTTCATCCCACATGTCGTCTCGCTTGTACCAGCCGCGATGGCCTGGAAATGGATATTCGACGCCAAGCTCGGCCCACTGAACGCGCTGTTGATGAAGTTCGGAATGGAACCTCAGGCCTGGCTGTTCGATCCGGTGTTATCCATCCTTTGCATTATTGTTCTGTGCTCATGGCAGGCGCTGGGTTATGCGGTGCTGATCTACATCGTCGGTTTCAAGAATCTGCCGCATTCGCTCTATGAAGCCGCTCGACTGGATGGCGCCTCTTCATTTCAGGCCTTTCGCTTCCTGTCTATCCCGCTGCTGAAACCGATAACCTTGTATGTGTCTGTCGTCACCCTGGTATCTGGGTTCAACGTCTATGCACAGGCATTTGTGCTGGCATCCGATTCTCAAGGTGCTCCGGGGCGTCAGGTACGCGTGCTCGTCATGGACATGCTGGAAAACAGCTTTCGCAATTACCGAATAGGATATGCCGCCTCGGAAGCAGTGGTCCTGCTGGTAATCGTCCTGATACTGACGCTGATCCAGTTTTCCCTGCTGCGCGAGAAGGGAGGCAGATCACGATGACTCGAACTCGCCTGACCAATCTACTGATCGATGTCGTTCTGCTGGGATTCTGCATCCTGATGATCACACCTCTGGCGCTGTTGGTATCCAATGCCTTCAAATCGCCTCAGGAGTTGTTGAGCTGGCCTCCCCGGCTCATCCCCGCCAACCCGACAACCGACAATCTGGCTGCCGTGATCGCCGATACACCCTTGATGAGCTGGGTGCTGAACAGCCTGATGTTTGCAGTAGCCTCTACAATCGCCATCCTCATCACGTCGTCGATCGCTGGCTACATACTCGGCAAATTCCGCTTTCGTATCTTGTCGGTCATTTTTGCCATCATCCTGGCGACGGCAATCATCCCATTCGAGGTGTACATGATTCCCCTGTACTTTCAAGTGCAGGAACTGGGCTTGCTCGATACGGTGCCAGGCTTGCTGGTAGGCTATCTGGTCATGAGCTTTGGTATCTTCCTGATCCGGCAGAGCGTCATTCATGCCATTCCCGACGAACTACTGGAAGCTGCGAGAATCGACGGTGCCGGTGAAATCTGGATATTCTTCGTCATCGTTCTGCCTCTACTGCGTGGTGCTCTCGGGGCACTCGCCGTTCTCGCCTTTTTCCAGGCCTGGACTTCATTCGCATGGCCGCTGATTGTGGCAACCTCCCGAGAGTCCTACACGATAGAGGTGGGACTTGCGCTGTTTCAGACAGGATATACCGTTGACCTTGGCAAACTCAGTGCAGCCGCAACAGTTGTATTGATACCATCAGTGACGATCTTCGTGATGCTTCGCAAGAATTTCGTGGAAGGTATAGCGGCTACCGGACTCAAGGAATGATGAGTGATATCGCCTTCATGACGCAGGCAGACAGCCGATACCTTGATGCCAACCAACGATCGATCGAATGGGTACTGTCCCGTAGTCATGACGAGCCGTGGATCAACACTAAATTCAATCCGATCGAACTACGCGACTACAGCATCGAGGACGCTTTGCGAGGGCCCGGTTTTGTGTATGGCTGGATACAGGGCCGTGCACTGGAATCTCTGATACAACACGCCAGAAGTCTCGCGGTCGACGATCCTTTACTGTCAAGCTCCTTGCTCGCTCGTTGCCGTGTGCTGTACAAGGCGCTGGATGACTTGCACAGTGAGCACGATCACGCCTGCTTCTGCTATGACCGGAACATGACACCAGTCGTTACCGGATCACAGTTCACCGGTCAAGCGCAACGACGCTCACCGCGCATCCGTACCTATTCCGATCTGTTCGTGGTCAAAGGTCTGATAGCAGCCAGCGCTCTATTGGCGCCAGAGTGTCTGGAGCGACATCTGTCATCACTGGAGATAATCATACAGGCCATCGACAATGATCACTTTCTGATGGACGAGTCCGGACATATCGATCACGAAGCACTTCAGCGGCAGGAGAAGGACTTCGGTCCTCGCATGATCGCCTTGGGAGCTGCCAGCCTTTTGCACAGTCTCGACCTTCCTCATCGGGACCACTTCTCCAAAAGATTCGTTCAGGATGTTCTCGAGCAGCATGCACACGCCAACTCAGGTCTTATCAGCAATGCCCCAGGCGGTGCGGTACTCAATGCCGGGCATGCCATCGAACTGATCGGTTTTCATCTCGAAACCTGGGGCAATGCCCTGCCGGACAGGGTCATCGCAACCCTCTCGAGACTGTTGGCTGGAACATTCAACAGCGCTTTTGACGGCAGCGGATTGCGCCTTACCATTGATCTGGCTACACGGAAAAGCTGTAGCAACCTCAGTCCCTGGTGGTCGCTTCCGGAAACCATACGAGCTGCATCCCTCGCTTTCGAATTGACGCAGGACCCGCAGTTCCTGCAGATATGGCAGGCAGCAGACAAGGCCTTCTTCGAGAATTTCTGGCTTGGCTCCCCACCGCTGGCTGTACAAATGATGCGCGATGGGCATGCCGTGGATATCGTACCGGCCACCCCCGACCTCGATCCCGGTTATCACACTGGCTTGAGTCTGCTGGCCGCCAGAGGCGTCTGTCAGCGACGACTCCTCACCTCCACCACCCACTGAACAGCCGGATATTTGCATGGCAACGGTACAGATAGACAACGTACACAAGAGTTACGGCAAAGTTAAATCGCTGCATGGCGTTTCCATGGGTGTGCCCGACGGTGCATTTGTCGTCCTTGTCGGACCATCGGGCTGTGGCAAATCCACTCTGCTGAGAATGATTGCAGGCCTTGAGGAAATTACGGCAGGCACCATCAGTATCAATGACAAGGTCATCAATGAGGTGGAGCCAAAGCATCGGGATATCGCCATGGTTTTCCAGAATTATGCTCTGTACCCGCACATGACCATTCGTGAAAACATGAGCTTTTCTTTGCGCCTGGCCAAGCGCAGCAAGGATGAAATGGAGGTAGCGGTCAAGAATGCCGCCGCCATTCTAGGACTGGGCGACTACCTTGACCGATACCCGCGGCAACTTTCTGGCGGACAACGCCAACGAGTGGCAATGGGACGAGCCATTGTCAGAGACCCAAGCGTCTTTCTGTTCGACGAGCCGTTGTCCAATCTGGATGCGAAATTGCGTGTACAGATGCGTGCCGAGCTCAAATCATTGCATCGCCGTCTGAAGACGACAACCATTTACGTGACACACGACCAGGTAGAAGCGATGACCATGGCTGATCAGATCGTCGTGATGCGAGATGGTCTTGTCGAGCAGGCGGGGGCGCCACTGGAACTGTTCGACAAGCCCGTCAATCGGTTTGTTGCCAGCTTCATCGGCTCTCCGGCCATGAACTTTCTCGATGGCGCCATCGAACAAAGGGAATCCACATTTCACTTCCGCTCACACTCCGGCCTGTCTCTGCCTGTTGACCAATCCGTTGCCAGAGACCATGCCGGCAAGGCAATCGTCTATGGCGTGAGACCTGAGCATCTGTCACTGTCTGATACTCCCGGCGCATTTCAGTGCACGGTACAGGTAGTCGAACCCACCGGCTCCGAAACCTTGATCATCTGTGGCTCGGGTGAAGAGAAACTGGAAGCCTTGCTGCGCGAACGAGTCATGGTTGAGGTGGACAGCTCCGTGTCATTACAGGTGTCCGACGGTCAGAGTCATCTGTTTGATGCCGATACTGGCATGCGCCTTTAGTCTCCTGCAGTCTCCTGAGCCTCACGCTCACCCAACTGGCGACGCATCTCCTGATGTACGGCCTCGGTGATCGGATAATCATGCAGGCTGGCAATGGCGGCCAGCTTGAACAGGATACAGGGCGCACCATAGACGATGGCCAGCCACAGCACGGGGCCCTCGGCGTTGGCCTCTCTGGCACTGAACCCGGCAAGTTCCAGCAACGGAAACGCGATACCGATGGCCAGTGCATAGGACAGCTTGGATGCCGTACCCCACAAGGCAAAGAACAGCCCGGGTCGGCGATAGCCATTCTCCAGTGCATCCCATTCGATGACATCGGCATTGATGGCGCTGGGCAGTGACAGATCGGCGCCGGTAGTGAAACCGGTGGCCACCACGATCAGGTAGAACCAGGCGACGCTGGTGGCCCCCAGGAACGGTGTCCAGACGAAGAACAGGCAGGCCAGGATCATCGCGATAGACCAGGTGCGGTGCTTGCCCAGACGTTTCGAGACTGCCAGCCAGAAGGGCACAGCGACGGCTGCGGCCACGAAATACACAAACAGAAAGATACCTGCCTGCGCAGGCACCGCCAGCACGTGCGTGACATACAGCAGAAACAGGGTGGCAGGGATGGCGTTGGCAACCGCGTTGAGCAGAAAACTCAGCAATAATTGCCGAAAGGGGTTCGGTCGCAGCATCAGTTGCCAGGCAGCCTGCAGCGATTGTCCCGGCAGCCGGGTCTGCGCCACATCCGGCACTCGCCAGGCGGCCCACGCGGTCGTTGCCAGCAACGTGATCAGGACCAGCCAGGTAATGGCTCGCAATGCTCCGGCCAGGTTCTGCGAATTCTCGCTGCTGAACAAGGCAACAATCAGCAAGGCCGCCAGCGTACCGCTCAGGCCGAAAGCCACTCGTGAGCCGGCGATGACGCTGCGCTGATTGTAATCGTCCGACAACTCTGCCGCCCAGGCACTGCCTGGCACGATGGACAGTGTGCCCGCCACGTAGATGGCAACCGTCCAGCCCAGCAGATACGTGCCCGATGCATCACCAGGCGGCATGAACAGAAACCAGACTGATATTGCAACCATGGGTGCTGCAGCCACCACGAAAACCTTGCGTCGGCCATATCGACTGCTACTACGATCGGACCAGTAACCGACCAGTGGATCGGTGACAGTATCTGCCAATCGGGCCAGCAACAGCAGACCGCCAATGGCGCCAAGACTCAGTGATGTGGACTCGGCATAGAAGGTGGGTATGATGACCTGCAACGCAATGAAGGCCGCAGCCAGCGGAAAAGCCAGACTGGCATAAGCGGCCAGCAGGCTCGCAGGCAGTCGAGATGATGTCGGTAGAGACGACAATTGCCGCTCTAGTCCATCACGTATCTGTTCCGCTACCCGCTACGGTGCCGGCTCGAGTCGTGCCGTCCCCATGCGAACGGGAAAGCGCCAGGTGTCATCCTGCCCCGAATCATTGTGCCAGGCCCATTTTGCATCCCTGTCACCACCGTCAACGTCATTGTTAAGCTGGATATCCAGCCCGAAGGGTTCATCCACCGGTATGTTCGCTGCCTGCAGATCCAGTTTCACTTCATAGACCTGCTGCTGCTCAGGTGCATTGCACAGACATACCGCAAACTCGAACATCGAGACATCAACCGGAATGGAACGATCGCCCGAATCCAGCCGGGTATCAGCACGTCCAGTGGCATTGGCTGCGCCCTGGGATGTCAGCAGAGGAATGATGGCATGGTAATCATCCACGCCATCGTAACTGGCGCCCTTGCTGTTGTTGCCGTCCCAGAAGATATCGATGGCATCATCCTCGTAGGCCAGATCGGAATCGCCGAAGGGCGTCTGCTCGCCGAATTTTTCCCCGAACACCATCAGGTACAGAAACTCGCCGTCGTGCATTGCACCCCAGCGATAGCGGCGATCCTCCCCCGGCTGCACCACCCCTTTGTCGATCAGCACCTGATTGATGAACAGGTCGTTGTCCGCCTCATCCACAAACTGGGCATTGTTCCAGATGGAATCGTAGCTGCCATCGATTCTCGGTGCTCTGGGGTGGTAGGCAATCACTACTTCGGGTGGTATCTGGTCGGCATCGTTGGGGCCGGTCCCTTCCAGGCGTTCGCGCAGATTGCCGAAGCCATCGCCATCCAGGTCAAGCTCCGGCCTGGGGTCTTCCTCGGTGGACTCGATCACGTACTCGCTGATGTCAACATCAACTGCCCGGTTGGAATTGATGCCGCTGATATCGACACTGTAATTGGCCAACAGCAGTTCACCACCCAGTTCGGCCGGCAGATCCTCGACGCCAGTCTCTACCCAATCGACCGTCAGTGTCACATCACTGCCCTGTGGCACCTGGACCTCGCCTCGCCAGCTGGTATCGCCAGCCGGGGAAGCAAGCTGCACGACCGGGTATTCGACATCACCGACATCGACACGGACACGAGCCTCCACGCGGGTGTCATCGATCTTCCTGCTCTGCAGGAAACCGGGTCGGTACAACTCGAGTCCGGCCGGCTCGTTGACCTGCAGCTGCCCACCAGAGGAAGCCGAGTCGCAAGCCGTCAGCAGGCTCAGAGGCAACAACAGGCAGGCACAGCGGCCCATGCCGACGGTTCGTCGTTGTGTGCCTGCCGCGGTGCGTAGCTCATGATGGCTTGCGCGCGCTTGTGCGTCTGTCGTCATTGTCTGCTGGCGTGTCGGTCGGCCCATGTGGATGGCCTCTAGAATGGCTGATCAATGGTAAGCGACAATCGGCAGCCATCGTCGCTGCAGCCGCCGCCTCCCGATCCCCCGGACGAACTGGCCGCACTGGCAATCAGACCCAGTATGAGTACTCCCCCCACGATATACACGACCCTGGAGATGCCTGCCCCCTCCCGGGCTGCCGCGTCAGCGCTGGCATCGGCCTGAGCCTGAATCACGGGTTCTTCGGCCGGAGGTAGCACTATATTTCGCACCAACGGACTGAATGTGTAACCTCTTACTGTTCGGTTGCCGCTGGTATCACGTGCCTGAATATAGTATTCGATGGCCCGCGTGCCGTTCGGATCTGTCGGAATCTGCGCAATGTAGGTAGACGAGTAGGACACCTGCATCATCACATACCGTGAGAAACTGGTTTCACCGGCGTAGCGATAATAGAAGATCACACTGTCCAGATCCTGATCATCCACCACCGTTGCCACGAAGGTCTGCCGAATGTCCGCTTCAGCCTCGGCCACGACATCATGCTCGATCAGCGGTGGTTCGAGATCCACCGAGGCGTCCGTATTGGCCACCGAGCGTCCATAGGCTCCCCGTTCATACTGTGCCAGCAGCAGGCCTGACGTTGCGGAGCTCCCGGACAATGCAGGTACCGGCGCATCGGCCAGCGCCACCCGACCGGAAGGCATCACCTGACTCACAGCGAACAAGGCAATGAACAATGTTTTCAGGCACCTAAGCATGTTTTCTCTGTGTTCGCCCGTGACCGTTCCCAATTGGACCAGATTCCATCAACGCAAGCCAGCGAAAGGTCGACTTGTTAACCTTTATAGACTAGCTTACCGACAACTTCACCGGACAACCAATCGTGAACAAGTACAAACGCTACATTCCCATCGCCGCCATCATACTACTGGCACTGGGTGTCAATCTGGACCAGTTCGGCATTGATCTGCACGCCCTGTCACGCGGTGGCAGTGCACCTGCTACCACCAGCGTTCCCGTTGACAGCAGCAGCAACCGTTCCGGCTCGCATCAAGGCGAGGCTCTGAGTGAACCGGACTATCCGAAGTGGACCGACACCGAGCCCAATGTCAACCAGTGGCACATCTTCGCCGGAGAGATCAACCGCAGCGGCAAACCCGTCGGCTTCCACGCCCGCCCCGGTGGCCAGGACCCCTCAGGAGCCAGAGTCAAATCCATTCGCGATCGCCCCAACAGCGCCGGCGTCTACACCGCCAACATCGAGATTCGTGACGGTCAGCAATGGAAGGGGAAATTTTCCAGCTTCTTTCCCGACTCACTGACACGCGATGAAGTATTGCAGGCTGTTCTCAATGCCTACCGGAACAGTGATGATCCGCGAGCACAGCCCTTCGAAGGTCCATCCGGGCTCGGGTTTGCGGTGCAGGGCTACACGTCCAGTCGCGGTGGCATCAATACCGCCTTCCCCATCTACGTCCGGGACTGAGCAATCCGGGATTGATGAACCATCAACACGTCACGCTGAGCAACGGTTGACCCCATGAACAGAGCGCTGTCGGCACTACCCCGCCTGATCCTGCTGTTCACTCTGCTGGCAACACAGCTGTTGCCTGCAGTGCGTGCGCAGCAGCCGGAAACAGCTGCCTCGGAGACCTCGACAGCCCCTGCCGAGGAGGGCAGCGTGCAGAACCCGGCAGCGACTCTGGAGAGGTTGGCGTATGTGCAGAGCGTGCTCAGTCAGAAAATCGATGAGCGCAGCAGTCTGGGGGAGGCCATCCAGACTGCCAACGAGCAGGATCAGGAAGATCTGCGAGCCCAGGCAGAGGAGCTGAGTGAAGATATTCAGCAATTGCGGGACACCCTGGAGACCATTGCCATCGGCGGCGTCGACAACAGTCTGTTTGCACCCGCGACGGAAGAACCCGACAGCAACTGGCGTGAAGACATTGCCCTGATTGCACAGCCAGTCATCGACAGCCTCAAGGACCTGACCGAAAAGCCCCGCAAGATCAAGGAACTCAACGACAGGATTGCGCTGCGTCAGCAAGAACAGGCAGCCGCCACACAGGCTCTGGATAATCTCGCCCCTCTGGCAGATCGAGCGCAGGAGGGAGCGCTGGCGGACTCACTGGACCGACTGGTCAAGCTGTGGCAAGGCAGGCTCGACGATGCCCGCAGTGACATCGAGATCGCGCGCTTCCAGATCGCCGACCTGCAAGGCGACAAGTCTCTGGTTCAGACTCTTGCAGAATCACTGCAGGATTTCCTGACCGGTCGAGGCCTGACCCTTCTGTTGGCCATCCTCGCAGCGTCCATCGTGTACTTCGGCGTGCGCTTCCTGATGCGCGGTTACCGCTCCGCACTGGTCGACAAGGCCACGCCGGAGAGCCGTACCCGTTATCGGCTTGCTGCCTACAGCGTGCAGGCGCTGACCTTCATACTCATACTGATTGCCGTTTTCGTCGTATTCTACCAGCGAGGCGACGTGCTGCTGCTGGGACTGCTCATACTTCTGATCGTGGGCCTGGCCCTGGGCATCCGCAATCTTCTGCCACGCTACCTCTCCGAAGCCCGTTTGCTGCTGAATATCGGCCCCATGCGCGAATCGGAACGCATCATGTATCGTGGACTGCCGTGGCGCGTCGAATCCATCAACATGTACACCGTGTTGCGCAATCCGGAATTGCACGGTGTCCTGCGAATTCCGCTGGCCGAGTTTCACGACACGACATCCCGCCCATCCGGCAAGGATCCCTGGTTTCCGAGCTCGCGCGGCGATACCGTACTGCTGGAAGACCACAGCCCGATGGAAGTGATCGACCAGAATCCCGATACGGTAGTGCTCAAGCACCGCGGCGGCCAGCTGGTGAGCATGCCTGCCGTGGACTTCTATCGCGCAACCATGACCAATCTGTCGCGCGGCGATACCTTCGGTGTCACCAGCAGCTTCGGCGTTGACTACCGGCACCAGGACATCAGTCTGACTCAGGTGCCCAAACTGCTACGCGATGCCGTCAGAGAACAACTCTCGCAGACCGACCTGGCCAGCTTCATCAAGGATGTAAGAGTCGAACTGAAACTGGCCAACGATTCCTCCCTGGACTACTGGATCTTCGTCACCTGTGACAGCCGTGCCGCGAAGTCCTATCGCAAGATCGAGCGGACCATTCAGAGTGCCTGCGTCGATGCCTGTACCCGAGCCAAGCTGATCATTCCGTTTCCGCACCTGTCCGTATTGCACCAGCCAGGCTGAACAAGCCTCGCCGAGGCATCAACCCACAACCGGAGTTCACCGTCGGTCAGGCTGCGCTCCGTCCCCGCCCTGCAGGCACCAATTACCACGTGCCCCGCCAGTCCATGCGCAAGACTGGCGCTCATCCGGGTATACGCAAGCTGCCTTTCTCCTCTATTTTCCGATCGCGGGCTGTCTTGCGGCCATCGCTCGCTATAATCGACGGTACCTTGTCAAACATCATGCAATGCAATCATGGGCCGACGTAGCGACCACAGCCGCGAGCAATTGCAGGAAATGATCATCGAGGCGGCTCTGAACCTCGTCAGGCAGAGAGGCGTCGAGAAGGTCACAGCGAGACAGATAGCCACTGCCGTGGGCTATACGCCGGGCATGCTGTATTCGGTATTCATCAACCTGCAGGATATCTTTCTGCACGTCAACCAGATCGGATTGCGCGCGCTGCATGAGCGTTGTGCCGCTGCGCAGCAGAGCAGCAGCAACCCGGCTGACGCCATCCGCTCCATGGGTCAGGCCTATCTGCAGTTTGCCCGCGAGCACACGCATCAGTTCGATCTGATGTTCACCCGCAGTATCCAGCACCCGGACAAGCCACCACCGGGTCTCGGTGACCAGATCCGCACCATGTTCGAGCTGCTCAGCCAGCAGCTGCATCAGTTGCGACCAAACGCCCCCGAGAATGAAGTCCGCCAGGGTGCGCTGGCATTGTGGTCGGGCGTGCATGGTACAGCCGCATTGAGGCTGTCATCGCAATTTCACCTCGAGTCAACGGACGCCGACAGTCAGATCGTCGATCTGCTCATCGACAGTTTCATTCGCCACTGGCAATCCCGCCGCTGAACCGTGACCGCAAGGAGTGACGCCCATGATGCCTGACGACCTCTGGTTCGATCCGTCACTCTGTTTCATCGGCAATGACTGGGTGAAGCCTGCCGATGCGCAATACCTGGCACTGTCGGATCCATCCACCGGTCTGCCGATCTGCGAAATAGCACGCGGTGGCCAATCCGACGTCGACCAGGCCGTCGCCGCAGCTGAAGCCGCTCTGCAGGGAGACTGGGGACGCATGAGCGCGCCGGAACGAGGCCGTATACTGGCACGTATCGGGCAGCGAGTGCTGGAGAACAGCGAAACTCTGGCGCGACTTGAATCGCTTGACGTAGGCAAGCCACTGAGCCAGGCCAGAGCCGATGCCCTGGCCCTTGCGCGCTACATGGAATTCTACGGAGGTGCCGCGGACAAGATCCATGGCAGCACCATTCCCTATCTGGACGGCTACACCGTGTACACCCTGCGTGAACCGCATGGCGTTACCGGCCACATCATTCCCTGGAACTATCCCATGCAGATCATCGGCCGCTCGGTGGGCGCGGCCCTGGCCATGGGAAACGCTGCCGTGCTCAAACCCGCCGAGGAAGCCTGCCTGACGGCACTTGCCTTTGCCGACATGGCGCGGGAAGCCGGCCTGCCTGCCGGTGCGCTGAATGTGATCCCCGGGCTCGGCACGGAGGCCGGTGCCGCCCTCGGAGAGCATGCAGGTGTCCAGCACCTGTCCTTTACCGGTTCTCTTGCCACCGGCAGGCTTGTCCAGGCCAGTGCCGCGCGTCATGTCGTACCCGTGACGCTGGAGCTGGGTGGCAAATCGGCACAACTGGTGTTTGCCGATGCCGATCTGGATGCAGCCCTCCCCTTCCTGGTCAATGCCGGTATCCAGAATGCCGGCCAGACCTGCTCGGCCTCATCGCGCATTCTGGTGCAACGTGACATCCATGATGAACTGCTGGAGCGAATGGCCCGGCAGTATCGACAACTGCAGGTCGGACCGGCCATGCAGGACCTGTCTCTGGGACCACTGATATCAGCCCGACAACACGATATGGTCAGCGCCTGCCTGGACCAGGGGCAAGACCTGGAAGTTGCTGCCCGCGGGCGTATCGTCGACGAGGCACCGGCAGGCGGCTTCTATCTTGCCCCGGTACTACTCGCCGGTGCTGCGCCCGAGCATGTGCTGGCCCAGGAGGAAATCTTCGGACCGGTTCAGCTGATCCTGCCATTCGACGATGAAGATCACGCTGTCGCCATTGCCAATGGTACGCCCTATGGCCTGGTGGCCTCTGTCTGGAGTCGGGATGGCGCACGACAGATGCGTCTGGCCAGACGGCTGCGAGCCGGGCAGGTATTCATCAACAACTATGGCGCCGGAGGCGGTGTCGAGCTGCCCTTCGGCGGTACGGGCCTGTCGGGACATGGCCGCGAGAAGGGGTTTGAAGCACTGTACGGATTCTCGACCCTGAAAACCGTGGCTTCACGCCACGACTAGCGTGGTATGACGCATGCAGGGGATGAATGATTACTGCAACTCGCAGCATGACCGTCGAACTGGCAGCCAGACTGGCGTCTGCCAGGAAGTGGATGGCGGATGCTGTATCCAGGGTCGTTTTCTCGCCTCGATGAGGCTAGATCCGGTAGCGCGCGGTCATTTCGACATTGCCTTCGGCGCTGTTGCGCAGTTCCTCCGATGAATGCCGCACCCGGGCGGCGGCCTCCTGATTGCTCTGCTGTCGCTCGATGACCTCCGCCAGAATGGACCGGACGTTCTTGTTGTCACCCGTGGCATCCCCAACCAGCTTGGTAATGCCTCTGGCAGTATCGGATTGAACCAGCACCGACTCGGAGATGCTGGTCTGCAGTCCATCGATCTGCGAGACGATCTGATTGATACTGGCAATGGCCTCTACGGCATCATCGGTATCGTTGCGGATGGCCGCAATACGAACCTCGATTTCATCGGTTGCCTTGTTGGTCTCCTTGGCCAGCTCCTTGACTTCATTGGCGACAACGGCAAAACCCTTTCCCGCATCACCAGCGCGCGCCGCTTCGATCGTGGCATTGAGAGCCAGCAGATTGGTCTGCTCGGCAACCGATGTGATCAGCTTGATGACCTTGCCGATATCCTGCGATGACTCGGACAGCGTGCGCATGGTGCCTCCTGTACTCCTGGCAAGCTCAACTGCCTGAGACGCGACCGATGAAGCCTGTGAGGCGTTATCGGATATCCCACGGATACCCGTTTCCATCTGGTCGACTCGATCAGCCACCGCCAGTAGTACGTCTCGAACAGTCTGCGCCCCCTGGAGAACCCTTTGCGTCTGATCACCGTTCAACTGCGCACTCTCATCAATGAACTGGCCGAGTTCTTCGAGCTGCACGGCCGAATGGTTCACCTTCTGCGCATCCGTCCTGATCTTGCCGAAGTCTCGGCCGAACTGTGCAAAGAGACTCTCCAGATCTCTGGTCATGTGCGCCAGTGCATCATTCAGGTGCAGGTTCTCGCAGGGGTTCTTTTCCAGATAGCTCAGGTCACCGGCTGCCGCCGCACTGACACCCATTGACAGTCGATCGATTCGAGCCTGCAGCAACTGTTCACTGGCCGCAGATTCTTCGGCCCGTTGAATCGCCTGATGTCTCTCACTTTCGCGCAGTTCGGCATATTCGGCATCGCGGCGGTGCTCCACATCCTGCTTGATCTGCTGTTCCCGCTCCTCGGTACTCAATTCTGCGGCACGAATGAGCGCCAGCTCCGAGATGCGATTGCGCTTGAAGACCTGCAGTGCTCTGGCCAGGGCCCCCAGTTCATCCGAACGCGAGACATGCCGAATGGTGACTGTGGTTTCATCCTCGCTCAACCGCAGGGCTGCATCCACCAGGCGTTCCAGCGGCCTGGTCACATGCCAGCGTATGAATACTCCAAACACGATGGCGACACAGAACAGGATGGCCACGGCCGACCAGGCAAACTGGCGATCCTGACGCTGCACGCTCTGCTCCTGCCCCTCCAGCAGCGTCTGCATTCGCAGAGCCTGATCTTGAACCAGGGTATCGATCATTTCCATCGTGCGCTCTTCGATGATATCCACGCCACTTTGCAAGCCAATCGAATCGCTGTCGCCCGGCAGGAAATCCCGCATGGCGTTTTCATAGTGTTCCATCAGCTCGCTTGCCGAATCGAGAAACCCCTGCAGTTTGCCGCCGCCGCCTGTCGCGTGCCCCAGCCCCTGCAGATACCGTGCATGAGCGAGAATGGAGTCTCTGTTCTTCTGGAGCGCACTGCGAAACCGCTGAGCTTCGGCCTCATCACTGCTGAGCAATACACTCTTCCAACTGCGTATCAGCCGCTCCGCACCCATCTGGATATCGCGCAGAGCCAGCTGGCGCGTCTGAATCAGAGTCAGCTCATCGATCGTGCCGGTGTTTGCCTTGCGTGCGGTATTGACCTGAACACCCAGCAGCAACAGCACCACGATCGTACAGGCCAGCAACACGAACTGTATGCGCAAGGCCAAACCCAACTTTCCCATTCCGTGTATTCCAAAGACCGCTTCTACCTGATTCAGAATCGGCAGAAAACCCTGTTTACTGACACTTTAGCGCTTCATTACCGTTACAGAAAAAACCCTCTGGAGGCCTGATTTCTTCTGCAAGCCTGCCACTGTTTTCAGGAATCGGACCACCTTGCGACGATTTGGCCACCACCTTTCTGGCACTCACGCCCCTGCTTTGCTAACAACCGTAAAACTCTGCAGATGCTATACATCAGGACAGGCAGAGGATCTTTCCGTCAGATCAAGTGTCTGGCACAAAGGTCGCTAGCATTACAGCAGTAGTTGAAAAGATCGAGGATAAGACCATGATCACGACGTCCGACGACCGTCTCATTCAACCCAGCAGCTCATTGCAGGATTTCTTCCGTGAGCGAATCGAAGATGCTGCAGAACGCAACAAGCTGGATGGCAACGACGATGCCCTGTGGTATCTGACACAACTGCTTTGCAACTATTCGAAGACCAGGCATTTTCTCGATGATAACGGGACAGGCGCAACCCTGACACCACTGGCCGAATACTATCGCATGGCCCTGGAGTCACCCACCAAGCATGAACGTCGCCTGCAACTGCAACGCCTGGGTGATGTTGCCATTGTCGTAGCCGGTCTGTTTTCCGGCGCTCTCGATCGCAAACCCATCGACGTACGCTATTACATGTCCATGGGAGAAGCTGCCTACGGCACGCTGGCAGGAGAATCCAGCCAGTCCAGCAGGGATCGTGCTCTGCAGGGCATCTTTGAATCCCTGGCCAGCGATTTCAGTGACTATGTCGTTGTCATCTCGGAAGTTCCAACTCGTGCCCGCTCGGAGAAGGATCTGCTGCAACTGGTGGATGAATGGGAAATCAGTCATCACCCGGCATTGGCTCGACAACTTCGCCAACAAGGCGTTTTTCTCGAAGAGAGCATCGACAGCGACCACTCCAGACCCTTGCATTGATCTGCAATCAGACCATCACGAGACGGCGTCACATGCTGGTTGAAAATCTTCAGACAAGCCTTCAGAGGCAATACGATCTGGCCCTGCCCTACCAGGTGAAGCAGTTCGTATCACACGATGCCCTGCTGGCCAGAAACCTGGCGGGCTCGGTTCGTCAGGACGGCGGGCAAGAGTCCCATGACCACTCCATGGACATCGAGGAAACGGTTTTCATCTGCCAGAGCGGTGACACACTGGAGTTTACCGTCTATCTGGATCATGACGTGCTGGATATAGCCAGCGAGAACAGCAGAACCGATTGCCATGGTCGGCTACATACCTATGAGCAACATATCATCGACAGTCTCTGCACCGTAGTCGAGGGTGTCAGCCATGCAGTATGCCTGCTGTGGCATGCACACCATGATCGACAGTTGAGAGCACTGGATCTGGAATTGCAGGCAGAGGTCGACAAGTACCTGTTGCTGATGGCCTGCAATCCCGATGACGACAGCCGCAATCGATTGCACAGACAGCTGTTCGACAATGCGCGCTTTACCGCACCGGTGCATTCGGAACTGTACCAGCGTTACAAGGCTGCCAGTGATTGCGCGGCAAGCTACTGTGAATGGTTGACGCAGGCTTTCCCGCGCCCGGCCGATCAAACCGGATTGAATCAGGAGTTGGCGCGATTCTATCGTCTGTCAGGGTCGGCGAAATTCGAACACATCAGGCGTCTGCACTGATGTGATGCAACGAAGCGGCTCGATGTGACAGGGGCCTGTGTAGAAAGACCGGCAACTCAGGAAATGACGGCGCTGCGCTGGACCTTGTCGAAAATCTCGCTGTAACGATCGATCATCAATGACTTGTCGAAATACCGAGCCGCATGGGACTGCGCGAAGGCGGACATCTGTGCCAGCCGCTGCGGATCGGCCACCAGCTCGGCCAGACAATTTGCCAGTGCCTCCGCGGTTCTCTCCACCAGAATGCCGCCGGCGCCCTGCTCACTGCGCGACACGGCATCGGCACTGCCACCAGCATCCGTCAGCACTGCCGGTGTTCCAGCGGCCTGTGCTTCCAGTGCAGACAGGGGATGTCCTTCCCGGTCACTGGACAGAACAAAGACATCAAAGGCTGCGAGCAAGTCAGGGATGTCATCACGCTCTCCCAGCAACGTCACGACGTCGCGCAGGCCGAGCTCTGCAATCCTGTCTTCCGTGGATTGACGCTCCGGCCCTTCACCGACGATGACGACACGTACTGGCAACTGCAAGCGGTGCAGGATGGCTGTCGCTTCGACCAGTCTGAGGTGATTCTTCGCCTTGGCCAGTCGTCCGACAGTCCCAATCAGAAACTCCCCGTGGGACGCCAGCTGCCTGCGCAGACCGTTACCGTTGCCGTTGGCATAGACAGCGGTATTGACGCCGTTGTTGACGACGCAAATCAACGCCTTGTCAATCCCGACGTCATTGGCATAGAAATTGGCGGTGTCCTGCGACACTGCAATCATGCGAGCTGTCACACGGCTCAGGGCCCGATCGACGATTCGATTGTGCAAGCGCTTCCAGACGTCACGATTGTGCTCGGTGATCACCACGGGCACGCCACTCTTGACCAGCGCAAGACGCGTCCAGAGATTGGCCGTCCACAGATGGGAATTGACAACCTGTATACGATGTTTCAGTACCAATGCCCGCAGGCGGCGCGGAATACGGTAATCGACGCCGCGCTTCTTGTTCAGCAAGTGCAGAGTGACGTCGGGCGAGAGCTGAGCCGTGAGTTCTCCCAGAGCACTGAGACAGACGACATGAACCGAATCGCCACGTTCCACGAATTCGTTGGCCAGATCGACCACCATATGCTCCGCACCACCAACCGTCAGCGCCTCGATAACGAACATGAGCCGCCGACGTGTCTGCAGAAAGGAGACATTGTGCGGCAGATCCGACAGTTCATGAGGCCGGGCAGAGTTGCCCAGAGCAGATCGCTTGCGGCTCTCTGACTGGGTCGATGCGTGCGGTGAGAGGAGTCGGCTGTCCTGCACCGGTCGGGATGGAATCGACATGAAGTCCTTGTACTGGCAATTGGTACATCTGAAGGGCGCAGCTTATCACCGCATTGCAGTTTCAGCCAAGAGCAAAGCTCGCCGATTGCAGAGTCTTGAACCCAGGTCACGACACTCATCAGTCAGCATCGACAACCAGATAGTTCCGAGTGTGACGCACAGCAGTCACTCAGTGACAATGCGACCAGCTCCCAGTTCCAGCAATTTTTCCTGCAATATCGTCATCTCCTGTGACGGCACCAGCAGTGTCAGATGCACGCTGGCATCGAACTGACGCTCGTCCACCAGAATATCGGTGCCGCGCAGCCAGTGTTCCAGTGTGTCCAGCAAGTCATAGGAGAGTTCCACACGGAGACGTTCACGAATGAAACTATCTTGCACTTCGACCGCCAGCAATGCCTCCGAGGCCGACTGGCTGTAGGCTCGGACCAGGCCGCCGGCACCCAGTTTGACACCCCCGAAATAGCGGGTGACGACCACCACCACATGACCCAGACCGGAATGCTGCAGTACATTGAGTATCGGTTTGCCGGCTGTGCCTTTCGGCTCTCCGTCATCACTCTGGTCCTGCAGCCAGATATCCTCGGGGACCCCCGCCACCATGGCCCAGCAATGATGATTGGCATCCGGCATGTCGAGACGGCACTGCGCGATGAACTGGCGGGCGGCGTCCTTGCCCACGACATGTCCTACCCGGGTAATGAAACGCGAGCGCTTGATGACCAGTTCGAATTGCTGTGTGCCTGAGGGTGTAGGGAACCGGTCCATACCGCCACTGTAAACAAGTTGCAGGAAAAATACTGCCAAGCCTGCCCTGCCGGTGCACTGGTAAACCCTTGCATGGCAGAGGTATGATGCCGACGACACTGAAAGCTGCAGACGCACCGCCAGACACCCATGAAAAAGCCCGATACCGCCAAGCTCGATCGCCTCGTTGCCAGCGCTCGTGCCGACTACGCCAGCCGCGAGAACGGCTACCGTCAGCGAGCCCTGAAACTCTACCCCTGGATCTGCGGTCGCTGCATGCGCGAATTCACCCAGGCCAACCTGCAGGAACTGACCGTACATCACCGGGATCATGATCATGACAACAACCCGAATGATGGCAGTAACTGGGAGCTGTTATGTGTCTACTGCCACGACAATGAACACCAGCGCTATGTCGAACAGGTGACCTATGGGCGCGAGGATCAGGGCGAGACCGCGACACACAACCCCTTTGCCGATCTGAAGTCCCTGTTGAAGAAATAGGCGAACGCGATTCTCGTTCGACACCGCCTGCCGGGGTATCCCCGGCAGGCATGCGATCAGATCAGTGCCGCCACCAGCATTGCGACCGTGGCGCCGAAAGAGACACTCCAGACAATCGAGCGCCCGGGCACCCAGCCATAGGCGTAGGCAGGGATGTACACGACCCGAGCGGCCAGATACAGCCAGGCACAGATTTCCGTGAAGGTGCTGGACTGACCCGACAGGCTGACCACCAGCACGGCGATGGTGAACAGTATCAGGGCCTCGAAATGGTTGTTCAGGGCTCTGACCAGACGAGCCGTGCGCGTGCTGACCTGGTCGATCAGCGCCCCGCCCAGACGATCTGCATCCCGCGGAGACAATGTCTTCGAGGTTCCCACTTCCAGGTTGACCGGCACCGCCATGAGCACGAACTGCACGGTCTGCAACAGTGCAGCCAGTGCCAGAACCGTGAGTTCGGTCGTCATGCCCTGTCCCGTCTGCAGCACCCGCAGCGCCTAGTGGGCTGTCCAGCCGCCATCGACAGGCAGGCTGGCACCGGTGATTCCGGTGGCATCATCGGAACACAGGTACACGGCCAGGGCCGCGATCTGTTCGATGGTGGCAAATTTCTTGTTCGGCTGAGCGGCCAGCATGACTTCGTTGATGACCTGCTCTTCCGTCATGCCACGAGCCTCCGCCGTTGCCGGAATCTGCTTTTCCACCAGCGGCGTCCAGACGTATCCGGGGCAGATGGCATTGACGGTGACACCCTGTTCGGCCAGTTCCAGTGCCAGTGTCTTGGTCAGACCGAGCAGCCCATGCTTGGCGGCAACATAAGCCGACTTGAAAGGCGAGGCCACCAGCCCGTGAGCCGAGGCAATATTGACGATTCTGCCCCACTGCTGTTGTTTCATGTGAGGCACTACCCCCTTGGCGGTATAGAAGGCCGCGGAGAGATTCAGGGACATGATGGCTTCCCATTTGTCATCCGGGAAATCCTCGACGGGCGAGACGAATTGCATGCCTGCGTTGTTGACCAGAATGTCCACCCCCCCGAAGGCCGAGGCAGCTGCATCCAGCATGCCACGAACTGCCGCAGGATCCATGAGATTGGCCGAACTGTAGATGACCTTGCCACCGGAGATACCTTCCAGACGAGTGCACAACTCCTGCACTTCATCAGCCGACTCCAGACCATTCAATACGATATTCATGCCCTTGGCAGCCAGTGCCTCGGCAATACCGAGCCCGATTCCGCTGGTTGAGCCGGTTACCAGCGCGGTCTTTGCATTACTCATGAAGTCATTCCTCGACGTAGATTGAAATTTCACGGAAGCCAGTGCTCTATTCTACCGGCAAACTGCCAGCGGGTAAGTGCCATGGCACCTTGTTCAGCCCCGGTTTACACTAGCGGTGTATCCACACCCCACACCGGCAGATCATGACAGGCAATCAGGCAACCGGCTCCGACCAGGACCTCGACATCATTCTCGGCACCATGACCTTCAGTGGTCAGGTCAATGCCGCCACGGCAACCGACATGATCACAGCCTTTCAACAGGCGGGGCACACGGCACTCGACACCGCTTATGTCTACAACAAGGGCGGTACGGAGACTTTGCTGGGCGAGCTCAATACCCAGGGTGTTCTGCAAGGGACTCATATGGCGGGCAAGGCCAACCCTGCCGAAGAAGGCGGGCTCTCGGCCGGTTCGGTACGGCGTCAGCTGGAAACCTCGCTGCAACGCCTGCGCATGGAGTCGCTGGATCTCTTCTATCTGCATTCACCAGATCTGAACGTCCCCATCCGTGAAACTTTGCAGGCGGTGGCGGATCTGCACCAGAAGGGTCGTTTCCAGCGCTTCGGCCTGAGCAACTACGCTGCCTGGCAAGTTGCCGAGATCAGCGAGATCTGCCGCGCCGAGGGCTGGATCATGCCCACTGTGTATCAGGGCATGTACAACGCACTGACGCGCGATGTGGAACGCGAGCTGTTTCCCTGCCTGCGCAACTACGGGATAGCCTTCTACGCCTATAACCCACTGGCAGGCGGTCTGCTCTCGGGCAAGCATCAGTCGGTGGATGAGATACCCCCCGGAGGCCGGTTTGCCGACTTTGCCGGTTATCAGAGTCGTTACTGGAAACCGGAATACTTCGAAGTCATCAATCGCCTGTCGGAGCAGTGCCGGGCCGAAGACATCGAACCGGCCGCAGCCGCACTTCGCTGGCTGTGCCACCATTCGGCATTGACTGGTCCTGCCACCGACTCGGCGGCAAGCAGCGACAGACGCACGCCACATGCACTGATCATCGGTGCCAGTTCCATGCGACATTTCGAGCAGAATCTGCAAGCCTGTGCCGCCGGTGCACTGCCATCAGCCCTGGTGAATGCGTTCGACGAGGGCTGGGAAGAAGTCAGACCTGCCTGCATCAAGTACTTTCGCCCGTGAGGAAGGCCAGAACTGCCAAGACCCGGACAAATTTCTGACGCCATCAGGACTGTCTTGCCGACAGGCGCTTCAGCTGGTAGCGCAGACGCAATCCCAGTAGCAGGGAGGCTACGCTCAACCCGGTTATCAGGCCATACCACAGGCCGAATGCCCCTAAATCCAGTACGTGGGCACAGAAAACGCCAAAGCCGAATGCCACGACCCAGTAGGAAAAGGCATTGATCAGCATCGGTACGCGCGTATCGTGCAGGCCGCGCAAGGCACCGATGAGCATGATCTGAGCGCCATCGGACAACTGGAATATGGCCCCGAGCAACAACAGACTACCCGCGAATTGCTGCAACTCGATGTCGGCCGTATAGATGCCGGCAATCTGATAGCGGAACAGGATCAGGGTCGACGCTGTGGTCAATGCCATGCCCAGCGTCAGTATGATGCCACTGGCCACACGCAGTCGAACCGGCGCGGCATGCCCCATCACCGACGCCCGACCGATACGCGCCGTCAAGGCGAAGGACATGCCCAGCGGCAGCATGAAACAGAATGCCGAGGCACTCAGGGCAATCTGATGCGCACCGGCTTCCAGCAAGCCGATGGTACCCATCTGTATCGAGGTTGCCACAAACAGACCTGCCTCGAACAACATGCCGAGAAAGATGGGGATGGACAATGACAGCATGGGTCCTATCTGATCCCAGCGCGGACGATCGAAGCGTGCGAACAATTCGAAACGCGCAAAACGCTTGCCACGCAGCAGTTGCAACAACATCAGAGCCATGCAGATGTTGACAATCGTGGTGGCGATACCGATACCGAAGACACCCAGTTGCGGCAGGCCGGCCAGACCGAGGCCCAACCCCATACTGCCGATGGCATTGATGAGCAGCCCCATGGCCGTGACCAACAGCACGGGACGTGTCACATTGGTTGCCTCGCAAACGTTGCGCGACGCCATCACGATGGCAAAGAACGGCAGACTCCAGCAGGCTCCCAACAGATAATCACGAATCAGCGGCGGCAGCTCGGGTTCAAAGGGAAAGCGGTGAACGTTTCCGGCAATCAGCAAGAGCAGTCCCAGAGCGACAGCGCCGGTAATCAGTCCCAGCCATAGACCCTGTCGGAACACCGCGCCGACAAATGCCCGACGACGCTGGCCGATCAATCCTGACAAGGTCGGCGACAAACCGGCCATCAATCCGATGCACGACAGAGAGACCACAAACCACAGGCTGCCGCCGATGCCGCCGGCTGCCAGCTCGCTGCGTCCGATCCGTCCGGCCACGATGGCATCGACCAGCCCGTTGCCGATCTGCAGCAATTGTGCGCCAATGAGTGGCAAGCCAAGTCGCAAGGTCCGCCGGAGATCGGCGCGCAGCGCAGGACTGCCCAACCAGAACAGGAATCCGGCAGATGAAGTCTCTTTGGGGTCTGGCAAGCTCAAGACGCTAGTCCCAGTCGATGATGTTGGCAGGAAACGGCACAGCGTGGACATGTAGCCGTCGCGCAGACGCGCCACGCTAGTGTATAGGCAAACTGCCCTGCCGTGGTCCGACTGTCTGGGCTTGCAACCTCCTCTGCCACTACGATGGCTTTCGACGCTCCAGCGCAAACTGCAATGGCGACACCGAGCAGGATCAGCCGGGGAGTGACCGGAAGAACACGACACATACCCTCAGCATTCCTGTGGAAATACGTGAAGATATCCTTACGCTGCTTGTGGGAAATACCGTGATTTTCAGCACTGCGTGCGCAGCGATGATTGAACATGCTCCCGATGTACTTGTGCAAACCGGGTTGATACCCACACATTTCGTACTGGATATGCCGCTGGAAAACCGCCTTTGGCAACTGGCTCGTTGGGAAACGGGTTCGGATACACAATGAGTGATACTGGATGACACTGGCCCTCTCGCTTCGTTTACCATTGCCGCATGAACTCGCCGATCAGCCAGGCCATGCCGGATAACAACAAGGACAACACTGTTCGCCGCATCGCTCTGCGCACCGTCACTGCGGGCATTGCGCTGAATCTGGCACTGGCCGTTGTCAAGGGAATCGCTGGTGTTGTCGGCAACTCCTATGCTTTGGTTGCCGATGCCATCGAATCGGCCACCGATGCCGTCTCCTCGCTGTTATTGCTGTTCGGTCTGCGCTTTGCCCTGCGGCCTGCAGATGACAACCACCCCTACGGTCACGGCCGCGCCGAGGCTCTGCTCACCTTTGTCATCGTCGCCTTGCTGGTCACAGCAGCCGCCGTCATTGCGGTCGAGAGCATCGACCATATCCGCACGCCACACGATACCCCGCACGCCTGGACACTGATCGTGCTGGCAGCCGTCATCGTCATCAAGGAACTCGCCTTCCGCCATGTGTCACACCAGGGTGACACCACCCGCAGCACCACGCTCAAGGCAGACGCCTGGCATCATCGCAGCGATGCCATCACTTCTCTGGCGGCCTTCATCGGTATCGCCATGGCGGTACTGTTGGGCGATGGCTGGGAAGCCGCCGATGACTGGGCGGCGCTGGTTGCTGCCGTTGTCATCATCATCAATGCCTGGCTGATTTTCCGGCCGGCACTGGGAGAATTGATGGACGAGCAGTTTCATCACGATCTGGTCGAGGAAATACGCGAAATTGCCGCACATCACAGCAGCGTGATCGACACCGAAAAATGTTTCGTGCGCAAGTGCGGCGTGGAGCACTTCGTGGATCTTCACCTGGTGGTCAATGGTGAACTGAGCGTACGCAAGGGGCATGACATTGCCCATCAGGTGAAGGAAGAACTGATGACTCGCTTACCCGAGTTGTCCGATGTGCTGATTCATGTGGAGCCTTCCGAACCCGAGGACGCATCGTTCGACTGACAGCTGCCGTAGATCGATGGTTCGCGTTGCGACCGTGGCCGCGCTTGCTGATGGCAGCCAGTCAATCGCGCCTCTGCTCACATCAGTTATCTTCTCCGAAATTCGCATTTTCGGCTTGATAGTTCATCTATAAAGCGTATGCTTGTCGGTCGCCTTTCCCGGACGCAGCGATAATTGCGCCCTCCGGGTATTGCATCCTCGGTTGATGTCGCACCGAACTCCCAACACTCCGGAGCATTGACGATGAACGGATTCTCAGACACGAAAACCACGACCTCGTATTCCATCATTCTCGTGGTCGCCGGCGCCCACCTGATCAACGACCTGATCCAGTTTCTGGTTCCAGCCCTGTACCCGCTGTTCAAGGACAATTTCGATCTGACCTATCTGCAGCTCGGTCTGATTACGCTGGCGCAGCAGATCACAGCTTGCGTCCTGCAGCCTGTCATGGGACTGTACGGTGACATGCGGCCAAAACCGCTGACATTGGCCGTTTCACTGGTCATCGTGGCAGCGGGTGTTCTACTTCTCGCCACTGCCAGTTCATTCACTCTGTTACTCGCAGCTGCAGCTGTCCTGGGCATGGGCTCGGCCCTGTTTCACCCGGAGGCGTCTCGTGTGTCCCGCATGGCATCGGGCGGCAAACTGGGTTTTGCCCAATCCACCTTTCAGGTTGGTGGTAATACAGGCACCGCATTGGGCCCGCTGGCCGTCGTGTTGCTGGTATTACCCATGGGCCAGTCCAGCATCCTGTGGTTCGGTCTGTTGGCAGCCCTGGGCGTCATCATGCTGGTCTGGGTGGCGCGTTGGTACGCCAACCACCAACGCAAGCTCAAGGCGATGGGACCTGTAGCGAAAATACGTTCGGAATTTCCACGCGAGACTCTGATCATCGCCTTCGCGGTGATTGGCGCCTTGTTGCTGAGTAAATTCGTCTACATAGAAACGTTCAAGAGTTACTACAACTTCTTCCTGATCGAAAAATTCGGTCTGGAAATCGGGGAAGCGCAAACCTGTCTGTTCATCTTCCTCAGTGCCGTGGCCGTCGGCACCTTCTTCGGCGGACCCGTGGGCGATCGCCTGGGTCATCTGAAAGTCATCTGGGTATCGATTCTCGGTGCCCTGCCATTTGCGCTGATTCTGCCGCATGTGGGCCTGACGGCCACCGTGATACTGAGCATACTGGTTGGTCTGATTCTGTCTTCGGCGTTTTCCGCCATTGTGGTGTTTGCCCAGGAATTGTTGCCGCAGAAAGTGGGCATGGTGGCAGGATTCGTATTCGGCTTTGCCTTCGGCATAGGAGCGTTGGGCGCAGCCGCACTGGGCGCGCTGGCTGACCATATCGGTATCCAGCAGGTATTCAGCTATTTTTCATTGCTGCTGTTGCTCGGATTCCTGACCGCCTTTCTACCAAAGTCCAGACGCCTGACAGGCAATTCCGCTGCCCCGGCAGTTCCGGGAACAGCAGAACCCAGTCAGGCTTGATGGTTTGCAGGTAGCCGTTTGCATTGAATGCTGCAATCCCCGTCATTCAGTGATATGGACATACACCGCGGACAGGCTATTCGGACGCGATGACAGGTTTGCTCACGGGCCTTCCGTCATCGCTGAAGAACGCGCTGGGCTTCTGCTTGCCCTGCAGTTTCCACAGCAGCAGTTGTCCGACAAGCCGCAACGTGACACCAAGCGGAAATTTCGCCGAGTGCTTCGGGTAATCGGGAGCGCCCTTGGCGTATTGCGTTTGCACCACAGCCTTGACAGGACCAAGCACCTTGTCCCTGTCCGCCTCGTCGATGAATGTGTGGATGACACCGACAAACGGCATCTTTGCATTTACCGTATTGCCGACCACCGTATTGCAACAACTCGTGTACCAGCGAAGCAGACCCTTTTCTGTCAATCGCATGGACTGCAGCTTGTCATGCCCTTGCTGAATGGTCAGTTGTGACTGGGGCATCTGGAAGAGTTCTGTTCCACCGAAAGCATCCAGCACCTCGTCCTCTCGGCCCAGAAAACGTGCAAAGGCCTGACAATCACAGCAGCAACAGATCACACGATTACCACTTGACGGACTGACATTCGTGGCAAGCGCGGTGACTTCACCGCAGCGGCATTTCAGAGGCAGATTTGTCACAGGCTATGGCCGTTGAGCTAGCGAGATCAGCAGTATGCCGTACTCGCGAAATAGGTCCAGCACTTTCGCACCTGTTCCCTTTTGATGGAGGTTGCCATGCATTGGCTCTCATTGCATCTGGCTTCGCGCGTCAATCCTCCTTCGACAGTTGTGAGAGGTCTTTTGCATTCTGCTACTTTGCAGCCAAAGCTTTCTCGAGTGCATGAAGCAAATCTTCACGCCCGATGGGCTTCATCAGGCGAATGTCATGTGGCTGTAGTCCACTGCCATGAACAGTGGCCTCCTTGGCGTACCCAGACATGTACACGACGGGCAGGCCTGGCCTCTTGATCCTGATTTTTTTGGCCAATGTGGTTCCCAGCAATTCACCGGGCATGACAATGTCGGTCAGGAGCAGATCAATCGTTGGCATCTGATCGAACTGGCTGAACGCATCATCCCCGGATATCGATGTGATGACATCATAGCCGGCTGCAACCAGAATTTGATAGAAGACGGCTAGAACATCAGGGTGGTTTTCAACGAGTAGAATTCTCGCACTCGCCTCACCGGGGGACTTTACGGCACTGGGCAATTTCGGTGACTTCTTGATCGCCTGGTCCTTGGCAGCAACAAAATAGAGTTTGATCGTGGTTCCAACACCGACTTCCGAATAGACGCGAACCAAGCCACCTGATTGCTTCATGAAGCCCATCAACATCGGGAGTCCAAGCCCCGAGCCGACATCCGCCTTCTTGGTGCTGTAAAAGGGTTCGAAAATCTGTTCCAGGTTTTCACGGGGAATCCCTATGCCCGTGTCACTCACAGCCAGCAACACATAGCGCCCGGGAGGGATATTCTCATCAAGCTGCCCGAGGTAATCTTCATCGATGCGTACATTGCATGTCTCTATCGTGAGTTTTCCACCTGCCGGCATCGCCTCCCGTGCGTTGAGAATCAGATTCAGCAGTACACTCTCAGCCGAGCTTGCGTCCAATTCCGTTACCCAAAGACCTGCCAGCAAAGAGGTTTCCACTTCGATTTGTGACGGGAGTGTGCGTCCTATCCAGGTACTCAAATGACGGGTAAGATTGTTCAGATCAATCAACGTCGGCGCCAGCGGTGCGCGCTGCGCAAAGCTCAGCATATTGCGAGTCAATTCAGACCCGCTCAGCACCGACCGAATGCTGGCGTGAATCAATGTCTTCTGATCGGTGTCACTGATCTTCTCATCCAGTAATTCAAGATTGCCGAGAACCACGGCCAGCAGATTATTGAAGTCGTGGGCGATGCCACCGGTCAGATTGCCGATTGCATCCATTTTCTGAACCTGAAACAACTTGTTTTGTGCGAGCCGAGTCTCTGTAACATCCTGGCAAATGACTAGATACTCTCCATTGAACGATCCGGACAGGCTCGCTTCGGAGAACGCTTTACGCAGATACCGAGTTTCACCGCCTGGCATGGAGTATCGGAGCTCACAGACCACAGACTCCTTCGACAACAGGCGTTGCCTGACCTTCATCGCGGCTTCCCGATCATTCTCGTGAATCAGCTCCTCGACTATCTCCTTGATTGTATCCAGGGCCATGAGACCAGCCACTGTGCGTCCATGCATATCGGCATAGCTGGTGTCGCATTCCACAAGTTTGCCCGTGTCCATATTCATCATGGCGTATCCCAGTTTGGCCAGGTTCGCCGATTCGGCGTAATGCCATTGCGATCGGCTCAGTTCCTCATTACGCTCGTTCAGCATGGTAATAGCAGCCAGGTAATGGCGATGGAGCAAACCGACGACAAGGATTCCGACTCCTGAGGCGGCCGCCACACTGAAAATCTGATCTCCCCAGAGGAATGCGCTTGAACCTGTATCCAGTGATACCCGCTTGCAGAACGGCTTCGTTGTCAATCGTGAACCAGGCTGCTGCCATGAGAACCGCAACACAGGCGACAAGCATTGCAAGCGCGGTGCGTATGCCTTCAATGGCACTGACCATAACCGGAATGACGGCGAGGAAGACAAATGTCGGTGATTCAAGCCCTGCGCGAAAGACATCTGATACAGCAGCCAGGCTGAACAGGCCTAGAACGGCAACGGCACGGTGTTGAAGAGAGATGGAATGTGTCACGCGTGACAGTAGAACGATCGTGCACAAGGCAATGCCTTGTATCAGGATAATAGCGCTATGGCCCTCATGGAACCCCGAGTACAGGACAATTCCCAGAATGGGCACGCTGATAACTGTGCTGGCGGTGAGAAGCTGCTCGAGAAGTGCAGACCTCGTGGATGCCGTTTTTTCCAGATAGCGACCCTCATTGGGGGGCGATGACAGATTCACGGGAGCACTCCATCAACAACAGTCATGTCAAGGATCTGCTTCAAGCGGCATGGTTGGGTCGCCCCTACTATAGCTGTAGCCCACCGGAAACGTGCGAGATGTCGATAAAATGACTCCGGTGAACCACCTGATCGGTCCATCAGATCCAGAGTGCCAGCATCCTATTCCATGGTGAAAACGCCGGCGAATCAATGAACATCAGTTTGATCGAGCACTTGTCCGTGGTATTCATCTGAGCTTGCCCTGCCGCCGACACGCTCCTCTCCGACTCCCCCTCCTGGAAGATTGCCTACCGACTCGGGCTCGTGAATCAGAAACCCTTGCGCATAGTCAATACCCATCGCCCGTACACACTGCAAGATTTCCGGACTGCTCACGTATTCCGCAATGGTTTTCAGCCCCATGACTCTAGCCACATCGATGAAGCACTTTACTGCAATATCATCCAAAGGGTCGCTCATCATGTTTTGAATGAATTGCCCATCAATTTTGAGAAAATCAACTGGTAACGATTTCAGGTATCCGAATGAGGAGGCACCAGCACCAAAATCATCGAGTGCTACTCGCACGCCCAGCGCTCGTACCTGTTCAATGAACGTTGCGGCCTTCGCCATATTCTTGACCGCCGCAGTTTCAGTGATTTCAAGGCACAAACGTTGACATATACGACGTCCTGACGATTTCAACAATGCCAGTGCGTCCTGATGAAACTCCGGATCCCCCACTGATTGCCCGGAGAGGTTCACGCAGAACAGCTCGACTGCAGTGTGATCAAGAAAGCTTCTCAGGGTTGAGAGCGCCTGTGCCAGAACCCGACGATCCATTCTCGTCACGAGGTTAAAGCGCTCAGCCGCAGGCATAAACAGCTCTGGCGGGATCACAATCCCGTCAGGGGTTCTCAAGCGAATCAGTATTTCGGCATGAATTCCTTGCCCTACGTGCGTCAGCGGCTTGATGTGCTGAGCATGGAGTTCAAAATGATCTTCGTCGAATGCCTGCTCCAGACGTCTCGCCCATTGCATATCCTCCTGTCGCAATTGCATGTCCTCATCGCTATCAAACCAGATATGCACACGGTTTTTCCCCGCCTCCTTTGCCGCATGGCAGGCGGTATCTGCCGCTTGAATCGCTGATGAGGTATCAGACCAACGCCTGTCCAACGGTACCAGTCCAATACTACTCCCGATTCGAAATGGCTGATCGTTGAACACAAAGCGGTACGCATCCACCTGGTAGCAGATCTGTTGCGCTATTCGGCTTGCCTGATCACCCCGACGGTGTTCGAGGATGATTCCAAACTCATCACCACCGAGACGCGCCAGCGTGTCGCCAGGGCGCAGCATGCTGCAAAGCAGGTTTGCTATTTTGACCAGAAGTTGATCTCCGGCCACGTGCCCCCCTGCATCGTTGATCAGCTTGAATCGATCGAGGTTCAAAAAGAGCAGTGAATGCTCACTGTCACCGTCGCCTTCATGGTTCATCAAACGCCCCAGGCGTGTTTCAAATTCCGTACGATTCAAAAGGCCGGTGAGCGCATCATGCGAGGCAAGGTATTTCATCTCGGCCGCCATGCGACGTTGTTCGGTAACATCGTGAAAAACAATCATTGCGCCCAGAATCGAACCTTGCTGGTCAAGAATGGGCGAGGCGGAGTTCTCGATACCGTACTCATGCCCATTACGAGAGATCAGCACCGTGCGACGGGTCAGTCCGACGATGTTGCCAAACTCCAGGCAAGTGGATATCGGACTGACGGCCATTTCCCGCGTGTTTTCATCGATGAGTGGCAAGACATGACTCAAGGGCTGACCAATGGCATCCTGCGAGAGCCATCCCGTAAGTTGTTCGGCGACGGGGTTTTGCCATGTCACCAACCCCATCGCGTCGGTCGTGATTACCGCCTCTCCGATGGTTTGCAACGTCACTCGTAACGATTCGGCCTGTGCGCTCAGCGTGCTATTCAGCTTGCGCAAGGTCGTGATATCCCAGCCGACTCCCAACAGTCGTATCGCCTGGTTATTCTCATCACGCACCACATGGGCAGCAACACGCAGGTGGTGAATATACTGGTCTGCCCAACGAATGCGGAACTCGATATCCAGATCGCCCTCCCCCTCGATCACCCCTTGTATTGTTCTCGCAACATACTCCCTGTCCTTTGTATATACATGATCAATCCACACGTCATAGGGCATATCACCCTGCTCAGCTGACAGACCATGGAGCGCAAACATGCGCTCCGACCACCTAATCCTGCCTTCATCAATATGCCACTCCCATACACCGATCTCACCACTGTCGGTCGCAATGGCAATCCGCTCATGCGCCTCGGCCAGGTGATGACGTTGCTGCACATGATCGGTAATGCTCTGCATTGCACCAAGCAAACGGACAGGCTTGCCGTCGCAATGTTCAACGTGCCCGACAACCCTGACCCAGATCGTTTCACCCATGCTCCTGACGACACGCAGTTCCAGATCCCAACCCTGTCCGGTATCAATGGCATCATCGATTGCTGCCTGAATCGTGGGGCGACCTTCGGGAAGATAGAAACTGAGCGCCTCGTGCAGATTCGGCTGATAGCCCGGACGCATGCCATGAAGAAGGCAGTATTGATCGGACCATCGAAGTTGGTCCGAACCGATGTCATACTCGAAACCGCCAACATCGGCCAGAACTCCGGTTTCATTCAAAAGCCTCTCATTTTGAAGCAGCGCGCTCTCTTGCTCTTTACGATGGCTGATGTCCTGAAGCGTACCGAACATCCATTCCGGTTGACCCGCAGCTGTCCGAGTGAGTATGCGCCCATGATCAGAAAGCCACACCCAACGCCCATCGCCGTGCCACATGCGTGCCTCGTACTCAAAGGCCTCCAACTCTCCGGCGATATGCCGGTTCATCATCGTCGTCATACGCTCGATGTCATCCGGGTGTCGCCGCTCTTTCCAGACTTCCCTGGTCGAGGATGTCGTGTCTTCCGGGCTCACTCCCAGCAGTTCCCACCATCGGGCATCACCGCGCATTTCGTCCGTCTGAAGATTCCACTCCCAGCACCCGACCCCGGTGCCCTTGATAACGGCCTCAAGGCGCCGATGCTCATCCTGCAGTGCCCGGTGGGCCTGCACGCGTTCACTGACATCTTCCACGGAGCCGATATGGCCTGATACCTCCCCGTTGTCCGTCAGAACGGGTCGTGAAACCCCCCGTACAGTCAGCACATCGCCGTTGTCATGCCGAAGTCGAAACTCCATATCAAAACAAGTCCTTTGGGACGTGTTTGCCTGCCATCGATTGACGATCTCCTCCCGGTCATCAGGGTGAATTGCACCACACCATCCGCTTCCCAGAGCATCCTGCTCTTCGATGCCGAAAATCGACTGCCAACGCTCGTTTACGTACGTGCAATCACCCTGACCGTTGGTGGAGAACACCTCAAGCGGCGACAAGTCACTCAGTGCCTGGTATCGACTTTGACTCTGGACAAGCTCATACGCAGCTCGCCTGGCGTTGAGCGCAAGTACGACTGCTCTGGACAGGTGCTGCAGAATGTGTTTCTGTCGGGAGCTCAGTTGCCGGGGTGCGTGATCAATCACGCATAACGTACCGACGCGAGCTCCATCATCCATTGTCAGGGGAACCCCCGCATAGAAGCGTATATGAGGTTGCCCAGTGACCAATGGACTGTTGGAGAACCGGGGATCCTGCGTGGCGTCGACCACCTCGAGAATGCCATCGCCGAGAATCGTGTGATTGCAGAACGCAGTGTCACGTGAGGTTTCGCTGATCTCGTGCAACCCTACACTGGCCTTGAACCATTGACGATCGGCATCAATCAAGGAAACAACGGAGACAGGTACATCGCAGAGCAAGGCCGCTGCCTGAACAAGTTCATCAAATGCCGGTTCAGGTGAGGTGTCGAGCACATCAAGGCTCTCCAGTGCGGCGATCCGTTCTACCTCACCCTGGGGAGACTGCCTCATGGAACGCACCCTGATTTCAACGTTTCTGGCCTGTACTCCTCATGCCAACGACCAAGCAAGCTGCAATGCGAGAGTCCGGCCATAGGGCTCATGGCGAATGGTCCGCTGCGACAGGCCAGGAGAAGGTCAGGGAATCACACTTGATGATCACGCTATAGGGATCGCGGTGCAGCCTGAACACTGACTGAAATGCCCGATCTCTGTGCGCTATTTTCCATCAGAATTGGCTGTTTTTCCTATCCTTGTCTCATCATACCCACAAGGTGTTCGGAACATCATTGCCACAGGTTATAAAGAGGGTGACAGCCTCAATCTCGCCATCGGGATGGCGAGCAGGCTCTAGCAAATATTCATGCTTGCCTTGATTATCCATAATTGTATTATCAGAGTGTGCATGCATGACCCTGTCAATAAATCATCGGGTCATGACGAGTCGATACTGAACAGTCGTCAATCGACAGTGCCATCACCAATAGGTCAGAAAAAGGCAGGCATTTTACCGGTCATATCCAACACGACACGATGACACGTATGCTTGTAACGGCTGGGAAGCCTCATGCTGATCAATTCCATTTCACCCAGCCGCATCCCGTCAACGCAAGGTCACTACAGGCTGTTCGGCAAATAACAATCATGTGGCAGAAACCTCTCGCTTCTAGCCACAGCAAATAGCGTGGATGCACTCTCGGAAATCGCACTGGCAGCGATCGAGCATGAATTTCACGACAATGGATTGGAGGGGTGCAACGCGAGACAATGGTGTCGCAATCATTTTCCGGCAAGGAATGTCAATGAGATTTAGTGCATCATGAATAGGCGCACTGTTTGCTACCTTCGAATCACGGCTCAAGCCGGCGATCTGCATTTTTCTGTTTTCTGTACCCGGCACAGTCTGGAATGTCGACGTATGGAGGTTTTCCGGTGGATAGAACGCCTGGCAGGTCAACTGCATTGGAGAACCTATGAACTCACCATCAGCGGCGCCTCCAGCATGGAAGCAAACGAGCGAAAGCACGCATTGTTCGAAAACCGCTACCCGGCCAGCTGACAGGGGATTGGGAGTCCAGCATTCCCAATGGTCTTCAGCGAAGTACACGATGCAATGGCATGACAGGGCACAGCCGTACACTCGGCTCTCTCTTCCCGCTACTCGAACTGGACGGTTTCACCGAAAGAGAGGCTTGAACAATCCGGATCATGATGTCATGGGCACAGTGAGCAGTGCACCTCAGGCGACTTTTTCCAATGGGTCGACAGGGGCTTGATTGATCGTGAACTGTGAGACCAGGGTATGCATCGATCCCGCCATGCTTTTCAACCTCGAAGCGCGCTCTTGTGAACGAACCGTTCCGGCCAGGGAGTGTTCTGAGACAGCGGATATTGTCGCCAGGTTCTCGATGATGTCAGCGGCACGTGTATCGGTTTGAACCGCTGATTGGCTGATGCCCTGTGTTGCCTGCTTCTGTTCCTGAATGCCCGCAGCGATCTGTCCCTGCAAGCAGCTGATGCTGACGATGATTTCACTGATCTCGGTGATTGCGGCCACCGCGCCATCACTGTCCTGCTGAATGGTATTGATTCTACGCCTTATCTCATCGGTTGCGTTAGCCGTTTCCTTGGCGAGCTCCTTCACTTCATTGGCGACAACCGCAAAGCCCTTCCCTGCATCGCCTGCCCGAGCCGCCTCGATGGTGGCGTTGAGTGCCAACAGGTTGGTCTGTTCCGCGATCGAGGTGATCACCTTGATCATGGCCCCGATGCCCTCCGAGGAGGCGCTCAGCTGACGCATCAGCTTGTCAGCCGATTGCGCAATGTTCACCGCATCGTCTGCCACAACAGTCGCTTGTTCCGAGTTCCTGGCAATCTCACGAATGGAGGCGTCCATCTGCGTCACAGCCACAGTGACACTGCTGATGTTGCTGCTGATCTCGTGGGACGCGCTCGACACCTCTCCGATCTGTTGAAAGGAATCCTTGGCCAGGTCATGCATTTGTGTGTTCAGAACGTCAAAGTCTTCAGAAAAATCAGTCAGCTCGTTCGCATTGATCGATATCTCACGAACGTTGTCGGCCAAAGAGGTAAAAAAGCGATCCAGTGCTGATCCGATCAGGTTCATCGCTTCATTGCCCTGGCTTGCAACCCGCTGGGTCAGATCACCCTTGAGCGCCGCATCTACCACACGCAACAGATCATTGGCACCAGCGCGAAGCTGCTCGGCCTGAACGAGTTCCCGTGCATTGGCTTCCTGGAGCTGCGCTTCTTTCGTCTTCTGTTGAGTGAGGTCTATCCACTCGAATACCAACCCGATCTGCTGATCGTTGCCGTCGTAGACGGGACTGATGATCTGAAGCAGTGACCACTTGCCCAGTTGCAATTCGGACTGGCTGATCTTGGGCGAAGTCAGAAGATCTGCCAGCGTCAGATCGTTCAGCAGCATCGCCAGATTCAGCCCATCATGACTTTCCGACACTTTCGAGAGCGGTAGTTTTGGCAGATGATCGGCAAGATCGTCCAACAAGCCCTTCATCGACTGGTTGACAAAGATGGCATCACCGTTCTCATCGGTGACGAGCAAATTGGTATTGGCGCTGCCTAATGCATGCCTGATGCGTTCACTGTTCTTCGCGGCATGGCTGGCCTCTTCAAGCTGTCTCTTTTCCTGCAATTGTTCTTTGAGATGCTCAACGGCCAGGGCCATGACACCGACCTCATCAAGATTGTGCGGGCCGCTGATGGGCACTTCGTAGTCGCCTTTTGCCAGACGGCCGATGATATGGGACAGTTTCTTCATCGGTACGACGATGGTCCTTCCAAACAGCAAGCCAACCAGCAGCGATGCCACGAAGGCAAACACGGACACACCGATTACGGTAATCAATGCTTTCTGCTTCAGAGCGATGGCCGTCTCTTCCAGTGTGTAGAGGTTGTCAGTGACAATGCGCTCAAGCTCGATGGCGCGTTGCAACAGATCATCATATGCCGGATAACTGCTGATCAACACGTTGGTTGATATGTAGGGATTGGACTCGATGACTTCAGCGGTCTTCATGAAGACCTTGCTGTATTCATCAAAGCTGTTTCGAAGGACACCGATCGCCTCTGTGCCATTGTCCTGAAACTCAGACTCGATAGCAGAAAGTGCCTGGTTGATGCGGTCAATATTGGCAACAAGACCAGCCATACCGCCTAGAGAGTCATCGATTTCCGTGCCCGTTTGCATCCAGCTGCTGTATCTGCCCAACAGTGCCTGTGTCAATTCAATCTGAGCCGACAGTTCACGGACACGTCCATCGTGTGCCAGCACCGTTGCGACAGCATCCGCCTTGTCTTCTGCCGTCTTGTAACTGGAATAGAAAACGGCAACCACCAGAGCGATCATGAAGCTCGAAAACAGGGGAGCCAGCAGGGCTTTTACCGATATGGACAGGTGCTTGAACATGTAAGGTTTATGTGAACTGGCGAAGCGTTAGTGTATCCACGGCCAGAGCCAACAAATCGATAGCCCGGCCCATGGAATGAGCGTTCATTATCTCGGTAGCGTCAACTCTGGAACGATCATTAGATGATTGTAATTTCTACCTGAAAATCGCTGGTCTCAGCAGGTTGAAACCTCTCACAATTGTCGATCGAATCATCGACTCGCAAATGATCCTTACACCGAATCAAGGGCTCTACCAAGACACGCCACTTTGGACCAATTTCACTGCAGAAAGCCGAATTGAATGATCTCTACCAATCTCAGAACAGCGTGCCTGTGCAACCCTCCCCAATACTGCTGGGCTCATAAGTAAATTTCTTGCACATTTGTCGCCGGAGGATTCGATGCGCAAGTTTCGACTTGCTCTCAGGCTGATCATGACAATCCTCAAGCAGAACGAAGAAGGCAGCACGGTGCCTGAGCTGCATTGTACGTGCTGTGACATTCTGTAAGTGACGATCCTGGCCAAGAGCAGACTCAAGGGGAGCAGCACACGATCGCCTTCATTCAGCTGGCTCAGCTCGTAGTGGTGGACAAGACCAGGGACATTACCGAGTGAGCAAGATACGAACAGCTCATGGTAGTAACTTGACGCCGACCTCCGCGAAGTTTGCATTTGCAGCTATGCCGTCGGCAAATTCAGTGCCTTCAAACCAGTTCACTTTCAGCCAATTGTACTTTTCCGTTAACAGTGGCTCGTTGGTCGCAGCTATCAGCTGACGAAACCGCTCGGGTTCTACTCGATAGCGCACCATGAAGCCAAGGAAGTAGTGCTCCGGGTCCCTGCAATCCAGGAACTGCAAGATGTCTATGTTGACGGCAACACCCGACCCGGGACACATCAGCATGGCATTTGAGTTGAACCCGGGCTGGCCGTTCAATACTTCAGTTTGAAAGATGGCCTTCCACTGATTGAACACATCATTGTTTTCACGGAAGCAATTGGCGAAGATCGAGTGCCCCACTTCCTGCAAGACGTGTCCTTCACGCCCCCCCATCCGAACGGAATGGTTCGTAACCGAGCCACCACCGCTTCCGGATGCTCCTAGCAACACGAATCGGTGGTTGCCCGCCAAACACGGCTTTGATCCGTTCCAGATCCACGTCGGGAACATCGCTGTACCTATGCCTTTCTCGGTAAACCACTTGTAGTTTTCCCACGGTGCACCAGAAGGCATTGTCGTGTTGCCAAGGCTTCGAGCTATTTGAACGGAAGCGTTTTCGGAGAACGCGACCACTGCGGGTATCAGCTTGTCTACATCATCGGGTTTGTCTGTGAAGGCGCTCAATCGCTGTCCGCTGGTGCTGCCAATCAACGGTAGTTGAGATTCTGATCCAAAGTTACTGAGATGAATGGTTGATCGCTCGAATCTGGAGCCATTCGAGAATGCAACATACACGTTCTGTTTGTGTTGTTGATTTTTCGGCTGGTCGTTGACAAAGGTCACGATGTCGTCAAGCCCGTCTGCATTCAGATCACCGATTCGTGGAACTTCCCCTTTCAGCGAGAAGAACGTATGCCAGACACGACTACCGCTGAATTGCCTGCCATCGGACAGGGACACCCAAACGGGTGCATTGCCGAGTATGGAGCCATCGGACTTGTTTTGGCGCTTCTGTACAAACGTTGCGATATCGTCTCTGTCATCTCCGTTGAAGTCACCAATGAGCGGAATTTCTCCCTTGAGTGAAAAGAACCTGTGCCAAACGCGGCTGTTCAGGAATTTCGTGCCATCGGACAATGCTACCCAGACAGGTGCCGGGCCGATCGGTGTACCGGCTGCATCCTTCTGTGCTGATTGAACAAAGGTTGCGATGTCGTCCTTGCCGTCGCCGTTGAAGTCCCCCACCATGGGTGTTTCCCCTTCAAGGGAGAAGAACTTGTGCCAGACACGGCTGCGTCCGAACTGAGATCCGTCAGATAGCGATACCCAGACAGGGGCAGGACCGATGGGCGTGCCATCCGCGTTCTTCTGCGCAGACTGCACGAATGTCACAATGTCATCCTTCCCATCGCCATTGAAATCCCCAACCAGGGGTATTTCACCCTTGAGTGAAAAGAAGCGGTGCCATCGTTGCGGGGCTGAGAACACGCTCGCGGCAGTAGCGGAAGCAACATGGACGGGTGCTGGACCATCCTGATCGTTGATCTTTTCCTGGGAAAACTTGATTAAGTCATCCATACCATCCCCGGTAACGTCACCAAGAAGTGGAATCTCGCCTGATTCTGGCAGGAATGGGTGTTGGCTTGGTCCCACCTTGAAGTTGGCAAAGCCACCAGGTATTGCCGCTGATATTCCGGCGCCAGATTCGCCCCAAAGTAGCCGGATACCGAGGCGTGAAACAAGGAAATTCTTCATCGCGGCACGACTGAAATTCATGATGTGACTCGAGTCCGTTGTTCCTGCATCATCGCTCGGCTCTCGAATACCGGCCAGGTAGATATCGCTATTGAAGGAAACAGTATCGATGCTTCTGAAACCGCTTGTTCGGTCAACGAGCCGCCCGGCTTGCAGCCACCTGTCAGCCAATGCGGCACCCGTCAGTTCATTACCGCGTGAATTAGGGTCCTTGCGGGAATACCGCACCCTCCCATCTTCGCCAACACCGATGACAAAAATGTTGTCGTTTACAAAGGCAATCTCGGGGCGTCCGCGTGCGACGATGGTGGTGTCGGAAAAACTCGCCCAACTCGACGGTTGGCCAAATTGCGAGCGCGCAACCGTGTAGAACAGTCTGGTCGGTCCACCACCGGCGTCATGGCGAGCCGCAACATGAAACCGCTGATTGAACACGATGACATCGAAATCGTCATCTTTGACTGACACCAGTGGCATGACGGTTTGTGATATTTCGAATTGTGGTGTCGGATCGGTGCGGATGATGCTGTGCTTCAACAGGCCACTGCGGCTGTGGACATAAAATACATTCAGTGAAACCCCATCCCAGATCAACTGTGGCCGCCCTCTTGCGGTCTCGATGCTCAGAACAGTGCCAGTCCAGCTATCTGTTGATGGTGAGAATACCTGGAGGCCAATGCGCTGAGACTGCAGGTCTCTCCACGCCATGGCAACATTCCCACCCTCTGCCTGCGCGAGGGATGGAGCGGATGCGGCGACGACGCCGGAATCGATCCATTGACCTCCCCAATTGCTGTTGTTGGATGTAGTGACGTCCCTGGAGGTAAATTGAAGTGTGTTGGTCGCATCTCTGGCAGCAACGAATATGGTCGTCGCGCCAAGCCCCTCGCCCACAACCGACACCGCTGGTTGTTCGGATCGAAGATCGGGGCCGGGGACAGTTCGCCATCCCGACTGTAGCGACCTTGCGTTATCGACAGTGTTCTGTGGCAGGTTTCGTCTGCTTGGAATGAGCTTGAAGCGAAGCTTCCTGTCGGTATCAAAGACTTGAAAAACCCACAGTGAATTGTTGATGTGTCCATAGTCACCGACGGTCGGCGACGTCATCGAACTTTCGAGAACACCGGCCAGGACGGGACCGGAGCCCCGCCCGCTCGTCATCTGTCGAAACGTGGTGAAAGGCAGATTGATGCGAAAATCCCAACCGTTGAGGTTAGGCAGGAACTCGGAGTGCTTGCGCAAATCCTCGGGAATTCCATCGCCAGCACGTTCGTTCCATGCGGCAAAAATTGCCTGACCACCCGTTGCGGCATGCCCGTTATCCCTGGATGTGCCCTGTGCCATGACCGCATTGGTGAACAATAGGGTAACAAGGCTCACTAGCGCCAGAATTGGATTCCGCATGAGTAAAGAGTCCCCGTTGAAGTGGTACCTATCCAGTCCATGGCCTAACCTGAGGCATCAGTTGGAAGCAGGTATACTCCGTAGAAAAACTGAGACGCTCGAAACTTCTGACTGTTCATTGCTCGGCGATCAGGCCAGAAACGATGATCAGTATGCGCCAACTCTTTGTTGCGTGCGATGAGACAAAAGTCGTGTCTGGCGCTTGTGCAGGGGAAGCTCAGACAGTGAAATGCGGCCAAACATGACGAGCTTTATCAGCAAGCCGCAGCTGTCAATCCGCCGGAGCGCAGGAGTTTCCACCCATTATCATTGCCCCTGACGCCCACAATCCCCACCCAGTCTTACCCGCCATGACAGACACCGACTTCCTCTTCCAGCAATCCGCTCACACCGGCGTCATCACCTTCAACCGCCCTCATGCCCGCAATGCACTGACTTATGGCATGTATGAAGCATTGGCGGAAGTCTGCGGAAGAATCCACGACAGCACCCTACCCCTGAGATCGCTGATCATCACGGGCGCGGGGGACAAGGCGTTTGCTGCTGGCACGGACATCTCGCAATTCCGCAAGCTCGGCTCTGCCGATGACGCCCTGGAGTACGAACGCACCATGGATCGCGTCATGGGCGCACTGGAGTCTCTACCCATCCCGACGGTAGCCGCCATCAGAGGCGCGTGTACCGGAGGTGGTGCAGCCATCGCGGCCTGTTGTGATCTGCGCATCGCCAGTGATGATATTCGCTATGGCTTTCCCATTGCCCGTACGCTGGGCAATTGCCTGTCCAGTGACAACCTGTCACGTCAGGTGGAGTTGCTGGGAGCCGCTCGTACCCGTGAACTGCTGCTGACTGCCCGCCTGATCGAGCACGAAGAGGCCTTGTCCATCGGTCTGGTGAGCGAAATCTCTGCGGACCCTATCAAGCGCGCGCATGAACTGTGTGAGCGCATGAATGAACATGCACCACTGACCCTGGCTGCGTCCAAGGAGGGTCTGCGCCGCTTGCGTGAACAGGCGGCCAACGTTGAAAGTGATGACCTGATTGTCGCCTGCTATACCAGTGATGACTTTCGTGAAGGCATCGAAGCCTTTCTGGGCAAGCGCAAGCCGCAGTGGAACGGACACTGACAGCCCCTCGCCAGCCCTGTTTCAGCCGCGTCGAGCAGCAGACACGTCAGGCCGACAACAACACCGGCCCGCGCTCCCGGAAATGCACACTGACCTCGGTGCCGGCAGCATGCACGGTGTCCACGTCATCACTGGTGGCAAACCATTCGCCCTGCGCCAGACGAACCACGTACTCCATGTGATTGCCCACATAGGTGCTCTTGAGGACCTTGCCCGGCAAGCCACCTGTTGCCTCAGGGCCTTTCAGTTGCAGACGATTCGGTCGTACCGCCAGCCTGGCAGGCCCCGCGGCCATGCCGCGAGAGGGCAATGAGATGCTCACTCCGGCCAGACTGACCCGAGCAGTGCCGGCTGCTGTGTCCACCTGTTCTATGTTCACATCCACCAGATTGGCTTCGCCAATGAAATCCGCAACAAAACTGTCCGCAGGTTCTTCATAGAGTTCCCTGGGGGTGCCAGCCTGAGCGATGCCGGCATTGCGCATGACAATGATGCGATCGGACACGGCGAGGGCCTCTTCCTGGTCGTGAGTCACGTAGACCACGGTCAGGCCCAGCGATTGTTGCAGTTCGCGAATCTCCTCACGCACCTGTCGACGCAACTTGGCATCGAGATTGGACAGGGGTTCATCGAACAACAGGACTTGTGGTTCCAGCACCAGTGCCCGTGCCACCGCCACCCGCTGCTGCTGGCCTCCCGAGAGTTCGCTGGGCAGACGATCTCCATAGCCGGTCAACCCCACCAGCTCCAGACCGTTCAGAGCTCGCACACGCACCTCCGGCTTCTTCATGCCGGACACCTTCAGACCATAGGCGACATTTTCCAGCACGGTCATGTGCGGAAACAGGGCATAGGACTGGAAGACCATGGAGACGTCGCGATCGGTTGCCGGCAACAGGGTCACATCGGCACCACCGATCAGGATACTGCCACTGCTGGCCATCTCCAGACCGGCTATCATGCGCAGCGTGGTGGTCTTGCCGCAGCCCGACGGGCCAAGCAAGGTCACCAGTTCCCCTGCCTCGACCTTCAGCGACACATCATCCACGGCGGTCACCGTTTCACCGTAGACCTTGCTGACGTTCCTGAACTCGACCGAAGCCGCCTTGCTGTGAATGGAGGTGGTTTGCATGCAGAGACCTGTCAACTGGAATGGGCTGGCTTGCCAAAAAGCAAGGACTGGCGCGTCATGGACAAGAGCACAGGCGGTCCGTCCACTAGCGAACCGCGACCGCATCGGGTGTGGCTGGAACCACCCCACCCTGTGTGCTTCGACGACTGGTTTTCGCCTTGCCGACCATCAACTGCATGATGGCGACAACGCTGAGCATGACGACGATCAGCACCGTGCTGTAGGCGATGGCAATGCCGTAGTCATTGTTCTCCACCCGGCCGATGATGTAGCTGGTTGCCATGTTGTGCTCGGCGCTCACCAGGAAAATCACCGCACTGATGGCCGTCATGGCACGCACGAAACTGAACACCAGAGCCGCCAGAATGGCCGGACGCATCAGCGGCAGGATGATCTGCCGAAAGGTGCGCCAGGTATTCGCACCCAGGGTCAGCGAGGCCTCATCCAGACTCTTGTCCAGCTGGGACATGGAGGCAATACCGGCCCGCACCCCGACCGGCATGTTGCGGAAGATGAAGCTGATCACCAGAATCACGCCGGTTCCGGTGAGCTCCAGAGGCGGCACATTGAACGCCAGAATGTAGGCCACCCCGATGACGGTTCCCGGAATGGCAAAGCTGAGCATGGTACCGAACTCGAAAGTACTCTTGCCCTTGAAGTTCTGTCGCACCAGCAGATAAGCCGTTACCAACCCCAGAGCCGCCGTCAGTGGCGCTGCCGTGGCCGCGATTCGCAAGGTGGTCCAGAAGGAATCCCAGGCAGAACCGCGCCAGTGAATGCCATGTTCGGTCATCGCCACGTCGAAGGCCGTGATGTAGTGCTTGAAGGTGAGGGTATGATCCAGACCCCACAGCTCCACGAAACCGCCGTAGACGATCATGCCGTAAACCACCAGCGTGAACGTGCCCCAGATCGCCACCAGCACATAGCAGGGATACAGCACACGCCGGGGCATCTGTGTCGGCACGCCACCATCGCCCTTGCCGGTACGTGTGGTGTAGGATTTCCTGCCCAACCAGCGACGCTGGGCGTAGAAGGCTGTGAGTGTGAATATCAGCAATACGATGGCCAGCACGGCAGCCTTGCCCTGATCATTCTGGGCGCCGACGATGGCAAAGAAGATCTCGGTGGACAGCACATCGAAATTACCGCCCAACACCAGTGGGTTGCCGAAGTCCGCCATGCTCTCGATGAACCCCAGCAGAAAGGCATTGGCAAGCCCGGGCCGCATCAGCGGCAGGGACACGGTGGTGAAGGTCTGCCAGCGGCTGGCACGCAGGGTCTGGGATGCCTCTTCCATGGAGGGAGACACCCCTTCCACGACGCCGATCAGCACCAGAAAGGCGATGGGCGTGAATGACAGCAGCTGTGCGATGAGAATACCCGGCATGCCATAGACCCAGCGACTGGGCTGCAGACCGAACAGATCAGCGACAAACTGCGTCACGGTACCGGACAGCCCGAACAGCAGAATGATGGCAAGACCGATGACGAAAGGCGGTGTGATGATGGGCAGCACGGTCAGGGGTCGCAACAGGTGCGCCTGTCGCAGGCCCGAACGAGTGGCCACCAGCGCGAACACCAGCCCCAGCAAGGTGGTCAGAGCCCCGACCAGCAAGGCCAGCGACAGCGAATTCCAGGCGACACCACAGCCCCGCGACGACACCAGACAATGCAGGCCCCAGATCTTGTCATCGAGGAATTTGGACAGAAAGACCACCAGGGAATACTGTCCCTGATCATCCTGCAGTGCACTGGCAAGCATCTGCAACACCGGCAGGAAGATGAACAGACCGACCATCGCGATCACGAGGCCAATGGAACCCACGACGAAGACATCGCCGTTGACCACGCCACGTGCCGCAATGCCGGTGGTCAGATAGAACAGGAAACAGGTGCCCAGCAGCATGGCACCATAACCGAATCCGAATTGCCGATCGTCCAGCTCACCCAGCAACGATGCCAGCAGCTCACTGTTCCATCCACGAATGCCGATGGCAAATCCCTGGGTCAACAGGTAGAACAGACCCAGGCCACCTGCCAGACACAGGACCTTGCTGAACAGAGGATCGCTCTTGTCGCGGAAGATCACCAGCACCGGCGCCAACAGAAGCAGCGGCAGCGGGCTCAACCAGAGCTTCTCGCCCTGCAGCAAAAGGAACGCGGCTGGTGCGTAGTCGGTGTCTGTCGGGTAACCATCGAAGAGCCACTCGAAGCTCCACAGCCCCTCTTCCAGCACATACCAGGGTAGCAGGCAGAAACCTGCCACCCCGACCATCAGCCACAGCAGAACAACACGATTCACGAATACCAGCCTCCGTTGAACTGCAACTCCGGACATTCAGGCATGAACGGATTACTGCGGCAGTACGGAGACCTCGTCGTCCCACTTCTTCAACAGACGTTTGCGCTCATCGGAAGAACCGTATTTGGAAAAGTCGTAATCGATCAGCGTCAGGCTATCCAGGTCGGGAGCCAGAGGCGAGCTTTCCGCGGCCTTGTTGGACATCACCTGAAATGCCTTGACTTCCAGCGATCGAGACTGCACGTCTGCCTGCAGAGCCCAGTCGTAGAATTTCTTCGCACTCTCCGGGTTACGTGCGCCCTTGATGATACTCATGCCTCCAATCTCGTAACCGGTGCCTTCACAGGGAGCCACCACCTTGATCGGAAAGCCCGAAGCGGCCTGAGCCACGGCGTCATGCATGAAGACAATGCCGATGGTGTTCTCGCCACGCGCTGCCGCCTTGATCGGTGCAGAACCGGACTTGGTGTATTGATTGATGTTGCTGTGCAAGCCCTTCATGAATTCGAACCCTTCCTCTTCACCGAACAACTGCACGATGGTGGCAAGCGTGGTGTAGGCCGTACCGGATGAATTCGGGTTGGCCATCTGCACATGTCCCTTGTACTCGGGCTTGAGAAGATCCTTCCAGCAGCCGGGTACCGGCAGTCCATTGGCTTCCAGCACTTCCTCGTTGTAGCCATAACCCAGGGCACCGGAATAGATGCCGATGGTGGCGTTGCCGCCGGACTCCGCCTGCTTGATGGCCCAATCGTACAGTTCACCGCGCATCGGAGACTCATAGGGCTCGGTGAGCCCTTCTTCGGCCGCTTGCAGATGCGGGTCACCGGTGCCACCCCACCAGATGTCACCCTTGGGGTTGTCGGCTTCGGCCTTGATCTGCGCCATGGTCTCACCCGAGGACTTGCGCGTCATGTTGACCTTGATGCCCGTGGCCTCCTCGAAGCCATTGGCCATCAGCTGACACCAGTCCTCTTGTGCACTGCAATAATAAGTCAGCTTGTCGGCAGCGTTTGCACTGCCGGACAGCGCGGCAATCAATGCAATCGTGGTACTTCCCAATGTGGTAAACGTGGCTTTCATGCGGTGTATTCCTCCAGTGGTACCGAACCCTTTTCAGGTGGTAGGCAACGCTTCGTTGTGGTGATGAAACGCTGTGCCTTCCCGCATCATGCCAGATCTGTCAGGCAGCCACCACATCCGAAGGAGACAGCGACGCCTCATCGCATGCCTGAGCCCCTGTCCCGATCACGATTGCTGACGCACGATGACCTCGACCCGCCGATTGCGCCGATGATCTTCGGCCTGATCGCCACTGTAGCGAAGCTCGGTTTCCCCACGCCCCTGAAACTGCAGTTCGGCAGTGCTGGCAGATTCTGCCTTCAGCAAGCCTGCCAATACATCGGCAACGACCTCTGCACGAGCGCGACTCAGATTCATGTTGTACGTTGCAGAGCCCCGTGAATCCGTGTGTCCGATCACCAGGACAGTATCATCCCTGTCGAGCTCCAGGCGGACCAGTGCCGCGGCCAGCTGCTCGATCGTGGCATGACTCTCGTCTGACAGCTCGGCGCTATCGAACTTGAACAGTACGGGAATGTTGAGTCGGGCTTCGCGAGGCTCCTGTTCCACCTTGCCGATCGCCTGTAGCTGCTGCGTACTCGGCTCCTCGCCAACCAGTGCCTCCGCCGAACGGAAGAACTCGACGCTCAGATCATTCGGGGACATCACCGGGTCTCCACTGTAATCCGACAGAAGGGCGAGCGTCTGGCCGACCGTTCCCGCACTCTCCACCGGTTCCAGCAGACGCGGATTGACACCGATTCCACGGCTGGCACGATCCTGCTGTATCTCGATGGAGCGCACCATGACATCGGCATCGGTCTGACTGATCGCATCGTCGATTCTGGCCTGCAGCTGTACCAGGCGCCGGGGAATGGGCAGGTCCAGGGCAGTAAAGGCAGCCACTGCCTCCTCTGTCGCCACCAGAGCCATCGCCAGCTCGCCACTGGCACGGTAGGCTTCCCCCAAACGCGCGTTGCCTATTGCCCTGCGCAGCAGCTGATCCGGCGTGACGGCGTTGCCGGCTCCAGGCTGGAAGTCGACAGCGTGTTCGAACGCATACACGGCGTCGAAGGGGTTCTCCAGCTGCATCTGCAACTGGCCCAATTCCAGCCAGACGGGGTAGGTGGAGCACTCATCAACCGAGCGTTTCAGCAACAGCAGTCGTACCGTGTCGTTGTCACTTGCAGCGGCCTTGCCTGCCAGATCCCGCGATATCAGCAGCGACTCTTCCGAACAGGCGGCATGCGCAAGCTGGCTGCCAATGATCAGTAACCAGGCGGCAAACACGACACGCAGGCCGAATGATCGGGCAACAGGACGGGCTCCGACGCGGCCGCTCATTGTGATGCTGGCAGCGGATTCGACCATCTGTTCTGAGTCTGTCTGTGGCATGTTCAACTTGATTTTCCGAGGTTCTACAGCTCGTGATGGCCCGGGTGCAACCAGCCTGCCAGACCCTGCCGGACAGCTTGGTTACGGTTCGGCGAATGATCCACAACGCAGCTTTGGCAGCGTCCGGGCCGAACACCGCCTTCAGGTCAGCAGTGCAGGCAACTCCAGGAAGGAATCGAGCACGGTGTCAGGCGCGTCCGCTGCATCCAGGCCGTCAATCGCCTGACCATGATTGTAACCGTAGCTCAGACCGACACAGTAGAATCCGGCTGCCGCTGCCGCCCTGAAATCGGAAATGGAGTCTCCGATGAGCAGACTGTGCTGCGGTTCGGCCGCACACAGGCGCGCGGCCACCAGCAAACCTTCCGGGTCGGGCTTCTTTGCACTGATGTCATCACCGCCAACCAGGTGCCTGAAGTAGTGCCGGATACCCAGTTGCTGCAACAGCGCGTTGGCAAATACCGAGTCCTTGTTGGTCACGACCACCAAAGGCACGGCCAGACTCGCCATCCAGTCCAGTCCTTTCAACACCCCCGGGTACAGACGGGAGTAGTGGCCAACCATGTTCCCGTACGCCTGCCGGAACGCTGCACTTGCACGCTCGAACAGCTCGGCGTCGGCATCGGCCTGCATGTCTGCCGTCAGAGCGCGGTGCACCAGCCGATCGATGCCATTGCCAACCCAGCCCAGCACCTCTGCCTCGGATGCCAGTGGCAGCGACAGGCCGGACTGCATGCGATTCACCGCCTGATGCAAGTCCTTGACCGAATCCACCAGAGTGCCATCCAGATCAATGGCAATCAGTTGCAGCGGTGCAGAGGTGCCCGGCACCCTGCCTCGAGTACGCTGCGGCAGGCGTCTTCCCTGCACGCGATCTGGGACACGCCCTGGCGGTCCTTCAATCCACATTGGCCAGCTCGGCCCGCATCGCATCGATCACCTGTCGATAATCCGGCTGATTGAAAATGGCACTGCCCGCCACGAAGGTATCGGCTCCGGCGGAGGCGACCTGCGCAATGTTGTCGACCTTGATACCACCATCCACCTCCAGACGGATATCACGACCACTGGCATCAATCAGCTTGCGCGTCTGTTCTATCTTGCGCAGCGTGTGATCGATGAAGCTCTGGCCACCAAAGCCCGGGTTGACACTCATCAGCAGGATGATGTCGAGCTTGTCGATGGTCCACTCCAGAATATCCAGAGGTACGGCCGGATTCAGTACCAGTCCGGCCTGACAGCCGGCATCACGTATCAGTTGCAACGTCCTGTCGACATGTCGTTCGGCATCCGGATGAAACGTGATCACATCGGCCCCTGCCTCGGCAAAAGCCAGGGCCAGACTATCCACCGGCTGCACCATCAGATGTACATCCAGGGGAATGGCCTTGCCATCGGCGCTGACACAATGCGGCTTGATGGCCGCGGCTACCGCCGGACCAATCGTCAGATTGGGGACATAGTGATTGTCCATGACATCGAAATGGATCCAGTCTGCACCTGCCGCAATGACCTGGTGAACCTCCTCCCCCAGCGCGGCGAAATCGGCTGACAGGATGGAGGGGGCAATTGTGTACATGGGACAATCCTCGGCAAGACAATGGCGCCTACTATATCGGACTTGACCCTCGACAGGAGCCGGCAGAGCCTCGAGCACTGACCCACGAACAGCCAGAACACAGTACTGCAACAGTGACTTCGGCGGACCTGCCGGCAATGACGCCCGTCGGCTTTGTCGTTACACTGACCGCACTATCACGCAGCATTCACCGGGACTTCATCCATGGCCAAGGCTATCCATTCCATGATCCGCGTGCTCGATGAGCAGCGATCCGTCGACTTCTATCAGCAGGCATTTGCGCTGTCCATCGCCGATCGACTGGACTTCGAGACCTTTACCCTGGTCTATCTGAGCAATGCGGAAAACAGTTTCGAACTGGAGCTGACCATCAACAAGGACACCACCGAGGCCTACGACCTGGGCAATGGTTATGGACATCTGGCTGTCTGTGTGGAGGATCTGGATGGCGAACACCAACGCTTCGAGCAGCTCGGATACGAGCCTCGCGACATCGTGGAGTTCGAACGTGACGGACAACTGTTCGCGCGTTTCTTCTTCGTCAAGGACCCCGATGGCTATTCCATAGAGGTACTGCAGAAACTCGGACGATTCCAATGATGATCAATTCAAGAACCAAAGTGGGCAAGTCGACACTGAACATTCCGGCGCTGTGTTTCGGCACCTCGGGGCTGGGCGACATGCCCGCGACCTATGGCTACAGTACGCCAGAGGAACGCGCCTTCGACACCATCAGACATATTCTCGACAGTGATTTTCCGTTTCTGGACAGCTCGCGCAATTACGGCGATGGCCGCAGCGAGGAACGCATCGGCAAGGTCATTGCCCAACTGGGAGGCCTGCCCGAAGGAGCCCTGTTATCCACCAAGCTGGATCGCGACATGCAGACCGGCAAGTTCGACGCGGCCCGAGCCCGGGAGTCTCTGGAACAGAGCCTGAAGGCGATGAACGTCGACCAGGTTGACCTGCTGCATCTGCACGATCCGGAACACGCAGCGTCTCTTGACGAGGTCTCCGCCAGTGACGGCCCCCTTGCCGAACTGATGAAGATGAAGGAAGAAGGACTGTGCAAGGCAGTGGGACTGGCCGCCGGCAAGGTCGACATCATGATGCCCCTGCTCCGGAACTGGGACTTCGATGCCTTGATCACCCATAACCGTTTTACCCTGGTCAATCGCAATGCCGAGGCCATGATCGAACTGGCACGTTCTCGCGATATCAGTGTGCTCAATGCCGCGCCCTATGCCGGCGGCGTGCTGGCCAAGGGTACGACCGAGCATCCGCGCTATGTCTACCAGGAAGCCAGTGACAGCATGCTGGACCCGGTGCGACACATCGAGACCCTGTGCGCCCGTCACGAGGTGCCGGTTGGTGCGGCTGCCCTGCAATTCTCGATGCGCGATCCGCGCATTGCCGCCACCATCTGCGGTGTGACGCGACCGGAACGTGTCGAGCAGACACTGGCCTGGGCCACCACGGAGATCCCGGAAGCCCTGTGGCAGGAACTCGATGCACTGACGCCCTCCAGCGATGACCCGGAGGCCAGCAGGGTGTATAAACCAGGTTAGCCCCGATGCAATCAGGGCTGCGCACGACACGCGACAACGACTCGACTCTGTCGTGTACAGCCCCGACCGGGCTTTCTCTGCGAGGAGCACGCACCCCATGATGGCAAGCCTGATCACTCCAACCATCCCGTTCGATGTCGACGGGGTCCATCACGGGTTTCTCAGGCTGCCCTTCAGTCGCGATGATTCTGCCTGGGGCAATGTAATGATCCCGATCAGTATCGTACGCAACGGAAACGGGCCGGTCGCACTGCTCACCGGCGCCAATCACGGTGATGAATACGAAGGGCCGATCGTGCTGCACGAGCTGGCTGCATCGCTCGACCCTGACAATATTCGCGGCACGGTCATCATCGTTCCCGCCTTCAACTACCCGGCCTTTCGTGCCGGCACCCGCACCTCACCCATCGACAAGGGCAACATGAACCGGCTGTTTCCGGGCAAGCCGGATGGCACGGTGTCCGAAAAGGTGGCCGACTACTTCCAGCGCACCCTGATACCGATGGCCGATGTGGTGCTGGATTTTCATTCCGGTGGCAAGACCCTGGATTTCCTGCCGTTCGCCTGTGCCCATGCACTGGATGATCCGCGACAGGAAGCTGCCTGCATGGCTGCCATGCAGGCCTTCAATGCGCCCTATTCCATGAAACTGCTGGAGATCGACAATGTCGGCATGTACGACACCGCCGTGGAAGAATCCGGCAAGGTATTCGTCTCCACAGAACTTGGCGGCGGTGGCACATCCACGGCGCGTTCCGTGGGTATCGCCAGAAAGGGGGTGCGTAACTTTCTGCAGCACGCCGGCATTCTCGATGGCGAACCGGTACTGCAGGACAGCGTGCAACTGGATATGCCCGACAGTGACTGCTATGTGTTCAGCGAACACGATGGCCTGCTGGAGCCCACGGTCGATCTGGGCGAGCGCGTCAACCGTGGCGACCTCATTGCCCGAGTCTGGTCAATCCAGCGTAACGGCCAGCCGCCGGTCGACTACCATGCCAGACGCAGTGGCATTCTGAGCGCTCGTCATTTTCCGGGGCTGGTGCAGACGGGAGATTGCGTGGCGGTCGTTGCCGTCGTGGTGGATGATCTGTTCCCAACGTGAATCGTATCGTCCCATGTCTCTGGACACCGGATGATGATGATGATGATGCGTTCCGCTCAGCTGTCTGATCGGGTATCAGCGATGCCGATTGACGATGTCACGCCGGCTCGTTTCTGGCAACGCGCCCGAGCTTGCGCTGGTACATGTCCTGGTCAGCTGCCTTGATCAGCGACTCCACGTCGTAACCGTCTTCGGGGCACAGGGCCAGTCCGATGGTGCCTCCCTGCGTCAGCTCCCATGCCGACTGCCCATCGAGCTCCGGCAATTCCAATGGCAACTTCAGGGCCACTTCGAACCGCTCTCGTGATTGCATGGCATCGTTTCTGCCGGACACTTCCTCGAGCAGCACCAGGAATTCATCGCCGCCATATCGTGCGGCCATGCCAGCCTGTTCAAGATTGTCATGCAGACGTCTGGCGAATTCGATCAACACCCGATCACCCACCTCATGCCCCCATCGATCATTGATGGCCTTGAAACCGTTCAGATCGACGAAAAGCACGGCAAAGGGATGGCTGTCACCACGTCGACGATGCTCGAGAATACGATCTTCGACTCGTCGCACGACGGCCTCGCGATTCGGAATGCCGGTCAGTCGATCCGTCAGCAGACGCTTCTGCATCGTGGCGATGGATCGAGCCAGTTCACCGATTTCGTCCTTCCGGTATGACGGCATGCTCAGGTCCATGATGCCGTCCCCCACTGATGTGGTTATCCGTGCCAGACGCCTCAAGTCTCGTGTGATCAGACTGAGCACGACAAAACCGATCAGCGCTATCAGGACACTGGCCAGCAGGCCCAGGAACACCGTGCGCTTGACATTGCGATTGACCTGAAACATGAAATCGCTTCTGGGCACGGCCACTGCGATGATCCAGTCCAGTCCCGCCGCATCCTGCAAACGGTAATAACCCGTCTGTACGATCTCACCGTCGGGTCCCTCGAAAGAACTGGTCAGAGGCCCCATCGTGTTGCCGGCATGCGCCGTCAGGTCGCGTACGGAGCGGTACGTGGCCGCAATCAGCGGATCGGTACTCTGCATGACATTGAGGCGGGTATTGTCATCCCCTACACCCTTGCGAATGTGAGGTCCACGGGACGTTGCCACCATGTTGCCATCGGGCTCGACGATGAATGCGAATCCATTGGCAGTCAGCGTCAGCCCCTTGAGAAACTCGTTCAGGAGTTGCAGTGACAGGTCCGTCGCCACAACGCCCTGGAATTCCCCGAGCGCATTGTTGACCCGGCGCGCACGGGTACTGACCAGCTGCAAGGTCTTGAAGTCGATGTAGATAGCCGTCCATGTCTGATTGCTGGTGCCCTGACCTGCCTTGTACCAGGGGCGTTCCCTGGGCTCGAATATCCGTTGCTCCAACACGGCCGGTCCCAGTTCGCCATTGATACGGGCATACTGGTGAATGGAACGTGGCGATTCACCGTCGGTGCGCAGGCGCAGTTCCGCTTCGGTCTCCGAGAAGCGGTAGATACCGAAGAACTGACCATGGCGATCACCATAGTAGGCATAATTGTTGGGATCGCGGTGGATGGAAGTGGCCAGCCAGAACCGTGTGCGTAGTTCATCCAGCTCGTCGGCGACTGACAGCGGAGCCGGTACATCGGGAGGAAACGCCGTTTCCAGCACGGCTTCCGAGCCCGCCACATGCTTGTCCACGGCCTGCGAGATTCGACTGACGGTTTCGTTCAGCACATGGTTGGACAGCGTATCCACGGCATCCCGACCCGCAGAATAGGACAGCAGGCCGATGACCGCCGCAGTGACGATGACCAGAACCACATAAGGCAGGGTCAGCATCTGTCGCAGGGAAGCGTCGGGGAGTCGTAACATGGTGGCCTTGATCAGCTGGACGAGTGGCGGTGCTCCAGACAGCATGTCATGTCAGAGCTGCTTCACCCCGTCAGCCAGGACACGCAATGTTCCATGGCATCGGGACGCGACGCATGACGTCGCCACGAGTATAGTTCGAATCCTGTAAAACGCCAGCCGCCCCCATGGACGCTCCAGCATTCGGGCAGCCGATTCTTCCGATACGTGACCGAACCGCCTGGCTTGCCATTGCAGGTACCGACAACCGGCCGGCAGCGAACTGACCCAGGCCTGTTCAGCTCTCGGCGTTGGCCGCCATCTGCCGTTCGATACGCTGACGTATGATGTCGTCTTCCACGCTGGACAACAATCTGTCACGCTTGTCTTCCCAGCCGGCTCGATCCAGCAGCAGTATGAGCGGCTGCAGCGCACTGGCCTTGAAGAACGGGTCGGTAATGCCACTGGCTGTCTTCATGCAGCTGTTGACGATGTGCTTGAACTGGCCGCGCTCGTAATCGTCGTCCAGTTGTTCCAGATAGAATTCGGCATAGTGACAGCGGGCCATGACCAGCTGCACTCGCTTGGCCTCCTCGATATTCGTCTCGGGTTCCACTCCCGGCATGTCCAGCAGTTCGCCATCCAGATCGGCCGCATCACTGGCCACCGGGTTGACCGCCGTTCGACTGCCAACGGCTGCCTGAGCCTTCAGAGCCGGGTTCGATGCCGCGGCTGGCGGCACTTCGCTCTGTGCCTGCAGCACATGCTCGAACTTCTGATACTGCTTCAGTTTACTGGCCAGCCAGATGATGGCGAACGCCTCGACAACCACGATGAAAATCAGTAAACCGTTACCCATAGCCCTATCCAGTATTGATCCTTGCCAAGCTGCGTCAGCAGACCGCCACAGTGTACGTCCATTGCAACCGAATCGCATCCCTGCGATGACGCTTCACCGGAAAAATGAGCGGTACACATGGCTCGAACAGCACTCTCGGGCAAAAATCGTACACCGATCCGGAATCACCTGCCCAGCTCTGTATCGCCAGGCAGGCTTCAGCCCGAGCATGAGGACGAGGCAGAGCCTCAGGCTTTCAGTCGTTCGTTCTGTGGAAACATGAAACGCAAGGCCTCGGCGTCCATTTCCTGCTTGAACTCGTGTTGCTGACTCAGTGCCAGTACCTTCTCGACAGCAGGACGTGCGTTGACGGCATCCAGTACGCGCTTGATATTCGGGTACTGTTCCCAGGGATTCTCGATCCCGAGTACATACGGCGCCATTCGAACCCAGCCCCACAGCGCCATGTCGACAATGCTGTAGTCCGCGCCCAGCATCCAGTCATGACTGGCCAGATGCTTGTCCAGTACCTCGTAGTGACGATGAGCTTCGAAGTCATAACGGTTCAGGGCGTAGTCCTTCGGCTCTGGAGCCGCATGCCGGAAGTGTACCGACTGCCCGGAAAATGGCCCCAGGCCACTGGCAATGAACATCAGCCAGGACAGCATCTGCCCACGGGTTGCATGATCGTCAGCAGGCGGCACGAACGAACCGGTCTTGTCGGCCAGATACAGGAGGATGGCATTGCTGTCGAATACGGTAGCTTCGCCATCTTCGATGACCGGAACCTTCGCATTGGGGTTGAGCGCCACGAATGCCTCGTTGAACTGATCTCCCTTGCGGGTATCAACGGGTATGGCTTCGAATTCCAGCCCACTTTCGAACAGAAAAAGGGCGACCTTCAAGGGGTTCGGAGCCGGGCTGTAGTGAAACTTGATCATGGTTGAACGCTATGGTCGATAAGAGAGGTAGTCGATGGACTGCGATGATACGCGATGGTTCCCGTCAGACGCTCGATATCGACAGACCGATGCGGTCAGCTGTCCGCTCGCAACGGACAGTTGACCGACTTGCCTTGCAGATCGGTCTATTTCTGCAGACGGTTTCCGCGATAGTCCATGTCCATGACGGACTGTCCGGCACTACGCTTGCGACCCGCCTGTTTGGCGGAAGGCATTGGCAGATCATTGACCGCCAACACATTGATGGCATAGGCCATGGCATCAGCCATCTCATCCAGCCCCTGATCATTGATGTTGTCGATGGTGTCACAGGCCGCGTGATAGCAGGCGTCATAAGCTTCACCGGCAACTCCGCCAAAGATACCCGCTTCCTCTTCCGTCTTCACACCTTCGGCGCCCGTGAACAGTCCGCCAGCCGGTATGCCGTACTGAATGAACGGACCATAGTCCGACCGACCGTCGAAGGCCGTCGGTGCCGTGGCCAGCCCCTGCTCCATGAAGTAGTCGTTGAATAACCACTCGATGAAGGCCGAGCCTTCCGGACCTGCTTCGGCGCTTGCTGATCCATCACCGTCGTAGACGAAGCGTACGTAGTTGGGTGAGCCAACCATGTCGAAGTTCAGATTGGCAACGATCTGCTCGAACTCAGCATCGGACACGGTATTCACGTAGTACTCGGAACCAAGCAGGCCTGCCTCTTCGGCTCCCCACCAGGCAAACCGGACGCGATTTCTGACGCCGGTGTCCTCGTTATCCAGAAAGCCCAGCGCGCTCATCTGCAAGGCCACTTCCAGCAGCACAGCCGAACCACTGCCATTGTCGTTGATACCCGGTCCCTCATCGACCGAATCCAGGTGACCTCCCACTACCACGGTCTCGTCAGGATTGCCGATGGGTGTATCGGCAAGTACATTGGCACTGATGCGTTCTTCGGTCAGGGCATCGACCATGACGCGCGCCGTGGCCTCGCCACCTGCCAGTTCGGTGCCAACGACATAGGAGGTACCGACAACCGGAATGGAGACGCCCGGCCCGCCCAGTGTTGCCGACAAGGCGGCTGTTCTACCCGGCTGACCTTCGTTGAAAATGATGACCGCACTGGCACCTGCCTCTTCTGCATTGGCCGCCTTCAGAAAGAAAGAGCACGCGCCACGCTGCAGCAGAGCAATGTTGCCGGCCGTGAATTGCGCAAAGTCCTCTGCCTCGCAGCCACTGGTCGAGGTATTGGCATCGGCCGCTGCCGGTATCAGCAAGTCCACACCTTCCACCGTGGCGGTGACGTCCCCGGACCCCGAATAGGTGGCTTCGGCAAAACCCTCCTCATCATCAAGCACGTAATCCATCGGCACGGGTGACACCTGAGCGAATTCGGCCGGTGAATTGTTCTCGAACACCAGATAGGGAAACAACTGGACATCGACCTCATAGCCCGCCAGCGCCATCAAGCGTCCGACATAGGCCACCGAATCGAAATAGCCATCAGACGACGCTTCCCGCGTGCCGCCATTGTCGTCGGCAATCTGCTGGAAAACTTCCAGGTGCGACCTGACACCTTCCAGTGTCACAGCCTCGTTCAATGCCGAAGTATCCACCCCGACGCCGGCCAGAGCCGGAGCGCCGCACATCACGGCCAGCGCCGTTCCACATGAGAGATGCCGGGCGGTGTTTACCATGGAAGAAAGGTCACGTGTCGTCATCGTTACTCCTTTTGATGGGGGTTACTTGAACCTCATCGTAAACTTTTGTGACTCACTTCATGGTTACATTGAGGACTAAATAGACACCCACTTATGAACAACAATCACAGCCCGCTGCTCCCTGATGGACAATAGCCAAGCGATCAGCCAATTGCCGAACGCTATACCCTGCGAAGCTCCACCACCAGACGCTCGAGTGCATCGTCAAGCAACTCGACCGGCTGTGCATAGCACAAGCGCAAGTAGCCTTCACCAGCAGTGCCGAAAGCGATGCCGGGGGCCAGCCCCACGCGTGCCGTATGCAACAGTGATCTGGCAAACTCCAGACTGTCTCGCATGCCGTTCACGGCAAAGAAGCAATAGAAGGCGCCATCGGGCTGCACGAAGCGCACCCCGGGCAGACTATTCAAGGCGTCCTCCACCCTTTCATAACCCGCCTGCAAGCGCTGTCTGAGCAGAGCAACTTCCGGTTCACCGGCGATGATCATGCGCTCACCAGCGTGCTGGATGAAGCCCGGTGGCCCGGCAATATTGAATTCCGTCAGCATGGCAAAGGTCGATTCGAGTTCGGCAGGCGCCGTGATCCAACCCAGTCGCCAGCCGGTCATGGACCAGGTCTTGGAGAAACTGTTGACCGACACCAGTCGATCCTCCGGTGTTGCCAATGCCAGCCACCCTGGCGCGACATCGCCATGGCGGTACAGGCGCGAGTAGACGTCATCTGCCACGATCCAGGTACCTGTTCGCCGACAGTGTTCGAGAAGCGCCTTCTGATCCTCTGCCGGCATGACCCAGCCGGTCGGGTTTGACGGTGAATTGATGATCACCACCTTGACGGCAGACGTGACGGCATCAATCAGGCGGTTCATGTCCAGCGACCACCTGTCATCAACCACCTCCAGTGCCAATCGTTTCATGGACGCACCGGCGATCTGGAAACACTCGGCCATGTTCGGCCAGGCCGGATCGATACAAACCACTTCATCGCCCGGGTCGATCAATGCCTGAGCAGTCAGGGCAAGCCCTTGCATGCCGGATGCTGTCACCGTGATTCTCGTCCGTTCGAAGGTCTGACCATGGCATCGGGCCAGATACTGACACAGGGCATCCCTGAGACTGCTCTTGCCACTATTGGGCTGGTAGAAGTGATCGCCCTGCTGCAACGCACTGACCGCAGCTTCCACCGCCATGGTGCTGCTGGGCCAGGCACTTTCGCCGAACCATAGGGGCGTGACACCAGGCAATGTCATGCCCAGTTCGGACACGGCCCTGATCTGGCTCGGCGCCAGTCTGGCAGCGCGTGCACTACTGAATGGTGTGCTTGTCATGGTCGAAGCCGTACTTGTCGAGGGCGCTAGAATGCCCGCGAACCAGATCTCTGACAAGCAACTCCGAATCGATCATGTCGCACCGGGTCAGGACTCGCATCAGGACTCGCATCAGGACTCGCATCAGGTCATGCGTCAGGTCATCCGTCAGGTCATCCGTCAGGTCATCCGTCAGGTCATCCGTCAGGTCATCCGTCAGGTCAGCATGCGGTACACCAGCAGCGCCAGGGCCCCCAGCAGCAGGACGTGGATCAGCCCCCCCACGGTGAACTTGACGACTACGGCTACCAGCCATACCAGCATCAATATGACGATCAGTGTCCACAACATGGCATTACTCCGAGGCTCGTTCAAAAACAACGATGGTTGCACGAGTCAGCCACAGGAACCCGGAGCTTGTAATTTGGCACCTGCCGCGATCAATCCGGAACCCTGGCGACACTTGCATTGGCGTTGTTACAACGAGCCATGCACGACGCACTGCTGTCGGATACTCAACCTCGATGAGACATGAAACCACGACTAAAAATCGCTGTTCCGGTTCGCGTCTTCGTGTCTCATCGAGGTCAATACCACGCCGATCTCCCATCGGCCTTACCACACCTGGAGTCAATGTCATGAGTCAACAATCGGACAAACCTGTAGAAGGCGATACCTATCATTGCGAAGAGTGCGAAATGAGCCTCCTGATCACGACCAGTTGCAACTGCGACACCGACGACGGCGCATTCTTTACATGCTGCGGTCAGCAGATGAAGAAATCTCCGAAAAAGAGCTGAAGGTCCGCTTCACGCTCACGGCAATGGCCAGTCTGCCACTGACAGGTTCGACAGCGACAGCTCGGCATAATCATTCACCATGGATTGCAAGGCCCGTTTTCTCGAAGCGCCGCCGCAACGGTAACGTCTGACGGATTCTGTCTGCCAGTTGGCACCGGTGCGGCGGGCGGTGATGCGTCGTTCGATGCAATTCATGTAGCGCCGGCGGTCCTCGTCCGCCACCCCTGCAGTTTCGAGCCCTCTATCTGCGGTGGGCAACAGCTCCCGGACAATATCAATCAGCGGATATGACTCCAGGCGTCGTGTGGTCCGCGATGGCCACAGCAGACTCGCCTCCAGACCATCGCGCGCTGCCTGCTGCAGGTTTCTCTCGAGAGAGGCATAGGGAATGGCGTGCAGCAGGGTTTCGATATTGTCCATGAACCCTTCTGCCAGGCCCAGCGCAAAGGCGGTGTTCGCCAGCATGTCGATCGCGCTTGGACCCGCCGGTAGTGCGCGCAGCTCGACACGCACATGCCCCTGTTCCTGCGAGTCATACACAGCGCGGTTCCAGGGCCAGGTCGTACCCATTTGCAAGGCCAGCTCTTCGAGATCTGGCACCTGCCCTGCAGCCAACGCTGCCAGCGGCTCTTCGTCCGAACAGACGGGCAGCAGTGGTTCGAACAGGTGAACGGACTCGGCGAACAATTCCAGGGCGCTCCTTCGCAGCCAGCCGTGGCCGAAATTCACGCGCGCCGGCAGTCCAAGCCTGCGCCGGCGTCGACTGCGACCGTCGATCGATTGACGGAACAGCTCGATCCGCGTCTCCTGCCATATTTCACGCCCGAGTACATAGGGCGAATTGACCGCCAGCCCCAGCACCAGCGGGGTGACCAGCTGGATGGCATTGTAGAGATCGACAAAACGATCGGGATGAGCGCGGTAGTGCACCTGCAATGAGGTGTTGGCGCCTTCCGGTGTCACACTGTCGGTACCGAAGGCTACCCGCTCGCTACCGCGCAGCCGAATGCGAAATTTCTCGCCTCTGCGTGTCCTCAACTCCCTGCTCAGCGCCTGATAGCGCTTGTCCGGCGTCATCATCTCCTGGGTGAGATCACGCGGTCTCAGTGTTGGCAGAATTCCTATCGGCACGACCCTTGCCCCCTGTGATTCGGCCAGGGCATTCAAGGAGGTGAGAATTTCTACCATCTCGTCCTCGATTCGTCTCAGGGAGGCTCCCCGCATGGGACCAGGACTGAGATTCGCCTCGAGATTGTATTGATTGATCTCCAGGGTCAGCCGATCATCATCGGCAGTATCGACAAGACGCTTGCTGATCGGCAGCGGCTTGCCACGTTCATCGATGATGTACAGCTCCAGCTCCGCGCCAATGGAAGGCTCACCCTGGCCGAAGTCGGGAGTGGCCAGCATCTTTTCCAGGGCAAGAAGGCTCTCGTCCAACCGGGTATTGAACTGTTGTATGTCATCCCGGGTGAAACGGGTACTGTCAATGCTCTTGCCCATGCGCTGCTGCTCGAAGGTCTCGGACTGACTGCCGACCGGCCCCATATTCTCACACCGGAATGGTCATCAAGCAGAGTTTGCAAACAGAGCAGGCATTGCGCTGCCACCCGTCGAAGAGCGATCGACTCGGTACAAGCTACATGGACTTGCGCCCACTATTGCCCTGCCGCAGGATGTTGGCCAGCTTTTCCGGCCTATTCTTGGCGATCTTCACATAGGCATCCAGCGTCACATCCCAGTTGGCACCGCCGTGCTCACGCAATCGAGCCAGAGCCACCAGCAACAGTTTTGCCGCTGCCCGCACCTCCTTGTCATCACCCCCCTCATAATGCCTGCACAGATCGAGATAGAGTGCATCCACTCGCTCGGTTGGACTCAATCTCCTGCTGGAAGAGATTCCCATTTCATTTCCCCGGTATCGAACTGCTGCGCAAATAGCGCTCGTTGACATGGTTCTGGATCAGATCGGCAAGTTCGCCATGGAATGAACGCAGCCAGAACCTCGGCTCCAGAAAACTGCGCCGACGCGAGCGCACCTTTTCAGTCACCTCGAACCATGTCGGTGCCAGCCGATGATCGATGACCAACGGAGCCTGACTGGCTTTTCCCAGAACATAGTTGGCCAGTATCACCCCGGTTCGATGGTTTCCCTCAAGAAACAACTGTGGCGGCCCGATCGTGTGCAGATAGACTCCCGCCGCCAGGTCCCAGACCACCTGATCACGACTTCTGGAATACCAGTCGAGCAAATCACCAATACCCGAACCGGTAACGCCGTAGAAATGCCTTTCGCTGGCCTTCAAGGCCTTGCAGTAATCGGGATTGCCCGAGTTCTCCATACCGAAGAGGACGCAGTGGTTGACCGCCAGTACACTGCGTGATTGCCCCATGGACAACAGGGGCAGGCCTTCCGTGAGATGGTGATCGATCATGCTGTATGCCTGCACGATCTGGTTGACGGAATCCCTGTCCAGCGCCTGATGATGATTATCCAGGCGCCGATTGACCTGCCCCATGTGACGGCGAAGACCGTGCAGGGCCTCGGCTATCGCCCCCAGATCGAAGCGGTCACCAGTCACGCAGTTGGATGTGATCGCCATTGCAGTATCCGGCTCCATGCCCATGAAAGACTGACTCCTGAAAAGGACCCGCAGCGATCAGGAAGAGCGGTTCGAAGTGTTCAACTGAACTCGCCGGCGACGTATTGCCGGGTCAATTGCTCACGCGGATGGTTGAAGATCTGATCCGTATCGCCCATCTCTACCAGATAACCGGTTCTGCCACCTGCCGACATGTCGACCCCGAAGAACGCCGTCTTGTCCGCAACCCGTGTCGCCTGTTGCATATTGTGCGTTACCAGTGCCACGGCGTAATTCTCCTTCAATTCGAGCATCAGCTCTTCCACCTGGCGAGTTGCAATGGGGTCCAGAGCAGAACAGGGCTCATCCATCAACAGCACTTCCGGCTCGGTGGCAATGGCACGCGCAATGCACAGCCGCTGTTGCTGTCCACCGGACAACGACAGGCCACTGTTCTTCAACTTGCCCTTGACCTCGTCCCACAAGGCAGCACCCCGCAGGGCCTTTTCGACCTTTTCGTGAGTATCACCCTTGAAACGATTGAGCTTCAGTCCGAAGGCAACATTGTCGAAGATGCTCATGGAAAACGGGTTCGGCTGCTGAAAGACCATACCGATGTAGCGCCGTACCACGACTGGATCAACGTCCCGTGCATAGATATCCTTGCCATGATAGGACACCTGCCCATCGAAACGGAAGGCATCGATCAGATCATTCATGCGATTCAGGCTTCGCAGCACGGTACTTTTGCCACAGCCCGAAGGACCGATGAAACCGGTAATCTGCTTGCGGGCAATGGGCACATCGCTGTCGCGAACTGCCAGGAAGTCTCCGTAGTGTATCTTGCGAACCTTGCAGTCCAGAACAACATCGTCAGTGGCTGTCTTTGTCACAGGTGCGGTTTCTTGAATGGTGACCCTTTTGGGGGGCATGGTTGCGTTCATAGTGAAATCTCCCGGCATATCCGTTGCATCAGACCTTCGGCTGACCGATCAGCCTGGCGAGGATGTTGATAATCAGAACCATGAAAACCAGAACCAGAGAAGCTGCCCAGGCGAGCGAAATCTGGTTGTCGAAGGGCATGGCTGAAAAGTTGTAGATCAGGATGGACAGTGAGGCCGTTGGCTCGACGACTTCACTGACGTAATAGTTGCTGAACAGGGCCGTGAACAGCAACGGTGCGGACTCCCCAGCTGCACCGGCGACTGCCAGCATCACGCCAGTGAGTATGCCGGGCAGCCCCGTTGGCAGCACCACTTTCCAGATGACCTGACTACGCGTGCATCCCATGCCGTAAGCGGCATCCTTCATGCGTTGCGGCACTTCCTTCATCGCCTCTTCAGCCGTCAACACCACGGTAGGCAGCATCAACATGCCAAGTGCAACCCCTCCGGCAATGGCAGAGTAACTACCCATCCACAACACGACAGCGGCATAGGCGAAAACGCCTGCCAGTATCGAGGGCAGCCCTGTCAGTACCTTGGCCAGAAAACGTGACACACGGGCTACCCGGGTGTGTGCACCCAGTATCGACAGGTAGATGGCTGCGATGATACCCAGTGGCACGGCGATGGCTGATGCGATTCCCACCATCAGCAGGGTTCCAACGATGGCGTTGCCGAAGCCCCCGCCCTGTTCGAATCCTGCCGGCGGCAAGGCCGTCAAGGCTTCCAGGTCGATGCGTGCGCCACCCTCGACAATCAGCATGTACAGCACCGAAACCAGTGGTACCGCTGCCAGCAACGCAGCCGCCCAGGTCAGTGTCGTGAGCAATCCGCTTTTCAGAGCCCGCGATTCGAACGCCTGGCGTTCCAGTCTTGGAATGGCTCTTGCCGCCGTGACGGCAGCATCATCATCGATCATGCTGGCTACCGGAATCATCGTTTTCCCTCGAATTTTCTGACCGTGTATTGCTGAATCGCCAGTCCACCCACGTTCACCAGGAACGTAATGGCCAGCAATACCAGAGCGGCATACATCAAGGCCTGTACCTCGACGACTCCTGCTTCCGGAAAGCTCGATGCCAGCAGCGATGCCAGAGTGTTGGCCGGCGCGAACAGCGACAGATTGATCTGATTGCTGTTACCGATCAGCATGGCCAGGGCCATGGTCTCGCCCAGGGCGCGTCCGAACCCCAGTACCAGCGCAGCAAGAATGCCCGAGGATGCGGTTGGCAGCATCACCTTGAGTATCGCCTCCCAGCGGGTCGTACCCATGCCATAAGCCGCTTCCTTGACCTTGTAGGGGATACGGCGCAAGGCATCTACCGAAATGGCCGCCACGGTTGGCAGGATCATGATGGCCAGCACCAGTGCAGCCGGCGCCAGACCGGGTCCTGCCAGATCGGTTGAAAACAGCGGAAACCAGCCAAGCCAGGCATGCAGAAACTCGGATATCGGCCGCAGCATCGGAATGACCACGTAGATGCCCCACAGCCCGTACACCACCGAAGGAATGGCCGCCAGCATCTCGACAATCGTGCGAAAAACCGCTGCAAGGCGCGGACTGATGAATTCCTGAGTCAGGAAGATCGCGATGGCAACCCCGAAAGTGCCACCGATGATCAATGCCAGAAAGGAACTGTACAGCGTCCCCCAGATCTCCGGCAATACACCGAACGACTCGCGCGAGACATCCCAGGTGGTGCCGAAGATGAATCCCAAGCCGTGTTGCCGGATGGCAGGAATCGCCTGGGCACCGATCTTGAACAGCAACCAGGCAGTCAGAACGATGATGAAGGCGGCGCAGATCCAGGCGAAGCCTCGGAAAAGAGAGTCGACGGTCAGCTCACGAGAGCTGGGCGGAGCACTGACGCTGCCACTGGTTCTGCTGATGTTGAATTGATGTCGGGCCATGCCGGCTCCTGTCAGATAGGCGAGAATTGCAGGCGCTTCCGAGCGCCTCGGGTATCGTTCGATCAGTTCTCAGACAGCCAGAGGCTGTGCGCCGGATGACGGCGCACAGCCTGCTGTCGAATCGTGAATGTCTACTGAATGAACGTTGCGGCTTCGCGAACACGCTCGACCACGTTCTCGGGCAGAGGGATATAACCCAGTTCGTCAGAACTCTTCTGGCCTTCGGTAATCGCGTATTCAACGAAATCACGGATGACCGCGGCTTTTTCGTCTTCCTGCTCCTGATAGGCCAGCAACCAGGTGAAACTGGCGATCGGATAGGCCTCTTCACCTGCCGGATCATATATCCAGGAAATCAGATCGGGAACCTCGCTCTCGGGCAGAGTCGAGTCACTGAACTCGGCACTGGCCAGAGCCGCTGCACCCGCTTCGGCACCGGCAGAAACGAAATTGCCTGCCGCATTCTCAAGCCTCGCGGTAGTGGCGCCAGTCAGCTTGGCGTAGCCGTATTCGATATAGCCGATGGCGCCCGGAGTCTGCTTGATGGTCGCCGTGATGCCATCGTTCTTGGGTGCCTTGATGAATGATTGAGTCTGTGGCCACTGTGGTGATTTACCCTGACCGATGGCCGAATTGAACGACTCGTTGATTTCACTCAGATGTCCGGTGAATACATGCGTGGTACCGGAGGAATCGGAACGAACGACGACGGTAATCTGTTCATCCGGCAGTTCCACACCCGGGTTGGCGGCCACGATGGCCTCATCGTTCCACTGAGTGATCTCACCCGTGAAGATCTGCGGATAGACATCGCGTGGCAGATTGAGCTCGTCGACGCCGTCCAGATTGTAGGCCAGCACGACCTCCCCGGCAGTCAGTGGCAGAAGAACCACTCCCTTGTCCACCTTGCCCATTTCCTCGGCATTCATGGCTGCGTCACTGGCTGCGAAATCGACCGTACCGTTGACCAGATCCTGAATGCCGGCGCCAGAACCCTTGGCCTGGTAGTCGACACGCACACCGTCGGACGCCTGGCTGAAGTCCTTGAACCACTTGGAGTAGATGGGAAAGGGGAAGCTGGCACCAGAACCGATCAGCTTGGTATCGGCATTGGCCAGCGAACTGCCGATGACGAGAGAAGCGCCGACTGTGGCAATTGCGAACGATCTGAATATTGAGCTGGACATGGAATCCCTGTGCGCCGTGTTGAACATGAATGAAGAACTTGAATTCAGATTCGTAGCGTAGCGGCACAATATGACAGCCGAGTGTCACGGCATGGGAAACAGATCCGGCTCAGCGTTGCCAGATGCGCTTCAGGGCTTCGTAATAGCGGCGACCGGTTTCGCGACTTGCAGCTGCGCCGAAATGAACACAGGAGCTGGAACCGCAGGGATAGGACGGTGGCACGAGATCATCGTTGTTGACCCAGTCCGCGTATGGCAACAAGGCATCAATGCTCCTGTGCACGGCATCCACCTGATGCTTTGTCGATGCCCACAGGGAATAGTCACCCCGATCGTCAGCGCCCCGGGACTGTGTGGCGGCAATGAAGGGTATCGGAGCCTGTGAGCCTCGAGCCGCGTCTCCGCGTATATCCTGTGGAGCCTCGCGACGAATGCGCTCGACCATCAGCTTCAGATTCTCGGCATAGGCATCAGCGCAAGCCTGGTCGTTGGAGTCGGCACCTCCCTGATGCCACAGTACGCCTCTCAGTATGCCACCGGTCTCACGCAGGGTAATACGCAGGCGAGTCAGCGCACGCTCCAGCAATCCTGTTCCCCCCAGAGAAGCATTGTCAGAGCTGCCGGCATTCCAGGCCAGCTCGTTGCCGGCCACGCGGCAGAAGCCACTGGCCCCCCAGGCGGCGGGCACCAGATAGATTCTCTGCGTGGTATCGGCCAGCGCAGCCTTGGCAAACGAGAGCCCCGGGCCGATCGTGGTACCGCCCTTGAACGCCACTACCGGATTGCGCGGATCGTGCAGGGGGTCCTCTGCCTCGATGAAGTGGGGCTCGATCAGCGTGCCGGACTCGTTCTGGAAATCTGCCAGTCCGCTGAAGATCTGCGTGTTGTTGGGCGCCACATTCAGTTGCCAGATGCGCCCGTTGCGTTCATCCAGACCGCCAGCCCAGACCTGTTTGGCACCCGGTTCGCTGGAACCGACCATATTGCTCTGTCCAATCAGCAAGTAGACGTCCGGTGCTGCCACTGGCGTGACATCCAGCACGAGTTCGGCAATGCGCACTTCCTCGCCGCTGCTTGCCACGATGTTGAGCCGGCGCTCCTGTGGCTGGATGGGCCGCATGCCGACCGGTAGATGCAGATTGAGTTCGGCGCTCAGCTGTTCCCCTTGCAGGAACTCGCGATCCAGTTCCAGGACAATATCGGCCATATCACCCGGATTCTGCCCCTGAACCTGTAACTGGATTGCTTCATTGCCCTGTGGCATCGCGTTGATGCGGACTACGGCGCCTACGTCCTTGCCCTCTTCCAGTGTCACCCTGGTCTGCCCCAGGGATAGCTCGAAGTCGTAGACCGGCGGCGGTATGTCGATCTGTGCATTGATCAGAATGTCCGCAGGCAGGCTGAGCAGGCCATTGCCGTCCAACGTGGACACCGTCAGGGTGTACTCACGCCCCGCCTGCAGCGATTCGATAAAGAAACTCCGGGAACTCACCCTACCCAGCTCATTGCCGTCCAGAGTGACCACATATCGCGCGGTGTCGGCATCAACACCCTCCGGCTGTTCCCAGAACAGCTCTGCAGCGGTGTCCGAGTAGCGACTCGAGCGCAGGTTCAATGGCGCCGGCGGCAATGGCTGCGACGAATCATCGTCACTGGGCAGCTCGGGTGTGTTGACGCCCGGTGTTGCGACATCACCGCCCGAAACTGGTGCATCGGGTGCATCGGGTGCATCGGGTGCATCGGGTGCATCGGGTGCATCGGGTGCGTCGGGTGCGTCGGGAGCTGCCGGGCTGTCGCTGTCGCTGTCGCTGTCGCTGTCTACATCATTGTCGTCAGATCCGTCTGACGAGGTATCGGGATCATTACCTTGCTCTGTCGGATCGCCAGCGGCCTCAACCGTAACGCCGGACCCGCCGCCGCAGGCGCTCAGCAGCAGTACCGAAAGGAGCACAGGGAGTAGAGTCTTTATCATGTCGTTGACAGCGCGTGAACACGTGAAGAAGCATCAGACTGGAAGAAGGCATCCCTGTTCGCAGCATCAACATCATCCGCGAGTCCATTCAGCAGTCGCTCAGTCTACCAAAGCGGCCCCTCGGCAGGTGCGCAGGTTTTGGCGGCCACCGTCCCTTGCTGGCATCCACTGCCTGGCGCACTACCTTCCTTGACTGTAGAGGCCCGTAGTGAAACCATCACTGTGTTTCGCAAACCTGCACACCTGACATGCCTTCCAGACCGACCCTGATTCTCGATGTACACTGGCGAAAGATTGACGAATTGTTTTCGGCTGAAGATCTGAACCTGCTGAAGCAACACTTCGAGCTGATCTGGGCTCAGGATGAACCGATTCCATCCGCCGTACTCGATGAAGCCCTGCCCAGAGCTGACGTTCTGGTCGCCGCCTCCCCTCAGGTGGATGCCGACACACTGGCACGGGCAACCAGGCTGCATACCGTGGTCGAAGTGTCAGGAGCCTTTCCGGACACCATCGACTATGCGCTGTGCGCGCAACGCGGCGTTCAGGTACTGAGCTGCGCACCGGGATTTCGCGAATCCGTTGCCGAGATGGCTCTGGCAATGACGCTCGCCGCTGCCCGCGGTCTGGTCACGGAGCACGAGCATTTTCGCACTGGCACCGAACACTGGCTCAATGACAATACTGAAACCGATTTCACCGTTTTCAATGCAACGGTGGGCTTCATCGGCTACGGATCGATCGCTCGCGCAACCCACGACGTCCTGCGACCATTCAATGTGACCGTCAAGGCCTTTGACCCCTGGCTGGATCAAGCCACCGCGCAGCGTGATGGTATCGAACTGGTCGATCTGGAAACTCTCATGAGCAGCTGCCGGGTCGTGTATGTCACCGCTGCCCCGACCCGATCCAATCACCGCATGGTCGACAGACAGGCCATTGCAAGCATGGCAAGAGGCTCGCTGTTCGTGGTCATCAGCCGTGCCCACCTGATCGACTTCGACGCTGTCGTCGATGCCGCTGCCGAGGGACGCATCAAGCTGGCCATCGATGTCTTTCCGGAAGAACCTCTGGCCATATCGCATCCTCTCAGAACCCTGCCTGAAGTCATCCTCTCACCTCATAGAGCTGCTGCCGTGGAAGGCGGGCGTCAACTCATCGGCAGAATGCTGGTCAGTGACTTGCTGAACAAGCTGCAAGGCAAGCCAGACAGACAATTGCAGATTGCGCAGTTGCAACATGTCGAAGAACGATCCAGTGTCGATGACGCCCACAAGGTGGCAGAGATTGCCCGGGAAAGGAACTGACACGACAGTGACCAGAATTGCCGTATTCGACGATTGCCATGAGTCATTGATTGATGCACTTCGCTCCCTGGGCGACATCAGTCGTATCAGCAACCGCTCCAGTCTGCACCCCAGTCTGCACGATGTGCTGATCGTTGACGGGCGCTCGCAAGAGCTGGAACAAGCCACGAGTTCGATGCCGATCACCCGCAATGTGCCGGTGATTCTCATCGTCAATCCGCATCAGAACATCCCCGAGAACCTGACGAGCAGACATGTCACCGACCTGATCACACCGGATGAAATCGGCACCAGGGCTCTCGCCTGGCGACTGGACCAGATCGTCAGGCGCTTTCAGTCCCCTCTGGGGCTCGACACCCCGAAATCTCCTGAAATACAGCTCCTGCACCAGGTTGTCGACCTGCTGAACGACTGGGTAGTCATCAAGGATCACGAACACCGCTACCTGGAAGTCAGTGAATCCTTCGCCCAGACCGTCGGCATGGCAAAGGACAGGATCATCGGCAAGAACGATCTGGAGGTGGGGATAGACCGCGAGGTTGTACTGGGCAATCCGAGGACCGGCTGGAGCGGAACCTGGTTTCAGGATGATCACGCCATTCAGACCGGTGAATCCACAACGAATGAGGAGCTGGACTGGCGGGCGTTTGCCGTCAATCGCCGCTACAAGCGTGTTGCCAGACGGCCATTGCGCAACTCCCAGGGCAATATCTATGCACTGCTGATTGTCACAACCGATATCACGGATCGAGTTCTGGCGGAGCGCAACCTGCAGGCTCGCAACCTGATGCTGCGTCAGGTCACCCAGGAAAAACTCAATGCCGACAAGCATCGACAGATTGCCGAACAGGCCATTCGTGCCAAGAACAAGTTTCTGGTGTCCGCCAGTCACGACCTCAGGCAACCCCTGCATGCACTGGGCCTGTTTCTGGCGGTGCTCGAAGGTCGTCTGCAAGACAGCGACGACAGGGATGTTCTGCAGAAGATCCGTCATTCCAGCGAATCGCTGAACGCGTTGTTCAACAGTCTGCTGGATATCTCTCGACTGGATGCCGGCGTGGTTGAAGTCTCCTTGAAGACATTCTCCATTCGCAGTCTGCTGAACAGCATCCGTGATGAATTCGTTCAGCTAGGCAAGACCAAGTCGATCCCGGTGTCCGTGGAACTCACCGACTCGATCGTGCACACCGATCCGGTACTGTTCGCCCGGATCATCAGAAATCTGCTGCAGAATGCCATCACGCATACCCTCTCCGGCAGCGTGCTTCTGCGCAGCGTGGAAAGAGACGGCAAGTTGCAGATCGATGTGATCGACACCGGCCCCGGCATTCCGCCACAGCATCATGAGGAGATCTTTTCCGAATATTTCCAGCTGGACAATGATCAGCAGAAAACCACGCGAGGACTCGGATTGGGCCTGGCCATTGTCCGGAAAATGGCACAACTTCTGGATATCGATATCACCCTGAAAAGCGCGACCAACGAAGGAAGCACCTTCACGGTGACCGTGCCCCTGGGCAAGTCGACTGATCTGAACAAGTCCAACACGCCTTCACGATTTTTCAGGCTCGCCGGTATGAAAATACTCTTCATTGACGACGAACCGGATATTCGGGAAGGCCAGCAACTGATACTGGAAGCCTTCGACTGTCAGACACTGGCAGCCGAATCCACCGGACAGGCACTGAGTCTGCTGCAGGAACAGGACATGCAACCGGACATTCTGGTTGTGGATTATCAGCTCAAGAACGAACTGACCGGCACTGCTGCCATCAATGCCGTGAGAGCTCATTTCGAACGACGGATTCCGGCGATCATCGTGACCGGCGATACCTCCAAGAAACGACTCCGTGAAGCACAGCAAACCGGCTGTCGTCTGTTGCACAAACCAGTCGACGCCAAGGATCTCGTGAAGACCATTGCCTCGGTGCTGGAAGAGGAACTGGAATCTTCCTGAACGCCCGAGTGCCCGAGTGCCCGAGTGCCCGAGAATCCGGGAATCCGGGAATCCGGGAATCCGAGAATCCGGGAATCCGGGAATCCGAGAATCCGGGAACCCGAAAACTCAAGAACTCAAGAAGAATTCAAAAACCCGAAAGACCCGGATGCCTCTCACCCCCTCGCTCATCAAGCGTCGGGGCGAGTCAAGCCGAAGGAAAGCACATTAAAGACTACCTTCCTTCATCATCCTTGATCGACTTCTCCTGACCGCTCGAATCGCTGTTACCGACCTTGGACGAGCTGTCGGGTGACGAGCCGGACAAGCGGGCCAGTTGCTGCCTGAGTTCCTCATTCTGATGCTGACGATCCTCGAGCGACTGCTTCAAGGCGCTGATTTCACCTGAAGGTTCGGTAGCGCTGCGAGCTGTTTCCAGTGTCCTCTGCTGGGCCTGGACACGGACCTGCAATTCGGCAATGCGATTCCTGGCACTGGCGCGATCTGCACATACCGACTCCAGCTCACTGCGTATGCGTCGCAGCTCCAGCGAGTTCTGCCTCGCATGTTCAGCCTGTTTCTCGACTCGTCTGAGTTCACGGGCCAATTCCTTCTTGCTGATCTGATTCTTGCGCCGAATCACCTCCGTGACACTGGTCGACTCGTCATCGATGTATTGCAACTTCGCAGGCTGCTTCGGAGATTCTTGTTGCTGCTGCAGTTGCGCACGCAATTCGCTCAACTCCTGCTCTTTCCTGCCGGTTTTCTCCTGAGCCTCTGCCAGCTGCTGTTCGAGCAAGGCAATACTTTGCGCGCGTGTCCGATAATGCGCGAGCGCCGCATCACTCCTGGCACAGGCCTGCTTGAGCATTTCCATTTCCCGGCCCTTGTCGAACAGCTTCTTCTTGAGTTTTTCCACCTCTTCCATCGCGTGTCTGTTACGAGCCAGAATACGCTCACGCTGCTGCAGCAAGTCGGTCAGTCTATCGACCTCAGACTGCATGCCTTCGTTGTCCGCCTGCGCAGGTTGCCTGGCAGTTTCTTCGACATCTACCTGCGCCCGCGGCGGCAGACCTGAAGAGCTGGACGCTGTCGGCGCAGGGTTGTCCGAGCCTGCAGAGGTTTCGTTGACAGCGCTCTGCAGTTGCGTCGATTCGATGTCCGGCTTGCCTCTTTCAATGCTTCGCTGGAACCACCGGCCCGACAGTGTTCGATCATCCATGCGTCGTTGTGGATGAGACGGTGTCTTGCCATTGCCCTGGGACTGCGAATGCAACAGGAAACGACTGCGAATCAGCCAGAGAACCACCAGCAAGGCAACGATTGCGATCAGTATGCGTGAATCCATGATTTACCCCGGAATCTGTTGATTGCCCGGCCTGACGGCAACGCCTGCAGACGAGGTCCTGTAGAGAACTCACGACAGCGGCACATTCAGACCGGGACAAGCAGAATTTGCAGAAATTCACGCTACTGCATGAACCGACACGCGACAAGTAACCACGTAACCTGTGAGATGGACTCGATCCATGTCCATCCTGCATTTCCCGCAACTCTGCGTCAAAGGCGCAGATACTCTTCACCCTTGTTTTTCAGTCATTTCCTGCAGTCGAATGCTTTCTGAAACAGCGCTGCAGGCCATGAGCTGCAGCGGATTGCATGAAGGATCCGGAGGGTTATTCGCCAGCGCCACACACAGCAATGAGGTCACTGGTGTAACGGGGTCGTGTCTCACATGGCCTGAGCCAGTCCCACGTCGGGATTCTGCAGGGCGGCAACGATATGCTCGGCGACCACACGGATTCGCCTTGACTCACTCAGATCGGCATGCACGACAAGCCATACCGGTTGCTGTATATCCGGGCTGATCGGCAATTTCTCGAGACAGGCATCGGCTGCCACGAACACCGGCAGCACTGCCAGGCCGATGCCGGCGATGGCGGCCTGCACTTGAGCTGTCAGAGTTGTAGTACGAAGAACCGGCTCCTTACCCTGCATACAGGCATCGAGCCACTGCGCAGCCGGTAGATGAGCACAGGCGTCCGACCAGCCGATGAATCGATCATGCAGCAGCGACAATGTCTCGGCTGATTGCGGGCGTGAGTTCATGTAGGTCTTGCTGCCATACAGGCCATATTCCAGACTGCCGATTCGGCGAATCTTCAGGTTTCCGCGCTCTGGACGCGTCATGCGCACAGCCAGATCGGCATCATGGCCATGCAGATTGACCGTGGAGATATCGCTTGACACCTCGACCGTCAGATCAGGATATCTTGCCAGCAGTGGCGCCAGGGCCGGAATGATGACGATATTGGCCAGCGTTTCGGCGGTTGCCAACCGCACATGCCCTCTGACCTCATCAGCCGGCAAGGCCTGCTTCCGGAAACCGATCATGGCCGACTCCAGCTGTTCGGCCCGATGCAGCAGATCCTCGCCTTCGCTGGTCAGCCGATAGCCGGACTGATGACGCAGGAACAATGTACTTCCCAGCGCCCTTTCCAGTCTTTCGATCCGCCTGGACACTGTCGCCACGCCAACGCCCAGCACTTGCGCCGCGGCGCTGAGTGTTCCCTGCCTGGCAATGGCGAGAAACACGGGCGCATCATCCCAATGCAGCCTGCAGCCGCTGGTGTTTTCCATTAATGAAATACGACTTTCTGTTTACAAGGGTCGTACTATCGCAATCGGAAAGCCATACTGCAAGCCTTCAAGTACTTGAGGACGCAGACATGCAACGACGTCAACTTGGCAATCTCGATGTATCCGCCATCGGCCTGGGGTGCATGGGCATGAGCGAATTCTATGGCCCCCACGACGATGCGGAGTCCATGCAGGTACTGCATCGGGCCGTAGAGCTGGGCATCAGCTTTCTGGACACCGCGGACATCTATGGCCCGCATCATAACGAAGAGCTGATCGGCCGCTTCCTGAAGCAATGCTCGGAACCGCTGGAAATTGCCACAAAGTTCGGCATTGTCAGGAAGCCGGGCGAATACGCACGCACCATCGACAACAGCCCCGAATACGCGCGGGCCTCCTGCGAGGCCTCTCTCGGCAGACTCGGCATCGATTGCATCGACCTTTATCATGTTCATCGAGTGAATGCGCAGCAGCCCATCGAAGAGCTGATGCAGGCACTGGCCGACCTGGTGAAGGCAGGAAAGATTCGGCATATCGGACTTTGCGAAGTGAGCGCCGACACGCTGCGACGAGCCCATGCCGTACACCCCGTCACAGCGGTACAGACCGAATATTCACTGTGGACGCGTGACGTGGAAGAACAGATCCTGCCCACCTGCCGTGAACTGAATATCGGCTTCGTCCCCTATTCACCTCTGGGGCGAGGGTTCCTCACGGGTAGCTTCACGGCATCCACCCGTTTTGAAGAAGGCGATTTCAGGGCGATGCTGCCACGTTTCAACGAGCAGAATGCCAATCACAACCGAATTCTGGTGGAACGTGTGCAAGCCATGGCGACGAGGCTCGGTTGCACGGCGGCTCAGGTATCACTGGCCTGGCTGCTGGCCAAGGGCGACAACATCGTTCCCATTCCGGGGACGCGTCGTCTGCACTATCTGGAACAGAATGCAGCCGCCATCGATGTAGCGCTCAGCGCTACCGATCTGAGCGATCTGGAAAGCGCGATTGCCGATCTGGAAGTGGCCGGTGAACGCTACACGGCTGAAGGCATGAAGGGCCTGAATGCCTGAATGCCTGAATGCCTGAATGCCTGAATGCCTGAATGCCTGAACGCCTGAACGCCTGAATGCCTGAACGCCTGAACGCCTGAACGCCTGAACGCCTGAACGCCTGAACGCCTGAACGCCTGAACGGCGAAGTGAATCCAGCTTGTCGCAGCCTGATAACAACGCGTTAGAGTGGCTCCGTACTCGCTGTCTCTTCAAGCTGCTGCAGTGCCTGTTTCAGCAACTGCAATTCGGCGCTGAGCTGATGAACCGAGTCCATCATCAGGCTGGCTGCCATTTTCAGGCGCTCTTCGGGGTTGCGGTTCTGCACGGCCAGCTCGAAGGAGTCCAGTGTTTGGCGCCCGTTCCGGGCGTTCTCCGGCGTCTGCCGCATGAGTTCGATCATGAGTGTCGCCTGCCGTCGCGCTTCGAACTCCTCGGGGTTCTCCACATAGAGACCGGCCCAGTCATCGAAATCGAAATCGTCAGTTGAATTCTGTTGCATCGGGTTGCCCCCCGGCATGACGAGTCTGTCAGAGCCCCATTCTGCATATTGTCATCATGAACAATGTGCTCTGGCCCACAGTAGCGGCTCCCCATTCAGCCAGCTGTCCTGCCAGCCCCTGTTTTCGTGAGCCAACAGACTGGATGAACCCGTTCCTGCAAAGTGTTTCTCACGTTCTGCCAGGCTGCACAGCATATCCGGATTTCATGCTGCAGCCCTTCCCGGCCAACCGGGCAGCCTGCATGCGAGCCGGAACAGGCGTCGGAGACGATCGCCACAAGCGGTAGGAGGCCTCCACCATTGACTGCCCGAATTCATCATCCGGCCCGGTTTGAGGCTATGCTCTGACTCCGACCCGCTTGCCAGCCACCCTGTGTTTCGCCAGCCATCACATCACCATGCTCCGGCCAGCACATTCACCACCCGTACAGGATCCTCCAGCATGTCCATCCCCTTTACTCCGTTGGTACAAGCCCTGCCCGCCAGTGTTCCCTTCACCGGACCCGAAACGCTTGAACGTCGGCTGGGCGCACCCTTCAGAGCCCGCCTGGGTGCCAACGAAAGTGCCTTCGGCCTGTCGGAACTGGCCATTCAGGCAATGCATGATCAGATCGGCATCTCGGGATGCAGCTGGTATGGGGACCCCGAAAATCACCAGCTGCGCTCACGCCTGAGCCGAATACACGGTATCGGCATGGAGAATATTTGCGTAGACGCCGGTATCGATGCTCTGCTGGGTCTGACGGTACGCATGCTGATACAACCTGGCGATGCCGTCGTGACGTCATTGGGTGCCTATCCCACCTTCAATTACCATGTCAATGGTTTTGGCGGACAGCTGCATACCGTACCTTATGCCGATCACCATGAGGATCCGGAAGCCTTGCTCGAGAGCGCCGCCCGGCACAAGGCGCGGCTGGTCTATCTGTCGAACCCGGACAACCCCATGGGCACCAGCCTTTCGGCCGACACCGTACAGTCCATGATCGAGCGACTGCCGGCAGGCTGCATCTTGCTGCTCGATGAAGCCTATGCCGAATTCATGACGGACCAGCATCCGGCGCCACTGAATATGGATAATCCGCAGGTTCTGCGTTTTCGCACATTCTCCAAGGCATATGGCATGGCGGGCATGCGCATCGGCTATGTGATGGGACATGTCGATGTCATTTCCGGATTCAACCGGATTCGCAATCATTTTGCCGTCAACCGTCTGGCCCAGATTGCCGCCGATGCATCACTGCAGGACGACGAGATGCTGCCCCGCGTCAGTCAGCTGGTGAGCGACGGGCGACAACGCATCTACGATCTGGCCGAGAAGCTGCAGTTGCCCTGCCTGCCTTCCTCAACCAATTTCGTTGCCGTGGATCTGGGCTCGGCAGAGCTGGCCAATCACCTGCTTCAGCGACTCGAACAGGCCGGCGTCTTCCTGCGCAAGCCCATGGTGCCTCCGCACGATCGCTTTCTGCGCGTGGGGGTTGGCACCAGCGATGAACATGATCTGTTTGTCCGGGAATTCCAGACTGGCCTCGAACAGAGTGTTCGATAAGCATGTGTTGAGGAGAACGTATTGAACGCCGGGAGGCGCAATCATGGACAGTCACCGTAGAAGCTGGAATCCGGCACCCGGCACCCGGCACCCGGCACCTGGCACCTGGCACCTGGCACCTGGTAGCCGGTAGCCGGTAGCCGGTAGCCGGTAGCCGGTAGCTAACCAGCCTGCAGCCGCTGCGACTGTTGCCGCCCTTCACGCTCCAGCAGACGGGTTATCTCCGGACCGGCCAGCGGACGGCTGATGAGGTAGCCCTGTACTTCGTTACAACCAAGTGCATCCAGCGTGGTCAGTTGCTCATTGGTCTCCACGCCTTCTGCCACCACCAGCAGGCGTAACGTATGAGCCATGTTGATGACCGATTCGACAATGGCACGACTGCGCTCACTGCTCTGCATGGCAACGATGAAGGAGCGATCGATCTTGACAGAGTCCAGAGGCAGCTCGGCCAGCAGTCCCAGAGAGGTATACCCCGTTCCGAAATCATCCATGGAGATCGATACACCGGCATCATGCAACTGACCGAGCGCGATTCGGGCACGCTGTGGTGACTGGATGATGGAGGTTTCCGTCAACTCGATCTCCAGCCTTGGCGGTGCAAGATCGGCACGCTTCAGCGATTTCAGCACATCGGAGACCAGGTCGGCATCACGCAGCTGTGAGGCCGACAAATTGACCGATACGCTGATCTTGTCGAGCCCCATGCGATCCCACTCGAGCAGCTGTGCCAGCGCAGCATCAAGCACCTGATGGAAGATCTGACCGATCAGGCCATTGGTTTCGGCGATCGGTATGAAGTCCGCCGGTGAGACATTGCCGCGAGTCGGATGAGTCCAGCGCACCAGAGCCTCGACACTGCCAATCGTGCGCGTTGCCAGATCGAACTTGGGCTGAAAATGGACCTCGAACTGGTGTTCGGCAACCGCCTGATACAAGTCTGCCTCCAGTTGCAGGTATTCGCGGGACATCTTCTCCATGTCTGCCGATGCGAAATGATACGCCACCTTCTCCGGCAGCCTCGCCGCCTCGAGTCTGGCGCCTATCGCGGATTCAAGCAGTTCATTGGCCAGGTCCCCGCAATCCGGATACAAAGCCACTCCGATATTGAAACCCGGATAGATGGTCTCACCCTCACACTCGACCGGGTCCTTCAGCACGCGACGTATGCGCGTGATGATGGGCAGCGCCTGATCCGGCTCCTTCAGATCCGACAACAGCACACCGTACTCGTTGTCAGCCAGATGAGAGATGCTGTGCGCCTCGTTGATGCGTGTCACCACATCGCTGGCGCGAAGCTCATCCTGAACTCTGTCCAACACCGTCTTGATCATGACTTCGCACTGCTGATGACCGAGACTGGACAAGAGTCGCTGCAGGTCCCTGACCTCGATGGATACGATAGCCAGCGAGCGATCCATGCGTTCGGCGCGCAACAGCTCGTTTTCGACCGCATGCATGAACAATTGCCGACGTGGCAGGCGAGTCGTGTGGTCGTGGCTTTTCAGCATCGCCACTTCTTTCTTGTGACGATGCACTATGGCCTGAACAGCATCAGCATCACGCGCGAGGCGGGTTTCATCCGATCCGTCGGCAGCCTCAGGCTCCGTCGAATCCGACTCTGCAGCGCGTGAGATCCGCTCCGCCGGGGTTGCGGTTTCCTGCCCATTGTCCTGGAGCGCTGATGCGTCCCTTTTCTGTCGTTCATCATGGGCAGCCTTGTTGGCCGCCAGCATTGTCAGCGTGTCAGGCTCGTGCACGACAACACGGTTGCGGCCCGATTCCTTGGCCGCATAAAGAGCCTTGTCTGCTCGTTCCAGCATGGCATTGACACTATCCTGTGACCGATCCTCGCGCGTCAACTCGCTCAGGCCCAGACTGGCCGTGATGCGAGGCACAGGTACAGTCACATCGTTTGCCAGTTGCTCCACGGCCTCGCGTAGCGCTTCAGCCATTTCGGTACCACGTTCCAGCGTCGTATCCGGCAGAACCAGGACAAATTCCTCACCACCGTAGCGACCTGCAATGTCCTTCGCCTCGCCAACCAGTTTCAGTTGCCCGGCTACCGCACAGATGACCTCGTCTCCCGCTGCATGACCGTAGTTGTCGTTGATTGCCTTGAAGAAGTCGATATCCAGCATCACACAGACCAGAGGCTGTCCATTTTCGAGGGCATGGTCGACCAGTTCCTTGAAACTGTCCATCAGCTTGCGTCTGTTGAGCAGGCCGGTCAAGGGGTCGAGCCAGGCGAGCGCTTCCAGCTCACGGTTCTTCTCGGAGATATGCTCCTGGGTCTTCTTGAGCTGGTGAAGCGTCACCGACAGCTCCCGGTTCTTCTTCTGCATGGCACTCATGTCGTTGAGAGTCACCATGACGCCGCTACGGGAGGGGTCCTCATCACCAACGAGGGTACAGCTGACCACGATCAGTCTCTGACCGTCGTGACCATCGAGATAGAGGTTCTGATCCGATACCCCCAGGCCTGTATTGAACGCAGTCTTCCAGGGTGATTGCCAGGCCTCATCCTTCATCCAGGGCCAGTCGTCCAGCAGCTTGCCGATGAGTTGCTCTGGCGCCTGACCTGTCATGCGCGCCGCCGACTGATTGCCCAGCATGATACGCAGATTCGAATCCAGAATGACGACACCTTCGGTAAACAGATTGAATGCCGAATTGACTCGACCTGGAACCGCCTGACTCGGATCGATCTGCAACAGGGCGCGTCGCAGAAACACGATGAACATCAGGAATGCCCCAACTACCAGAAAGCCGAAATACCTGGCATCGTCGGCCAGACGACTGATATGTTCATAGGCGACGCGCACATGCCCCCAGGTGGATTCACCGTCGAAAATGGGGACGACCATATGAGTTGCTGATGATCGGCGATCATCGGGCCTCAGCAGACTGCCATTGCCGTATTCCGCCAGCACCTCTCCCGAGGACTGTGTCAATGAAGCAGCCAGCACATCATCACTGCGACGCACGAATTCCATCAGGGCGTGCTGTACCGCGCGATCGTCTGCCAGACCGATCATCGTCGACAACTGGACGGCCAGGCTCTCCGCCACCACCTTGCGAGACATCTGCCTCTCGGCAAAGGGATTGCCACGCAGGGAGAACAGATCAGCCAGAAACAGCATGCACAGCACCAGCATGGCCAGACTGGTGGCCAGCTTGATGGCGTGAGAGCGTCGCAACAGTTGCCTGAGTCTCTCCATCAGCGTCACCTCAGAGCACCTGTCACTGCGGACACCGGTTTGCTTTTCACTGTTCTACAGTGTCGCTGGAGGTGTGCAGTCCGGATGCCGGGTCGATGCTGACAGTACACTTCTGACCAGCGATCAGCTGCCCATCGGCATTGTCCAGCAACAGACGAATCCCGAAAGTGCCACTGCTGGCATCCAGCAGGGGATCGACCACATCCACCACGGCAATGACCTCGGGGCCACCCAGCTCCGGTTTCACCCTTGCAGTATCACCCTGCCGATACTTGCCGAACTCACTCAGTGGCAGCACCACTTCCACTCGCAAGGGGTCGAGCTGGGCTATGGTCATGATGGGGTTGTCCTGAACGAACTCGCCGGCAAAGCTGCTGTGCTCAACCACCACCCCATCCACCGGGCTGCGAACGATCCTCTGCTCCAGCAAAGCTTCAGCGCGGAGCATTTCCAGTTCCAGCTGTCCTGCATTGTCCTGGGCCTGCTCCAGCGCTGCCTGTGCCACCCGGTACTGGGCGCGAGCCTCATCCAGTTCCTGCGACGAGATCAGCGATTTTCCATGCAGCCCGGTGGAGCGATCCAGCACGATACTGGCCAGTTCCAGATCGGCTTCACGGGCCGTTATCTCGCCGCGCATTCCGGCCCGCTTGCGCGCCTGTTCGACGCGACGGCGCTCGACAGTGGATTTCAATCGCGCCACCACGTCCCCCGCCGCAACACGCTCTCCCCGGTCCACCTCAAGTACCTCGATAAGCCCCTGCGTCTCGCTGCCAAGTTCCAGCACCACCATGGGCTCCATCAGACACTCATGTGTGTTCACTGACGCAGACGCAGCAGATGCGACAGTCTCTTGCGCCCATGCGCCGGTTGCAGGCAGCAGCAGACAGATCACGACAAGGTAATTCGGCATGCGAGATACAACACGCATTGGCAAGGTACTCCATGACCTGTTGATTGCACTATTCACTCCGACCTCCAACAGCCAGTATGCGTTGAAGTTGCGTCTGCCCTCTGGCAACGGCAATTCTCTGCTGCCGATGACGGCTTTCCACTCGACGCTGTGCCCTGCGGATCAGGGCTGCGACCAGGCTTGAGTTGCTCGTTGTCGAGCCTGCGGTTGCCATTGACAGCAAACGCTTTGCCAGGGCGCCGGATTCCAATTTCAGTACATCGTCATCCACGCACAGGATATCCTGACAGGAACCGGGTTGACCCTGGCGAGCGGCCCGCCCCTGCAGTTGCCTGTCCACACGCCTGGAGTCATTGATCTCGAGGTTAAGTACATGCAACCCTCCCGCCTCGACAACAGCGGCCTCCGGCTTGATATCCGTACCGCGTCCGGCCATGTTGGTTGCAACCGTTACCTGGCCGCTACGGCCGGCTGCGGCCACGACCAGAGCCTCTGCACTGTCCTGACGGGCGTTGAGTACTTCGTGGTCGATGCCATGCGCACTGAGAAGCCTGCTGACCTCGTCGGACAGTCTGACCGTTCTCGTGCCAACCAGGATGGCGCGACCACGAGAGCGCAGCAACTGCACCTGCTGCAGCAGCATCTCCAGTTGTATCGTTCGCGAAGCGGCAATCTGAAGTGGCAGCATGCGGCGGCGCGACGGCCGCACGGGCGGAACGGACAGCACGTGCGGGCCATACACCCGTCGCAGTTCGCCACTGGCTTCCTTCAGGGTGCCGCTCATGCCGCAAAGCCGATGATATCGAGCAAAGAATCGCTGGTAGCTCAGGGAGGCGATCGGATTGGACTCATCACTGACGGAACAACGCTCCTTGACCTCGAGCAGACGGTGCAAGCCGTGCTGCAGTCGGCGCTGCGGCGTGGGTCTACCGGTTGCCTGATCGATCAGTTCGACTCTATCCTGCTGTACCAGGTAGTCGACATCTCGCTGATGAAGATGCAGTGCAGCCAGAGCCTGACACACTCTTTCCTGGCGATAGCGCTCGAACTGCCAGGAACCGGATAACTGCGCCGTTCGTTCGCGCACCAGACGCAGGCCCGAGTCCGTCAGGCGCGCCTGTCGGATCTCTCGTTTCAGCAGATAGTCCCCGTTTTCCTGCAGACTCCTGGCAATGGCCAGCGCTACCGCGGCTTCACTCATTGACAGCCCCTCGCCAGCACTCGTCTCGGACAGAATCAGCGGCGTACGCGCATCATCGATGAGCACGCTGTCGGCTTCGTCCACGATGGCAAAGCACAACCCTCTCTGCACGGGCAGGCCGGGTTGCTCCTCCAGCAGATCGCGCAGACTGGCGGCCAGACCGTGACGATCATGCTTGAGTATCTGAGTGTCACGCAGATAATCGAACACCACTTGCTGATGCGTGCAGTAGGTGATATCGCAACCATAGCCCTGACGTTTCTGTGCCTCATCCTGCTCCGCCAGCACCAGACCCAGCGACAGGCCGAACCAGCGATAGACGGGCTCCAGCTCCGCCGAGTCTCGCGAGACCAGATATTCGTTGGCACTGATGACATGTACCGGCACTGCCGCCATGGCCATGACAATCGCAGGCAGAGCCGCAGTTACGGTCTTGCCCTCACCCGTGTTCATTTCAACGAAGTGGCCGGCCAACAGACACCAGCCGGCATACAACTGCTCATCGTGCAGGCGTATCCCCAGACTCTGTTCGACGGCCACCCGGATCATTGCGAAGGCCTGCACCAGATCCAGCTTGCGCAACTGCCTGGCAGCCAGTCGCTTCTTCAGGTCCAGCAGCACGCAATTGCGGGCAAGCAGGTCCAGTTGTACGAAGTGCGTCTCGGCCTCGGCAATCGCCTTCAATCGTTTGCCGAAGCGGCGCAGACTGCGCAACTCGGAATCGACCCGGTGCGCAAGCAGCTTCTGAAAGAATTCATCCACACCATCGCGATCCGCCGATGCTATCACCTCAGGTCGAGGCCCCAGCCGGATGCCGGGACGCGCTATGTCCATCGCTGCGATCATGCCGACTCCCTTTCCAGCCACAGCTGTCTGATGAAGACGTTCAGCCGGTTGAGCAAGGTGGCCGACCCATGATCAAAGCGCACTCGTACCCGCGATCCGATTGCCTGACTGCTGGCATTCTCGGGCCAGGCCAGCTCCAGATCGAATACCGCATCCTGTACCCTGACACCTTCCTCCAGGGCCTCTGCTGGCAGATCTCCCCCTCCCAGCGTCGTCAGCGCCGCTGTTGCCACACGATGACTGGCCTTGGGTGTCTGCCGTGTGATCCGACTGCTGTACGCCTGCCGGGATGAGTCAGCACCATCGAGCAGGACATCCACCTTCACCGTATTGTCTCGCAACCAGACATGGTCTTCCTGCTCCAGCGCCAGTCGTATGGTGCGATTGTCTCCGGGGACGACATAGCCTGCGACTGCATTGGCCGCCAGATAGCGTCCTTCGAGTTCGACACTGCCTTCCACCAGAAAGCGCCCGGCTACCCCGGCCCTGACCTGCATCTGCTGCAGACGATCCACGGCCAGATCGTAAGCAGTCTGGATCGAACGACGTTCGAATACCAGGTTCTGATGCTCGACCGGGTCGCTCAGCAGCAGGCCGGCACGTTGCGCGTCGAGGCGTCGCAGGTCGGCCTCTAGCAAAAGCACGTCGGCACGGCGCTGATCATCGATGCAATCGAACAGTCGGGCACCAGCCAGCACCTCGCTACCGGGGGTGACATACAGCCGCGTGACCTCACAGGGCTGTGCAATACGCAGCACTGCCTGCTCCGGTAGCCACACGATGCCATCGGCAACCGTGACCTTGGGCAATGGCAGGGCAACGGCAAGGCTGGTTGACAGACACAGCAATACGGCGACGATGAACACCACGCGCCGACGAATGTCCTGCGCCTGCCTGCCAATGAAGCGGACCGCTTTCCAGGCAGGCAAGGCAAGCGATACCACAAAGACATGCAAGGCCAGCAGAACACCGAAAAAATGGTATTGCCCTGAAATCATCCAGGCAATGAAGAACATCAAGGCCACCCGGTAAACGGAAGACAGCAAGCCGTAGGCGATCAACCACCAGCGCTCGCGCGAGTCCGACAAGGTGATCGGAGAATCATCACTTGCCCCCAGCATCGTGGCCAGTCTACCCAGCAGATACTGCCGTGAACGAGCCGCCAGATTGGGAATCTCCAGCCAGTCCGCCAGCAGATAGTAGCCATCGAACTTCAACAGTGGGTTGCCATTGAACAGCAAGGTCGACACCAGGCCGATGAGCATGACTGACAAGGCGGCATCCTGTACCAGCCCTGTCGAATTCAGCCAGACCAGCGCCGCCATGGCCGCCAGGGAAATCTCGACAAGAATGCCCGCTGCACTCACCAGCATCCGTTGATATTTGCTGGCAAACATGTTGGCGGCACTGGCGTCCACATAGGGATTCGGTACCAGAACCAGCAGAGCCAGACCACATTCGCGCACCTCACCGCCATAGCGCTTGACGACAAGGGCATGTGCCAGCTCGTGCATGACTTTCAGGACGGGATACAACACGGCCAACAGCAGAACATTGACCGGGTTGAAGTATCGGTTCTCACCCAGATGGGCACTGAGTTCATCCCAGTGAGGCAGCAGCGAATACAGGGCAAACACCCACAACAGCCCGGTGGCAGAAGCCAGATAGACAAAACAGTGGCGAGGTATCAGCCGATCGATTCGACTGACGAGACGATCCGGATCCAGCAGGCGCAGCCGCAGATACAAAGGGTTCATGAACCGCTGGCCGCTGTCGCGCTTGCGCATGCGGTCTCGTCGCCCCAGAATTTCCTCGGCATCCAGCCGTGCGTCCACGACCAGCAGATCCGCTTCATGCAACTGCCCCAAGAGAGTAATCAGTTCACCCTGACTGGCGGCTGCCTCACCCTGACTGGCAAGGCCCGCCTCCCAGATCTCCTCCACCGTTCGACGACCGTTGAACTGCGCCAGCAGCTCGTAGGCCGACAGACCGATACGGTGCCAACTGCGTGTCGAGGCCCGACGCAGGATATAGCTCGGTTGCAAGCGGTACACATGACGTACCACCCTGACATCGGGCGCCAGTGCCGGCATCAGCCCCTTGACGCGATACCAGTGCTCACTGAACAGGCTCGAGTCAGTCATCCGAACCACTCCCAGCGCTTGTGCCTGAACCAGTCACCGAATTCATGCGTCCAGGTCCACAGCAGCGAGGCCGAGCCGACGTCGATCTTGCCGATGCCTGTCTGGCCCGGCAGCAGCACCGCCTCCGGCTGTACCAACGCGGCTTCGACACGAAAACGGTTCATGCCGTTCTCGGGCAATCCGACGGGATGTATGGCAGTAATCGTGAAATCGATCGCGTCTCCCGGCAACGCCTTCAACGACAGACGGCCCTGGTCTCCCATCGAGACGTTGCTGATGTCCTTCTCGTCCACCATCAGATGCACGGCGTAGCCATCGGGCGGGGCCAGCTCCATCAGTGTCTCACCCCGCTTCACCGGGGCACCGACCATCTGCGACAGATCGCCGCTGACGATGACACCGGAGACGGGCGCTCGCACGGCAGAGCGTGACAGTTCCGACTCCAGCAACGCCAACTGGGCCCGGTGTTTATCGGCATCAGCCTTCAGCATGGCCATCTTGCGACGGTCGCCGGCGGCCATTGCCGAACGCAACTCCGTCGCTGTACTGGCCAGCTCACTCTGCCAGCGGGACTGCTCGACCAGCAGTTCGTCGGTATCCAGTTGCATGAGAGCGTCACCGATACGGACCAGATCACCTGCGCCACTATCCACAGACTGGATATAACCGTCGCGAGGAGCGGATATCACACGCCTCTCCAGCGGTACCAGCTCGGCGCTGGCCTTGACCCTGAAAGGCACCTCGACCACGGCAGCCGTGAGCAGCATAGCGATGGTCAACAGTGCGATCAGCTTCAGTTTCATGTATCGAGGCGCAACACCCGCCCCGAAGACACGCATCATGCTCTCCCGGGCATGTCGTACCAGGCTGCGTTCCGCAGCCAGACGCACAGCGATCAGTGGCGCGAGAACACTGGCGATATGACTGATCAATTGCAGCGTCAGAGGGGCAATATCAATGGCAGAATCACGCTCCAGACACAGCACAGCCACGCATCGTCTCTCATGACACAGCGGCACCGTCACCACCTGCCGTTCCTGTCGACCGGCAGCCAGCAGGCGATGTGCCTGCAGGCCGGTGTCGGCGGAGGGCGACGCGGACAGGTTCAACAGCTCATCACGTTTGCTGGATTCCAGCAAAGCGGCTCGCAACAGCTCGGTCTCACTGGTCCGCTCCTCGATGGTGGCCTGCTGTGAAATCGCAGCGACTTCCATGACACGACCGCGTCTCAGGCCGAACGACACGCGGGTGCATTGCAACTGATTCTTGATGGTGTTGGCAGTCGCCATCAGTGCCCGATCAAGACGCGCTTCGGAACTGAAGTCGGCCAGAAGCTGCAACACGATGGCCTGACGCCGAGCAAACAGCGCCGTTTTCGACTCGACGATCAATCGGCGATGCCTGGATGCAGACGACACCTGTCCGCCACCCGCATCATTGGCTGCGGGTTTCAGGCGCGCATCAACTCCCGGCGCAGAAGAACGCCGGGCAGATGCCAGATCTGGTTGAGGTGACAGGCTCATGGAGTGGCGAGTAGTGAGATCTACAGCTCATATGTGGACGGTCTCTCACTGAATAGCGGCAGGGCTGCGGCGATCTGAATTCACCTGCGTAACGACTGCCATCATCTGCCATGCGCCCGCCATGACGGGCGATCGCCCGGCCATGGACTACTCATCCGGCAGGCGGATCACGCCTGCCAGACCATGCTGCGGGTCAACGACTCTCGGTTTGACCCAGTTCCGGCAACACCGGGGCAGCGAAGACCTCATCCAGCGTGATCGACTGGCACAGCGCCAGATCAGAGCGTAACTCCTCACTCAATCGCAGCTCGAGATCCTGCGGGTGAATGCCGATACGGACGGTGCCGTTCAGGGCCGCCATTCGGCGATTGGCACGATTCCATGCACTCAGAACGCGGCTGCGCAGCACCGTGTCCGCCTCATAACCCAGCAGAGGACCCAGCTTCCACTGACCCGCATGAAGATCAACGACTCCCCTGACCGTCTCGACAAGCCCGAAGCCGGTGCTTCGCAGCTGTGGCTGATCGATGCGTCCAAGCGCCCAGGCTGGAGGGACGTACAAGTCGGGCGATGGCAGCTGGTGCAAGGCAAACCACTGGCGGCAGCGATTCATCATGGTGACAATCCCCCCGGCATCCAGTGCCAGATGCTCGGCCACATTGCGTGACATCAGCATCGAATGCAGCCGATGATATGGACGATCGATGTTGTCACAGTGGTGCAACCAGCCATGCCCTGCCAGCAGACAGCCTTCACTGACCCAGTGTCGCAGTTGCTGCAACTGCGATGCGGACCAGCGTCGACCCGGCACCACCAGTAAATGGACGTTCCGAACGTCATGGCGGTAACACTCGTCGAGACAACGTTGAACCGGGTCCATTGTCTCCGGCATGACATCGTGAATACTGACAACGGCCGCCTGGCCGGGGCGTAGCCTGTTCATGCGACCAATACATTCGTCAGGGTGGAAGGGGCGTTCGCCTGCACGCGTTGCAGGGTCTGCATCCAGGAGCTGATATTCCAGGAATTCAGATCCACCGCTCGTTGTCGAGCCTGCGTTGCCAATGCCTGCCTGAACTCCGGACTCAGGCCACACAGTCGCTGCAGTGTGCGTGAAGGGGTCTCGTCATCGGCCACGATGAACAGCGAATCGGCCAGTTGCGGCCATTCCGAGATACCACAGGTAGCCGTGACAATGACCAACCGGCCCCGCGCCATGCCCTCCAGCGCAACCGTACCGAAGGACTCCACCTTCGAAGGCAGCAACAGCACATCATGCTGATCCATCAGGCTCAGCAGATCGGTTCGGGCCACCCATCCCAGATAGTCCAGATTGGGCAGTTCCCCTGCAGCCTGTTCGACGACGCTACGCATCGGGCCATCACCGGCAATCGTGAACCGGATATGAGGATGGCGCCTGGCCGCGTCCAGCACGTCCGGCAGGTTCTTCTCACCGGCCAGGCGTCCCGCGAACAGTACCGCGTCGACCGAGCGATTCAGCGGCATTGCCGGCAGTCGCACGAACTCGTCGGGCACTGACGTCCCCATCAGATTGGCTGCTCGCGCTCCGCCGGTCATCGCCTGACGCAGCATGTCTGGCGAATTGGCCAGCACGGCAGCACCGTGCCGAAACAACAGACGGTTACACCAGTTCAGGTAGCGTTGGCAGACAAAACCGAAACGATTCTGCCAATACAGGGTAGCCAGTGCTTCATAGTGCGTATGGAATCCGACGATCAGCGGAATGCCCAGCTTTCTGGCAATCAGCAGGCCCGCCAGACCAAACGGCCCCGGTGTCGGCACGATGATGACCGTCGGTCTGGACTGGCTGATCGCCCGCCACAGATGGGTTGGCCGCGGAACCGAGATCCTCTGGGTATGATCCCCCGGCAATGGTGCGCTCAGGTAGCGATAGCCCGGTGACGCCTGATTGCCTGGATGAAACAATACAGCACTGTCGACATGCCCTCGCAGTTGAACCACGAGATCCGCGTAATAGGAACCCACGCCGTTTCTGTCGGGCTCCGCATCGCTCAGCACCACAACGCGCATCGAAGGCCTTGCAAGGCTACTCGCCAGTGGATACGGTTGCTCAGCGGTCGAAGCCGTCATGCGGCGCTGTCCGCACCTGCCCTCTTCCGACGACACTCTGTCATCGCCATTTGTTATCGCTGCCCGCGATTCAGGCAGCTCCGCGACCGAGGGCCATCGCTCAACCGTTTTACCCTTGCGTGGGCCTGATTCCGTGGATTCGCTCATGGTGCTTCGCTGCTGGTGTGCCAAGGTGTCTGGTTTCACAGTCGATTCTCCGGGGCATGTCGCCAGGCCTGAAAGCGATCGAATCGAGCCTGCGCATCGGGGGATTCCTGCCGTGCTGGTTCGATGGTTCCCGGCCGTAGCGGCTCACGGGCTTCCAGTGCAGACAAGGCCTGATCCAGCGCGTCAGGGGAACCGAGCAGGAGTTGCTCATGGATGTGTTGCATGGCCTGTCGCGGCTCTCGAGACAGACGTGCAAGTGCAATGCTGGCACAACGCTCCGCTGGCAGAGCCTGTTTCAGACGATCCAGATTGCGGTAGTAGAAATGCAGCGTATCGAGCAAACGACGCTCGAAGTCGGGACAGACGCTGTCGGTAAACAGTTGTCGCCGGGCATCGGCAAGGCTGCGCAATTGTGAGCGCACGGCCATCGGAGCATCACGCTCGCAGACGATGAAAACGCTATCCGGAAACGCCTCCGCCAGACTCAGCGCCAGACCTGCAAACGATGCGTTCTTGGACAACATCTGACAGTGCTGCCCATGAAAATACACATGTCTCTGCAGCAGCCTTCGGTAGCGCTTCACGACCTGCCTTGCCTGCTGCCTGTCATCCTTGTCGTCTGCTTGCGCCAGTTGCCACAGCCAGTGGCATTCGGGAAACGCCAGCACCAGCAGAAAACAATCCAGCGTCGACATCAGCAGCAGAAAATCCTCCTCCGGGGAGCGCAGCCCTGTGGGGTGGACCGAATCCAGTGAGCTTTGCAACCGTTGCTCGAGCTTGACGAGGAATCGCGCAAGGTATCCACCACAGCGCGCATCCAGCCGGGCCACCCACCCGAGAAGGTGGCGTTGGCTGATACTGGGAGCAAACAGGGCCTCCCACAGCTGTACCGTCGTGTATCGCGGATCGGATGACAACAGATGATGGGTATGCGTAGTGCCACTGCGCGGCACACCGAGAATGAAAACCGGCCGACGCAGGCGAACTTCCCGGTAACGTCGGAACAGAATCTCGTCGAGCAGGAGACCTGCCGCATTCAGCAACTGCACGGCAAACAACAGTGCCAGGACCGGGATTCCCAGCGCGCAACGCATCAGATGGATCTTGCCACCCGGGAACACACCGGGAAATGCCAACTGTCTCAACAGGCTGCCCCAGCGACAAATCGATGAAGCGCATGCTTTCAGGCACAGCATGACAACTGCAGCAATGGTCAGAACCCTGGCCTCTGCAGTGCTGCTGCTTCCTCCAAGCCCGGATACCTGCGCATCCGTTGATTCTGCCTGCCCGCTATCAGTCACCGTGCAAGGCTGACACCATCATGTGACAGTTGTCTTTCAGAAAAATGACGGTTGCATGAAACGTCCTGACGGACGGCAATCAACTACCAGAGCCAACTCGAAAAGCGATGCCCCGGATGCAATCGCTGCTGCAGCTGCTTCAAAGTAGCGACTTCCTCCAGAAACCGACGATAGGCACGCTGGCGTTGCTGCAGATGCAGGACATGCCTGCTGATCCGGGCATCCACCACGGCAGCATCTGGATCATGGAAGCGGTGATAGGCCATGAAGTGCAGAAAGGACTTGTCAGGCAATGCAGCCATTTGCTTGTGCAGCCCCCTGAGCTGTTGTCGCAACACGCCTTCCAGCTGCCTTTCGTCAGCCGCTGTCAGCTGCTCCTTTGTTTGCGCATGGCGCTCGTGCAGTTGCATCAATGTGATCAGGTCATGATCACGACGCGCCTGCAACAGTCTCGTCATCAACACATGCTTGTCGTCGCGCTTCTGTTCATCGAGCTCCTTGTCCGGATGCAAGGCCGCAGCCGTTTGCTGAAACAGCCTCTTGAACACGGAGCCGTCCAGGCCGCCCGACACTTTCCGCGCAGCGGCCTCATCATGATCAAGATGCCATCCTGCGACACTGTCCGCCGGCCGTGACACGTCCGTGTCTACCAACTGCCGGTCGGCATCGGCATCGGCATCGGCAAGGTACTCGGTTTCACCGGGGAATTCCCATTCAAGACACGCCTCCTGTGCTGCCTGCCGCTCCAGCCATGCCTCCAGCTGATGCCAATCGCCACAAGCACAGTCAGGGTCCAGCGAAACATTCAGGACGCTTGCGTGATGACGGGCAATGCGATCACGTAATGTGTCCTCCACAAATCCGACATCCAGCAGCAGATCCAGCAGCTCGTCTATCCAGGGGGTCAGTGCCATGCGCCGCTTCTTGCCCAGCGTCTTCCGTTCCGAGAACATCAGGAGGCGTCCCAGTGTCTGCCGACACACCTCCGCCACTGCCTGCTCGACCGGCAGTACTTCGGATTCCAGTCTCGTGACCAGTTGGTCCAGCGTGGATTCGAGCCGCGCCTTCTCTGCGCTCATGGTCTCGACCTTCAACCACAGCCGCCGGAAGCGCGATTCACGTGTGTGCCCGGTTTGCCGGCACAAGACAATTTCCCTGTCATTCATGCCGCGAGTATTGCAGGGCATTGTCGCCTCGCAACACCGGCCGACACCGACTACTGGCTATACAATCAGATGCCGGTTTTCACGGGATGGCTGGCGAGCAGGTCCCGCTGGGCGTCGGAAACCTGCAGGCTGGTACTCGAATGACAAACCCTCTCGGTGGGCTCAACCGGATCAGGCGTGTTCTCGCAGATGCTCGATGAACTCGTCGGTCAGACGATTGTTCACCGGCATGTGGTTCTGCTTCTTGTAGGCACGCACGGCTGCGAATGTCAGGCTGCCTGCCAGACCGTCGATCGTCCCACGGTAGTAGCCGGCAACCTTCATGCTTTCCTGAATCATCATGATGTCGTGCGTCGGGGCGGTCGGTGCCCCTCTGTCATTGACCGCCATTCACGGGTTCCTGTCACGAGTGTCGACAGGGACAATACAGCCTACTGGCGGAGCAAGGCAAGATTGGCATTGTCCCAGCCAACCTGAACGGCGTCGCCGACGGAACCGATGGCGAGCTCGGCATCCACATAGGCGCGTAACTGGACGTCCGGTGCAGCGTCGATACTGGCGGTAACCGCGGTACGGCTCCCCATGAACACCTTGTTGGTGATGTGCGCCGCAATGGCTGTATCGGTGCCCGGATGGCCTGGCGAGCATGACAGCTTTTCCAGACGCAGCGAGCAGGTCACCTCCGAGCCTTCGATGGGCCGCAGTCCGCCGGCTCTCGCCCGGATGTGACTGCCATGCCAGTCGATGACCACTTCCTCGCCTTCCATACCCAGGCACTGGCCGCTCAGCAGATTGGTTTCACCGATGAACTCGGCAACAAAGCGACTGGCAGGACGCAGATACAGGTCTTCCGGTGTACCGTCCTGTTCCACCTTGCCCTGGTTCATCACCACGATTCGGTCGGACATGGTCAAGGCCTCGTCCTGATCATGCGTCACGAAGAAGAAGGTGGTATTGGTGCGCCGCTGGATGGCCTTGAGCTCCTGTTGCACCTGGGAACGCAGTTTGGCATCCAGCGCACCCAACGGTTCATCGAGCAACAGCAGGGCCGGATCGGGAGCCAGGGCCCGGGCCAGTGCCACACGCTGACGCTGCCCTCCGGAGAGTTGGTCCGGGTAGCGGGAACCGAACTCATCCAGTTCCAGAAACGACATGACTTCCTGACGGCGGGCTTCGATCTGCGATACCGTCATGCCCTTGAGCTCCAGTCCGAAATCGATGTTCTGCGCGACACTCATGTGCGGAAACAGGGCGTAGTCCTGAAACACCATGTTCACCTTGCGCTTGTTGGGAGGCAGGTGAGTCACATCCTCGCCGTCCAGAATCACCCGTCCGTTGTCCGGCTTCTCGAAACCGCCCAGAATTCGCAGCGTGGTGGACTTGCCACACCCCGAAGGCCCCAGAAAGGTCACGAACTCACCGGCCTTGATATCGATATCCAGATCGTCCAGTGCAATGACGGATCCGAAGCGTTTGGACACGCCCTGCAGCTGGACGAGGGTCTCTGCGTTCTGGCTCATGCTTGTTGCTGCATCCTGATTGATGTTGGGGTTTTCTCTCATCACCGGCCGGCTCCGTTCATGCGTCGCATGGAACGCTCGGCCCAGACGCCCAGGACGGCTGTCAGGACGATGACGATGGTTGAAATGGCATTGATTTCCGGCGACATGCCCGATCGCAGCTTGGAGAAGATCAATACGGGCAGGGTTGGCTGATAGCCTCCCAGGAAATAGGAACGGACAAAATCATCAAAACTGAGCAGCAGACAGAAGATGCCTGCCCCGATCATGGCTGGACGCAGGTACGGCAGTGTCACCCGAGTGAATGCCACCAGAGGATCGGCTCCGAGATCACGAGCTGCTTCGATGTAGTTGGTCGGCATGGTGCTCAGCCTGGCAACGATAACCAGAACGACGAACGGCACATTGTGTACCGCATGCGCCCAGATGACGGCCATCATGCCGGGCTCGATCCCCAGCAGGCGTGCGTAGATGCGAAAGGCAATGGCCGAGATGATGCCCGGCACCACTGCCGGCAGTATGGTCAGACTGAATATCAGCGCTCTGCCGAAGAATTTTCTGCCGGAGAGCAGGACGGCAATCCAGGTTCCGATCATCAGGGAGACCAGGGTCGAGCCGATGGCGATCAGCACCGAATAACCGAAAACGCTCATGACTTCGGTGTCCTGAAACACACGGCCATACCAGTCCAGAGTCCAGCTCTTGATGGGAAAGCCGATGAACTTGGAATCCTTGAAACCCATGATGATCATCATGGTCAGTGGCACGAAGACATACACCACGAAGGCCGCATAGATCAGCGACATCAGTATTCGGGTTTTACCGGTCATCGTTGTCCCCTGCTGGACAGTCGTCCCATGAATTTCATGAACAGTGCGGTAATGATGAGTGAGGTCAGAAATAGGATGCAGGCGAAGGCGGCCCCGGTTGGCCAGCGGTCACCGGCAACGTGGAAGAAGCCGGCAATGGTCTCGGCAAAGACCGTCGTGCCTGGACCACCCAGCAGCACCGGAGCGGCATAGAAGCCGGTGGACATCAGAAATACCAGCGTACAACCCGATGCAATACCTTCGTAGGACAGCGGCAGGGTAACCCGTCGAAAACGGGTCCAGGCACCGGCCCCCAGATCGGCCGCTGCTTCCGAATAGCTGCCCGGTATCTTCTCCAGAGCCGAATACAGCGGCAACAGCATGTACAGGGACGTCAGGTAGATGACCCCGAAACCGACTGAAAATCCGGTGTACATGAACGGGATGGGGCGGTCGATGAAGCCGAGTGATTTCAACAGCAGATTGACGGCACCGTTGTTGCCCAACAGGATCATGATGGCAAAGGTTCTGACGATCTCGCCTACCCAGAAGGGGATCAGCAACAGCAGCAGGAACGCCAGCTGATTCTGACGCTTGACATGCCGGGCCAGAAAGTAGGCCACCGGGTAGACGATGACCAACGTGGCAAAAGTCAGCACAAAGGAAAAGGCCAGGGTGCGCAGAAACGGCATCCGGTATACGGCTTCCTCGAAGAACAGCAGATAATGCTTCAGCGTCAGCTGCGTTTCCGCACCCACCGCCACTGGATAGGCATCCAGAAAACTGACGTACAGCATCTGCAGAACAGGCCCCAGGTGCTGGGTCAGCACCCATATGAAGGGAATGCCCGCGAGCAGCGCGAATTGTCGACGCTCCGATCCGAACAGAAAGTCCACCAGCAACTGGTAGCCCTTCTGCCCGGACAGGGTTCCCCAGAAGGGAACCTTGTCACCCGGACCCTGGCCTGCATTTCCCGACCCGACAGGCAGGGAAGCGACAGGACTTTCCTTTGATTGATTCTGCACGTCAGTTATCACACTAGGCCGCCTTGATCTGCTCCACGGCCGGGTCAACCAGACTGTATTTCATCTCGTTGGCTTCGGCGCGGAAGAACTTCAGACCGGCCAGTTCTTCTTCGGTAAAGGCGGTGGATTTTCTTTCCAGCTCGCTCAGGTGCTGCGCGGCGTCCTTGTAGGTGGAGATGAAGCCGGTCTCGCGGGTCATGGACGCCCCGATCTCGGAAGAGGCCAGCAGGGCATTCAGAAAGGTGTAGGCATTGTCGCTGTTGGGCGCATTGTTCGCGATGTTCAGCGTGTAGACAAAACCGTAGCTGCCTTCCTTGGGAATGGTCATGTCGACCGGGAAGCCGTCGTTGATGAGTTTGGCAATCGGACCGTTCCAGGCATGGCCCAGCGCGATATCCTGATTGATGAACATCTGCTGTACCTCTGCCCCGCCATCGTAGTACTTGCGCACGAGATCCTTCTTGTCGATCAGGAAATCACGGGCCTCGGCAACAATCGCAGCAGCCTTCTCGGGATCATCCAGATACTCGACCATATTGCCGTCATAGCCCTTGTACAGCATGACGATGGACATCATGTCCTGAATGATGTAGGCAGTCTGCTGCTTGTATTTTTCCGAGAACATGACATCCCAGCTGCGCGCTTCATCGGCGGAGACCAGTTCGGTGTTGTAGGCCAGTATTTCGGCCCCGGACAGGATGGGAGCTCCCCACTTGTGTCCGTTGATGGTGGCCCAGTCGCTTTCGGTATAGATGGGGTTCAGATTTCCCCAGTTGCTGAGCCGTTCGCTATCCATCGGTGCCAGCAATTCCGAGTCGATGAACTGCAGAAAACGGTGTCCGGCAACCGTCACGATATCCACTGTGGGCTCTGGCGCTTCCGCTGCCAGAAGATTGAACTGCTTGCCCTGGTCGTCGACCAGACGAATGTTGACCTTGATGCCGGTATCCTTTTCGAACTGCTTGCGAAACGATTCCGGTACGAAGCTGTCGTACGTCCAGATATTCACTTCGCCCGAATCGGCATAGGCTGTACGGATATAGGGCGTGGCTGCGAACACCGTACTGGCGGCAGCAGCAGTGCCCAGAAACTTGCGACGGCTGGTATTGATGGGTTTCATATTCATGTTCTCCGGTAATGTTGGCATTCGATACCTTGAAGAGGCATCATCGAACCTACTACATGTGGCTGTCTATTGACACCGTCCGAACGAAACAGGATCGGACCTTGCCAGGCAGAACAGAATTATCGAGCGGCATGCAGAATGCCGCTACAGGCAGCATCTCGCAGCTGCTCGAGAGCAACGTTCTCCAGTTGCAGAGCGGCCAGCAGATCGTTCTCGGCCGCAAAGTCTCTTTCGTACATGGCCGAAAACAGTGCAACTCCGGCCTCATGCAGAACAGCTGGCTTGCCGACCAGTCGACCCAGCGCTGCTGTCACGACCAGGCCATAGGGGACATCCTCGGTCACGTAGCGACTATCGGCGGTTGCTGGCCCTGTACCGCCGTTCCCCTGTTCATGCATCTGCTGATTCATCTCGGAGATGGATGCAATCGGAACATGGAAAGACAGATGGAAATGCTCGAATATGGTGCGTACCTTCAATCCCAGGGCTTCGGCAATCGCGAGCCTTTCCAGATCGAGGGCTTCCAGCAAGGCACCGATCTTCGGTGTCAGGTTCTGCCCCTGACTCCAGGTCTCGCCTCTTTCCATTCTGCTCATGTTGCCCATTGCAATTCCCATGTGATTCTGAGGATTGAGATTGGACAATGAAATTGCCAGCAGCCCGTCACGTTGCACGAAGCGCTCTCCAAACAGGGATTGACACAGAGCCAGTGCCGCCTGGTTGGCGCTGCTGGGCACGGCGCAGAAATCCACCTGGGCCCGTATTGTATTGACCATGACCGAGTTCATGCTCTGTTGTCGTCCGGTGACAATGGTCGTCCCCCAGGCAATGATCGGCACACTGATATCTCTTTCCTGCAAACGTGCAGCCAGATACAAGGCGCCCAGAGAGGCATGCGATGAAATGATGATGGTGTGATGCGCCTGAACATGCGGCACCAGAGCATCCATCACGGCCTTGTGTCCATAACCCGGCAAAACCAGCATGAGCACATCGTTTTCGGCAGCCAACTGAGCGGCATCCTCCGCCACCGCCGGATGAAAGTCTCCTTCGATGGCATTGCTGGCGCTCAGGGCAGTTCCGCCTTTCAGCGCCCGGGTACGCTCACCGGAAGGTGACCACAACATGGGCTGGTGAGCGTTCTGGCAAAGCAGCGCAGCCGTGCCAAAGGCAATGGACCCGGCACCAGCCAGACCGACACGAACCGATTCGACGCTCATGCTGTTTCTCCACGTCGAACCGGATCGCCCAATACGTGCATCAGCCGATTGGCCCAGCCGAACAGAGAAGAGGACAGCACCAGATCGAGTATTTCAAGTTCGGTCAGACCGGCCTCGCGCAGCGCTTGCACATGGCTCGCACTGGCCCCGGAAGGGGTCTTGGCCAGTTCCCGCGCGAAATCGAAGATGGCCTGATCGCGCGGCCCAAGCTCTGCAGACTCACCGGCACTGAACAGCAGATCGGTTACCGAATCATCCTTGGTCAGCTGCGCGTGACGCGAGGCATGCACGGCAGCGCAGTAAATGCAGCGATTGACCACGGATGCCGCCAATGCACCAATTTCGCGCTCTGCCCGACTGAGCCCACCCTTGTCATACATGATGGCATTGAACAAGGGTGAGCGAACCTTCAGTGTCTCGACATCATGGGCCAGCACCAGCACATAATCCGATACCCTGGTATTCGAGGGAGTTACCTGCAGGGCTTCCAGCTGATCCGCCGTGGCCTCCTCCAGTACAACCGGCTTGACTCGTGGCCGCCATTCCGGCACCCGCTTGGTGAACTTGTGGATGATCTCGCTCATGCCGGCATCTCACTCAGCAGATTGAGCCCCGCCACCAGACGCACCTGATAGGCCATGAAGGCATTCAATTCCGTCAGCCTGACGATATCGGCATCGCTGACACCGTGTTGCTGCAATGCGCTGATATCCGCATCAACGACATCACGCGGACTGACCGCGACACTGTCCATGTACTTGACCACATGGGCCAGGTGCTGCTCACTGCCGTCACCATCAGTGTTGGCGATGGCCAGACAGTCATCTTCCGACATCAATGCCATGTAATGTTCGGCCAGCTCGGGAAGAGCGTTGTTCAGTGCGATTCTGGCGGCGAGCGCGGCTCGCAGGGAATGTGACCAGGCCCCGCAATCCACCGGTTTCAACACCGCATCTTCGGCCTGCTGCGTCATCTGCAGGACATTGCTGCGCGTCTGCAACGCATCCATTATCGGGGATTTGTCGGGAATGCCACTGTAGCGAACAGCAGTCGAACTTTCCATTGCCATAGAGTTGTCTTGGTGTGGTTGTGACACGTCAAGCGTTGTCTTGATGTGCTTGGGACAAGTCGAGAATAGACTTCATGTGAGTGCGACAGGTCAGATGACCTTGCGGGTCATCGATGATTCGGGGAGCTCCGACGGCGTCCATTCGTCACCCTGCAATTCAGGCTTGGAGTAATCCAGCATATGCTGCCAGTGAATGGCAATGTCTTCTTCGTAGAGCCTGGCGGAGAGCGACTTCGCCAACCAGCGAGCACCCTCGGAAATTCCGGGTATGTCGCCACTGACCTTTCCCAGGCTGGCCGTCGCGCCGTAGTTGAAACAATGGACATGCTTCAGCCAGGGTGTCCTGCCCGCCTGCTTTTCCCGGAACGAGAAATCCTCGGCCAGATAGGGAAAGCGCCCCAGGTCTGCATTTTCCTCATCCGCAGGAGGCGTGTAGGCGTCCTCCCACAAGCGTATATTGGCCGCAGCGTCACCCAGCTCGCGACGCGCCAGTGGATCGGTACTGAAGCCGGTACCCAGAATGAGAAAGTCGGTTTCCAGCTGACTGCCGTCGGCAAAGTCGATGAGCAGCCCCCCGCTCGACTCACGCACGGCACTGACCGACTTGCCAAAGTGGAACCAGGCATTCTCATGCCGACTGACGCGTAGCGTAGACCCTCTCGGAGACGGTGTTTGGGTGGCAAAGGAGTACTGCATGAACCGCCAGCGCCATTCATCGGACAGTTCCGCGTAACCCGCAACAAAGCCATAACTGCCGATTCCCATCATCTTGTTGATGGTCGGCATCTCGGTTCGACGGATGAGATGCCGCACTTCGCTGGCACCGGCTTCCAGCGCTTCCGCGGCATTGTCCACCGCTGACGCACCGACGCCCACCACGGCAACTCGCTTGCCCCGCAGGGAGGTGAAATCGATATCTTCGGAAGAGTGAGCCCAGAGTGATTTGTCCACGTCGCTGACGAAATCGGGAATATTGGCCTTGGCAATACCATCGCGCCCGGTGGCATAGATCAGCTTGCGCACGGTAATCGCTGACGCCTCTGCCCCCTCCAGAGTCAGTGCCAGCAGTTCGCCCCGAGACTCGACGTGCGCCAGGCGCACATTGTTCTCGACCGGCACTTGCAATGCCTGTCGATACCAGCGCAGGTATTCCATCCACTGTGGCCGTGGAATCTTGTCCAGCTCATCCCATTGAGCTGCGCCGAAGCGGGCACGGTACCAGGCCTGAAAGGTCAGCGAGGCCATGCCATAGGCAGGTCCCGTCAGCTGCTTGGGCGAGCGCAAGGTCTCCATGCGTGCATAGTTGACCCAGGGCCCTTCGCTACCGGCAGGGCTCTGGTCGATGATGCGCACATTGTGAATGCCAGCGGTGCGCAGCGCGAACCAGACCAGCAATCCGCACATGCCACCGCCGACGATGAGCACATCGGAATCCGCAGGGGTGTCGCGCTCGACATCGGCTACCCAGTTTACCGAGGGATAACACAGGCATTGCAGATCATCCTGCAATCGTCTTTCGAGAGCATCAAGACCGATATCGTCATAGGAAGAGGCAGATTGCGCTGCCGTTGTCGAATTACTCATACCTTTTCACTCATGGTCCCGTTGTCGATTGTTCTTCCCTCCGCTTGCCGCGTCACACGATAACAAGTAGTAAGGTTTCCTACAAATGCATCATTTCCAACGTGCGTACCGATAGCCGGAATCGACCAACGATTCCAGCACCCACAGTCGCTTCACCCCAGACGATCAGATCACGGTTGCCTATGGATTCCAGCGCAGATGCAGATCATCGATATGAAAGACATGCGTATGCTGCCGTTGCTCCCCCTGCGCTTCATGCGCCTTGAGGTGCGGATGGTCACGTGGCAGATCCGGGTGAGTATGGACTCTCTCAAGCGGATCCTCCATCGGCCAGACCCGCGAGGCCAGAATCGTGATCAGGAGGCAGACGCCGCCCAGCACACCCAGCGCCGTGGCCGGTGCCAGAATGGCTCCAAGCCACCCCGCCAGCGGGTAAGCCAGCAACCAACCCGCATGGGACATCGAGAACTGGGCAGCAAACACGGCGGGATGGTCTTCCTTCTCCGCCGAGCGCGTCAATACCAGGCCACCCGGCGTCAGCACCAGCGACGAGGCAACGCCAAACCCTCCCCACAACAGCATCACCATGGGCAAGGTCAACGGCAGAAAGATCAACAGAGACATCAGCCCGAAAGCCACACAGCCGCTGACCATCAGCGAACGCTCGCTGAACCGCTTCAGCAGCCCGGGTACCGACAAGGCACCCAGGGCCGCGCCAGTACCATAGGAAGCCATCAACCAGGTGTAGAAATCGCTGTCATCGAATTGCAAGCCTGCATAGACCACGGTATTGACCAGCACCCAGGCCAGAGCGCAGGAGAGAGCCAGATTCAGAATGAACAGGCCCCGCAGACGCGGCGTGCGAAAATAGATATTCAGACCACGAGTCAAGCGCTCGACAAACGGCCGCTTCTTCCCGGCCGAGGCTGATCTCGGCAAGCCGCTGAGGGCCAATGTCACAACGGACCCGGCCAGACACAAGGCGGCCAATGGGAACAGGCTGGACGAGACCACGAACAGCAGCGCCAACGCTGCCAGTATCGGGCTGACCATCGATTCGAAGGTGTAGGCCAGCCGAGACAGCATCAACGCCGAGGCATAGGTTTTCTCGTCAGGCAGGATGGCCGGAATCATGGCCTGGAACAACGGCGTGAACGCCGCAGAGGCCGTATAGAAGAAAAATGCAAGCATGGCGAATTGCCAGATATCACTGCTCATGCCGAACAACAGCAACAGCACGAAACGGAACACATCCAGCCCGATCAGGACTCGACGAGCCTCGAAGCGTGACAACACCACCTCTGCCAGCGGTGCCAGCAACACATACACCACCATTTTCAGGGCGAAAATGCCACCCAGCAGCTTGCCTGCTCCCGCTACACCACCCAGTTCGTAGGCCAGCAAGGCCAGTCCGACGGTCATGATGCCGATACCCAGCAGCGACAGGATCTGTGCTGCGAACAACCATCGGAAAACAGGATGTCGTAGGGGGTTCATCAAACGTTGCTCTCTCCTGCCAGTCGAGGATCACTCCGTTCCCATGAGGATACAGGGTGAAACTGAGCCGTCAGGGTATCAACGATGTAATGATCCCGATAGTCATTTGCGATGCGCGACAGTTTGTCCACCGCATCAATGACCGCATCCACCTTGTCATCACTCATCAGCGCAGACAGGTTCAGCCGCACCCAGCCGGGCTTGTCTATCTCGCTGCCTGAAGCCAGGGATGTCAGCAGATTCGCCGAATGACTCTCATCAAGGCCCAGCAATCGATGCGCATAGGAGCCGGCGCAAGCGCACCCTCCTCGTGCCTGAATGCCATGGACATCACTGAGCAGACGCGTGAAGTACTGGTGATGTACATGTCCTCCGGCGCCGTCTCGCACTCTGAAAGAGAAGATCGGCAGACTGTACTCGGCACTCGTCGACCCCATGAGATCGATGAAGGGATTCTTGCGCCAGACTCGCAGGGCTCTTTCGCGCAGCTCATCCTGACGCTGAGCGAGCCATCCTCTGCCAAGAGCCTGCTTCACCATCATGACCAGTGCCGCCCGGATATCTCCCACGACATTCGGCGTTCCAGCCTCTTCGCGGTGCACGAGGTCGTCAGCATAGACGTGCGTCCAGGGTGAGACAAAGGAGACGGTGCCACCACCCGGCCAGGTAGGTACCGAGCTCTGCACGATCGCATTGCGTACAACGGTGACGCCCGATGCACCGGGACCGCCTGGAAACTTGTGTGACGAATAGACGATGGCGTCTCTGGCCTCCTCGGTGCCGGCCTTGACGGACATCGGCAGATACGGAGCGGCGCAGGCGTAATCCCAGATCGACACGGCACCGTGACGCCGCATCAATCGACAGACCGCATCCACATCCGTGACGATTCCGGTGACATTGGACGCCGCCGAAAAGGCACCAACCACGCAGTCGGCCGTCGCGTGCTCCTGCAGTCGGCTCTCCAGCACGGCCAGATCAGGCCCACCCTGTGTGGATTCGGGCAATTCGATGATCTGCGCACCGCTTTCGCGCCAGGGCAGTAGATTGGAGTGGTGCTCATAGGGCCCCACCAGCACAACCACGCGCCGGCCTTCACGTACCAGTCGAGGCAGTCCCAGCAGATTCACCAGCCGGTTGATGCCAGCAGTCGCGCCGGAGCCTGTGAACAGCACACTGTATTCATCATCGGCGCCCAGCTCATCGGCCAGATACTGGCGGGCCGCCTGGCGCGTCCTTGTACAGAAACTGCCGCAATAGGAAGCCTGGGTATGACTGTTGGAGTAGTACGGCAGGATTCTCTCAAGCACGAAAGACTCGATCTGATGCAGCGCGCGACCGGATGCCACGTAATCGGCATAGATCAGGGGACGCGGCCCGAAGGGTCCATCCACCATCGCATGGTTACCGATCAGGCCGCTGCGCACACGCTCTTGCAGGTCTTCACCCGCCAGCTGCGCAGAAAATTCCGACAAGACCGATTCCGACATGACTGCAAACACGAAGTGTGGAGGACCCGAAAATACTATGTCATGCTGACCCCATATTTTTCACATAATTACCCCTGTATGGAATCAAATTCCTATCATATGATAGAAAAATGACCAATAAACTTGATAAAATCGATTTCCGCATACTCGAAGCGATGCAACGGGACTCCTCTCAGTCACAGCGCAGCCTGGCGGAAAAGGTGGGCTTGTCACAGAATGCCTGCTGGCGTCGCATCAAGGCACTGGAAGAAGCCGGTGTCATCAGACAGCACACGGTCATTCTCGATCGCAATCGCCTTGGCGCCGGCCTGGTGGTATTCGTCATGATCCGCACCCGTCATCATTCAACCGAGTGGCTCAACACCTTCAGCGATCACGTCTCCAGCATCCCGGAAGTGGTTGATTTCTTTCGTATCGGCGGGGAGTACGACTACATGCTGAAGGTCGTCACCCGGGACATGAACAGCTACGACACGGTTTACCGTCGCCTGATCGAGTCGGTGGAGCTCGAGACGGTCACATCCGTATTCGCCATGGAAGCCATCGAGGAACAACGCCCCATTGCACTGGGTCATCGATCAGCCTGACAAGGGCACCCGCCGCTGCAGGTAGTGATCGGCTGACGGTCAAGCCGAGCCCGGGGCCAGTCGATACACTCTCCGGTTTCATCGTCACGACGTTGATTCTGCATTGCACCTGCACCTGCACCTGCACCTGCACCTGCACCTGCACCTGCACCTGCACCTGCACCTGCACCTGCTTGTGCTTGTGCTTGTGCTTGTGCTTGTGCTTGTGCTTGTGCTTGTGCTTGTGCTTGTGCTTGTGCTTGTGCTTCTGCTTCTGCTTCTGCTTCTGCTTCTGCCCATGATCGTCGATCGATGTTCGGTCAAACGATTCAGGTGAAATAACACAGGCTCACTGCAGTGCAAGAAAACTACACAAACAACTTTCCCAGTGTAATCAATGCCTTGAAGGAACAAGTCTTATCCCGTTTTTGTGAAATTCACAGTGTGAATTTTCTTTTGTAAAATTCTAGTCCATTTTTCCCTACACTGCCGTTAAGCCTTGAGACAGGCACAAACCACTGCAAGCGTTTCCGGGAGCATATTCCATGGGCATGAATCAGCACTTTCGTACTACCGCCAGTTGGGATCAAGCCATCAACCTGCTGGACCACAGCTTTCCGCTGACCGAAGGCTCACATGGCAACGTGACTGCCTATCTGACCTATTTCGACCATCTGGTCGCGATTCAGGCAGACGGCACCAGCACTGGCCTTGCCCACCCTTCGCAATTCGTGGAAGCCAGTGGCCTGGAAGATGCTCCCAGTTGCATTCGTCTGGAACACAAGGGCTTGCAGGTTGAAATCGAACCCGGTCGCAGGCAGGCCGGTTCAGATCAGGACGTTCCTGAACATCGCATGCAGTTGCTGACCGATATCGCAACAGCCTGAAACAATACAACTCCAACCCACAATCAGATCTCAATCACCAACAAGAAGTCTATACCTGACCAGGACCTACCCATGAATCAGTACCGCACACTTTCATCCGCCGCCGCCGACACCATTGCACGCAATGGCAACAGCTGGTCTGCCATCAATCCCGAATCAGTTGCCCGCATGCAACTGCAGAACCGCTTTCGTACAGGACTGGACATCGCTCGCTACACCGCCGCGATCATGCGTCAGGACACGGCCGACTACGACAAGGATCCCAGCAAGTACACACAGTCACTGGGTTGCTGGCACGGTTTCATCGGACAGCAGAAACTGATTTCCATCAAGAAGCACTTCGGCACCACCAAGGGTCGTTATCTGTATCTCTCCGGCTGGATGATCGCCGCACTGCGTTCCGAATTCGGCCCTCTGCCCGATCAGTCCATTCACGAGAAGACATCGGTACCGGAGCTCATCGAGGAGCTGTACACCTTCCTCAAGCAGGCCGATGCCCGCGAACTGCGTCATCTGTTCACCGAACTGGACCAGGCGCGCGAAGCCGGCAACCAGGTGCTTGAAAAGTCCATCATGGACCAGATCGACAACTACCAGACGCATGTCGTGCCCATCATTGCCGACATCGATGCCGGCTTCGGCAATGAAGAAGCCACCTACCTGCTTGCCAAGAAGATGATCGAAGCGGGTGCCTGTTGCCTGCAGATCGAAAATCAGGTTTCCGATGTCAAGCAATGTGGCCATCAGGACGGCAAGGTCACGGTTCCTCACGAAGATTTTCTGGCCAAGATCAATGCCATCCGCTACGCCTTCCTCGAACTGGGTGTTGATGACGGCCTGATCGTTGCCCGCACCGATTCCCTGGGTGCCGGCCTCACGCAGAAGATTCCGGTATCGCGGGAAGCAGGCGATCTGGGCGACCAGTACAACGCCTTCATTGCCGGCGAAGAAATCGAATCCATGGATCAGGTGAATTCAGGCGACCTCGTCATTCGCCAGAGCGGCAAACTGATCAAGGCGGCACGCCTGCCCAACGGACTGGTTCAATTCAAGCCTGGCACCGGTGAGGATCGCTGCGTTCTGGATTGCATCACGGCACTGCGCAATGGAGCCGACCTGCTGTGGATCGAAACCGAAAAGCCTCATGTCGGTCAGATTGCCGGCATGGTGAACCGTATCCGTGAAGAGATCCCCAATGCCAAGCTGGTTTACAACAACAGCCCGTCATTCAACTGGACTCTGAACTTCCGCCAGCAGGTGTTCGACGCCTGGCAGGAAGAAGGACGGTCGCTGGACGAGTACGATCGTGACAACCTGATGAGTGTGGACTATGACGATTCCGAACTGGCACAGGAAGCCGATGCGCGCATCCAGGCCTTCCAGTCCGATGCTTCTGCTCATGCCGGCATCTTCCATCACCTGATCACCCTGCCGACTTATCACACGGCGGCGCAATCCACTGATGCCCTGGCGAAGGAGTACTTCGGCGAGCAAGGCATGCTGGCCTATGTACGGGATGTTCAGCGTCGTGAGATTCGTGACGGACTGGCCTGTGTCAAGCATCAGGACATGTCCGGCTCCAACATCGGTGACGATCACAAGGAGTACTTCTCAGGTGCCCAGGCGCTCAAGGCCTCTGGCAAGGACAACACGATGAATCAGTTCGGCTGATCGTTTCCAGCAGAACCGCGTTTCGATAAAGGAGGCCCTCTGGCGACAGAGGGCCTTTTTCGTTGGCAGGTCCACAATCACGAATTCCGAAGCAGTTCCGGGGAAGGCAACCTGTCAGACCTTGACACGCAGGGTCAGTCAGCCGATATTTTTCAGCAGACCCTGATTGAAGCTCTGCTCACAATGGACAGCGAGACCGCCGACATGCCCCCGGAGCCCCCCAGTACCGCACTGATTCTCGGCGGCGGCGGAGCGCGGGCTGCCTATCAGGTAGGAGTACTGGACGCCATTCGGCAGGTCATCTGCCAGACAAGAGGGAGCAGCTGCCCTCTGCCATTCAAGGTTCTGTGTGGCACATCTGCCGGTGCCATCACGGCCACCTCCCTGGCCAGTCATGCCGCATCCTTCGATACCGCAATGACCAGACTTCTGCAGGTCTGGAGTGACTTCCAACCGAATCAGGTCTACCGCACCGACGTCGGTGGAGCCCTGGCCAATGCCAGCCGCTGGTTGAGTGCGCTGTCCATGGGTTGGCTCATCAAGGAACCGCCACGCTCCCTGTTCGACAATCGCCCACTCAGGCAACTGCTGGAGCAGAACATCGACTTCAACAGTATCGATCACGCCATTGCCCGCGGCCATCTGGAGGCACTGGCCATCAGCACGTCCAGCTATTCATCCGGCCGACACATCGTCTTCTACCAGTCACACCATCCCATCACACCGTGGACCCGGTCGCGGCGCCTGGCATCACGCACGACCATCGGCGTGGATCACCTGATGGCCTCCAGCGCCATCCCGTTCGTTTTTCCGGCAGCCCGACTGCAGATCGACGGGAAAAGCGGTTTTTTCGGCGATGGTGCCATGCGGCAGAACGCGCCGATCAGTCCGGCCATTCATCTGGGAGCCACGCGTATCGTGGTCATCGGCGCCGGTCAGATCGAGGAAAACAGCGGAGAAGATGCCGATACGCCCCCCTCTCCGGATGCTGACGACCAGACGGACTATCCCGCTCTTGGCCAGATCGGTGGTCATGTCATGGCAAGCATCTTTCTCGATGGCATGGCCGCTGATGTGGAACGGCTGGAACGCATCAACCGGACACTGGACATCATGACGCCCGAACAGCAGCAACAAAGCGGACTGAAACCGCTCGACCTGTTGACCATCACTCCCAGCAAGCGACTCGACAGTCTGGCAGAACCCTTTGTCCGCAACCTGCCACGTACCACGCGCAGTGCCTTGCGGGTTCTGGGTGCCACCGGACCACGGGGTGTCGGACTGAGCTCCTACCTGCTGTTCGACAAGCAATATACTCAGACACTGATTGCTCTTGGAAGGCGTGATGGCCTGGCGCGCAGTGACGAGATAGCGGCCTTTTTCGAAGACCGTAATCCGGAGTGACTTTCCGAGCGGTCACACCACAACATGACTGCACGGCTTGTTGGCTGTGCGTAACACAAGAGATGAACATGAGCGCTTGGCAGACTTGCTGCCATACTCGACCATTCATCCAGCATGGAGACAATGAAACGTGAAGAATTTCCTGAAATTCCTGTTCGCTGTTGCGGCCATGGTCACTCTGGCCTCCTGTGCGGCAACCGAATCGAACCGGGTCATAGAAGCCCAGACAGTCAGCACTTACAACACCAGTTACCAGGGACCCCGTTACGCCCTGGTAATCGGTAATTTCCAGAATCGCTCCAGTTATCAGCGGGGCCTGTTCTCCGATGGTACCGATCGTCTGGGAAGCCAGGCCAGAACAATCCTGAAGACACATCTGCAGCAGACCAATCGCTTTGATGTCGTCGATCGGGACAATCTGCAGCAGATTGCCGAAGAGGCGCATCTGTCAGGCACCACTCAGGCTCTGGAAGGCGCGCAAGTCGCTGTCGGCGGCGATGTGACAGAGTTCGGTCGCAAGACCACGGGCGATCAGCAACTGTTCGGCATACTGGGCTCGGGCAAGAAGCAGATTGCCTATGCCAAGGTTGCATTGAACCTGGTGGACGTACGCACATCCCGAGTCGTCTATTCTGCACAGGGAGCCGGTGAATACGCCCTGTCCAACCGGGAAGTGGTCGGATTCGGCAGCACGGCGGGGTACGACGCAACGCTCAACGGCAAGGTTCTGAACCTGGCAATCACCGAAGCGGTCAACAATCTCGTGGAAGGTCTTGAACAAGGCGCCTGGTCTCCGGTTGAGCCATGAGCATGCGCAAGACGTCCCCGGTCAGGACTCGCCTGCAACTGGCCGGAACCAGCCTGCTGTTGGTAATGTTTCTCAGCGGCTGTGTCACACCCGAGCCACCTCTGTACCGTTGGGGAAACTACGAAGAACTGATCTACAACGGTTACAAGAACCCCGGCAGCTCAGACCCGGTGAACGATGCACTGGCCCTTGAAGAAGACCTGAGAAGAACCGAAGCCGAAGGCATGCAGATTCCCCCGGGCGTGCGTATTCATCTGGCTTACCTGTATGTCGAACAGGGCAAGACCGGCGAAGCCAGAGCCCTGCTGGAAAGCGAGCGCGAGCGTTTCCCCGAGTCTGCCGCATTTGTCGAGCGCCTGATGGCAAGCATGGAGCACGGGCAATGATGCACGGATTCAAACGCAGCGCAGCCATGACCGTGATAACGGCCAGTACATTGCTGGGCGCCTGTACGACCCTGCCTACGGAAGATCCGTACACACTGTATCGGCAGAACATGCCCTACTCGATACTGTTACTGCCACCAGCGAATGAGTCGCTGGATGTCAATGCTCCCTATTCCTGGCTGACTACCGCAACGATGCCGATTGCAGAACAAGGCTACTACGTGTTTCCAGTGGCCATTGTGGATGCGTTCATGAAGGAAAACGGTTTGCCGAACCCGGAAGACATGCATGCCGCGCCACTGGACAAGCTCGGTGAAGTATTCGGAGCGGACGCCGTGCTGTACGTCACCTTGACGGAATTCGGTCAGAAGTTCGAATTGCTCAGCTCGACCACCCGCGTCAATGCACGTGCGTCACTGGTCGATATCGATACGGGTCAGGAAATCTGGACAGGCGCACTGAATTACGCGGATAACAACAACAGCAGTGCGCAGGGAAGCCTGCTGGGCAGCCTCATCAATGCGGCAATAACGCAGGTCGGCGGCACCTTGAGTGACCGCACGCATGATGCCGCTGCCATCGCCAATGTCCAGCTGTTCACCAACTCGCGCAACGGGCTGCTGAAAGGACCACGCCACCCCGGCTTTGCGGAGCAGATGGCAGTTGCTGCGGAGGCTACGGATGCTGCGGATGCTGCGGATGCTGCGGATGCTGCGGATGCTGCGGATGCTGCGGATGCTGCGGATTAGAGCAGCTTGGCCGAGACGCTGGAACAAGCCAAGTCTGAACTAACCTTCTTCGCGGGCGATCCGGATCTTTTCGACAATTCGGCTGCGGTGCTCCTGCAGCCGTTCCAGATCATCAGTCTCGAACAGTTGCAGGCCTACCAAGGTGGACGCCTGAAAGAACAGACCGACTGGCACATCCATGTTGCCCTTCTCGATCTTCTGCAGCACGCCTCGGGCAATATCGGCCCGCACCGCCAGATCCGCTTCGCTCATGCCACGCTGTATGCGCGCCAGCTTGATCATCTGGCCCAGCAACAACACCGTTTCGGTTGTAAAAGCAGTATAGGTGGTCTCATGTGTCGGCATGCAGGCAGCCCCCGGCGAAGGTATCAGAAACGGACTTCACCCTTCCCAGCTGCACAGCCTGTGCCACAGTTCGGTCGCCCCCCCCTGGTCAAGGCTTGACTGTGCCCCTTCCGAACGACCGTTCGACCTGCTCTGACGGCTCTGACGGCTCTGACGGCTCTGACGGCTCTGACGGCTCGAACGGCTCGAACGGCTCGAACGGCTCGAACGGCTCGGGTCAGAGCGTATACGTTTCCTGCTGCGTCTGAAATTTCTCGATGGTATCCATATTGACTTCTATTCCCAGACCCGGCTTGCCCGGTATGTCGACTCGACCGTCGCGCATCTGCCAGGGTTCGGCAATCAGGTCCTGACGGAACGGATGGCTGGACACGTCGTACTCCAGAATCGGTTCAGCAGCATTCAGCGAGTGATGCGTCACGGGAATGGTGGCGATGAACTGCAGAGATGCCGCCTGAGCTATGGCCGTTCCCCAGACATGCGGGTTGAGCATGACACCGTTGGCCTGCGCCATGGTCAAGACATCACGCACTGCCGTGAAGCCGCCACAGGAACCGATATCGGGCTGTGCGACATCCACCGCATCTGCCCGGAACAGCGCGTTGTAACCGTAGAGCGAATGTTCGTTTTCACCCCCGGCAATCGGCATGTCCAGTGCCGCCCTGACCGCCGCATAGCCTTGCAGGTCCTCGGGTGCCACAGGCTCCTCATACCAGCGAAGCGCAAAATCGGACAGGCCTCGGCCCAGACGAATGGCATCACTGCGACCGTAGGCATGATTGGTGTCAATCATGAGTTCGATACTCGGGTCATCCAGAGCATCCCGTATCGAGTGCATGACCTGCAGATCATCACGGACTCCGAATCCCAGTTTGATCTTCATGGCCCGAAACCCCGATTCACGATGGCGCAGGGCTTCCTCGGTCAGTCGGGCGGTCTCCCCCTGCCCTGCCAACCTGTAGAAACCGGTGGCATACGGCTGTACTGATGTGCGACAAGCTCCCCCCAGCAAGGCTGAAACCGGTGCCTTGTAATGCTTGCCCGCAATATCCCACAATGCAATGTCGATGGCGCTGATGGCCGACATCACGGACCCTTTACGTCCAAAATCCCGTGTACGGTTGTACATCGCATGCCACAGCACCACCGGGCTCAACGCATCCTGTCCCAGTATCAATGGCGCCAGGGCATTGCCGATGGCAGCAGCAGCAATCTCGGGCGGCTCCAGTCCCTGGGTAAAGGCCTCTCCCCAGCCTTGCAGGCCCGATTCACTGGTAAGGCGTACCAGGGTTGCCGCACGCTGATGAACCCATCCCTGCGAAAACGCAAACGGGACATCCAGTGGTGCCTTGACTACAAAGACTTCAACTCGGGTGATTTTCATGCGATTTCCTGAGGGTAGTCCAGGTGATGGGGATCGGACGCCGGCATGACTCCTGCGACCTCCCGGTTGGTTCAATGAAATTCCTGCAATACGCTATCATAGCGATTGCTCCACTACAGGCTCCAGAGACATGAGGCCCCAACGCAGCGACGAAGGTAAACGTCGAGCTGACGATATCGTCAAGGAGGTAGAACAACGCATTCTCGATGGCCGCCTGGCTGTGGGTGCAATCCTGCCATCCGAAAGAGTTCTCATGGATGAATTCGGTGCCAGTCGCACAGTCATCCGCGAAGCCATCACGGCGCTCTCCAACCGGGGATTGCTTGACTGCAAGCCCCGGTTCCGTCCCACCATCCGCAAACCCGGAATGGAAACGGCGCTGGATATCACGACGCCCATTGTCCAGCAGCTGCTCGCCAACCGGGGAGGCGTGGAAAACCTCTACCGGATGCGTGTGTTCATCGAGACAGGCCTGGTCAGACATGCTGCCACCAATGCCGACAAGGACGGCATCAGTCAGCTGCGGCAAGCGCTCCAGGCCAATGAAGCCGCCATCAATGACTCGGACAGCTTCTACCGGACCGACACGGCCTTTCACGCGGTGCTGTACGAGCTGGCCGACAACCCGATACTGCCCGCGGTACATGCCGGCTTCACCGCATGGCTGGCCCCTCACTGGGACTGCATGCCACGCCTGCCGGAGCGCAATCAGCAGAATTACCTGGCTCATGAGCGCATCTTCAACTGCATTCTCGACCGTGACCCGGATGCTGCCGAAGCCGCACTGAAACAGCACCTGGACAGGGCCTGGGAGCTGGTGCGCGGAACCTTCAAGGATTCCTGATCCGAACCCGCACCGGTTTTCTCCACAGCTTCTGACACCATCCGCCTGTCAATTGCCTGTTTCTCAGCCATTGCCTTGAGCGCTGACCGATTGGCTACCAGTTGGTTACCGAGCCATCGGCACGACGAAGGTGTTGCATCTCGACATGCAGCGGAGTGGATGCCCGGATGGCCTCCTCGTTGACCTCGACGCCCAGCCCCGGCGCATCCGGTACGACATAGACAGGCCCTTCCATGGCGACCTGCACTGGAAACAGCTCAGGATCATGAAAACCGAGATCCTCCACGCAGGATTGTCGCGTTTCCTGCCAACTCAGGTTGGGAACCGCTGCGGACATGTGGACGGTCGCCGCCGTGCAGACCGGTCCCAGCGGGTTATGTGGCATGAGGTCGATGTAGTGACGCTCGCTCCAGCCAGCCACCTTCATGGCTTCCGTGAAGCCCCCGATATTGCAGATATCCAGGCGCATGTACTGCGTCAGCCCCTGTTCCAGGTAGGGAGCTGCCTGCCACTTGGACGCAAATTCTTCTCCGATGGCAAAGGGAATGTCCGTCATGCTGCGTAGCGCCGCGTAGGACTCCGGCGTCTCGCAGCGAATCGGCTCTTCCAGAAAATCCAGTGTTCCCGGTGGCAAGGAATTGCAGAAACTGGCCGCTTCCGCCACTGAGAGCCGGTGGTGATAATCAATGCCCAGACACAGTTCTTCGCCGAACTCGCGGCGGACGGCCTGCAGTTCACGTGCAGTGCGCGCTATCGACAAGCGCGGATTGAAAACCGGCGTGTCATCGAAATAGGCAGGTACCACACGAACGCAATCCCACCCCTGGTCCACCAGCGTGTGAACCTCCTTGAGCATGTCCTCCAGATTGTCTGCCGTCGAACTGGCAAAAGTGGGAATACACTCACGTTGCCGACCACCCAGCAGTTGATGAACCGGCACCCCGAGGCGTTTTCCCAAGGCATCGTACAGAGCAATATCGATGGCAGACATGGCCGCCGTGAGTACGCGTCCTCCCTCGAAGTACTGACTTCGATAGGTTTCCTGCCAGATTCGGCCAATCTGCCGGGAATCCTGACCCAACAGAAAGCGGCAGAAATGTTCAACGGTAGCGGCAACCGCGCCCTCTCGCCCGGACAGACCGGATTCCCCCCAGCCCACGATACCGTCTTCGGTTGTCAGCTTGACCAGTAGCTGATTGCGTTTTCCCACTCTGGCGAGCAGCGGCTCAATAGCAGTAATCCTGGACATGATTTTCCGACTCAAGGGGTTCTTGACCAGAATCGTACTACATTATTTTTAATTTAGTACATTATTTCAATGATTTTATCGTTTACTTTGTTTGATCCGTGTTACCAGGTTGCTCTCGACGAACATGTTCAGACCCCTTCCCGAGCAACAGACTCGCGGTAACGGTCAGCAGGACAACAAGCATTTGCACGATGTAGCAACGAGTCCGGCAGGCGGGTTTCAACAAGCCGCTCAGCAGCCGCTTGCCAGGGCGGAGCGAATTCAACTCCACGGCAATGCATCTCCTGCAGACATGGTCAGACAGGAAGTGAAGGAGAAGGAGAAGGACGGAAGAAAGGAAGACTGGGAGACTGGGAGACTGGGAGACTGGGAGACTGGGAGACTGGGAGACTGGGAGACTGGGAGACTGGGAGACTGGGTGAACGGGTGAACGGGTGAACGGGTGAACGGGTGAACATGCTTTGCCATGCATGACCCCGATGTTCACCCTGCCTTGCCAATCAGGCTTTATCGACAGCACACAGACGATCTGATCGCCTTTTCAGTCGGATCCGCCCGAGGCAGGATACCGACGCGAAACAATCTCCCAGCGCCGAGCCGCTGATGCGACCTCTACATCATGCAGATCAGTACGCCATGTATACGGTGCGCTTCTGCAGATAACCTTCCAGGCCGTGCACGCCATCCTCACCACCCAGACCACTGAGTTTGTGGCCATTATGGTATCCGTTCACGTAGCCGACGATACCCTTGTTGAGGAAGATCGTACCGGTCTCCAGTCGCCTGATGGCGTCCATGTAGATGGACGGATTGCGTGTCCACAAATAGGCCGAGAGTCCGTCCGGGCGCGCATTCGTGATACTCAGGGCCTCCTCATAACCTTCGATTCGCACCACCGGCAATACCGGTCCGAAAAGCTCGTCTCGAACCGCTTCCGACTCCGCTCTGGCGTTCAACAGTACCGTTGGCTCATACCAGTGCCCCCGACCGAATTGATAGCCCTCCCCACGCTTGCCGCCCATTGCCAGTTCGGCTCCCTCGCTCAGACTGCGTGACACCATCGACTCTATGCGTTGCAAGGAAGATGCAGTGCTTACCGGCCCCATGCCGCTGTTGCTCATGGGGTCGGCCAGTCTGACCTGAGCCGCTCTTGCCAGCAATTTCTCCGTGAATTCATCCGCGACAGCTTCTGCCACCAGTACACTTTCGTTACAGATGCAGACCTGACCCGCATTGGCAAATCGCGCAACCACCGCAGCTTCGACAGCCGCATCGATATCGGCATCGTCCAGCACGATGAAAGGCGCATTGCCACCGAGCTCCAGTGACAGTGCGGCCAGGTTTGCGGAGGCCGCAGCGGCGATGGCCTGGCCTGCCCGAATCGATCCCGTGACGCTGATCATTTTCGTGATCGGACTTTCCACCAGCTTTTGCCCCAGCTCAGGCCCGGTTCCTGTCACCAGGTTCACCACGCCGGCAGGCAAACCAGCCTGCTCCACCAGACGACAGAACTCACTGCCGGTCACCGGGGTGGACTCGTGTGGCTTGAGAATCATGACATTGCCAGCGATCAGCGCCGGACCCAGCTTTCGCCCGATCAGGGCCAGAGGATAGTTATAGGCACAAATGCCCAGTGTGACCCCATAAGGAACCCGATGGATGAACAACTGTTCATTGGGCGCATCTGCCGGCAGAATCTCTCCCTGTATGCGTCGAGCAGCCTCGGCAGCGTAGCGCATGTAGCGAATCGTATCGTCGACCTCGAATCCGGCTTCAGCCAGGGTCTTGCCCTGCTCCAGCACCAGCAATCTGGCGAAGTGGTCGCGCTCTGCCTGCAGACCGTCGCATATCCGGTACAGATAATTGGCACGTTCAACCGCCGGCAACAAGCCCCACGACACCCGCGCCTTCTCGGCAGACTGCAATGCGCGTTCGGCGTCCTCGGCCGAACACGCTGGCACCTCGGCAATGATTTCACCAGTAGCCGGATTGTCGATCGCCAGGCGCTCTCCACTGAGCGCATCGCACCACTGGTTGTCAATGTAGCATTGATAGTATTTCATCTGATTCTCCAAACGAGTCGAGCGTCAAGCCGTGGCCGACAGGCCGCCAGATTCCAACCGATCACCGGCAGGACTTGTCAGCAATACCGTTCAGGACAGGCGCTCGGCTTTCAGGCCAAGCAGCTCCCAATCGAACTCGACGCCGGTTCCCGGTACATCGGGGGCGACAGCTCGTGAATCCTCGAGCTGGAAAGGCCGCGTGGTATAGCGATCGATGGGAAAGGAATGCACTTCGATCCAACCGGCATTGGGCTGTGCTGATACCAGGCTGACGTGCAACTCCTGCATGCCATGACTGCAAACGGCCAGGCCCTTCTCGGCAGCCATTGCCGCCACTCTCAGCCAGCCCGTGATACCACCGCAATTGGACGCATCCGGCTGGATGAAACTGAGTGCAGCCTGATCCAGTGCATAACCGAATTCATGTTCGGTATGCAGATTCTCACCCATTGCCAACGGCATGCCGGTAGCGGCAGCGATGCGCGCATAACCGGCATAATCATCGGGAATGATCGGTTCTTCGAACCAGTAGATGTCATGGGGTTGAAACGCTCTGGCAGCGGCAATCGCCTGCTCGATGTTCATGGAATAGTTGGCATCCACCATGAAAGTGCAGTCTGGCCCGATCAGTTCGCGGATGGCCTTGACCCTTGCCACATCTTCTTCCAGTGTGGGCTGCCCTACCTTGATCTTGACGCCTCGATAACCACTGTCCAGATAGCCCTGCACCTCGGTCAGCAGACGTGGCAGAGAAAAATTCAGATCGATACCGCCCCGGTAGGCTCGACAGCTGCTGTCGGCAGCACCCGCCATTTTTCTCAACGATTCCCCGCGGCGCTTGCCTCGCAGATCCCATAGCGCGATATCCACCGCGGATATCGCAAACGAGGCAATGCCTCCACGGGCGACGTAATGCACATGCCATTGCATCTCGTCATGCAGGCTCTCGACATCGTCAGCCTCTCGCCCCAGCAGAAAGGGCTCGAGATCATGATTGAGCATGGCGGCGATGGCGTGCCCGCCCTTGCCTCCCGTGTAGGTGTAGCCGGTGCCGGTCAAGCCATCGTCGGTCTTCACGATGACAACGATCAGCTCGAAATCGGTGTGCGCCCCATGCTTGGCATCGACCAGCACTTCATCCAGTGGCACCTTGAGGTGTCTTGTCTCAATGCTGCTGATGATAGCCATCGATTGTCTCACCGGGTAGGAAAAATTCGAAGTTTGATCGTACAATAATTTCTTTACTCACACAACATCCATCCTTTATCAAGATATTTACTGCTAAAAAAGGAAAAATCGACATTTTTTGTATTATCAAAATGAACACTGCCAGCCAGGAGAGTTCACTGTAACCGATCTGTCATTTCCCGCGCCTAACATCGCCGATTTGTCCATGGAGAGCAAAACGGTGGCGATATCGGAAATTGAAGGAACAGGCCCCGGCCTGCTGGACCGGGAAAGACCGGGAACCTGGCAGCAATGGGTTGGTGTCGCGGCACTGGTGTACCTGCTGATCTGCGCGGTAGGCATGATCGGCTCGGGCTTCAAGGCCGCAGCAGGCGAGCATGCCGAGCAATTGTTCGCGTTTGCGGTCAACCCCTTTGCAGGTCTGGTTGTCGGCACGGTGGCCACCGCGCTGATTCAATCTTCCTCCACCGTCACCTCCATCATAGTCGGACTGGTTGCCGGCGGACTGCCGGTTGCCGTGGCCGTTCCCATGGTCATGGGTGCAAATATCGGCACATCGATCACCAATACACTCGTGTCACTGGGTCATGTTCGTGAAAAGAAGGAATTTGCGCGTGCGTTTTCCGCTGCAACCGTGCATGACTTCTTCAACCTGTTCTCGGTAATGATCTTCCTGCCTCTCGAAATCAGTTTCGGCCTACTCGAGCGCATCGGCAAGTTTCTCGCACAGCCATTCTATGGCGGTGCCGATGCTTCCATGAGCAGCTTCAATTTCGTCAAGGCAGCCACCGCACCGGTAGTCAATACCGCCAAGAACCTGATTCTGCCACTGGGTGACCCTCTCGGCGGTATCGTACTGGCTCTGTTCGGTATTGCACTGATCTTCCTGTCGATCACACTGGTCGGCCGCTTGCTGAAACTGCTGATGGTAGGCAAAGCGCGAGACATCATGCATACCGCCATCGGCAAGGGACCTCTGTCCGGGATCTTCTCCGGCACGCTGGTTACCACACTGGTTCAATCCTCTTCCACCACCACATCGCTGATGGTACCGCTGGCCGGCTCCGGCGCATTCACGCTCAAACAGATCTACCCGTTCACCCTCGGCGCCAACATCGGCACCTGCCTGACAGCCGTGCTCGCGGCAACCGCGGTTACCGGGAATGGTGAGGCCGCCTTGCAGATTGCCTTCATTCATCTGAGCTACAACGTGCTAGGTGTCGCCTTCATCTACGGCGTGCCCTTTCTCAGAGACCTGCCAGTCAAGGCAGCACAATGGCTGGGCGCAACCGCGTCGGAAAACAAACTGGCGGCGTTGGCCTATATTCTGAGCGTCTTCTTCATTGCACCGGGCCTGTGCCTCGGTATCTCCGCTCTGGCTTGAGGATAACGATGATGAATGAACTGAAGACTCTCAGTAACGACAATCTGCACGCACTGATAAACCAGACAGAAGATACGCTGGCAGAACTCAGGGGTGAACTGGAACTGCGTGATGCCCGAGCCCAGGAACGAGAACTGGACAATCTCGAGCATCACATGAAGAGTGCCGAATTGAACCTGAAATCCATTCAGGATTTCCTGCGTTACCTGATCGAAGAAGCACGCAGAAGCCGAAGCTGACTTGCGGGCTTGGAACAGCCGGCATCGCTCCACGGAGGGAGCCGGCTGACCTGCTACTCACTACTCTTTGCACGCACCACGCACAACGCAGCACGCAGCACAGCGCAATTGTGCAAACAATCGGGAATCGACTGAAATTGCCCTGCCATCTGCCGCCAAGGCTCGCAGGCGATATACACTTGATGGCCGATGCGACTCAAATACCAGCTATTTCTCGCCATGCTGCTTGGCAGCGGGCTGCTTATCGCCCTGATGTATGCGATCAACAGCTGGAGCTTCAACCGTGGCTTTCTGGGCTACATCAATAGTGTCGAGGTTGCCAGAATAGAACCGATCGTCGATGATCTGGCAGCCAATTATGTGGAACATGGCGGTTGGGAATGGATCGCCGCCAGCCGATCCCGTTGGGGCGCCATCATCGATCAGCATCTCGGCCTGCCTGCCAATCGTCGTGGCCGACCTGGCCCCGGACCAAAGCCGGATTTCCCACTGGAACATCCACCTGCCAGCGGAGAAGGACGTCCAGCCGCCGTCGGCAAACCCCCGCCCAGGGACAAACCGGAAAGAGGTCCGGGCAATCTGACGCTGGACCCGAGACTGTTGCTGGCCAATGCCGACAACGTCGTTCTGTACGGGTTCATGGGCGCTGACATCGATTCATCCGAGACCACCTGGCTTCCGATCAGCGTGGACGAGCATGTCGTCGGTTATCTGGGCTATCGGCTTCTGCAGCAACCGGCCGGCCAGCTCGATCAGGTCTTCGCTGATCAGCAGCGACGTGGTTTCGGCTACGCGGCACTGGCCATGATTGCACTGTCGGCACTTCTGGCAGCGGCATTGTCTGCACGAATCGTTGGCCCGATTCTGCATATTCGCAATTCGGTTCGCCGTATTCGCAAGGGCAAGTACGACCAGCATATCGACATGACGCGGCGAGACGAAATCGGGGATCTGGCCCGGGACATCAATCGCCTGGCAGCGGCACTCGACAAGAATCTCAGCGCACGCCAGCAATGGCTGGCGGAAATCTCTCACGAACTGCGCACCCCCGTGGCGATACTGCAAGGCGAGTTGGAGGCCATGCTCGATGGCGTCATGCCGATCGATGAGCCTGCCATTCGATCCCTGCATGACGAATCCCTGCGCTTGTCACGGCTGATCAATGATCTGCACAAACTGACTCTGTCGGACATCGGAGCCCTGGACTATCGATTTGAAGTGCTGGATCTGGTGGAACTGATCGGCGAACGCTGTCGACTGGCGCAGCCGCTGGCCAGCGCCCGCTCGCTGATCATCAGCACGGATTTCAGCACGCAGAACGCCTTCATGAAAGCCGATTGCGAACGGATGGCTCAACTCGCCGACAATCTGCTGCAGAATTCCATTCGCCATACCGATCCTGAAGGCACGATCATTGTCAGTATTGCCATCATCGACCAGAGCATTTCCCTGTGCTGCAAGGACAGCTCGCCAGGCGTGACCACGCAGCAGCTGCCGCATCTGTTTGAAGCACTTTATCGCACCGATGCCTCGCGCAACCGTGATACCGGCGGAGCCGGTCTGGGCCTTGCCATCGTCAGCAGGATCGTGGAGGCTCATGAAGGCAGCGTCGAGGCATCACATTCGGAACTGGGCGGTCTGGCCATCACCATTCGCTTTCCGCTGCATCGTTGAGTGCCCATGAAAATAGCCATCGTCGAAGACGAACCAAAACTTGCCAGAATTCTGCAAGGCTATCTGCAGAAGGAAGACTACGACACCGAGATATTCGATGACGGGCAGCTTGCGCTGGACGCCATACTGGCCTCCCCACCCGACCTTGTGCTGCTGGACCTCATGCTTCCCGGCCTCGATGGCATGAACGTATGCCGGGAAATCCGCCAGCAGCTGGACGTTGCCATCATCATGATGACAGCTCGAGTGGAGGAGGTCGATCGCCTGCTGGGCCTGGAAATCGGCGCCGATGATTACATCTGCAAACCCTTCAGTCCGCGAGAAGTGGTTGCCAGGGTCAAGGCCGTTCTTCGTCGCACGCAACCGCAGGCCGAATCATCGACTGTCGATCAGCACTTCGAACTGGACGAGGACAGAGCAGTCGTCAGACTCTGTGGAGACAGATGCTGCACACTGACTCTGGTTGAACTGCGCTTGCTGAAGACACTCAGTGACAAGCCCGGCCAGATCTTCAGCCGCGATCAGCTGATGCAGCGCATCTACATGGACAACCGGATTGTCAGTGATCGAACCATTGACAGTCATGTCAAGAAGATCCGGCACAAGCTGCACGACATCCATCCCGAAGCGGAATACGTGCATTCGGTCTATGGTATCGGCTACAAGTTCGAATTGCCGGAGCTCACTGACTGAGCTCGATCAGTACAACTGCGGATCTCGTCAGAGCCGCGGCAGTGCCAACTCAGTCAGGCACCAGTCTCATGCCTGCCAGAATTCGGACAGCTCTTCGGATTGCACGACATGACAGTAGATCATGTTGATGATCTCCAGCTCGTGCCGGTGCAGACGCTCGGTAGCTGCGGCACAGGCATCCTCGACCACCACAACCCCGAAGCTCTCATCGGCCAGACTGCGCACGGTTGAGGACACGCACTGATCCGTGAAGATACCGGCAACAACGACATCACGGATCCCCATGTTCTGCAGAATCAGACGCAGGTTGGTACCCGTCAGAGCCGAGTCTGTGGTCTTCAATACCGTGATCTCGTCACCTTGAGGCTCCAGCTGATCCACGATCTGGCTATCTTCGCGATCTTTGGGCAGTAGCAGGTAATTGAAACCCGGCTTCTTCTGACTCAATGAGCGGTCCCGACCATCATCCTTGAGACAGGCAATGCGGGCGAATATCACCTCCACACCACGGTCTCTGGCATCGGCAATCAGGCGGGCGGTATTGGGAATGACGATATTGTTCATGCGATCGAAGAACGGTTGCCAACGCGCAGCCTCTGTCTCGTCATCCGGTACTTCCAGATAGGTATTCTGAATATCGATGACCAGCAACGCAGTGGTCTCTGGTTGCAACACGATATCGTCAGGCGGATCCGCCTGTTCATAATAGAACGATCGATAGGCCGTTTTCCAGGACATCAACAGCATCTCCTCTTGAGTTTGATTGGTGGGTTCGTATCGGCCTGCTTCTCAGGCGGACCAGTGATTGTCGCCATGGTTCAGCAGTATCTGCTGCCGGGGCGCCGCGCCTACCGCATGCATGACGGACACCAGTTCATCCGTCGAGCGTTTGAAGGGTGTTCGCTGGTACTCAGGGTCCGGTATCGGCACGGCTGACAGAAGTCGCTGCGTATAGGCGTGTCGAGGATTGCCCAACACAGCCGCGGCGGGACCGGTCTCGACCACCTGGCCTGCATACAACACGGCCACCCGATCACTCACCTGCTCCACAACCGCCATGTCGTGCGAGATGAACAGATAACTCAGCCCTTCATCGTCCTGTAGTTCACGCAGCAACTCCAGCACCTGTGCCTGCACCGACACATCCAGTGCCGATACGCATTCATCCGCAACAATCACTTTCGGGTTCAAGGCCAGTGCCCGAGCAATGCAGACACGTTGTCGCTGCCCACCGGAAAATTCATGCGGATGGCGCCGCATGGCATCCAGCGGCAGGCCGACGCGCTGGAACAACCATGCGACTCTGTCGTCGAGTTCCATGCCATTCGCCAGTCCATGCACGAGCAGAGGTTCCGCCACCTGCTCATCTACCGTCATGCGCGGATCCAGAGAGGCGTAGGGGTCCTGAAAGATCATCTGTACATCGCGTCGAACGCTCTGCAGCGAGCGTCGATTCAGGCCACGGGTTGCGCGGCCGGCAATCCTGATTTCCCCGTCGAAAGGCAACAGAGACATCAGCGCCTTGCCGATGGTGCTCTTGCCACTGCCTGACTCACCCACCAGAGACAGTGTCTCACCGGCCTCGATGGAAAAAGAGACCTTTTCCACGGCATGCACATTCTGCTGCACGCGATTCAACAGTCCACCTCTGACCGGAAAGCGTACTGACAGATCATTGACTTCCACCACGGTAGCTCTACTTGCCATTTGCGCGACTGGTGTTGCAGCAGTCACGCTACCCAACCGAGGGACTGCAGCCAGCAACTCACGGGTGTATTCTGTCGAAGGGTTCGTGAACAGCTGCCTGACCGGTGATGTCTCCACCTGCTTTCCGGCCCGCATGACGATGACACGGTCGGCAATTTCGGCAACCACCCCCATGTCATGCGTGATCATGATGACCGCGGTACCGGCGCGTTTCTGCAATTTCGCGATCAAATCCAGAATTTCCGCCTGCACCGTCACGTCCAGCGCCGTTGTCGGTTCATCGGCAATCAGCACATCCGGCTGACAGGCCAGCGCGATGGCGATCACCACACGCTGACGCATGCCACCCGACAACTCGTGTGGGTACTGTTTCAGACGTCGCTCCGGTGCAGTCATGCGCACCTCCTTCAACAACTCGAGCGCCGCCCTGGATGCTGCGGCTGCCGTGATGTTCTGGTGCGCAATCAGTACCTCGGTGATCTGCTCACCGATGGTCATGACAGGATTCAGCGACGTCATGGGTTCCTGAAAGATCATTGCCACGCGCGTGGCTCTGATCCTGCGATACTCGGATTCCGGCAGATCGACCAGATCCTTGCCAGCAAGCAGAATCTGCCCACCCGTGATACGCGCTGCCGGCTTGGGCAACAAGCCCATGATGGCCATGGCAGTCAGGGATTTTCCGGAGCCCGATTCACCGGCAAGACAGAGAACCTCATTGGGCATCAGAGAAAAATCGATGCCATCCAGTACCGTCTTGCCGCCACTGGCCGTGGCTACCTGAATGGTCAGCCCCCTGACCTGCAGCAAGGGCTGCAGCGGCTCCCCGCTACCTGTCGGCTCGATCTCGTTTGCGCAGTTGGATGTACTCATCACATGTCATTCAAAGACGATACGCGGAAAGTAGAACGACACCACCCAATTGGGCTGATCGACGATCTCGGAAATACGCAGGTCACCACAGACCGAACACAGCAGGTAGGCATCCGTGGCTGACAGGCCACGGGTGGCACACAGCAGGTCGATCATTCCGGACAGAGCCGCTCTGGCCCCTTCCATCAGATCGCTACCGATCCCCGTGGTGACCTCATAACCGGCTGAGTCAAGATGATTGGTCACCGGACCGGGGGTCGTGAAACGCGGCATGGCCAGAGTCTGCTGCTTCATCAGATCCAGCTTGAGTGCAACCGACATGGGGCTTTCGATGGCTGTACCACAGACTTCGCCATCACCTTGTGCCGCATGCGTATCACCAATGGAGAACAGCGCGCCTGCCACTTCAACCGGCAGATAGAGCACGGAGCCTGCGGCCAGATCACGGATATCCAGATTGCCTCCTACCCTTCTGGGAGGAACCACCGAATGCAAGCCAGGCTCTGCCGGTGCAACGCCGATCGTTCCCGCGAAGGGCTTCAGCGGAACTCTGGCCTCATGATTGAACAAGGCCGGCTGCAGAGTATCAGCCTGATAGCTCCAGATCTTCAAGGCCGGCTCGGTGAACTGTTCTGCCAGCAAACCGAAACCGGGAATGTTCGCTGTCCAGCCAAACCCCGAAGGTTCATAGGACAGCAGTTCAACCCTCAGTACATCGCCTGGTTCGGCGCCATCCACGTATATGGGTCCGGTAACCGGATTGACCTTGCCGAAGTCCAGAGACGCAACATCCGCAACCGTGCTCTCCGGCGTCAACTGTCCGGCAGAGCTGTCAAGACACTCGAACTCCAGAGTAGTGCCGGGAGCCACACTCTGCACCGGCCTGATCGAATGATCCCACCCGAAATGATGATGGGCTCCGTGAATGGTGTACTGAGGGCTGTTGCACATGATGGTTATTGAGCCGCTGTTGAGTAGACGTAGTCATAATTGACCGGTACATGCACCGGGTCAACGAAGATGGCATCATCACCGCCGACGGCCGGCGAACGCATGGTAAAACGCTGCTCGTTGAACACGGGCACCCAGGGAGCATCTTCCATGATCGACAGGTAGATCTCACGCCACATCTGCTCACGTTCAGCCGTCTTCGCAGGATCGGTCATGGCATCTGCCGCGACAGCCTTGGCATCCAGCTCTTCATTGCAGTACCAGGCCCAGTTCCAGCCGCCGGGAACCGCACCGGCACAGCCAAGAATGGGGCCATAGAAGTTGGATGGATCCGGGAAGTCGGCAATCCAGGCCATGCCGCCTGACCAGATCATCGGTGCCTGATCGGGCTCACCACCGGCTGCGATGACATTGGCCTGTGCCAACGACTTGATGGAGGCATCGATGCCAATGGCCTTCAGGTCCTGCTGAATGGACTGTGCGATACGGGGGTTGGGGTCAGTGTTGTACACATACAACTCTGTCGTGAATCCATCCGCAAGACCAGCCTCGGCGAGCATTGCCTTGGCAGCATCCGGATCGTAGGCATAGCCTTCGTAATCCGGTGCATAACCGGGCATGGTCGGCGGCAAGGGCTGATTGGCAACCACAGCTCGACCATTGATGACTCGCACAATGCGTTCCTTGTTGATGGCCATGTTGACCGCCTGCCGCACCAATTTGTTGTCAAATGGTGGCATCTTCACGTTCATGGTGATGTAACCGGTCTGCAACTGCCCGCCTTCGATGATGAAGTCCTTGAACTGCTCGTCCTTGGAGACTTCCACGAACTTTGCCGGCGGAATGCCGTCTCCCGGTATGTCCACTTCGCCCTGTTGCAGACGCAGCAAGGCAACTACCGGCTCCTGTCCCACCTCGAAGGTGATCTGATCCAGATTCGGCAGTCCTTCTTTCCAGTAGTCCTCATTGCGGGAGAAGATCAGATGCTGACCCAATGTCCAGTCACTGAGCTCGAAGGCCCCGGTGCCCACCGGATTCTTGCCGAAGTCCGCTCCGAATTCCTCAACGACTTCCCTGGGAACCACGGAAGAGAAGTTGATGGCCATGACGTGCAGAAAAGTTGCATCCGGTCTGGACAAGGTGATGCTGATGGTCTGCGGATCCAGTACCGAGACACCTGTAAGGCTCTGCGCCTCTCCGGATGCCATCTCTTCATAACCGGCGATGGATGCAAAGAAGCCGGCACCTGGACTCTGTGTTTCCGGGTTGGTGACCCTGTCCAGGGAATACTTGACGTCCTCTGCCGTCATTGCACGTCCATTGTGAAAGGTCACGCCTTCGCGCAAAGTGAATGTGTAGGTCAGGCCATCGTCCGAGAGAGTGTGGCTTTCTGCCAGATCGTTGACCAACTCCGTTGTGCCTGGCTTGTAATCCATCAGTCCATCGAACAGGCTCTTGATCATCGACCAGTTCTGCCAGTCGTAACCGATGGCCGGATCCAGCGTCGATACATCATCCTTGTAGGTGACAATCATGCTTCCACCATTGGCAGCATCATCGGCAAGTAGAGGCACGGGGGATGCCAGGCCCAATACGGCAGCAGCCACTGGTGCGAGTACGTGTTTCTTCATTTGAATTCTCCGTCAGAAATCGGTTGGTTTGCGGTAGGAACTATCGGACTCGGATTCGTGGATCAACCAACGGCGCCACCAGGTCGGCCAGCAGGTTGCCAATGACAATGGCGCAGGCCGATACCAGTGTGACCCCCATGATGATGGGGATATCCACTCGCTGGATGGCCTGCCAGGCCAGCTGTCCGATTCCCGGCCAGCTGAACACACTTTCCACAACGACGATGCCACTCATGAACATGCCGATATCGATGCCGATCATGGCGATGATCGGCAGAATGGCATTGGGCATGACATGGCGAAAAAGAATACGACTACCGGACAGTCCCTTCGAACGTGCCGTACGCACATAATCCTTTTCCAGTACATCGATCATGCTGGAGCGCATCATCCGGGCATACCAGCCAGCGCCGAGTATTCCCAGGGTCAGCGCCGGCAGCACAAGATGGGCGAATGTCCCATAGCCGCCAATGGGCGCCCAATGCAGTTTCACGGCAAACACGTACAACAACAGTATGCCGATGACGAACTGCGGCGCCGATACCGATGTGAATGACACGACCGTCAGAACACGGTCGGTTCGGCTGTTGCGCCACAGGGCGGATATGACACCCAACGCCAATCCGATGATGAGTTCACACACGATCGCGCCTGCCATCAGCAGCAGGGTGGCTGGCAAACGAGCCGCAATCAGCTCCGACACTTCTGTCTTCTGCAAGTAGGAGCGCCCGAGATCTCCCTGCAGCAGATTGGTGAGGTAGTTCCAGTACTGCTGGTACAGCGGCAGATTCAAGCCCAACTGCTCACGGATGTTCTCGACCGTCTGTGCGGTGGCACTTCTGCCGGCTATCTGTCGGGCAGGATCTGCCGGCAGCAGGTACAACAGCAGAAAGGTCACGATGGAGATACCCAGCAGGATCAGCAGGGATTCCACGATGCGTTTCAGCAGATGAATACTCATGACAGGGACCACCCGACGTGTACCTGTCCCGGGCGAGGAGCAACTCTGACCCCGTATCCGTAGTTGATGCTCATCCGTGTCGCCCCTTCAGCGTCGGGTCCAGAATATCCCGCAGCGCATCTCCCACCAGATTGAATGCCAGCGCCATCAGCAGAATGGCAACCCCCGGGATGAACACCAGCCAGGGGGCTGACGAAAAGTAGGTCTGATTCTCGAAGATGATATTGCCCCAACTCGGCGTGGGAGGCTGCACGCCCACGCCGAGATAGCTCAACGTGGCCTCGAGCAATACGGTTGTCGAGATGCCCAAGGTACTGAACACCACGATGGAGGACAGCAGGTGCGGCAGCACATGTCGGAACAGCACCCTGAACGGCCCCGAACCCATGGATATCTGTGCCTGAATGAAGTCCCGCTCTGTCAGCGAGCGCGTCTCGGTGTACACCACTCTGGCCATCTGTACCCAGTTGACCATGGCGATCACCATCGCCACGATCCACAGGCTCGGCTCGAATATCGCCGCCAGGACGATGGCCAGCAGCAGGGCCGGAAACGCCATCATCAGATCGGTGAAGCGCATCAGCAGGACTGCGGTCAAGCCACCGAAGTAGCCTGCGGTCACCCCCACCAGCGTGCCCAGTACCGCCGACAGGCCATTGGCCACCACACCGATGATCAGGGATGTCTGTGCACCCACGATCAGGCGCGACAGCAGGTCCCTGCCCAACAGATCGGTTCCCATCCAGTGTTCGGTATTGGGCGCGATGGGTGCCCCTTCGATCGTCAGTCCATCGAAGGGCTGATCATTCGGGTCGTAGGGAGTGATGTAGCTGGCGGTCAAGGCGCAGAACACGATGACAGCAATCAGCGCCAGACCAAAGGCACTCCCGGGGCGCTTCAGCAGCTGCCCGAGTACTCCGGGTCTTCGATGAACCGGAATCGAATCCTGCGCGACCAGCACTTCGCCACTCACAGGACAAGCTCCAGGACCCGAGAAGAGCCAATGGCAATGCAACACGATACGGGTAGGACAATTGGGCACATGAGAATTCAGTCTTCCGGGTGAACGCCGATCTTGCGTCTGTGCATCCGGGCACTGAACTATCGACACAACCCATTACTGCACACGTTATGCCACGGGTTACATGAGATTATTCCCTTGTTTTACAACAACTTGAATTTTCACTTGTATATACAATGCACCTTTATTGTGCGCACATATCCGAAAGTGCACCGGAAGTTCGCAGGTAAAAACAGCCCCCGATTTCATCGAGAACAGCGGCGGTAACATAATGCAAACACCAGCAAACAGCGACGTCTTCAGCCGGCAACGCCCGGCTCGATCCCCTGGTTGATTCCGCACGAAGCGGCAAACCGTATATCATGCCCTCGCACGGATGCGTACGACACCAGCTCAGGACAGGCGTCGCCAATGGACATCTCTTGCCAGCCTCTGCTCCCGACCGACTCTCTACTTAACAGGCCCGACACGAAGCACTGACTTCCATGTATCGCTTATTGAGCCGCTCAAGTCACATTCTAGCCATGGGCATGGCCCTCGTCGGCGGACTGCTGTTGATCGGCATTACCGCCCTGACTTGCATTTCCATCATCGGACGCGCCTTGCTGCCACTGGATCTCGGAATCGGGCCCATACAGGGCATCTATGACATCACCGAGATGGGAATGGCTGCTGCCGTCTTTGCTTTCCTCCCCTGGTGCCAGCTGCAGCGCAAGCATGCCACGGTCGATCTGTTCGCACCGCTGTATCCGGCCATCATGAATCGCAGCATCAATCTGCTGGTAGACGTGGCTATGTGCGTGGTTGCCTCTGTCGGTGCCTGGCGCATGTACCTGGGCATGCTGGACAAGATGCGCTACAACGAAACCACATTGATTCTGCAGGCCCCGGTGTGGATCGGATACCTGGCCGGCGTACTGGGTCTGGGTGCGTTTGCACTGGTGGCCGCTTTCTGTGTACTTCGATCCGTCCGGGACTTGAGACGAAAACAGTCCGCCGGAGGACTGGCATGAGCAGTCTGGAACTTGCACTCTGGTCGTTTCCGTTGCTGCTTGGCCTCATCTTTCTGAGAGTACCCATTGCACTGGCCATGATCCTTGTCGGGTTCGGCGGCACCTGCCTGGTCATCGGTACCCCGATGATGCCTCTCAACCAGCTCAAGACACTGACCTACGGCACCTTTTCCAACTACTCCTTTTCCATCATTCCTCTGTTTCTGCTGATGGGCCAGTTCGCCACACTGTCGGGCATGTCAGCCTCGCTGTTCCGTGCCGCCGAAAGCTTTCTGGGACACAAGCGCGGTGGCGTGGCCATGTCGGCCATTGGAGCCTGCGCAGGCTTCGGTGCCATTTGCGGTTCATCCCTTGCCACGGCGGCCACCATGGGCCAGGTCGCCCTGCCGGAACTGCGTCGCTACGGGTATCCCGGATCACTGGCCACCGGCGCTCTGGCCGCTGGCGGCACCCTGGGCATACTCATCCCCCCGTCGGTCATTCTGGTGATCTACGCCATTCTGGCCGAGCAGAACATCGAGAAGCTGTTCATCGCGGCACTGGTCCCGGGACTGCTGGCCGCCGCGGGCTATCTGCTGGCCATATCGATCTGGGTTCGCCTGTCGCCCAATGCTGCCGTCGTGCGCGAACGCTCATCCTGGGCTGAGCGCCTGCTGGCACTGGCATCGGTCTGGCCAGTGGTGCTCATATTCTCTCTGGTAGTGGGCGGTATCTATCTGGGCGTCTTCACCCCGACCGAGGCAGCCGCTGTCGGCGCTGCAGGTACCGGCATTCTGGCCCTGGCATCCGGCCAGATGGACAGGCTCAAATTGCGTAATGCAATTCTGGCGACGGCCACCTCGTCCGCCATGATCTTCCTGATCATCTTCGGTGCCGGCATCTACAACAATTTTCTCGCCCTGACCCAGTTGCCCCAGATCGCAGCAGCCTGGGTCGGTGATCAGGGCTTCTCGCCATGGATGATTCTCACTGCCATCCTGATCATGTATCTGCTGTTCGGCTGCCTCATGGATTCCCTGTCGATGGTGCTGCTGACGGTACCCATCATCTACCCCATTGTCACCGCGCTCGACTTCGGCCTTGCGCCCCAGGATTTCGGTCTGTGGTTCGGCATTCTGATACTGATCGTGGTGGAGGTTGGACTCATCACGCCGCCCGTGGGCATGAACCTGTTCATCATCAACAATCTGGCGAAGGATATTCCCATCGCCCAGACCTACCGGGGTGCACTACCCTTCGTTATCACGGATATGGTTCGAGTGGTACTGCTGGCCGTATTTCCTTCCATCACGCTGTGGCTGGTCTGGTGGTTCGATTCCTTCTGAGGGCACTCGGCAAACGCTCCGCCGCCATGCCATCAGGCAAGCAGCATCAGGGAAACAAGACTGAACAAGCCCGTCCAGACCATGACCTGCGCAATGGTCTCTGTTCTGACGTTGTAGAGTATTGCCAGGCTGAGAGACATCGCCACTGATGGCCCGGCGGCGCTAAGCACATAGATCGGCGCATCGCTCTCCCGATAGGACACCAGATTGATGGCTGCCCAGACACAGGCGGGAAACAGGATCAGCTTGACACCGACAAACAGCGCCACCACGACATCGCGGCGGAAAGTGGTTTCCGATAACACCACACCCAGCGCAAAGAGCGCAACCGGTGCGGCCGCCGCACCGTTGAAATCGACAAAGGTGGTCACAGGCTGCGGCAGGACCAGTCCACTGGCAGCAAACGCGATGCCCGCCATCAAGGCCAGGATGATGGGTGAACGAATGATTGCAAGTCCGAGCACTCGCCAGGAAATTCTGCCATGCCGCACGAACTCCAGAGCAAGAATGACAGCGCTGAAACCGATCAAGCCATCGACGGTCGTGATGGCCACAAACGGTTGCGCCCCCTGTGGCCCATACAGAGCAAGCGCAATCGGCAGTACATAGAAGGCGTTGTTGGCAACAACCCCGCTCATTCCCAGCAGCAGAGATTCCGAGGCGTCTCTGTGCAAGACATGAAAGGCCAGAGTGAAGCCAATCATGAACACGATGAACTCCACCGCCAGATAGGTGCCGATCGGCAGCAGAGTGAAACGCGCGATGTCCACCTGCGAACTGACACCGAACAGGAAAATCGGTAGAAACACGCTCAACGTGAAACGATTGATGACACGCGCCTCGGACACGGTGATCCATCCCGTGCGCCCGAGGATGAAGCCGAGTGCCATGATCGTGAATATCGGCAGAATCGTATTGCCGAAAACCGTCAGCAGTTCCAGAGTGGTTCCACTCCTGTATGGATCTCGATGGTCATGTCGCGAACTGTCGTCATGGCAGGCTCAACGCATGGCCTGCGGTAGAAACGTGACAATCTGCGGAAAAACGGTAATCAGGGTAACCAGCATCAATATACCGATGAAAAAGGGCATCACACCCACGATCACTTCCGTGATGGCGCCCCGGTTGCGCACTCCCTGCACGATATACAGATTCATCCCCACTGGCGGCGTCAACAGGGCCAGTTCGCACATGATCACCACGAAGATACCGAACCACACCGGATCATACCCCACGGCGATGACCACGGGAAACAGCACCGGAATGGTGGTGATCATCATCGCCAGCGCATCCAGGAAGCAGCCCAGCACGAGATAGAGCAACACAAGGCACAGAATCAGGGTGACCGGAGACACCTCGAGAGATGAGATGAACGAGGCCACCTGATCAGGCACACCCAGAACCCCCATGCTGAAATTCAGAAAGAAGGCCCCGACGAGTACGAACACGATCATCGCCGTGATGCGTACCGTTGCCAACAGGCTTTCATGCAGCATGGCCAGGCTCAGCTTGCGGTAGTAGGCGGCAAGTGCCAGCGAGGCAACAACGCCCACGGCTGCCGCCTCTGTTGGCGTGGCCCAGCCACCATAAATGCTGCCGATGATGGCAATGAAGATGATCGATGGACCAAGCAGATCGATCAGGCGACCCAGGCGCCCTTCCAGCTCACTGTCATCCACCGCTTGCCCGCAGATACCCGGCCAGAAGAACGCGGCAATGGCAATGATGATCACGAAGAACAGCGCCAGCATCAAGCCCGGCACGATACCGGCAATGAACAGATCACCGATGGATGTATCGGTAATCGCTCCGTAGATGATCAGGTTGATCGAAGGCGGAATGAGAATTCCCAGTGTGGCACCACTGGCGATGGATCCTGCCACCCAGCGCTCATCGTAACGGTGATCGCGGAATGTCGGGAAAGCCACGGTGCTGATCGTAGCCGCCGTGGCCACTGACGACCCCGATATTGCCGAGAACATTGCCGAGGAGGCAATATTGGAATGCAGCAGCCGTCCTGGAAGCCATTGCACCCAATCCGACAATGACCGGTACATGCGCTCCGCAATCTGACTCTTGACCAGTATCTCGCCCATCAGGATATACAGAGGAATGGCTGTCAGCACAAAGCTGTTCATCTGCCCCCACATCAGGTTGCCTGCGGAGTTCAGCATCATGGGGCCGATGCCCCAGATCACACCGATCAGTGCAGTGATCACCATGACCGTACCAACGTGCAAGCCCAGCAACAACAGGGCCATGACACAGACGAAGCCTATCGCGATGATATCCATGCCAACCATCAGTCAGTCCTCCCTTGCGCTTCACCTTCGAACCCGGCTGACAGCAATTCCTGCTGCTCCGACGATTGAGCCTGCAGCAAGGCTTCCACGCCTTCGTGGTCCCCATGCCGAAGACGTGCAACACAGCGCAACAGGGTGACCAGCGACACCAGCACGAACATCACCATGCCGAACACCCATACGCCCTGTGGAATCCACAAGGGTGTCTGCAGAGGTGTGGTAGCCGTTGATCCGAGACGAATGGAAGCTCGCAGGGATCTGACGGCAAACCACAGCATGCCCGATGACACGACCAGCAACACCAGGCTGGCGAGCAGGTGCAGAACCGATCGCAGCGCCATCGTTGCATGCTTCAGGGCAAAATCGACTCTCGTATGCGCATGAGTGACCACGGCATAGCCGAAGCCGACGCTGGCAGAGATTGCCAGAACATACCCACCCAGCTCATCCACTCCCTGCAGGGAGTGGTTGAACAGCTTGCGAGAAACAATCTCGACCGCAGTGAGGATAGCCTGAAGCAGCAGCGCATACCCCGCCAGCAGCGCAACGTAACGCATGAAACGTTCTTCGAGTCTCATTGAATCAGGCCTCCCTTGCTGTCAGTTCTGCGGATCAGTTGCCGAGCGCAGTCATGCCACGAGCTTCACCGACCGTGTCATTCCAGACGGTGGTGCAACCAGGGTAAGTAGCCTCGCAACGCTCGATCCAGTCAGGCAGGACGACTTCCGCCGCAGCCTTCTGGACTCGGGCAATATCTGCCTCCGCGACCGGAACCATTTTCATCGAGAACTTCTCGCCTTCCGAACAGCTGTCCTGCCCGGTATTGCACGCCAGAGCATCATCGTTGATGGTACTTGCCAGCGCCCACTGGGCATCCTCCAGGGTTGCATAAGTCGTCTGTACCTGCTCGCGCTCCTCGTCAGTCAGGCTGTCCCACCAATCGAGATTGGCAAAGATGCCCTGCACTGAGCCCGATACGGACAATGGAATCTGATGCGTTGTCACCTCGGGCCATTTGCCCGAATTGCCAGACGTGGGAGATGTCACACCACAGTCGGCCACTCCTCGTTGCAGCGCTGGATACACTTCACCGAAGTTCAGGGTAACGGGACTGGCACCCAGGTATTCGAGCAGTTCGGACATCGACGGTGTAAAGCTGCGAATCTTCAGATTGGCCAGATCATCCACACTGCCGACATCGGCATTGCAATAGAACACCTGTGGTCCGAAGGGCCACAGGGCAAGAACTGTCGCTCCGAAACGCTCCCGAAGCCGTTCGTCGAACACCTCTCGGTAAGAGTCTACCGCGGCCTTCAGGCTTGGCATATCGGTGGAAACACCAATCAGATCGAGACCTTCGAAGAAGGCATCATCTCGAGCGGCCGTACCGATCTGCACAGATGCAATGTTGAACGCATTGTCCGACACCAACCGCAACCCATCCGCCGTGCTCAGACCCAGACCATCGTAGTTGTTGTACTGAACCTTGAACCCCGCTGCCGTCAGTGTGTCGATGGCCGCGGCTTCGTTGGGGTACTGCTTGGCCGTTGACAGGATCTGGCTCAGCACGCGTACCGACGTATCGGCGACGGCTGGACCGGCGGAAAGAGCAGACATCGTCAGAGCGGCGACCATGGCTTTCTTCAACATGCGTTTTATCTCCGGTTAGGCTGATTGTAGAATTGCATACAATCCGACTTCATACAATTATATTCCTCAGCCTGAATCGCTCGATCACAGGTACAGTATTCTTCGGGAACTGACTGCGAACCTTGACAGTGCGGACAGTCTCCTTTTGGTGCACGCCAAGGGTCAGGGTTTTATTAATGACAATGAACAAGATGAACGCGATAAATCGTAATCCCTTGCACGCGCAAGTTGCCGCAACAATGCGCGACCGAATCATGCAAGGTGAACTGCGGCCGGCGGACAGGCTGAACGAGATTGCGCTATGCGAGGAACTCGACATTTCCCGCACCCCCTTGAGAGAAGCCATAAAGCTGCTGGAAGCCGAAGGGCTGGTGACAATCCGTCCTCACAAGGGAGCCATCGTGGCCGAGATCAGCATGCAGGAAATCAGCGAGGTATTCGATCTGTTGGCGCCGCTCGAAGCTCTGGGCATTCGTCTGGCGATGACGCGCATGTCGGCTGAAGAGAAATCCCGGATCATCGCCCTGCACGACCGCATGATCGCGTTTTACGAGTCAAACGATCGCGAAGGTTGCTTCCTGACGGACTACGAATTTCACAACACCTTGATCGCTGCTGCGCGGCATGACGTCCTGCAATCGACTCACCAGAGTCTGAGCAACCGATCGCAACGAGGCCGCTATCTGGCTCCTCGCTTCGATCAGCAGAAACTGGATATCGCCATGGCTGCCCACCAGGAACTGATTGTCGCCGTGAAGGATGACGAGATCGAGACGGCTGCCCGGCTCATGCACGATCACGTGTTGCTGACGGGCAAGTTCGTCATCGACACACTGAGGGCAAGTGGCGTGGCTAGGGAGTGACTCGGCGACTGGCAGATCAACGCGATTCATCCGTCTTTCAGCTGACGCTCTCCTGGCCGAAGTCCGGCCTCAGGGGGAGAACACTGCCACACAAGAGGGCAGAATGCATCCTGCCGTTGGCACGCAAAACACTCGCACCATGAAATCCAGTCATCGGACTTGTTCCCTTGCGTTCACTGCGTAAACGTGGCGGTCTGGATCCTCAGCGACCATGCAAGGCAGAACCCGCTGGCTCGCGACTCATGTGTTTCAGCAATCAGGCGCTCTACTGACTCTGTCTCTTTTGTCTGACATGGTGTCGAACAATCGAGAACAAGGCGCCAGCGACCAGAACGACATTGATGGCAATCAGTACACTGGACACGGGGCGATCCAGAAAGATGCCGTAACCATTGTCCGAGATGAGCAGACTTCTACGCAGATTGTTCTCCAGCAGAGGCCCGAGAATGATGCCGATCACGATGGGCGCCAGCGGAATCTGCGACATCCGGAACAGGATTCCCAACAGTCCAAACCCCAACATCACCCACAGGTCGAATACCGAGGCCTGCAATGCATAGGTACCGACCACACAGAGCAGCAATATCAGAGGCACCAGATGCACCTTGCGCAAGCGCAGGACGAATACGAACAAGGGAACAGTCAGTATCCCGACAACCAGCAGGAACACGTTCGACGCCAGGTACACTGCAAAGATACCGCCGACGATCTCCGGCTGCTGTTCGAACAGGGTCGGACCGGGAAAGAAGCCCAGTATCAGCAGCGCACCGATCAACACGGCGGCGGACGCATCACCCGGTATCCCCAGCGCCAGCGAAGGAACAAGCGAACCACCCACAGTGGCATTGTTGGCACTCTCGGTGGCGACCACGCCACCTTCCGCCCCTTCCCCATAGCGCTCGTCAGGTCGCGCAAGACTCTTCGCCACGGCATAGGCCGTGAAGGAGCTGATGACGCCTCCGGCTCCCGGCAAGGCACCGAAACCGGCCCCCAGCATGGAGGAGCGAAACAGATTCATCTTGTGCCGCAGCGTCAGACCGATGGATGAATAGGATGCCTTGGCCATCGGAATCGACGGCTTCCTGAGAAGTCCACCACCCACCATCTGGAAATACATCTCCGATATCGCGAACAAGCCGACTACTACCGCAACGATGTGAAAGCCATTGAGCATGTTGTGAGAACCGAACGTGAAGCGATAGCCTGTGGTGAACTCGTCAGTACCGATGGTGGCGATCAGCAAACCCAACACGCCAGCCAGCAGGCCCTTCAGCAAGGAGCCTTCGGATATCACGGCAATGGCGATCAGCCCGGTCACGGCCAGTGCTGCGTACTCCGGCGGTGCGAAGCCACTGGCAAACTGTGCCAGCAACGGCGAAAAGAAGACCAGCACAATGCCTCCCAGAAGTCCACCGATTGCCGAGGCCGAAATGGCGATCCCGATGGCATCGGCTGCACGCCCCTTTCTGGCCATGGGATAGCCATCCAGCAGGGTCGCAGCGGCCAATGGCGTACCGGGAATTCTCAGCAGAATGGCGGATATCGAGCCCCCGCAGGAGCCACCGACAAAGATGGCAATCAGAAAGCCCATTGCCGGTATCGGCGGCAAGGTGATCGCATAGGGTAGAAACAGCACGATACCCATCAGCGGACCCAGACCAGGCAGAACCCCCACCAGCAGACCGAACAACACACCCAGTAGTGTCAAGCCCAGCGCCAGTGGTTCCAGAAGCAGATCGAAGCCGCTCAATACACCGTTCAACATGACATCAGGACCTCAGAAAGAAGGCCAGGGAACGTTCAGAGAGAACACACCACCGGGCAATACGATATTCAGGAACACTTCGAACATGAACGAGACACCGATGGATGCGGCCACGGAAAAGAGCAGCACACCCCACAGACTTCTCATCCCAGCCAGCAACAGGACAGCTGCCAGCATCAGCGGTGTTGACAGCTGATAGCCCAGAAGAGGCAGCAGCAGCAGATACGCGGAGAACACCAGCAACAGACCCACCCCCCTGAAACCGGACAACACTCCCTCATCAGCATCGGCATCAGCATCGGCATCGGCATCGGCATCGGCATCGGCATCGGCATGACCAGCAGCCTGTGCTGCGCCTTGTCGAGAGGCGACGCCAGCCTCCCTTGCCGACTCTGCACGCCGGCTATCCGCCACCGTTCTCTGTCGAGTCAGTACTACCGAGACCACATAGGCTACCAGCAGCAGGCAAATGATGATGGCCAGTGAGCGCGGGTAGGACGCTGCATTGTCATAGGGACCACCGCTTGCAATTCCCTGTTCGCTCAAGGATGTCGCAATCTGCTGGAACACCACGCCGACAACAATCAGGAATACAACTATGGACAGACAATCCGCTATCTTTCGGGACATGACAGGACTCACCTGATGAGGGAAAAATCAGTCGCGGCTGAACGGCAAGACCGCCAGCCCCGACTCGATCACAACTATTTCTTCAGCTTCTTGAGTTCGGCTTCTTCCCAGGCCAGAGCGTCACCCATGGCTGTCAGCTGTTCAACGACGGCGCTGACCTGCTCTTCGTATTCATCGGAAGACCAGTCAAGCGGCACATAACCGGTCGCCGAGAATCGGGCGCGAATCTCCTCGTCCTGCATGACAGCCGTCATCGCCTGGTTCAAGCGCTGATAGACATCATCGGGCGTGTCCTTGTGCACCAGCCACCAGTCCCAGCCCATCGGAGCCAGGCCCGTCAAACCCAGATCGATGTCCAGATCGGCAATTGACAGGGCACCGTCATACTGCTCCTTGGCACCGGACAGCTCTGACAGTACCAGCACCACGTTGTAGCCATCCTTGTCCGCCAGATAGGTTCCGATATTGATGAACACGAAATCCAGCACTCCGGACTTGAGGTCCTTGCGCGCATCGTTATCGGTACTGTAGGGGATGTTCTGCGCCACGACGTTGTAACTCTGCAACACCTTGGCCATGACCATATGCGGCAGGTTGTTGCGTGAGCCGGAGGAATAGCGCAATTTCCCGGGGTTGGCCTGCCCATAGGCCATCAATTCCTCGAAATTGCCGAATCGCTTGTCGCCGTTGCGGACTCCGATGGAAAACGCATTGGACACACCAGCATGCAAGGGCTTGAAGTCCTTGTAGGTCCAGTCCGCATTACCCAGTATCGGCTGCAGCACCAGCGGTGCCACATAGCCATCGATGACGGTATAACCGTCCGCCGGCTTGTTCATTGCCGTGATGAATGCCTTCGTACCTGCCGCGCCGGGGGTCGAGATGACCGGCATGGATTCGCCCAGTTCCTCCGCCATGGCATTCGCGATGATCTGCGAATTGGCCATCGCCGTACCGGCACTCCAGGGAAAGATCAATTCCACCGTGCGCTCCGGAAAGTCCGCAGATGCCATGGATGTCAGCGCCGCCAGGGTACCGGCAAGCGTCAATCTGAACAAGTGTTTCCTGATCATGTCGTTTTTCCTCGTGTCGTGTTGTAGCAGAACGGTGGTGTGCCCGTACCGTGTTGTTGGTGCACGTCAGTGGTTTGCTGACACATCTCTTGAAGCATGCGTGTCGCGATGGATGAATCGCGGACGATTGCCTTGCATGAGCTGCCTGTCATGCAAGCCTGGCATCCGCGCCGCATTCGGCGTTTCGTTGCTCAGGCAATGGCAAACCATAATGGACATAGCATTCAGCCGGCGCATCCTGTCGATCCAGATGCCAGCAGATGCCTGCCTGCATGCGGGCAATCACTTCCGGATCATCCACCGGCGATTGCTGCTGCGGATCATTGGAAAGGTCAAACAGCGTAGACCCTTCCGTCCAGTTCCGCACCAGGTCGTAACCGCTCTCATTCACCTCTTCCACCTGCGGGATACGCAACAAGGGCATGCCCTTGGTGAAGTCGAATGGACGACTCAAGCTGATATTCCGAAGCTCTGCGGGCTCGAACAGGGTGACCATATGCGACGGCATGACGGTATATGCTGGCAAATGCGCCTCGACATCCACCGGAAAATGAAAGTAGGAGTATCGTCCATCCACGATACAGATGGGCCCGGCAAACATCCCCAATATCGCCGACTCGCGTTCGTTGTCACCACCTGAGAGCAAAGGCTTCAACGAGTGGGCTGTCACTTCCGGTGGCGCATCCACCCCGTGGAAATCGAGAAAGGTCGGCATCAGGTCGGCAGTCTGGGAAAGCGCATCGCATTCACCTGACTCGCCTTTCTGCTCCGGATGCCAGATCATCAGGGGTATGTGCGAGATCTCCTCATAATACGGCATTCGATTCTTTGCCCACCATTCATGCTCGCCCAGCAGAAAGCCATGATCGGTAGAGAGCACCAGCGCGGTATCGGTCCAGGCATCTTCTTCATCCATCCAGTCCAGCAAGCGTCCGAAGTATTCATCACACATGGCAACCAGTGCGGCGTAATTGCCGCGAATCTCGCGTATTTCCTGCTCCGTTTCGGCAAGCTTCTCGTATCGAGGCCAATCGAGAATGCCACCCTCGTAACCACTCTGGTAAGCGTCGCGAAATCGTTCCGGTGCCGTAAACGGCTCATGAGGGTCGAAGCACTCCAACTGCAGGAACCAGTCATCGTTCTGCCGGTTGACGTCCAGAAAGTCGAAGGCGGATGCAAAGCACCTGGCCGTCGGAAAATCCTCTTCATCCTGCATGACCAGGCGGTTCACGGCATGTCTCAGACGACGCAACTCCTTGCGCGGCGTATTGCCTTCCGTCACGTTGCCGCCGTCAGCCGCAATGCTGCCAAACGGATAATGCCGCTCGTCATATTGCTCCTGCAAGCGCTGCACCGGCGGCACCGTCATGACATGCATGGGGTCTCCTTCCTGGCCGCGAATGAAGTTCCAGCTGTCAAAGGCGTTGGCATAGCCCCAGCCGCCATTTTCGAAGTAATGGGCATGATCCGAGACCAGATGGGTGTAAACACCCTGTTTGCTCAGAAGGTCGGCAAACGAATTATCAAAAGGCTCCAACGGTCCCCAGCTACGATGCGTGAAATTGAGTCTGCCGGTATGCAGATCGCGGCGTGCGGGGATACAAGGCAGCGAGCCGGCATAATGCTGCGTGAATGTCCTGGCCCTTCTGGCAAAGCGATCGAAGTTGGGAGTGGCGATCGTGGTTCCGCCATAGGCGCCGATGGCCAGTCTGTTCAGTGAATCGAATAGGACGAATATCGTTCGCATGAAAATCTCATCGGTAGCCAACACAGACCTGGAGCAGCACCTCCAGCTGACTGAAAATCTACAGTGAGAATTGATATAGATCCAATGAATTTTAAGGTGATATGATATTCATTTTCGGAATATCAGGACTGCCATGGACCGAAACCTTCTGGCCTTCATCGCGGTGGCCGAAACCGGCAATGTTTCGTCGGCCGCCGAGCAGTTGCATGTCACGCAGCCAACTCTGACGAAGAGACTGCAGCAGCTGGAACAGCACTACGCCACCCCCTTGCTGCAGAGGACCTCCCATGGCATGCGACTGACAACAGCCGGCGAAGCCTTGCTGGAGCGGGCCAGGGCCATTCAGGTCGCCTATCTGCAGGCCGAGGAGTCGGTGGCTCTGCAGAAATCCGGCATGTTGAAGACCTTGAGGATAGGAGCCGGCCCGCTGTTCCATATCCACTACCTGGGAAGCATCCTGGCGCAGATTCAACCCGAATTCCCCGGAACCCAGCTGCGTATGATCGGAGAGATCAATGATGTGTCGCTTCCCATGCTTCGTTCTGGCGAACTGGACATGGTGTTCGGCACCTATGAAACCGTCAACGCCTCCGATCAGATACGGTTCATTCCGTTCGAGCAGATCGAGCATGGTGTCATCCTGCACGAAGAAGACACACGCAACGCCCGCGACAGATTGCCTCTGGCAGAATTGTCCGATCGCCCATGGATCGTGTACGGCCAATCCGAGGAAAGTGGCAGCCGGGTCTTTGCCGCCTTTGATGCCTGCGGCGCCCCCAAACCCACCATTGCCCTGTATACCACCTCATTTGCACTGGCCTTCGAAATGGCGCGTCATGGTCCGTTCGTCATCTCCGCTCCCATACAGCTGGCTCCAGCCATCAATCTGAGCAGCAGTGGCTGTCGACTGAGAACCTACGTTACCAACCCGAGCATCGCCAATCTTCCCGGCGGAGCCTATGTCCGCGAATCATTGCGAGAGTATCCGATTGTCAAACGAATACTCGAACTGTGCCGGTCGAAATCATCGACTTCATGAAACCTTGCCTACGATGAGGGATGCTACTGCCCGCAGCAGCGTCGTCCTTCTGTGCTCATTCGTGACGGCTCCCCTTCTCCTTGACAGAGCGTGAATTGGTCGCGTAAACACACATCATCCTTGAATTCTGCTCACTTGACCTGATCCCGCCTCTTTTCTCGCTGCGTCTTCCGGCGTTCAAGCGACGGCAAACACTACATGCCGGCAAAAATCACAAGACCGGTGCTGTTACCCTGTAATGCACGCAAACACCGTATTTTCAGGGAATTCCGTATCAGGCATACCAGCGCGACAGTCATTGTCAACAGCATCAGGGCATGGTGTCAGATGAAGAATTACCCACAGCATGGAGCATACTTGCATTATTACAACCCGAGGTGGAAGCATCCTCCAATCTGGAGTAGACTTCACCTTCTCATCAGGTGACCAACAGTCACCTTCATTGTTGCCACCAACCGTGCTCCGCAGAGCGTCCGGCAACAGGCGGCGCAGATGGCGCCTCTGCCTTTCCATCACGAGCCATTATCGTCACGTCGCCTTTCTTGCGCGAGCCATCGCCAGCTCGTCACGCCATCCAGGATAACCACATGAACAGGACAAATTCGCATGACTGAACGTGTTGACGCATCTCCACCGGATTCTACTGATGCGCATATGGAGAATGCACCGCATCCGATAGACACCGATTTCGAACTCGGCCAGGACAACATCAACCCCTTCGGGCTCGAGATACACAACCCCGTCTTTCTCATATCCGGGCTCTCCGTTGTCGCCTTTGTATTTCTGACACTGGCCTTTCAGACACAGGCCACCGAGTTCTTCGGCTGGCTGCGTCCGACACTGACCTCCACCTTTGACTGGTTCTTTCTCAGTGCCGCCAACATCTTTGTGCTCTTTTGCCTGATGCTGCTGGTCACCCCGCTGGGCAGCGTCAGACTGGGTGGCAAGGATGCCACGCCGGACTACAGCTACATGGGCTGGTTTGCCATGCTGTTTGCCGCTGGCATGGGTATCGGCCTCATGTTCTTCGGCGTTTCGGAACCCATGTCGCACTTTGCCTCGTCCATGGGCGGAACGACCGTCGAGGGCGCCGCAAGAACCGACTGGGCCCCTCTGGGCGCCGCAGCTGACGATGTGGTTGCTGCCCGCAATCTGGGCATGGCCGCTACCATCTTCCACTGGGCGCTGCATCCCTGGGCCATCTATGCCGTGCTGGCACTGGCACTGGCCTTCTTCACCTATAACCGAGGTCTGCCACTCACACTGCGTTCTGCCTTCTATCCGATTCTGGGTGAACGCATCTGGGGCTGGTGGGGACACACCATCGATATCGTGGCAGTCTTCGCCACCCTGTTCGGCCTGGCCACCTCCCTGGGCTTCGGCACGGAGCAGGCACTGGCTGGATTGAACTACCTGTTCGGGTGGGGCACGGGTAGTGTCGCCAAGGTCATACTGATTGCCGCCATCACGGCTCTGGCCCTGATCTCCGTACTGCGCGGCCTCGATGGTGGTGTCAAGATTCTCTCCGAGGTCAATATTGCACTGGCCGGCCTGTTGCTGTTGTTCATCATCATTGTCGGGCCAACCGCCGAGATATTCAGCACCACGATTTCGGGCGGTGCCGCCTACGTCAAGGACTTCATTCCGCTGGCCATGCCCTTCGGCCGTGAAGACACCAACTTCTCGCAAGGCTGGACTGCCTTCTATTGGGCGTGGTGGATTTCCTGGTCACCCTTTGTCGGCATGTTCATCGCCCGCGTTTCCCGTGGCCGAACCGTTCGCGAGTTCATCTTCTGTGTACTGATCATTCCTACCCTGGTCTGCGTGATGTGGATGGGCGCCTTTGGTGGAACTGCCATTGCCCAGGTAGTTGCTGATGCTGCCGCACCGGTCAAGGACGCAGCACTGGAGCTGAAGTTGTTCGTCATGCTGGAGAACCTGCCTTTTGCCACCGTCACCTCGATGCTGGGTATCATTCTGGTACTGGTGTTCTTCGTCACCTCTTCCGACTCGGGCTCTCTGGTCATCGACACCATAACCGCCGGCGGCAAGACAGACGCGCCGGCAGCACAGCGCGTGTTCTGGTGTACTTTCGAAGGTGTGGTGGCAGCAACGCTGTTGCTGGTGGGCGGCTCCGAAGCACTCACCGCGCTGCAGGCCATGGCGGTATCCACCGGATTTCCGTTTACCATCGTACTGCTGGTTCTGTGCGTGAGCCTGTTCATCGGCTTGCGACAATCGCTACGTGAAGACCGGAACACCGCGTAGCAACGCGATGTGATCCCCACCCTTGCAGGAATCTGCGCCACCCCTCTCACGGCGGGTGGCGCAGACCCGTACTCACTTCACCGCCCCTGAGGTCAAGCCGGCCACCAGCTTCTTCTGCAACGGAAGAAACAGCAACAAGGTCGGCAAGGTTGCCACTACCGAGCCTGCCATCACGGCTCCCCAGTCAATCTGCACATCGCCGAAGTACTGATACAACCCCAGCGGTATGGTCTTCATGGAGTCATCCGTGATCAGTGCCAGCGCCAACAGATACTCCGACCAGCACTGCAGAAAGCCGAATGTTGCCGCCGCCACCATACCCGGCCAGATGACCGGCAGGATGATCAGGCGAATCACCGTGAAACGCGATGCCCCATCCACGATGGCCGCCTCGTCCAGGCTACGCGGCACCGTCGTCAGATAGCCCACCAACAAGTAGATGGTGAAGGGCGTGATGAAGGCGGTGTAGCACAGAATCAGGCCGATATGACTGTTGATCAGACCACCGCGTGCGAACAGGATGAAGATGGGATTCACCAGGATGATCCAGGGAAAGAACTGACCACCCAGGATCGAACCGAAGACCAGGCTTCTGCCGCGAAAGCGAAAACGTGACAGACCGTAGGCGGCAAACAGGGCCACGGTACAACCCAGCACCGTGGCAGTGACACAGACCACGAGACTGTTCACCACATACGTGAAATAACCGCTGGAAAAGACCTTCACGTAGTTGTCCAGCGTCCAGCCGCCATCGCTGGCCACCAGAGACACGGAGATATTCTCGAAGGAGCCCTTGAAGACAAAATAGGCGGGCGATAGCAGAAAGATGGCGAACAGCAGAAAACCCAGCAGCAAACTGCCGCGCTCGATCAGCAGGGATGGCGTCATACGTTGTTGAATGGACATCTACCCGACCTTCTCCTGCATGTCACCTACCCCGAAAAGACGAAAATACAAGGCACCGAACAGGGCCATCACGATGGCCATGGTCACACCAATGGCAGCGCTGTAGCCAATGCGCAGATCAACAAACGCCTTCAGATAGACCTCGGTTGCCAGTACATTGGTGAAAGTTCCTGGCCCGGCACCCGTGGCAAGCCACACATAGACAAAATTATTGAACGTCCAGATCACCGACATCAATGTCAACACCGACAGGGTCGGAATCAGATACGGCAAGGTGATGAATCGAAACTCCTGGAATTTCGTCGCCCCATCGATGGATGCCGCTTCATTGAGTTCCTGCGGTACCGTCTGCAGGGCTGCCAGCAAGGAGATGGCGACCAGTGGTGTTGTATTCCAGACAATGATGGTATTGATGGCTGGCCACACGGTCGACAGATTGGAGACAAAGGCGATGGGATCCGAGATCAACCCCGTTGACAGCAGCCAGCTGTTGATTGCGCCGTGTGTCGGATCAAACATCCAGCGCCAGGCAATGACCGCCACTACCGGCGGTGTTGCCCAGGGCACCAGCAAAATCAGTCGAGCCAGTGTCGACAACTTCATTCGTTTCAGGAAAGAGGCATTCAGTAACAGTGCAAACAGCAGACCCAGAATCATGCGACAGGTCACCGACACAGCCGTCAGCCAGAACACGGTGTTCAATGCGATATCGAAAAAGGAGCTGCTCCTGAGAAACTCCCAGTAATTGGCAAGACCGACCCAGTCACCACCCTTTCTCAGTTTCAGAAGAGTGATGTCGGTGAAACTCAGCTCCAGATTGTAGAGTGTCGGATAGATGTAGAAACCCACGATCACGAGAAACGTGGGAAACAGCATCCAGAAAATCGTCAATCGCTCACGCGCACCGGGTGAGAGTCTCATCAAAGGTGCTCCAGGTGTGTGGCACACTGAGCACCGGTTCGCCGCACATGCCCATCTGACATGGCAAGGAACCGGTGCAATGTATCGTTCATGGTGGGGGACGGAATCAAGTGCTAGTTACCCAGCATCCTTTCCAGCTCGGACAAGAGTTCTGCCGCAGCATCTTCGGAACTCTTCTGACCTGACAAGGCAGTGGAAAACGCCCGTGACGTGGTATTCCACAGCTGCCCCATCTGCGCATTGCTCTGAGCATAAGCGCCCCAGGTACGTGTGTGATTGGCCAGTTGAGTCGCAAAACCGGACTCTTCAGGACGATAGTCGATCTGCGCCAGCAGAGATTTCTGTGCCGGGAACTGGTTGGTGTAGTACTTCTCGAACAGCTCGGCAGAGGTCAGGAACTGCACCAGCTTCCAGGCCGCTTCAGGGTTGTCGGTACTGCTGTTGACGACCAGCGTCCGTCCACCCAGATGGGTCTGCGGCTCACCACTGCCTGCCATCATCGGTCCGGATGCAAACGGTACCGGCTCACCGGGGTTGGCTTCTTCATGGGCACTCAACAATTGCCTGAACGTATTGGTAGGCATCAGTGCAGCCGCCTGATTGCCGTCAAGCAGTGCCTGCATCAAGCTTGGATCATGCGGCTGGTCGATCGTGACAATGGATTCCGGAGCCTCACCATCGCTGATGAAGCTCTTGAAGTAATCCATGGCCTCTACCAGCTGTGCCTGGCTCACACCGATCCTGTAGCCGCCATTGCCATCCTCGACCACGAATCCGGCACCATTCGACCACAGGTAGTAATTCACCGGAAACCAGATCTGATTGGCTGCAGCAAAGGCAAAACCGTTCTTGCCGGTTTTTTCCTTCACCGCAGAACTGGCAGCCTTCAGCTCGCTCCAGGTGGTGGGCAAACCGTCCACGCCTGCTGATTCCAGCACATCGGTTCGATAAACCATGGCCCAGGTATCCGCGCTCCAGGGCACCCCGTAGGCCTTGCCTTCGTATTCGGTCAGATCGGTGGCAATGAAATCGTCAAAGCCGTTGGCAAATTCACCATACTGCACCAGTTCCTCGATCGGCATGACCACCTCGGCCTCGGCCATTTCCTGGGTCCACACGAATGCGATATGTACAACATCCGGCCCCTGCCCCACTGCCGCTTCACGCAGGAACTGATCACGGGCATCCTTCCAGGATATGGTCTGCAATTCGACCTTGATATCCGGATTCATGCTTTCGAATTCGTCCAGTGCCGCGCGCATTTCTTCGCGCTCACTGTCATTGAAACGAAACTTGATGGCTGTCTCGGCCAGCGCTGATCCGGCACACAGTGCCAGGGCTGCAGATACAGAGACTACGATACCTTTCTTCACGAACATGATGTCATTCCTCTGGTGGTATATTGGTTATCCGTCCATTCGGTGTTTCAGAATGCCAGGCTCCACGGCGCGTCACCGGCAAGGTACATTCAGGCAGGCCTGGCTGACACACGTCAAACAAGTGCATTGCAGCAGGGGGGCGACTGGAGACTCACCGCGGCACACTAGTGAACGTCACACTGCGCGACACTGAAGTCGGTCAATGACTGCGGGTCTGGCTCGAAGCCGATTCCCTTGCCTGTCGGCACGTTCAGGCAACCCTTGCTGACGGTGAGATCCAGCTCACCCAGTGCCGTTCGCAGCGGATTCGGATTGGCATCCAGTTCCACCCGACCATCGCCTCCCATGGCGGCCAGACAATGCATCGATGCGGCAAGCCCCAGCGCCGTGCCCATGTAATGCAGGCAGCATCGACTCCCCTGCGCCAGAGCATGACGACCGACATCTCGAGCGCCGGACACACCGCCCCATTTGGCCACGTCAGGTTGCACCACGGCCAGCGAGCGATCATCGATATGCTCCCGAAACCGCGCTTCGGACGTGATGTTCTCGCCAGCGGCCAAGGGTACCGAGGTGGCTCTGGCCACAGACTGCCAGTCACCGGCTGGCGCATCGGCAGAGATCGGCTCTTCCACAAACTCCACCGCCTGCGTTTCGAGCCTGTTCAGGAATCGGCTGGCTTGCTCGACATCCCAGTTCTGATTGGCATCCATGCACAGACTGGTCGTCGGTGCCGCGCAGTCACGGAAGCGATCGATGACCCGAAAATCACGTTCGCTGTCAAAGCCCACCTTGAGCTTGAAGCAATCATGCCCTGCCGCTTCGAATTCGGGAATCAGAGTCTCCAGGCGTTCGACATCCGGTGTACTGCAATAGACTCGAACCGTCGGCTCGGGAGCACCGCTGGCACACAACAGCTCGCCCAGTGACTGATTCTGCAGACGCGCTGCGATATCGGCAACAGCCATGTCCAATGCAGCAATGCAATGAGTGAACGGACCGTATTCTCCGGTATGAATCATCATTCTGGAAAATTCCTGCTCCAGCTGTGGCCGCAGTGCATCCCATCGGTCCACACGCCTGCCCAACATCGTCGGCAAGACCACATCCTGCAAGAGCATGAGTTTGGAATGGTTGCCACGTGGCGGATAGTTGCACCAGGCCTCACCCCAGCCGCTGACACCTTCCCGGCTTGTCACCCTGATCAGAAGCCCATTGCGAGTGGGCATGGGTGCCAGAGAGGATTTCGGGCCGCCATCCACTGCACGAGACAGCGCAAATACTTCGAACCGGTCCGGTGTGAACGAGGCAGTCAAGCAGTCTCCTGTGCGCAAGATCGGCGCAGCATCGTGTGAGGGGAACTGATTTATAACTGATTAATCAGTGGTTGACAAGAAATCATTCACCAACCATCATCCAACACAGCCCTGACTGCACTGTCTGGCAGACGATGCTCATCAACCTTTACCGGAAGAACTTGCCTTGGCCAATATAAGATTCTCGGATGTCAGCAAGGCGTATGGACGCCAGCCCGTTATCCACGGTATGGATGCCACCATCGAAGATGGTGAATTTGCCGTATTGGTCGGTCCTTCCGGCTGCGGAAAATCCACCTTGCTACGCATGCTGGCCGGTCTGGAGAGCATCACCGGGGGAGACGTTCATATCGGTGATGTCCGGGTCAACGATCTGCTGCCCAAGGAACGCAACATTGCCATGGTGTTCCAGAATTACGCGCTCTATCCGCATATGACGGTGGCGGAGAATCTCGGCTTTTCGCTGCGACTGGCCAAGGCACCTGCCAGCGAAAAGGACGAAAAGGTCGGTCATGCGGCCAGCATTCTGGGCCTGAGTGATCTGCTGGACCGATACCCTCGCCAACTATCCGGTGGGCAGCGACAGCGAGTGGCCATGGGGCGCGCCATTGTCAGGGATCCCGCCGTCTTTCTGTTCGATGAACCTCTGTCGAATCTTGATGCCAAGCTGCGTGTACAGATGCGCACCGAGATAAAGGCCTTGCATCAGAAGCTGCAGTCCACCATTGTCTATGTCACTCACGACCAGATCGAGGCCATGACCATGGCCAACAAGATCTTCGTACTCAACGCCGGCCAACTTGCTCAGGTCGGCTCTCCGCTGGAACTGTATGATCGGCCTGCCAATCGTTTCGTGGCCACCTTCATCGGCTCACCGTCGATGAACATCCTGCCTGTCACCGTGGTCAGTGAATCGCAGGTCAGACTCGAGGACGGACAACACATCACCCTGACAACCGGCCAACCTCAGGGACGCAAGCTGCTAGTGGGACTGCGGCCTGAACATACCTCGCTGGCCATCGATGAAACAGGCTTCAATGCAAGAGTGGAGGTCGTGGAACCCACAGGTGCAGAGACCCATGTCAGTCTGAGTGTTGCCGGCAGTCCGTTCCTGGCAGCCCTTCGCGATCATGTGCCGCTTGTGGTCGGCGACACGGTCAAGCTGACCGGTCCGGTGCAGCGTCACTACCTGTTCGATGCGGATACCGAGCTCAGTCTGCCCTTGCCGCAACAGCCATGATCAGCTTACCCCGAATATCGTTTGGCACAGCTGCCATAGCCGGCATCATCGAAGCAGTAGACGAGGAACAGGCCAATGCAGTCCTCGAACAGGCATGGGCATCAGGCTTGCGTTATTTCGATACGGCGCCGCACTATGGGCAAGGCCTGGCTGAGCGTCGCATTGGCGATTTCCTGCGCTCACGCCACAGCGAGGACTGGATATTGTCGACCAAGGTCGGGCGACTGCTGCAGGCCGACAGAAAGGCACGCGGCCCTCTGAACAAATTCGTCGAACCTCTGCCCTTCAGTCAGCATTACGACTACAGCTACGATGGCATCATGCGCTCGGTGGAAGACAGCTTTCAGCGCCTGGGTCTGAGTCGTATCGATATCCTGTACGCCCACGATCTGGGCACCTTCACACACGCAGACCAGGCTGACATCCATCTCCGGCAGTTCCTTGATTCCGGTGTCAGGGCGTTGCAGGAACTGAAGTCGCAGGCCGTCATCAAGGCCTTCGGCCTGGGCGTCAACGATGCACAGGTCTGTCTGGATGTACTGCATGAGTGCGAGCTCGACCTGCTGCTGCTGGCTGGCAGATACACCTTGCTGGACAGGACTGCCGAACAGACGCTGCTTCCACTGTGCAAGACCAGAAATACCGGACTTGTCATGGGTGGTGTATTGAATTCGGGCATTCTTGCCACCGGTGCCCGCCCGGGAGCCTTGTTCAACTTCCAGCCGGCCAGCGAACGGGTACTGGACCATGTCGGTCGACTGGAATCCCTGTGCGAACAATTCGGCATTCGCCTGGCGGCGGCTGCCATGCAGTTCCCGCTACGTAACGAACAGGTGATCTCGGTACTGACCGGCCCCGGAAGAGTGGAGTATCTCGAGGAAAACCTGATGTTGATGAATCAGGCAATCCCCGAGGAGTTCTGGGAAGCTGCCGACGCCTTGCGACTGACAAGCTGAAGTCGGCAACACCACTTCAGGATAGAAGGCCGGCACACTCCGGGTGTGCTTTCACGAAACGCTGGTCAGAGGGAGGATTGAGCACCAGTTTGTCTGCCGGACGAATCGGCCGCCGGAGCAACTCGCCACCACAGTTCGGGCAGATGCTGTCGAATCGGTCTTCAGCACACGACTTGCAGAAGGTACATTCGAACGTACAGATGACGGCCTGCGTGGACTCCGGCGGCAGGTCAGTATCACAGCATTCACAGTTCGGCTTGAGTTTCAGCATTGTCGTCTCCGTTTCGCGTCAACGAGCGAACAGTATCATTGCTGGCCAGCCGATGATAGTCGGTATCTGCACACCGTCGAGGTGGTGTCCATGGACACCGGCATGAAGCGAGCCTGGCAACGCACGGCCGGCGGCGATTCCTGCGCTTGATCACATGCCTCATCGAGACTGCTTGTCACCCGTAAATGTCTCGTTCAATCGCTTCACAACCAGTGCCGCAAGTGACTTGTGAATCATGGCACGACTTGCATTGGCATCACCATCCTGACACAACAGCGTACTCTCTCCTTCTTCCTCCAGGATTGCCACCGCTTTGTCTGTGCAGTCACCGAAGGTGCTGAACCTCCCCGCGTCAGGGATCGTATCGTAGCTGGCACCGGAGATTCGGGCGGCCAGTTCTGACGCGTTCAACATCGAGCCTGCATCAGCCCAGGGCCCCACATTGACAAGATGAATGGCAGCACTCAGTGCATCGAGCCCTTCGGAAGATGCGGCATGAGTCAGCTCCGGGTCCACAGCAACCACCGCCTTGATCCGTTGATCCCGAACCGTTTGCAGTGCGGGGTCCAGGTCTGCGGCTTGCAGATCCACCCCTCCACCGGCAAACCATTCGCAATCGAGAGAGCGATACGGACGGGTGCAGGAGCTGGCCAGTTCAGCGGCATCCGGACGGATTCCAGCCAGCGCCAGAGCCGAGTGGCCACCCAGAAAGAGCCCCACCGCAGCAATCCGCTCGGCATCGATGCTCTTCTGAAAGATGTCGTGAGTTGTCAGTGTCGATATCGCGGCAGACAGATCCTGCGGTCTGAGCCCCAATTCCTTCAACACCTCTGCCGAGGGTGGACCCGAAGCCATGTCCGGTGGTATCACGACGGCAGCGATATACCCCAGCCTTGCCAGTGCAGAGGCCAGCCAGTTGGCACTACCGGGGGCTGAACGAAAACCACCATGAGATAACAGAATCAGGGGATATCTGCCTGCCTTTACAGCGGCATCCGGCAAGGCGGCCGTTCCCGAGAATACCGCATTGGCACCAATGGACTCAGGCACACCCGTGGACCCGGCCGGATACCAGACCATTGCCTGCACGTCACGCTCGTTATCGAGGTCGGACACGGCAATTCGGCGAACACCGGCGACATCAGAATCCGAATACACGTCGGATACAGCCAGCAGCAAGAGTACGGAAACGATGAGGCACTTCAATGGCATTCTCCGGTATCGGACCTGACAGGCTGATGTGTATCGCACAACGACTCCCCGTCTTCAATCAGACAGCGATGCTGTTCATCGCCGTGCATGAGAATCATCGCCGGTCGGCAGGCGTGATCGCTGTCCTCATTTGCCCTGCAACGCCCTGTCCATCGCAATGAGCAGATGTTTTTCCAGCGCCCGGGACGCCTCTTCCGGCTCACCGCGTTCGCAGTGCTCCAGAACGGTGACATGTTCTTCCAGAGCCCGGATTGCTCTGTCGGTAGACAGCCGGTTATTGACCTTGATCAGTCGCAGACGAGCGGCATTCACCCGGTAGATCTCACTGAGCAGATCGTTTCCCATGCGATCGATGATCTGGTCGTGCATTTCCCAATCGACCTCTACCGCTTTTTCGAGCAGCGAGTCAGACGCGCTCTCTCTCGCCTGCTCCAGAACCTTGCGGGTATCGCTCAGCAATTGCCTGACTGCATCAACGTGTTCACCGGATGCCAGATTGCGAACTGCCGACAGCTCCATCACCATCCGCACGCCAAAGGCTTCGCGAATGAATTTGGTGGTGACATCGGTGATCTGGATACCGCGCTGCGGATGAATCTTCAGCAGCGATTCATGCTCGAGTTTCTGGATGGCTTCGCGCGCCGTTGCCACAGGCACACCGGCCAGCTCGGCCAGCTCCTTCTGCGTCACGAATTGTCCCGGCAACAACTCGCCAGACATGAGACGCTCCCGGAATTGCTGGTACACCGCCACTTTCGACACAGGGCTTCCTCGATTGGCCAACGACCAGGCTGCTCATCACTGATTGCTATTACAGGCGATGTCCGGCAAGCGAATACACCTGAGATCGGCCTTCAATGATAACTCAAGCTCGTCGATTGCAACAGGCAATTCAGCGTTACCACAGCCAGGCAATCACCCCCGGTTCGGCTCACGAAGACGATTCACCGACAACTCGGATGCCGTGACACCGGCGTCGAGGAAATCCTGCGGCAAGACACTCTGCGTGATCAGACTGGCACTGGCCCGGGCCAGGGCCGAGGACATCATGATGCCATAGCCCCCTTGAGCGGCCAGCCAGAAAAAGCCGCTGTGCGCTGAATCGAAACCCACCGCAGGCGCACCGTCAGCCACGAAGCTGCGCAGCCCGGCCCACTGGTGTTCGAGCCGTCTCACTTCCAGTCGGGTTTCGTTCTCCAACCAGTCAACCAGCACGGCAACATCCATATCGTCGGGCTGAACATCATGTGGCACGACTGGCGTCTCGTCTCCCGGCGAGACCATCAACTGTCCGGCGTCAGGCTTGATGTAATTATCCACGCCGATGAAATCCAGTGCCGGCACGTTTGCCAGGGACAAACCTGCCGGTGGATCCACCAGGATTGCCGTACGACGTCTGGGGACCAGCCTCACGGGACGGATTCCGGCAAGCTCTGCCACCTCGTCTGCCCAGGCACCGGCCGCGTTGACCACGATGCGAGCCCGCAGTTGTCGCTCACCCAGATCAACCTGCCAGCCATCGTCCTTGCGCAGCAGTGCACTGACCTTGCTGTCGAGCCACAATTCCCCGCCGCGCTGCCGCATGCCTTTCAGAAACCCCTGATGCAGGGCATCCACATCCATGTCGGCAACACCTGCCTCATACGCAGCACCGATGACACGCTCCTCGCGCAGAAAGGGTGCCAGCGACAGGGTCTGCGCAGCATCCAGCCATTCGACCTCAGCGCCACCCTGCGCTATCAGCTCCGACAGCTCCGATTCCTGCCCGATCGAGGCGACGCTCAGCATGCCCCGAGGCGACAGGAGCGGCTGCCTGCAGAACCCTTCCGGCGGCGCAAGCAGAAACCCATGGCTCAGCCGGTTGATTCTGCGAACCAGCTCGCTTCCGTAATTGGGCGTGTAGAGCGCAGCACTGCGTCCGGTACTGTGAAACCCGGCAGAGGCCTCAGCCTCGACCAGTACGACGCTGCCATGCGATGCCAGCTCATAGGCCGCCGCAGCGCCGGATATACCAGCCCCGATTATCAGATAGTCGATCATGTCAATATCAATCCGCTTCATCCAGGGAAAATCGAGGACGCCACGATAACGGCATGGCTTCCGGTTTGACAAGCCCGACGCCATGCCTTGCGGCGGTGCCAACAAGCCCGTCTATCTATTCTGGTGGATTGATGTATGATTTTTAGCTCGGTCTGTTACGGATGGAGACTCATGAACCTGGTGACTACCAAACTCCAGGGAGGCAGACAGAGTGTTCGAGGCATCTGCAGTCTGCAAGGCAACATGCCCCGTCACAGGCCGGTTTTGCAGCACCACACCGTTCAACTCCTACCACTAGTGAGGAAGCAGTTCATGTACAAGAAAGTGATGAAAACATTTGGCAAGAGCGTCATTGGCGGCGGTATTGCTGCGCTGATGCTTGCCGGTACCATGACCTCGGCCATGGCTGCCTGGCCCGAGCGCCCCGTTACCCTGATCGTGCCGTGGAGCGCAGGTGGCGGTACCGATGCCACTGGCCGCATGATCGGCTCACTGCTTGAGAAGGAGCTGGGACAGCCTTTCAACGTGGTCAACCGTACCGGCGGTAGTGGCGTGGTCGGTCATTCGGCCATTGCCAATGCAAAACCGGATGGCTACACGGTAGGCGTCGTCACCGTTGAAATCGGCATGATGCATTGGGCGGGCCTGACAGAGCTGACTGGCGCAGACTACACACCGATTGCCCTGTACAACGCCGATGCTTCCAGCCTGCTGGTCCGTGCCGACTCTCCCTGGCAGAGTGCCCAGGACCTCATCGATGCGGTCAAGGCGGATCCCGGTGCACATAAATCATCCGGAACCGGTCAGGGTGGCATCTGGCATCTGGCCATGGCCGGCATGTTGAACAGTGCCGACATCAGCCCCGATGCCTCGCCGTGGGTACCGTCTCAGGGTGCCGCTCCCGGCCTTCAGGAACTGGTCTCTGAAGGCGTAGACATCGTCACGTGCTCGATCGTTGAAGCCTCTGCACTGGTCGATGCCGGCAAGGTCAAGGCCCTGGCGCTCATGAATGATGTTCGCCTCGATGCCTATCCCGATGTTCCAACGCTTGCGGAGGCAACGGGTATCGAATGGCAGATGGCAGCCTGGCGCGGTATTGCCGGCCCCAAGGGGATGCCTGAAGAGGTCACTACGGCGCTCACGGCTGCGTTGGAGAAGGTCTGGAAGTCTGCTGAATTTCAGGAGTTCATGAACGGACGAGGATTCGGGCTGGTCTGGAAGTCGGGTGACGATTTCGCCACCTGGATGTCCGACAGTGACGCCTCACTCGGCGAAGTCATGCAAGCTGTCGGCATGGCGAAGTAATCAGCGTCAATGCAACTCAATGACGCTGTTTCAGGTCTGGTGCTCGTGATCTTCGCCCTGGCGGAGATCGCGTACAGCACAACCTTTCCTGCGCTGCACGGGCAGGCCTACGGACCGAGTCTGTTTCCCATACTGATCGGTTGTGGCCTGCTTGCCTGCGGCCTGATGCTCATTGCCCGCGGTCTGCGAGAACGACGCACTGCCGGTGCGGAGAATGCCCCCTGGCTGCGCTGGGGTGACTGGGCACAAGACCCGGCCACGCGCATCAACATGATGCTGGTGCCCGGCGCGCTGATTGCCTATATCCTGTTGTCCGACTTTGTCGGCTTCATTCCACTGGCCATCATCCTGTTGTCACTGTTGCTGTACCGACTGGGATCTTCACTGGGTGCTTCCCTGCTCTACGCGGTCATCGTGACCATCGTTCTGCAGCTCTTGTTCTCACGCGTGCTACTGGTGCCCTTGCCTGAAGGCATCACCAGCACCCTGTTCAGGTAAAGCGACATGGACACCTTTCTACAGGCATTCATGCTGGTGCTGGACGTCAAGGTGCTGGGGGTCATGCTGGCCTCAGCCCTGTTCGGACTGTTCGTCGGCTCCATTCCCGGCCTGACCGCTACCATGGCGGCAGCACTGCTGATTCCATTTACCTTCTTCATGGAACCCATACCGGCCATTGCAGCCATCGTCACCACGGTAGCCATGGCGATCTTTGCCGGCGATATTCCCGGAGCCCTGTTGCGTATTCCAGGTACACCTGCTTCTGCGGCGTACTGCGATGAAGCCTATGCCATGACCCGCAAGGGCCAGGCGGAAACGGCGCTCGGTGTCAGCCTCGTCTGCTCTGCCATTGGCGGGGTACTGGGCGCTGCCGTGCTGACCATGACCGCACCGGTTCTGGCCGAGTTTGCCATCAAGTTTTCCTCGTTCGAATACTTCTGGCTCGCCTGCCTCGGACTCTCCTGTGCTGTTGTGGTCTCATCGGGCTCCACACTCAAGGGCTTCGTATCGCTGCTGATCGGTCTGTTCATCGCCACCATCGGTATCGATGTCACCGCCGGGCATCCGCGTTTCACCTTCGGCAGCGTCGAAATGATGGGCGGCATCAGTTTCATTCCAGCCATGATCGGCATGTTCGCCATCTCGGAAGTGATGCGCTTCGTTGCCTCGCCGGGCAGTCAGCAAGCCGCTCCGCAACAGCCCATTCGCAATGTCTTCAAGGGAATCGGTTCGATTCTCTCGCGCTACAAGCTGAATGTTGCTCGTGGCGGGGTCATCGGCGCTGTGGTGGGTATCCTGCCGGGTGCCGGCGCCGATATTGCCGCGTGGATCGCCTTCGCAATGTCCAAGCGATTCTCTCGCGAACCCGAAAAATTCGGTACAGGCCATGTGGAAGGCCTGGTGGATTCGGGCACGGCCAACAATGCAGGGGTGGCAGGAGCCTGGATACCGGCGCTTGTGTTCGGCATACCGGGTGACTCGATCACCGCCATTGTCATTGGTGTGCTGTACATGAAAGGCATGAACCCGGGGCCTACCGTATTCATGAATCAGCCCGAGCTGATCAATGCGGTATTCATCGTGTTCTTCCTTGCCAACCTGGCATTGATTCCGCTGGGCTTTCTGGCCATTCGGCTGTCACGACGCATATTGCATGTACCGCGCAAGGTACTGATACCCATCATCCTGATGTTCTGTGTGGTTGGCGCTTTCGCCATCAACAACACCGTTTTCGGCATCAGCGTCATGCTGGTGATGGGCGTGCTGGCCTACATCATGGAAAGCAACGGTTTCCCGGTAGCACCGACCATCCTGGGCATCGTGCTGGGTACCATGCTCGAGAGCAACTTCATGTCTTCCATGATCAAGGCCGATGGCGAGTTCTCGGGTTTCTTCTCACGTCCCATTGCGGCAACGCTGGGTGTCATCGTGATCGTGATCTGGCTGATCCCGCTGATGCGACTGCTCGTCGGCCTGATACGCAAGCCACAGACAAGCTGAGAACTGGCAAGCGTTCGATGCTCCGCCCACTGCTGTTTGCCGTGGGCGGAGCACGACATCTTCATCCAGATACCAACAGCCGTATCATGATGTCAGTTGCCATCGCGGGCAGAGTGCCCCACTATCAAGCGTAACCGTGACATGACAACCGATATGTCGGCGTCAGTGACGGAGTGATACCAGCCCAGAATGATCAAAACGTACCCGTAATCCGAATAGTCATTGCACTCGGCCCCTTTTGAATCGAGAATGTCACCCATGAGCAGAATTGGACGCAATGATCCCTGCCCTTGTGGCAGTGGACTGAAACACAAGAAATGCTGCCTCAAGGAGCAGCGTGCGAACGTTCTGTCCCTCGATGCGAGCCGACTCCGAAAGATCGAGGAACGGCTTGCCGGGCAGATACTCGATTACATGAAAGCTCTGTACGGCGAGCAATCGGTCTGGATGGCACAGTACGAATACTTCTGCTGGCCAGATGACATTCCGGTTCATGACGAAATACATCATGAGATGGTTCAGGCATTTACCCCCTGGATCATCTACAACTGGAAGCCTGAACTTGAGGAATTCCTGCATGAACTGGACGGCGAGCTGGATGAGGAGGACCTGCCGCCGATGGAAAATCCGGCACAAGGCTTTCTGCGTGACAAAGGATCTCGGCTTCGCGCAGAGGAGCGCCGGTTCATCGAACTGTCCTGCGCTGCGCAGTTCTCCTTTCACAAGGTACTCGATGTTCGCCCGGAACAGGGAATGGACATCGAAGACATGATCACCGGTGAGCGTACCTTTGTCCAGGACATCTCTGCCTCTCGCATGGCCTTCGATGGCATGATCATGTTCGCTCGCGTACTCAAGGCATCGGAAGACGTCGCCATTCTGGCAGGTACCGGCATGACGGCCCTGCCACCCGTCTTCACCGATGAGATCATCGATCTGCGTAACCATATTCGCAAGGGCATGGAGGCGCTGAAAAGAGAGAGCGAGGCGGGACGTCTGAAGGTCACACTGTCGGAGATCGATGTACGCCACGATTATGATCTGGAGATCCGCGCGTGTTATCACCGGCTGGCCGAAAGGATCCGCAACCCTGCTCCTCTGATCATGCAGAATACCGACGGGGAGGACATCGTGCCTCTGCAGCTCGTCTACGAGTTCAGCTGCAGTCCGCAGGAGGCCTTCGACAAGCTGGCCACGCTGTGCAACGGTGAAAGTGCTGAGCGAGTGCTGCACTCCGCGAATCCGGGCTTTGACAGTTCCGGCGAACTGGAGACAGCCGAATTTCCCTGGCTGGTCAAGCGCTCTGCCAACTCGATGCTGGAAAACACGGTCAACGGACGCCTGTCGATCAATGGACAGACGTTGACCATTGAAGTGAATTCGCAAGAACGCTCGGAGGCGGTACAGCGCAAGATCAAGCGACGCCTCGGTAGAAGCGCAAGCCTGCGCTACATCGAAGAACTGCAGTCAGCCCACCCCGGCGTACCGGCGCAGCCCGAGCTGAGTGATGCCGAGCAACAGGAGTTGATGAATTCACCCGAGATCCGTCAACAGATTGAAGCGATGAGTCAACGACACTGGCAGCAATGGCTCGATGAGTCACTGCCTGCCCTGCATGGACAGGCACCGCGTGAAGCTGCACGTACTCCGGAGGGGCGAGAGCTGCTTGAGGCACTGTTTGATGAATACGCCTACAGGGATGAGCAACTTTCTCAGGAAGGCCCCATGGCGAGTTTCAAGGCCCCGATCGGAACTCTGAGGAAGGAACTGGGGATGGCTTGACGAGCGTCCTCCTGGGTGAACCGTGCTCTGGGACAAGGGCTTGTCGTCAAGCGATCAGTTCCGAACCGTCAACAGCTCCGAACGAATCAGTAGTGCCAGCCCCCCGAGTATCAGGCCAACCCCCAGCAAACCGGTCATGCCCGGCCGCTCTCCCACAATGAGGATGGCCAACGCCACGGCTGTTACCGGCTCTGCCAATGCCAGCGCCACCCCCGTCGCGCTGCTGACATGGCGCAAACCGCTGCTGAACAGCAAATAGGCCACACCGGTAGCCACCACACCAAGCCACACCATCACTCCCAGGTCGGCTACATGCAACTGCGGCTGGCCGGCCAGAAGAAAGGCAAACGGCAGAGCCAGCAAGGCTGCGAGTGTGAAGACCGTTGCCGTGCCGACTGCCGGAGTGGAATGAGCAACAATATGCTTGGTCGCCAGTGCATAGCAGGCGTAGGATAAACCGCTGAGCAGGCACAGGATCAGTCCCGTCACCGACAGGCTGGCATCCTCGTCCGGATTGAAGGTGGTCAATACAAGGCCGACTACCGCAATGCTGACAGCCACCCACCAGATACCGCGCGGCTTCTGCCGAGTGATCAGCGCCTGCAACAGCCCCGCCCAAAGCGGACCGCTGCCCAGCGCGACGGCAGTTCCCACCGCCACACCCGTTGCTCTGACACCGGCAAAGAAGGCCAGATTGTAGACCGCCATGCCGGCAGCACCCCACGCTATCGCCGCCCAGGGCAAAGGCTGCAATCGACTCCAGCGCAGACAGTTGATGTCCCTGACCGTCAGCAGTATCAGAAAGAAGATTCCTGCAACCACCAGCCGACCGGTGCCGACCCAGTAGGATGACAGTCCCAGGGGGGCAAATGTCTGAGCAGTACCGGTAGTCCCCCACAGCATTGCCGCTGCAAGAATCAGAATGATGCCCGTTGTTCTCTTGTGTTCCATGCCCTCAGCATGCCTCGGAATGAGGCAGAGGAATGTCGTGAAACTATCGCGGTGCCTGTCGCAACAAACGGGCACCCTTGCCCTGCTCGCGCTGCAATGCCTGACACAGAGCACTGGCCGAGCCATAACCTGTGCGAGCCGCGACCACTTCCAGCGTCAGTCCACGCTGCAGCATCTGCGCTGCATGCTCCAGCCGAATGAGACGCAACCATCGCTGCGGTGATTCACCCGTCAACGCCTTCCAGCGACGATGAAACTGCGGCACGGACAAGGCATACCACGCGGCCATGCGAGCGATCGACCACTCTTCATGCAGGCTTTTCCGTACTTGATTCTGCAAGGTTTCCGGGTTCAGCGCACGCCGTTGCAAAGCGCGTGGCGCAGCGGCAATGCAATCCAGCAGCTGTGCCGTGCCGATGCTCGCTTGCCATCGAGATGGCAGTTGAAAGGCCTTCATTCTATCCAGCCCGCTACCGTGATAGGCATCGACCACCCAGACCTGAGTATCGCAACGAGTGCCATAGCTGTGCGGCATACCGGCCGGTACAACCAGCCCGGTCGTGCCATCGACGCGTGCCGCCCGTCCTGCCAGATCGAGCTCCAGACAACCATTCAGTCCGAACAGTACTTGCGCGAAGTCATGTTCATGACTGGAATACTCCCCCTGATAGATTCTACAGCTTCCTCTCATCATGCGTTCTCCCGCGCCAGACGCCGTTGTACACACACTCGCATGAAGCGCTCGGCCAACTCCGGCCGACTTCCCAGGTGCTGATGCAGATAGGTAGCCAGCAGAGTCGCACTGGCAAAGCCCTCTTGCCGGCTGCCAAAGCGCGAACTCAGCAACAGAGCATCACCACCGGGTTCGGTCTGCGAATAATGGAACTCGTGTCCTCGGACTTCGTCTCCGGACTGCATCAGGGGATTGTCGCACAGCGCAGTAGCCGTGCGATAACCGAGCGTCAATCGCTTGCTCATGGCAGCCCTGGCTGCCACTACCGCAGCCATTGGCATGGCGTCCAGAGAATTCGTCAACCACAGCAAGCCGCCACACTCGGCCCAGGTAATCAGGCCCGATGAGACCTGGCTGGACACCTCTGCCAGTAATCGCCTGTTCTCCGCCAGACGTGCACCGAACACTTCGGGAAAGCCGCCCCCGATGATCAAGCCATCAATGTCGAACGGCAGATGCTCGTCGACCAGAGGGTCAAAGGCAACAAGCTCGGCACCCGCCTTCTCCAGAGCCTCCAGATTGTCACGATACTGGAAGCTGAAAGCCGCTCCTGCCGCGACGGCTACACGAGCCTCCCCCACTCTGTCGGGCCCGGGCTGCATTGGCACCTCCCGCACTCTGGCACGTCGGGCGATGACTTCAAGACGGACGAGATCGCAAGACTGTGCAATGGTGGTACCCAGCTGATTGATGGACGCCGTGACAGTGGATGTCTGTTCCTCCACGGGAATCAGCCCCAGATGTCGGTCACGCCAGCTCAAGGCGTCATTCTTGCCAACGGTTCCAAGTACCTCGACGCCAATGCATTCGAGCGCTTCCACCAGCAAGCTACGGTGATGCGGGCTGGACACCCGATTGAGTATGACACCCGCAAGATTCAGCTCTGGCTGATGATCACGATAACCGCGAACCAGCGCAGCTATCGACGCGCTCATCGCCGATCCATCCACAACCAGCACGACAGGTGCATCAATCAGACAGGCAATATCCGCCGTTGACGATGGACTGCCATCCACCGCACCGTCGAACAGGCCCATGACACCTTCCACGATCAGCAATTCAGCCTCTCGGCCGGCTCGTGCGGCCAGTGGTGCCATGCTCTGTGCACCACACAGCCAGGCATCCAGATTTCTGGGTGCCAGACCTGTAGCGACCGAGTGGTATCCCGGATCGATGAAGTCCGGCCCTACCTTTGCCGAGGCGACTGCAACACCGCGTTGTCGGTAAGCCGCCATCAAGCCGGTTGCCACGGTTGTCTTTCCAACCCCCGAATGGGTGCCGGCGATGACCAACCGCGGAGCCAGAAAATTGGAATTCATGAGGTGTCCTGGAGCCTGGCTTCGACAGCCGACCATCATGCGAAGAATGTGTTCAACGACCCTTATATCAACCGCTGCAAGATAATACAGATAAATATCAGCAAAATAATACTCATTACGGCTACGGCTATTTAATCACTGAAATATTGCGACTCTGATCGCAGCTTGATATACTTCAAGCTCAATCTGATATATCAGAATAGACATCAAGCATCTTTAACAACAACAAGACATCAATGCTCGGATACAGCTTGTTCTGATATCGAGGCCAGATTCACGGTCAGTATGACCGTAATCACCGGCTGATCAGGATCACCGAACCAAATAGTTCAGGAGAGGAGCACGGACATGGAAACAGAAATCGGCTCGATGATATTCGAGCGCAGGGTTGATCTGGCATTGATATCGCTATATCTGATATTCATCGTCGCCATCGGATTCATGTTCAGCGGGAAATCCGAGAATCCAAGTGAATATTTTCGGGGAGGCGGCAAGATGCTCTGGTGGATGACCGGCGCCAGCGCCTTCATGGTTCAGTTCAGCGCCTGGACATTCACCGGTGCAGCTGGCAAGGCCTACACCGATGGTCTGTCGGTTGCCGCCATCTTCTTCGGCAATGCCGTTGGATACTTTGTCTCTTTCCTATTCGTGGCCGAGGTGTTCAGGCAAACCCGCTGCATCACACCCATCGATGCCATCAAGAGGCGATACGGACGGGTCAATGAACAGTTCTTTACCTGGGCTCAGGTGCCCATCGGCGTCATCCAGGCAGGCATCTGGCTCAATGGCCTGGCCATCTTCACATCAGCCGTGTTCGGTATCAGCATCGAGATGACCATCGTCATCACGGGCGTGATCGTCATGTTCGTCTCACTGTCCGGTGGCTCATGGGCCGTGGTGGCCAGTGACTACATCCAGATGCTTGTCATCATGGCCATCTCCATCACTGCCACGCTGTTCGTGGCGACCGAAATCGGTGTGGTGCAGGTCGTCACGGATTTCCCCCGCGATCTCTTCACCAACAACCTCAACTACGCAGCGCTGTTCTTCGTCTGGTGCATGATGTCCATCACCAAGCAGATATTCAGCACCAACAACATGTTCGATGCATCCCGCTACCTGGTGGCAAAGGACAGCATCAACGCCAAGAAAGCCGCCTTGCTGGCAGCGGTACTCATGTTCGCAGGCACTTTCGTCTGGTTTCTGCCTCCCATGGCCACGGCGGTCATGGGCATCGATCTGAATGCCGTGTATCCGACACTGGGAGGCAAGGCAGGTGATGCAGCCTACCTTGCATTTGTCGACACGGTCATGCCGGTCGGCATGGTGGGCATCATGATTGCAGCCCTGTTCTCCGCGACGATGTCTTCCATGGATTCCGGACTGAACCGCAGTGCCGGCATCATGGTGCTCAACTTCTACAACCCGATTCTCAAGAAAGGTACTGCCACCAACCGCGAATTGATGCGCATGAGCAAGATCCTCACGTTCTGCTTCGGTCTGGTCATCGTTCTGGTCGGCCTGTTCATCTCTTCACTCAAGGAACTCAGCCTCTTCGATATCATGCTGCAGACAGGCAGTCTGATCCAGATGCCGATCCTGATTCCTCTGACCCTTGCCATACTGATAAAGCGTGTGCCTGACTGGGCTCCCTGGGCCACGGTACTGGTAGGACTCTGCGTCTCCCTGGTATCGAAATTCGTACTGACGGCCGACATGTTCGGTAGCCTGCTGGGAATCACATTCACTTCCAGAGAAGGTGCTGATCTGCTCTTCATTCTGTCGATGGTGTTGCATCTGACTGTCACCATGGGATTCTTCTTCTTTACCAAACGCTTCTACACCGGACTCACGGAAGCCAGAACACAGGAAGTCGAATCCTTCTTCACCGATATAGAAACACCGGTTGTATCCAGGGAACAGGGCGCCACAGCTGCCGACCTTGAACAGAGAAACAAGCTCGGAATACTCGCCATTCTCTACGGTGCCTGCATCTTCCTGTTGTTGCTGGTGCCACAACCCGAAGAAAGCTCCGGCGCTGTCATGGGCTTTGTCGTGACCGGTGGTATCGTACTGGGCATAGGCTGCCTGCTCAAACTCTCGGCACGCCGCGGTACGCCGGTACCTGCCGTCACCTGATTATCCGGAGAAGCAACGCATGAGCACTGCCCGATCGACACAGCCACCCTTCATGGATGTCTATCGGGCAGTGAACCCTGATCGAATTGACCGGGTACGCTCATGACCAACAGCGTGCCCGCGCCGCACAGCATCATTGCCAGGTTACGGCACGTCACGCCGTTCGACAGCTTGCCGGAAGCTTCGCTGACGGAACTCTGCGACAGCGCCACCTTGTACACACTGGCAGCTGGCGACAGGGTCATCGATGAAGAATCCGCGACCCCCGCCCCATCGGTTTTCGTCATTCTCTCGGGTCGGGTCCGACTGGTCGAGTCGGAACAGCACATGACGGTTCGGCACTTGCGAGCCAAGGAAGTGTTCGGTCATTTCGCCATGCTCAGGAAGATGCCGCCTCCCTATCGGGCGGAGATCTCCCGATTGGCCGAGATCCTGGAAATCAGGAATGAGTCGCTGCAGGCCATGTTTTCTCGTCACCCGGTATTCGCCGCCTGGTTTCAGGCGGATCTGCGACGTTTCGAACGCGAAATGGGAGCCTTCGATGATGTTGCCGGAAGCCACTTCCTGTTTGGTCAACGCCTGGTGGAACTGGACCAAGGCTCGGTACCAGTGTGCGCCCCTGACATGTCGATACGAGATGCTGCCAGAATCATGTCCAGAAAAGACGCCGATTGCATCGTCATAAAATCGAATGATCGACCCGTCGGGCTCATCTCCGACGGAGATCTGCGCGACCAGGTCGTCGCCACTGGTCTCTCGGCGGATGGCCCCGTGTCCAGCATCATGAAAACCGATCCTCTGACGATACGAGCACGTGCGTCCGTATTCGAAGGCATGATGGCGATGGAAGGCAGAAACTGGCGATATCTGGTCCTGCTGGATGATGCCGGCGCATTGCAGGGAGTCATCAGTGATACCGATCTTGCGCGTGTCTTGCTGACAAGCCCGACCGCACTGCGTCGTCGGGTCGATCAGGCTGACAGTGCAGAGGAATTGCACAAACTGCGCAAGGCGGCAGACCAGATGATCGTAACCCTGTATCGCCGTGGCGTGCGCGCAGAGGACCTGCTACAGATAAACACTCGCTTCAATGACGCCATGACCGTTCGCATACTCGATATCGTGCGCAGCCGTCTGGATCCAGAGCCCGCAGGCCTGACCTGGTGCTGGCTGTCTCTGGGCTCGGAAGGACGTGGCGAGATGGGGCTGAGAACCGATCAGGACAACGCCATCGTGTTCGACTGCCCGACACTGGCAGAGGCCGATGCCTGGCTGGCCCGTCTGGCAACACAAGCCAACGAGATGCTGGGTATTGCAGGAATTTCCGTCTGTGAAGCCAACATCATGGCCCGCAACCCACTGATGCGCAACACGGTTCGTGGCTGGGGGACTGCGGTCCAGGACTGGATGTCGGATGCCGATGAAGTGCGATTCCTGTGGACCAGCGCACTGATGGACTGCCGCTCCATATATGGTGCTGGCCATTTGTGCAGTGAACTCAAGACCGAATTGGTGCAGATGGTGCGGGAAAGGCGTCACTTTCTGGCTGCCCTGGCTCGCGAGGCGATGGTGCCAGCCTTGCCTTTACGTCATTTTCCAGGCTTGCGTCTGAAAGGCTACAACGACGGTCAAGGAGCGGCCCTGAACCTCAAGCTCCATGGCACACACCTGGTGACGCATGTCGCACGCCTGTTCTGCCTCGGCAACGGCTGGCTGGAACAATCCAGTACCACGGAGCGCCTGGCATGGCTACGCGACAACGACACCCTGCTACACGACACCGCGCAGGAGAGTATCGTTGCCTACGGGTTGCTCGCCGACCTGCGCCTCAGCTGGCACGTCGACCAGACCAGTCGCGGCGAAACACTGAGCGATTCAATGCCGCTGGTGAAAATAGGCGAAACCCGCAAACGCCTGCTGATTGGAGCCTATCAGACTGTCGAGGAAATTCGAGGACGCGTCAGGACCCAGTTCGGTGTCAGCTCCTGAGAAACCAAAGGGCGCGCCCCCTTTCGGCAGAGGGCAGCATGAAGATTACAAGGTCCGACGGATAATCAACCCGGCCCAGGTCGGGGCACGTGCATCCGGTCTGTCGAGCTCACGAGTACGAGCCCGGACAAAGCCCTCGACATGCAAGCTTGGCACCACCTCGACACTGACCCCTGCCCAGGCATCTGCACTCACGGGCAACACGTCATTCTTGTCAGCCTGAACAGCGCTATCACGGAACTGCCCTTGCAGAAACGCGTTGTAGATATTCACGTTCACACTGCTACCAACATAGATATAACGTTCCCTGGTGCTGGTAGCCTCTACGCCGGAGGCAATATTCGACCCCAGGTTCAGATATTCTGACTGGTGAGGGTTGAATGTCCACCAGGGAGTTCCGATTCGCCCGAATCGCCAGTTGAACCCACCACCGAAACCGGTGGTGAACCCGACATCTGCCTCGGCAGTCCAGTTGAATTCCTGAGTCAGACCGTTGGAATAACGTTGCAGAAAGGCTGTTTTCTGCAAACTGAGCGAATAGCGGGCAGTCAATTCTCCACCGGATGAGATCTGGTTCTCCCAGCCTTCCGGTTGTGTGCTCCCCAGCACCTTGTGGATCCCGCTTTGCAGATTGTCGGCAAAATCCAGGCCCAGGACACCCAAGGTCAGACTGGATTTCAGGGACAGTGATCGCTGCGGGAAGATGGTCTGCTCGGTACTGTTCAGGAAGAACAGGCTAGCGTAGGGTCTGTCGTTCGGATTGGCCTCAGCCGACGTGATGTCGTTTGGCGTGAACAAAGCCGCCCCCCATTCCAGCGCATGCTTGGAGTAGTGCTCGGAATTCTCCATCAGGCGATCCTCCACGCCAAGCTGGTGATCAGCCCAACGCCGAAGCGCCGCAGGCGACCAACGGTAGTTCTCCGCACGACGTCCGGACAGGGTCACGGCAAAGCCTCCCGTATAGTCCTGGTCCTTGTTGCCGCCGACAAATACATCGTTATCGAACTGAAACGACCAGCCGGTATTTTCCGGCTCGATAATCGATTCATGGCTCGCGTGGGCATTGCCGACCAGCCCCGGCAGCAGAGCAACAAGCATCAACAGTCGGAGAATGCCGGAGACCAGACCACCACCCACTTCAGTTGCTGTCGCTGCACTGGGCGCTACAGCGGATTCGGCAAGAACTTTTCCAGTTGCCGAGGCCGTTACCGTTTGTATTGCTTGTTCTTGTTGTTCTTTCACCGCATTCATCCCGCGTCAATTTCTACCACTGCACGGTCTTGCTGCATGCCGCATTGAAAAACTGCCAGACCGAACATCGACCAGTCGTGAAAGTTTTCCTGTTAATGCAAATGCGACCCTTGATTGAGAACTGTTCAGTCAACTCCAAGGGCTGCACCGCCAAGCGGGTTCAGCAGACCGGATCGCGTGTTGCAGGGGGGCAGCCCCTTACAAGACACGACCGTGTCGTCATGGAGCAGTAGTCTCGGTTCCGGAGTTGTCACCGGTTTTGCACGACGTTTACAACGGCGTAAGGATCCAGGGAAGCTGCGATTGAGTTCACACAATCAACTGGCGCGCCCTCTTCAGGCTCGCCTGCGCGCACGACGTGGGCTGAGAAACTGACAAACCGCTCGCCAACCATCTCGGAAAGTGGTCAATGATCTGGCTTCCCGAGGAGTCCAGTCGACCAGGCAGGCTCAACTATTTACGAGCACCCTCGAGCATTCCCGAGCATTCCCGAGCATTCCCGAGCACTCCGAGCACTCCGAGCACTCCGAGCACTCCGAGCATTCCCGAGCATTCCCGAGCATTCCCGAGCACTTCCAGGCATTCCGGACACCCACGGACACTCAGGCCTCTACAAGAACGCGCGAGTACACCTTCCAACGACCTGCGGATGCGACCAGCGGTTCACGTTCACGCCCATTCAGATTCGCCACATTTCCGACACATACGCATCAATGACAATTTTCACGCCGTCTACTTGCTATCGGTTCACAAGTGCAAATGAGAAAGTGGAAACATTTCGCATCGATCAAATAACAATGACAATAGATCGTGCACCATCAAATACAGATCGTGTATTATTTTCTTGTGCTTGAACTTCACTGCACTGCTGCCAATCAGGAGAAACAGCGTCCATGAAAAGATTCATTCCCACCACGACTTCCTTGCTGTGTGTCGGCGCACTACTGACCGTGCCAGCCGCTCAGGCGGTGACCCTTGAAGTCACTGCCTGGAAAGGCAACGATGCGGAACCTGCCGCCTTGCCACAGCTCATCGAACAATTCGAAGCAGCCAACCCGGACATAGAGATCGACTTTTCGTACATCAGCCGAACCGATACCGACATCGTGCTGCCACCCCGGGTACAGGGCGACAACCCGCCTGATGTGATGATGACGGACATGCCTCTGGTCAAGGTCTGGGGTGATGCCGGTCTGCTGGCTCCGATCGACAAGGGCGACTGGTTCGAGCGCCTGTCTCCGGCACTGCAGAAGACAATCAGTGCAGGCGATGCGGTTCACATCATGCCCCTGGAAGTCATCGGCATGGGCAACTTCGTCAACATGGGATTGCTCAAACAGGCAGGTATCGATGCAGCCCCCACGACAATCGACGCCCTCAAGGATGCCTGTGGCAAACTTCAGGCTGCCGGCATCAAACCGATGATTTTCAATGGTGGATTCTCGGCACCGCTCTACGCCATTGCCAATGGACTGGAGAGAGGACCCGGTGAAGCTGCCTCACTCGGTGCCGGTGATGCATTGTTTGAAGATAGCGATGCCTTCATCAGCACTTTGCAAACGTTCCCGGAACTCGAAGACGCCGGTTGTTTCGATGCGCAAATGCAGGCGGGCCTGGATCCGTGGTCAACGGCCCTGTCAGAGTTCAAGGCAGGCAATTTTGCCATGATGCCGCAGGGTGCGTGGAACATCAAAAGCTTCTCGGAAAACGACAGCCTGGACTTTGTATTCGCTCCCATCCCTTCGAACAAGGACACCGGTGTCGCACTTGATCTGTTCGGTATCGGCTGGTCGATTGCCGCCAAGTCGGATCAGCCCGAGGCTGCAAGTCGTTTCGTCGAGTTCTTTACCGACAATGAGAATCTGCACCAGATGCTGGTGTCGGAATCTGCCTACAGTCCTTTCACCGATGGCGAAAGTGGTGTTTCCGAAGTCGCAGCCCCTTACAATGCTTCGCGAGACAACGGTGGCACCATCATGTTTCCCTTCAGCGTGCTCGAATGGCCCAAGCCGCTTGAATCGGAAATCTTCGACAGCATGACGGGCTATCTGCTGAATCTCGACAAAGACCCTGCCGACGTACTGTCCCGCTGGGACGAAATCGTCGAAGACCAGTAGAATCCCGTGCGAACCCTGAGACGCTATCGCATCTTTTTGTTCACGTTACCAGCGATACTGGTCATCGGAGCCTTCTTTGTCTATCCGATACTGCTATCGCTGCGTTTGAGCTTTACCGACTTCACCGGAGTCGGTATCGCCAACGACGTGGGCTGGAAGAACTACGAGCGGATATTCACCCGTTCGCGTTATCTGGATGCATTCACGACAACCATCCTGTTTACCGTCATCGTGGTTGTCGTGCAGACGGCTCTTGGCCTGTTCTTCGCAGCCCTGCTGCACCGCCTGCCTGCCGTCAGAAATCTGTGTCGGGCGGCCCTGTTCACCCCGGCCATGATGTCCTTCGTCATCGTTGGCTATGTCTGGCAGTTCATCTACTCGCCATTCAACGGTGGGCTCAATTCGGCGTTGGCAGCCATCGGGCTGGAGAGCCTGCAGCACAACTGGATTGGTGATCCGAACACGGCACTGATTGCCGTGGCCTTTGCACATATATGGATGTTCACCGGCTACACCACGGCCATCTTTCTGGCAGGCTATGCGGCCATTCCTTCCGATCTGGAGGAAGCCTCCACACTGGAGGGAGCTCGCAGCTGGCAACGCTTTCGTCACATCGAGGTACCGCTGCTGGCACCGAGTTTCACGATCAACATCATGCTCTCGACCATCGGTACGCTCAAGACCTTCGAGCTGCCCTTCATCATGACCCGAGGGGGACCGGATGGAGCTACCCGCACACTGAGCCTGCACATCATCGATTCCTTGTTCGGTAAATACAAGTTCGGATTCGCCAGTGCGTTGTCCATCATCATGTTGATCCTGGTGGTACTGGTGGCCTACGTTCAGAATCGCTATCTACGATCACGCGAGGACATCACATGAAGCTGAAACGTCATGTCAGTACCTGGCTGCTCTCGGCGATGGCCCTGATACTGGTTGCCTTCATGCTGTTGCCGGTTATCTACATGCTCATGATGTCGTTCAAGAGCGGCGCCGAGATCACACAGAATCCACTGGGGCTGCCGGGCAGCCTGGATTTCGGCAACTACATCAATGCCCTGTCGAAAATGAACTATCTGCGCAGCGTGCTCAACTCGATAGGCATCACCTTGTCGGTCACCGTGCTGGTGTCCTTCATTGGCGCGCTGGCCGCCTATCCACTTGCCAGGCGAACCAATCGTCTGGCGCGAGCCCTGGTGCTGCTGATGGCGCTGGGACTGTCCACCCCGAACTTCGTCACCATCACTCCCATCTATGTCATTTTTCGGGACATCGGCCTGTTGGACACCTATACCGGTCTCATACTTGCCTTCACGGCCTTGAATCTGCCGCTCGCCGTCTTCTTCTATACCAGCTTCATCCGCAGCATTCCAGTGGAACTGGAAGAGGCTGCGAAGCTGGATAATTGCTCGGATTTTCGTATCTTCTGGCACGTCATAAGACCACTTCTCGGCCCGGCAACCGCAACCCTGTCTCTGTTCGTGATGCTCATGGTCTGGAACGACTTCACCTATCCGCTGCTGCTGCTCACCGATGAAAGCAAATTCACCGTCATGATCAGCGTCTACCGCTTTGTCGGCAATCACAATCTGTCGCCTTCCGACCTGTTCCCCGCTGCGGTACTCGGTTCTCTGCCCTTGCTGGTGCTGTTCATCTTCTTTCAGCGTCGCATCGTATCCGGGGTCACGGCAGGTGCTGTCAAATAGTCCATGGCGTGCAGTAGCAATTGGCGACACTCAACCTGAAACTTTCACACAGTCATTGTCATGAGTAGTGAACTTGCAAACAAGCTGATCATCGTCACCGGCGGAGGCGCTGGGATTGGCCGCGGAATTGCGGAATGTTGTCACGATGCCGGTGCCCGTGTGGTGGTCGGAACGCTGGAAGACAAGATGTCGTTTCCGGAACGCGATGGCATCGATTGCCGTCAACTCGACGTCGCTGACAGCAAGGCCATCGAACCCTGGCTGGATACGGTCATCGCAGATCACGGCCAAATAGATGGCCTGGTCAACAATGCCGGCGTCACCCTTACCGACTCCTTCCTGTCCATGTCACTGGAAGATCTGGAGACCTTGTGGCGAGTCAACCAGCGTTCGGTGTTTCTCATGTCGCAGGCCGTTGCCCGCCGCATGGTGAGCGCCGAACACCCCGGCAGCATCGTCAATATTGCCTCGAATCATGCAGGCGCCAGCACCGCGGGTTACGAGATGTACGCCGGCACCAAGGGCGCAATCGTCGCGATGAGTCGCTCCATGTCATGGAGCCTTGGACAACACGGTATTCGGGTGAACTCGTTGAGCCCTGGCCTGACTCGCACCGAAGCCATCGCCAACGGTCCCGCCAGTGATCCGGCAACAGAAGCCATGTTTTGCAGCTGGCATGCCAGCAACCGTTACAATACGGTGCAGGAGGTCGGAAACTGCGCGGTATTTCTGCTGTCCGACGCCGCATCGGCCCTGACCGGTAGCGATATGCTGGTCGATCAGGGAATGTCCGCTCAACTTTGCGCACAACTATGAGTATTGATGGGAAGAAACTGGCCTGTGATGACTGTGTCACGGTGGCAATGGCCGGCAGTGATGAACTGGGCGAGGGCCCACATTGGTCCGAGGCCGAACAGACACTCTATTGGGTCGATATCGTCAACCCGGCCCTCCAATCATTTGCCATCGGTCCATCGGGAGACCCTGATGTCACGACACTTCAACGTCGGTCGCTGACGGAACAGACCGGCGTCGTGGTTCCGGCATGTTCAGGTGGCTTCATCGCGGCCAGCGAATCAGGGATCTTGACGATCAACGCCGACATGAGCCTGAATCCCATCGCCGAACCTGAATCGGATCGCCCGAACAATCGATTCAATGATGGCAAATGCGATTCACACGGTCGCCTGTGGGCCAGCTCTCTGTCCATGAAAGGCGAAAAGGGCCAGGCCTCGCTCTGGCGAATCGATCCGGATCACACAATCACCCGCATGCTGGATGACATCGACATTGGCAATGGTCTGGGCTGGAATGATGACGAAAGCACTTTCTACTTCACCGATTCGGGCAAGGCAACCATCTACCGCTTCGATTTCAATGCCGATACCGGCACGCTGGGAGAACGCCAGGTATTCGTGGCCCCTGACGCTTCCCGCGACGGCGTCCCGGACGGTCTGGCCGTGGATGACGAAGGTCATGTCTGGAGCGCTCAGTGGGATGGAGCCTGCGTCATTCGCTATGCACCGGATGGCAGCATCGATCGCATCGTCAGGGTTCCGGTACACAGACCCACCAGTTGTGCATTCGGAGGCAAGAATGGCTCCACACTCTTTGTGACAAGTGCCAGAGTAGGATTGAGTGATGATCAGCTGGCGGAAGCACCATTGTCCGGTAGCGTCTTCGCCATCGAATCCGGCACGACCGGCAAGACCGGTAATCTGTTCGGCAGAAACCGTTAGAACGCTGTCGTACTCGACCAGCATTGCATTGTCAGGGAACCAGAGGTTCGTGAAAAAACGACCATTGATCCGATAACAAGCCATCCATCAAGCCCTGCGCCCAATGGTTGCCGCCAAAGCTCTCATGAGCATTACCATGTGCAGTGGTGCAGACCTGCCCCGGCGGGCCTGCACTACTCAGCCATCCATGCTCACCAATGTAGCGCCAGATCTCTGTGGCTCGGCGCGCTCGTTCAATGATCTTCTGGTGCCTGGCATCCTCCTCATCCCAATAGCCTGTCAAGGAAAGTGCAGCAAACAGATACGTGTATGACTGCATGCCCCACGCCGCATAATCCCATGAGGAGCGTGTGTGAGGGCCGCTCACCGACGAACGTGCGTTCAGCTCGTAGGGCATGCCTTTCCCCTCTCCTTCATACGGCATCTTTCCACTTGCCAAGCCCATGTCCGCACCCTTGCACAGCCCATTGCTCGCCGGCCCGACATTCCCCCGAGGCATTGCCCCCACTGCAAATTCATGTCCCCAGCGCTGAAAGATGCCTGCGGGCGTCGCCGGTATTGGGTCTGCCCCTTTGTAAGGATGCTCCTCCCCCGGATTCGAGCGTTCCAACGAAAGCGTGTTCAAAAAGAGCAGCGGCTTTCGGACACCCTGCGGATCAGGTCTTGCTCGCGGGCTGATGGCATCCCCTGCAAGCAGGCGCTGCAGCATGTCATTGTCGTACAGCTCGGCAATATCATCAAACGCCATCTTGCGCAGTGCAGTGCGGAAGCTGTCCACATCGTACGACGCCAACACCTTCGTCATACCGTCAGAACCCCCGAAATAGAGATAGGCACCAATACCATAGGCGTGAAAGGAAGCGCTTTGGTTCGGCAATGAACCGGATTCCGTCACTGCCATATCCACCAGAACACTGGAGCGCTCATTCAGTGTTGAATTTGTATTGAGGAAGATGTTTGCGGCATGCAGACAATGCCGCATCAGCAGATCTGCACGCTGGCGTTCATCGTCGCTGAAAGTGCTCCAAAACGTTGGCGCCTGCCTTGCGATGCCCAGTGCAACCGGCACATACATATCGAACCACGATGCATGCCCACCTCGACACAAGGGGTGCACCTCGACCGATACCGCCGAGTGCAGATGCTCCAGGGCACGGTCCATTACCGAATCGCCCGCACTGTCGACCCTCGATGGGTCGTTGTAGGCAAGAAGCGTCAGAAAGAGCATCACCGGCGCATTGCGGCCGTAGAACTTGCCGGTCGTCGCATAGGAACCGGCCCTGCGTGGCACGGGAATGCCCATCGCATCATCGACGAGCGCAATGTCGATACCCAATACCGCCTGACGAGATACCTTCCGCTGTGAGGATGAAGACTGCATCGCCTCGTCAGAGTCTTCGGCCGGTGCCATGGGTGACCAGAATGCTGCAAAAGACAGTGCAACAATCAGCACCAGAGTGTTCATCGGATCTTCCAGCTGGACAGCAGCAGGTCTTTCATGGCAAATGACGTTAAAGTGACTTCAATCAGGGTAGCTGAAGATAGTCAATTCGAGCGATCCCGGCTCGGCGCCTCAGCCGGGATCGTCCATCTCTACTCAGCCTACTCTGTCACCAAATGGCAGATCGCGCAGCCGCTTGCCAGTCGCTGCAAACAGGGCATTGGCCAACGCCGGGGCAAATGGCGGTACTCCTGGTTCTCCCACTCCCGTGGCATGCACCGAGAATGGATGATCGACGATATGCGTGTGCACACGCTCCGGATAGGATGTGATCCTGGCTACCGGGTAATCGTGGAAGTTCGACTCCTTGACCGCACCGTTCTCATACGTAATCCCGGAGTACATGGCAAGTGTGGCACCCATGACCGCGGCCCCTTCCATCTGTGAATGCACCCGCTCCGGATTGATGCAGTAACCACAGTCAATGGCGGTATGCACTTCGGGAATATGGATGATGCCATCGTCACCGATCTTCACTCTGACCACATTGGCAACATAGCTGACAAAGCTGCGGTGTGCCGCAATGCCCATACCTTCCCCCTCGGGCAAGGAGCCGCCCCAACCGGCTTTCTCGGCAGCCAGCTCGATCACGTGACGCAGACGCGCGGTATCGTTCGGGAATTCCTCATAGGGCTCGCCATAGTTCCACAGATCGTCGGGCATGTTCGTCGCCTTGGGGTCGATGATACGCCCCGGCCCGATCAACTCGAGCAGCATGTCCTTCGGATCACGTCCCAGCGAATCGGCCACTTCGGCAATGAACGATTGCGTGGCGAAGGCATGTGGCACGTTTGATACCGAACGAAACCAGCCAATTCGGGTATGGGCCATCGCCTCCCCCACTTCAATCGACAGATTGGGGATATCCAATGGTGAATCGACCAGTCCCATACCGGTTTCCACTGCACTGGCGAACCCCGGATCAGGCATGAAGGTGGAGAAGATGGTTGGCGAGACCGAGCGATGCCGCCAGCCGACCACTTTGTCATTCTCATCGATGGCAGCTTCCAGTCGCTCGACAGAGGTCGTGGCATTGAAGCCGTGCCGGATGTCATCCTCACGCGTCCACTGCAACTTGATCGGTGCACCCACTTCCTTCGAGACCAAAGCGGCCTCCAGAACAAAGTCGCACTTGGACTTGCGACCAAACCCACCGCCAAGCAGCGTGACATTGACCCTGACCTTGTCCTCTTCGAGCCCCAGCATGGCGGCCAGATCCTGACGTGTGCCGTACGGACTCTGTACCGGCGCCCAGGCTTCCAGTTCACCCTCTGCAAACGAGGCAACGGCGACCAGTGGTTCCATCTGCGCGTGGACCATATGTGGCTGATAATAGTCGGCCGACACCACTTTCGCGGCATTGGCAAAGCTTGCTTCCGGGTCTCCCTGCGAGCGCAGAACCTTGCCGGGATTGGCAGCCGTGGCTCTCATCTCGGCTTCGTAAGCCGGTGTGTTGAACGAGCCGTGCGGACCACTGTCCCATTCGACAATCAGCTTCTCACGACCCTTGATGGCCGCCCAGGTACTGTCGGCGACCACGGCAATGCCACCCAGCGGAGCAAACTTTGCCGGAGGAATGGAGCCGGCCAGTTCCACTATCCGAGAGACACCAGCCACCTTCAATGCCTCGCTGGCATCCATGGACTTGACCGTCCCCCCGACGACAGGTGGCCGCGCAACGACGGCGTACTGCATGCCATCGAGCAGGATATCAGCACCATAGATCGCCTTGCCGGTCGTGATGTCATGCAGATCCACCATCGGGATCTCGCCCTTGCCCATATACCGAAACTGCTCATCGGTCTTGAAGGTCAGAGCCTCGAAGCCGGGTACCGGCATGGCCATGGCCGCCTCGGCCAGTTCACCATAGCTCAGACGTTCACCCGATTCTCGCGCCTCCGGCCCTTCACCATCGAGCATGCGCACCGCATGATCGCGCGCCCTGACCCTCGCCACCGGCACGCCCCATTGTTCGGCAGCGGCTGCTTCCAGCATCTGCCGTACTGCCGCGCCCACTTGTCGTGCCGGCTGCACGAAGTGTCGCAGGCTGCGCGAACCGTCGGTGTCCTGATTGCCGTAACGGGGCTCGTCGCCTTCTGCCTGAATGACCTTGACCCGTGCGAAATCGGCTTCCATCTCATCGGCCATGACCATCGGCAGACTGGTGCGAGAGCCGGTACCCATCTCCGAGCGATGGGCGACCAGTGTCACACCACCGCCACTGTCGATGGCCACGAAGATCGACGGGTCGGTCACCGTCTTGTGCGGCATGTCTTCCGCCCCGGTCGGGTAGGGATCGAATGCCAGAGCAGAAGCACTCGGCAACAGCTGCAAGCCTACGACCAGACTTCCGGAGATACCCAGGGTCTTCAGAAAATCCCGGCGTGAACTGACATTCTCGACACGATATCGACCAGTGGCGCTAATCGGCGAGACGGCTCTGGTCGCCTGCATCTCTTCATCAATGTATTTCAACATGATCTATGCCCCCTTGGATGCCTGCTCGACAGCTGCCGCCTTGACCGCAGCCTGAATGCGCTGATAACAGCCGCAACGGCAGATGTTGCCCGTCATGTGTACGGTGATTTCCTCATCCGTCGGCTCGCTGTTCTGTGCCAGTAGGGAGGCTGCCTGCATGATCTGACCCGCCTGACAGAAGCCGCACTGTGGCACGTTATAGTCACGCCATGCCTTCTGGGCAGGATGGTTGCCATCCGGATCCAGTCCTTCTATCGTCACGACCGACAGACCGTCGGCCGCCTGTACCGGAACAACGCAACTGCGCACGGACTTTCCATCCATGTGCATGGTGCAGGCACCGCATAATCCACTGCCACACCCGTACTTGCTGCCAGTCAGACCCAGAACATCCCTGACGTACCAGAGCAATGGCATCTCCGGATCGCCATCGAATTGATGCTCTTCTCCATTGATCGTAATGGTGATCATGATTCCCCTCGTCTGCTGTTGTGAATTATCGGCAGGCTGTACCAGCACCCGTTGGTTTCGCGACTACAGTAATCGCCTGCTCATGCCCTTCCCCGCAGTGCCCGAATGCACCACACAAGAGCATCAATATACAAAGGTTGTCGGTAAAACAACAGCGAAGCGTCCCTCTACTTCGCGAGCAAGCCTGTCTGAGTGAAATCAGACGGTGTGAGCACTCGTTGAATCATGTTGACGCAGCAACAGCTCGCTGCCGTTGAGAGAGCCATATCACAGGATTTTCAATACCTTGCCGGAAACTTCAGACCGGTTCTCGGTTTGATGACATGGCTGAGTCTTCAGACAATCAGCAAAAAATCATTGAATAACAGCTACTTACGATCGATCCTGGCGGAATGTCAATTTCTCGGCGCTACTAAATTGCTCTCAACTCATTGATTACACTGAAATAAATGGTTTTCCCCGACGCATTTGCAGCGAGTTTATCCCTTGAGTACAGTTCGCGGCATGTTGTTGACGCAAGTCGAGCAACGTCTCTTTAAAGCTGGCTTCAGATCAGCAAAGAACTCGGGGAAGACCAATGAAAACGCAGATTTTCAAATTCAATTCAATCCTGGTACTGGTGTTCGGTTTGTTCATCGCCAGCACATCCGCCAAGGCCGATAACGGCTATCTGGTACTCAGCACCCTCGCGCTGCACTTCGAAAACTTCGATGATCGCAATGCCTTCACTCCGGGTGTCGGCTGGGAGTATTCACCCAGCAGCAAGCTCGGCTGGCACGCAGGTACATTGTCGGACAGCTTCGGTTTTCAGTCCTATTACGGCGGCATCAATTACGCGACGCGCTCAGTCATCGCCGGACGAGTACGCTTTCTCGTCGGTGCGTCCGTCGTACACAAGCAATTCAAGAAAAACGCCGAGCCTGAAACCAAACTGCTTCCCTTCCCTGCGCTGGAAGTCAAACTGAGCAGGCGCTCGGTGCTGAATATCAGTGGCTCACCAGCGGTTGATTTCGCCGATCAGAAAAACAACGCTGTCATGTTCTTTCAATACAAGCTGCAACTGCGCTGAGTCTTCCAGCGACACCCTGATCAATTCCGAACGACCCCCTTTGGCTGGTCATTGACCAGCCATCTTTTTTTCAGTTGTGGCAAGCGCACCGCGAGTCTGACGCTCTTGCCACACCCATCACCGTCCACCGACATCGGACACACGCTCCTCACAGACCCTCATCCCAATACGGCTTGCCGGCAAAGTATTCCACCAGGAAATCGATGAAGCTGCGTGTTTTCAATGGCAGGAAACGCCGATTGGCATATACGGCATTCAGGGTCGGATGCTCAGGTTCCCAACCGTCCAGCACTCGCAGCAATGCGCCGCTATTCAATAGCTGATAGACCATGAAGGTGGGTTGCAATACCACCCCCAGTCCGGCCACTGCCGCGTTGCACAGAACATCACCGTTATTACCTTGCAGATTCCCCTGAACGGCTACCTGGCATTGCTCCGGGCCACGATGAAAATGCCATTCGTCACTGTTTCTTGTATTGGTATAGCGCAGGCAATTATGCCGAGCCAGATCCCGTGGATGCTCAGGCATTCCATGCGTTTCCAGATACCGTGCCGAAGCACAAGCCACCACGCGCACCGGAGCCAGGGGTCTGGCAATCAACATCGGGTCTACCTCGTTGGCAATGCGTAACGCCAGATCGAAGCCCTCCTCCACCAGCTTGACCTCTCGATCCACCAGGGACAACTCCACCTGCACATCCTGAAAACGCTGCAGATACTCGGTAATCGCATGCCCCAGGTGCAATGCACTGAATGACAGTGGCGCGTTGATACGCAGCGTCCCTCGCGGTTGAGCCGTCTCAGAGGTCGCCGCTGTTTCGGCTTCTTCCACCAGCCCCAGCACCTGCACCGCACGTTGGTAGTAATCCTGCCCGACACCTGTCAGCGACAGCTTGCGCGTGGTGCGGTTGAGCAGGCGCACGCCCAGATGAGACTCCATCTGAGCAACGTAGCGTGAGGTCATGCCGCGAGACAGATCCAGTTTCTCCGCCGCTGCGGCAAAGCTGCCCGTGTCGACAACCGTCACAAACACCCGCATTCCCGTCAGAACATCCGTCATTTCAACTGTTGCACATCAGTAAACAAACCATCCGATTTCAGCACGTTTATTCACTCCACCGCAACTGTTGTAATCCCCCTCAGCAGACACCCATGAACACACAAGACCAGACACCCAACATCCCCCCGATTCAGATATCCGGAATCAGACACCCATGAACACACATCAGCAGACACCCACATTCGACAGAGACCAGACACCCATGAACATCGAACAACAGACACCCACATCCGTCAGAGACCAGACACCCATGAAAGATCGCCTGATTCACACGCTTCTCGACACTCGAGCCGGCTGGGGCGCTCTCGCACTGCGCCTGCCCATCGGCATCATCTTCATGGCCCATGGCGCCCAGAAGCTGTTCGGCTGGTTCGGCGGCTATGGCCTGGAAGGCACCGGACAGTTCATGGAATCCCTCGGACTGAGCCCCGGTTACACCATGGCCCTACTCTCCGGCGGTACCGAGTTCTTCGGCGGACTGGCACTGATCATCGGTTTACTGACACGTCCGGCAGCCGCAGGGCTGGCATTCACCATGGTGATGGCCATCATGACCGTGCACATCGGCAACGGTCTTTTCATGAGCAACAACGGATACGAATTCGCGCTCTCACTACTCGCCGTCACCATCGCACTCCTTTTCCAGGGCGCTGGCCGATTCTCCTTCGACGCCGCCATTGCTCAGGCACACGGGAGCACTCGGTCATGAGACTGCCCACCTTTTTCATCTCGCACGGAGGCGGCCCCTGGCCGTGGATGGACAGCCAGCAACATCACTATGCGGGACTGCGCAAGGCGCTGCAGCGAATGCCGGAACTCATCGGCGAACAACCCGACGCCATTCTGATGATATCGGCGCATTGGGAAGCACCCGAGTTCACACTCAGCAGCGCCGAGCACCCTGGCATGATCTACGACTACCATGGCTTCCCGGAGGAAACCTACTCGATCAGCTACCCCGCACCCGGCGCACCCTGGCTGGCGAAACAGGTGCGGGCGCTGTTGAATCAGGCCGGACTCACAGCGCAGCTGGATGCACAACGAGGTTTCGACCATGGCATGTACTGCCCGATGGCGGTGGCCTACCCAGGTGCGGACATACCGGTCGTGCAACTGTCACTCAAGGAAGGACTCGACTCTCGCGAGCATCTGGCGCTGGGCCACGTACTGACACCCCTGCGAGACCAGGGCATTCTGATCATTGGCAGCGGTCTCAGCTATCACAACCTTCGACACTTCGGCCCTTCCGCCCACCAGGTATCGGCAAACTTCGATGACTGGGTACACGAAACACTAACGGAAGAAGACGCTGAGGTGCGCGAACTCAGGCTGACCGAATGGGAATCGGCCCCCTCGGCTCGTCAGGCCCATCCGCGTGAAGAACACCTGTTGCCATTGATGGTGGCGACAGGGGCTGCCAGGCAGGACAAGGCCCGACGTGTCTATCACCAGACGGATTTCATGGGCGGTATCAGCGTGTCAAACTTCCAGTTCGGATGATGAGGCTGAGAGTGTCGTTACTGTGCTACCCAGACCAACTCGCTGGTATCGAAGTCGGCATTCTCCGCCTGTTGCAGAAACCGGCTTTTCAATGCGTCACTGACTTCCGGTGTGCGTGACAGAAACCACAGGTATTTCCGGTTATGGCCTGTCACAAACGCATACTGGTAGTCCTCGTCATCCAGCTCGAACACCACATAGGATGAATAGAACGGACCGAAGAACGACACCTTCAGATGACCCACGTCCTCTTCATCGACAAACACGGCCTTGCCTTCAGCCTCACTCCACTCCCCAGTCTCTTCCTTGTAGCCCCTGTTCGTGACACGCACGCTACCGTCATCTTGCAGCGCGTATTCGGCCGTCACCTGACTCAAGCCACGTTCAAACCGATGATCCAGGCGCGCGACTTCATACCAGGTGCCAAGATACCGGTCGACATCGAATTCCTTTACAGGCTCCACATTACGGGGCAAGCCGGTGCAACTCACCAGCGCCAGAGCGCTGAGCACTATGCCAATGATTTTCATCGTATCTCCAATCAACAAAGGTTGCGGATGAAACTGCGAGGCCGTGCATACCGACCTGTCGTGGTCTTGCCCCGCAAGGCTCGCACGAACTGCACGACTATCCGGAATTGCATCGATATCGTCTGACGATCACCCGTCGATGACATCGCGCCTGTTCTGTTCATACTCTTTCGTCGGCAAGGATACCGTCGGGCCAGGGAGCATGCCGGGAAGGGTAAATATTCCCGCCCTGGCCAGCCAACCGTATCGAGTCAGGGAGCCCGCGACGAGACTATGCCAACAGACACCCTGGTCGGCCTCAGCAGTCAGTGCCGCTACAGTCGGACCACAAGAGTAACTAACCGTCCGGGCTCAGACTCGGCGCCGTCGCTTTCTGCCAATGGCGATACTCGCGATATACAGAACCACATAGACGCTGGAGAACGCAATCAACGTCAGGCCCAAGCCCATCACGGTGTACACCCACCATACGCCTGTCATCAACAGCAGTAGCACGGAAAACTCGACCAGCGGCGGCTTGCCACCAAAATGCTTGCCGTTGTATCTGACCCAGAGCCAACCGATCCGAACGAAAAACCACGCGATATAGCCCACGAAGGGCAGCCTGTTGACGGTTCCGACGATATCCCTGAACAGTCTGTCTGCCCGGTGTCGTGACAGGGGAATATCCTTGAAGGTATTGCCACCGTCCTTCGATATTCGCAGGCTGCCGTATTGATAGGCATAGTCATGCACGATGGAACCCACCAGCATGACCCCCAAGGGGCGCAATATGCCAACAGTGAGCAGACTCACCAGCCAGGGCATGGGTATCGAAGCCCCATCAAAGACGATCGTCTTTTCGTCACCATCGCGGGCTGGAACTTCGACGATGCCGTTGAGTTCGTTGGAATAATCAACATCCGCCAGTTCGATCTGCCAGTCCCTGAACAGTGAAAATCGCCTGCGTCTGGTTGCTATTGCCAGGCGCTCGAGCATACCTGCCTCATCCATCGACTTGAAGGATTCCAGCCGAATGGACGGCATGCCTTCGAATTCGACGTCAATGCTACCGTCATGGTTCTCCCCGTTCATGTGGCCGGTACCACGATGGCTCGCACCTCACCCGCAGCCGCCGCATTGGCGATGACATCCGGAGCTTCCTGCAAGGACACTCTGCGTGAGATCAATGGCGATACATCTATGACCCCTTCAGCAATCATCCGAGCGGCTCGTGCATGAGTGAAGGGATTCAGAAAACTGAAATGCATCTGTATTTCGCGAAACAGCATGTCGAACGGCTCGATCGACACCTTGGCCCCATCTGGCAGCACACCGAGTATCACCACGCGACCACCGGCACGAGCCAGCCGTGGGGACATGGCGACTGTTTCACTGACACCCGCACATTCCAGAACAAGATCAGCCCCCTCTGGCCACTGGCGTCGGACCTCCTCTTCCGAATCGGCTACGAAACGCGCACCCAGTGTACAGCCCAACTGCTGTTTGCTTTCGGTACGCGTCATCAGCATCACGTCGCTGCCAGCGAGACTTGCCAGCTGAACGGCCAGCAGTCCGATCACCCCCCCACCGATGACCAACACACGCTCACCGGTGCAGGCCTGACCGATATCCATCCCATGCAGTGTGCAAGCCAATGGCTCACAGAATGCACCGAACAAGGGGTCAAGGTCATCAGGCAACACATGCGCCTTGTGTGAGGGAAAGGCGCAGAACTCCGCAAAGCCTCCGTCTCGTCCGATACCGGTGGCCAGATTGTTGGAACACAGGTTCACCCGACCTTTCTGGCAATGGAAACAGGACCCACACCAGGTATTGGGGTCGCAGGTCACTCGAGTACCCGGCGCCAGTGTCGAGCTACCTGCATCCACCACGATGCCACAGAATTCATGGCCAAGCGTGGTACCGGCAACCGATGGAAACTCGCCCTTGAACAGATGACGGTCAGTGCCGCAGATGCCTGCGGATTCGACCTTGACAACAATGTCGCCCGGACCGGGTACCGGCTCTGGCACCTCTACTGTACGTATATCTCCAACGTCGAACAGACGTGTTGCCAGCATCTCTGATCTCCTGCCGTGGACTGATGGGTATCAAGTTGTCATCGTTCGTAGTGTACCGCGGATGACGCATGGGGTAGTTGCCTCTCGGAAAACGGACAGAGTCAGGATGAATAACTCTCTCGGCTTTCATCACACCGGTCGGCTGCGTACGCGACTGCATAAAGGAGAGAATCCATATTTATTACAACTATGGCTCCATACACTTCCTGATGCACCCTGCCCGGAAGGGAATCCACCCTGCCAGACACACTTGACCCGAAAAACGATCATGCAATCCACAGCCAGGCTCTGGAATTCATCGGTTCGGCGTGTCTGTTGCACCGCTTCCTCGATACAGGGCATAGCTAAGCTCGACACAATGCTCACCACGAAACACCGCCTGCTTCGAATCGACCCTGTCCATACCAAGGAATTCCAGCAACCTGACCGATGCAAGATTTCTGTCATCTGTCACACCGATGATTCTCGCCACTCTCGTTTGCTCGTATATCAGCTGTATTGCCTCGCCTACCGCTTCTCTGCCCAGTCCCTGCTTCTGGTAAGCACGATGCAGAGTGAATCCGATCTCGGCCTCTTTCTCGTCAGCAGCAATCAGAATACCGACGTCTCCGATCAGTTGCCCGCTCGACGCTTCAGCTATTGCTATTTGCGTCCAGCACCCCGGCAACAGAAACTCGGTGGCATTCGTGGCTCGAAAGAACGCCAGAGCCTCGTTGTCCGTCATCTGCTCCCAATCCTGATAACGGGCAACTTCCGGATCCGTTCGGTACGCCTGAAAACGTTCCAGATCCGCTTCACTGAATGAACGAAGAATCGTCCTGCCGCAATGTCGCGGCAGTGGTGCCGAGATGTTCATGGTCCGTCCTCTTCATTGCGGCAATACCGTATAGCCCACTGTCTTGCTATCGCGATCAGGCCTGTGGGTTTGCATGACATCGCCACTGGGCCGGCGATACGCCAAACGCCTTCTTGAAAGCTCGACTGAATGCCGACTCGGAAGAAAATCCGACCTCACGGCCAACGGCCGCCACTTTCGATGATCCATCGGCAAGCAAATCTGCGGCAAGCTGCATACGCCAGGTCGTCAGATACTGCATTGGCGGATACCCGACAAGATGAGTGAATCGCGCGCTGAAGGCAGACCGCGACATGCCAGCCTGGCTTGCCAGTTCCTGCAGATTCCAGGCTTCTGCCGGGCGCTCGTGCAGCAACGATAGTATCTTGCCGATCTGAGGATCGCGCAGACCCGACAGCCATCCCGTCGCCCACACCGGCAAGGTTTCCATACACAGACGCAGCACTTCAAGGAATATCAGCTCACAGAGGCGCAAGCGAACGGCCTCGTCACCCGCCCGTGGCAGATGCGCTTTCGAGAGTGTGAGCTCGAGAAGACGTTCAAGCAGGTCATTTCCGGCGGTCTGTCTGACGCGTAGCAGCGGCGGCAAGGCAGAGACTACAGGCTTGAATGGTCGCCTGTCACAACCGAGAAATCCACACAGATATTCGGCTCCACCTTCACCGCCACCCCCTTCGCAAGTGACGAAAGGCAGACGGCCAGCGGTCCATTCCTGGAAGAAGGCTATCGTCGCCTCCGTATCATATTCGGGTTCCTGCTCTGGCGAACTGAGCAGCGAATAAGGTTCTCCACGTGCCAGAACAAGTATGTCGCCGGCCTCGAATCGCATGGCTGCCATACCGGGAACGATGGCCCAGCCCGAACCCTTCAGAATGATATGGTAAGACACGACATGCTGCGCACTCGGCAGGATGATCGAGGCATACTTTCGCGCGGGCGGAACCTCGACACCCCACGGATACGTCGCGTCAACCAGATGAAACACGGCTCCCGTCAGCTTGATCCGTTGCAACACATCGGACAAGGGGTCCTTGCCGTTTTCCTGGCAAAGAAGCGGTAATGCATTCGCCTTGCCAACTTTGAAACCGTTGCCCGGTGACAACAACTCGGACGATGCAGCAACGGATCGAGACGTTTGGTCATGGATTGAGGCCATGCTCGAGACTACCATTGGTATTCCAGTCATTCCACTGGATGACTTCCTACTTTCAGCCAGTCCGGAGCGGGATGCCATGAACATCTTGGAACACGCAGAAAAGTCTCCTGCCTCAGTGTATGACACTCAATTCGTGCCTGCTCTGTTCGAGCAATGGGGGCCGATCGTGGCGGAATCAGCCGCAATCAGAAACGGGGATCGCGTACTCGATGTTGCCTGCGGCACGGGCGCACTGACACGTGCCGCAGTCAACACAGCCGGCGCTTCAGGGCATGTGGTCGGACTCGACGCCAATCCGGACATGCTTGATGTTGCAAGAAGCAAGGCAATGCCAGTCGAGTGGCTGGAAGGAGTGGCAGAGAACCTACCGATGCCCGACAACCGTTTCGATGCGGTAGTCAGCCAATTCGGCTTCATGTTCTTCGACGACAAGCCTGCAGCACTTCGCGAGATGATGAGGGTACTGCGTCCCGGTGGCACCCTGGCAGTTGCCGTGTGCGATGCCATCGAGAACTCGGCGGGGTACAACGCATTCGCTGCACTGCTGGACAGATTGTTCGGAATCCTGGTCGGAAACACCTTCAGAGCGCCCTTCAGCCTGGGCGACAGCGACAGACTGAGGTCTCTCTGTGAAGAGTCCGGTATTGCCGATGCCAGTATTGAGCGGCACGATGGCCAGGTTCGATTTGCTTCGATTGCCGCGATGGTCTCGACGGAAAGAGCCTGCGTGTGGACTCTGGGAGGCCTGCTCGACGATGAACAGTTCAGCCGATTGCTTGCTGCATGCGAGGAAGAATTACAGCCCTTCGTCGCGCCCGACGGAAGCATCCGATTCGACATGCCTGCATTGATCGTGATTGCCCGAAAATCCGATGGAAGTTGAGCTGCGTGACGTCGAAAGAGCTGACCTTTCACTACTGGACCAGTGGTTGAGCCAGGCACATGTCAGACCCTGGTTCGGGGACAAACCTGCTGTATTGAATTGGGCACAGTGTCCGCCACCTGCTGGGTCACAGGCGATGATCTGCAGGAATGTCACCGATGTAGGATACATTCGCTGGCAGTCGATAGATCGCCACACCCTGGACTCACTGGGCTTCACGCACATACCGGATAACTCGGTCGATGTGGACATTCTGCTGGGTCGCCCCAGCGAGTGTGCTCGAGGTACTGGCCCGACCGCCCTGCGACAACTTGCTGCGATGTTGCAGGAAACCGGAGCGGTACCCTTGATTGCCCTGACAACCTCGGTGGACAACTTCCATGCGCAGCGGGCTTTTCTCAAGGCGGGGTTTGTAATGGACAGGCAGTACACCGCCGATGGCTTCGGTGATTGTTATCTGTATACACGTCGCCTTCTGCAACACTGACACGTCTGGCCCAATCCACCGCGCAACAGGCGTTGACCGCACCTGTTTCCGGGTTGGCGGTGAGTTCGAGCAACGCCAGTAGTTCGCTTGGCGATAGCGATGGCGACAGACTGCGCAGCAGTGCAGCCAGCCCGGAAATGTGCGCCGTAGAGAACGAACTACCGTCGAAGAAATCATATTGCCTGTCTGGAAGCGTACTGAGAACCCGACGCCCGGGAGCGACTATCGAATGTTGTCTCTCACCGGACATGGCCACGGCAATGGTCCCTCGTATCGACACGGGAAATGCCTCTTCTTCATGGTCAGGTACTGCCCCTATGACAACGATACCTCTTGTCAGGGCTTCCAGAACCAATCGCTCCAGTACAGGATCCGGAGGCCCAGTCAGACTCAGATTGATGATATCCACTTTCTGCTGAATGGAATAATCCAGCGCCTTGGCCAGTGTGAGCGAATTGCAACGCGCCTGGCTCTCACCCTGCTCGACATGCCAGCAGGCCTTCACCGCCAGTAAAGATGCGTCAGGAGCGACACCGACCATACCCGTATCGTTATCAGCGTGTGCAGCAATGATCCCGGCGACCGCTGTACCATGAGTGTCAGCACGAAACCGCGTGTCATCGCTGTCAACGAAATTGCGGGTCGCCTCGCCACTGAAGGCAAGGTCGGGATGGGTATTATCCATTCCGGTATCAATAACGGCAACCTTGACACCTTTGCCGCGTGACCATTGGTGAGAGTTGAGTGCCTGTATCGATTGCAGCCCATGTTGAAGCGACAGATACGGATCATTGTAATCCTGCGCCTGCACATCGAAGGTCTGAACGATTTGCGCCGTTTCCACCTCTGGCTCCAGCTCCAGTGCTGCCACTACGGTATCCCTTGTCCGAGGATCCTGGATCTCGAAAACGACACAGAATATCTCGATGGCAGGCAAGGGCCAGTTGGCAACCCGCTTCAAGCCATAGCCGGATTGCAATCTATCGAGAAACTCTGCATACCGGGGAGGTAGTTCACCTGACATCGGCACAGACTGCATCTCGGTCAGCAATGCATACCGTTCCGGTGTCATGGTTATCAGAATCAGATCCGATTCCAGATCCTCATGATAGTGACCGAATGTCTCATCGGTGACGACCCTGGCTGGTGTATGTGACACCGGGCTGGACACGCAACCCGATACAGCCAGACACAACAGCATCATCAACATCAATACGTGGCTATGCATGTTGATCAGAATCTCCGGTGTCTGTCGATACGCTGTTCTGGATCTGGCGCAAGGTCCCCCAAGGGACCCATCGTGAAACGATGAATGATCATTTCAAACCACTGCAACGTCTGTGTCAACTGACAGGTCAGGCCTGTCGTGTCGATGCAGGGCGCCGGCAGGGGTAGCCATCATGTCGCCCCTGCCGCGAACGCCGTACTTGAGTGCCGAAAGACCTCACTGAATCTGTTGTTGTATGAATCCGGGCAGATCAGACAGCGATACCTGGGTTGGCGGGTACGTGGTGATATCCAGAACATCCACGTTTTCAACACCACCACCATCAACAACCTCGCGTTTCGTACACACGACATACTCGACGTTGCGAAGACTCAGTGATACGCGCAGACCATCGTCATCGGTACGTGCACCGGCATCAAAATCGTTGGCAATACCACGCAGGCTGAATCGAACCAGGTGGTCCAGAGACAGGGCTTCCAGTTCCGATGGATTGGTCGATCTGTCGAGTACCGTGCAAAATCCTGGCGATGTGGAAACACTCAGTACTGGCAGCCGGGTGTTCGAATCCAGAAAGATTCCGTCAAAGTTCGAACTTCCCACGGAGCCTGGTGGATTCACGTTGAAGAAGGGGGCTCCGGCTGTACCGGCGTCACTGTCTCGTTCCTCGCCCAGAAGCCCGAAGGCTACGACATCGACGCCGGGGCCTCCATCAAAGAAATCACTACCATCTCCCGGTGCCCAGATGAACATGTCGTCACCCTGACCACCGAATGCACGATCACGATTATCCGAACCCAGGTTGTCTCCATCGACACTGGAATTGAAGTCCTCAGTGCCGCCGATCAGCACATCATCACCATCGCCACCCAACAGGACATCGACCCCGAGTGCACCTATCAGCACACTATCCGTCGAATCTGCCTGGAGGATGTCACCGCTTCGCAGACTCTGGTTGGGCGATCCGCCGGGGCCATCGGGATTGAGTGACAATAATGGGCTGCCGATATTGTTGAGGTCAGTACCTTGCAGAACCACACGTTCCACATCCTGTCCCGGCGGTTCCTGTGTCGGTGCATCGTTGTCGGCATGCTCGTCACCCGAATCGCTGCAGCCTGCCAGCAACAGGGTCATCACTGAGCAAATGCAGAACCGGCTGATGAACGAGGTTCGTGATACTGCGGATTTTCTGGTTTTCATGATATTGCTACTCCAATAGGGGTTGTCTGATCGCTTACCGGATGAGTTCGAATGCCTGCTCGGGCAATTCCGACACATCGATGGGAGTGGGAGGGCGAGTGGTGAGATCCAGAGCGACAATCTCACCGGCATGCAGCCCGCCACACGCGAGAAACTCGGTATCCGTCAGGTGTACCGAAATCCGCAGCCCGGTATCAGGATTGGACAGATCGGCAGCCGGTCCACGTAACGAGAATCGAACCAGGTGATCCATCCCCAGGGCGGCAAGCTCGGCCTGTTCGGCCTCGTTGTCATAACCATCCACGACTTCGCAGAAGCCGGGACCACCGGACACATCCACGATGGGGAGCCCCGACGATGGGTCGATGTAGATACCATCGAAGTCCTGACTTCCATCGCCTGTCGGTGGATTGACACTGAAGAAGGGGGCACCTACCTCGTTGCCATGATCATCTCGTTGCTCCCCGATCAATCCCAGGATGAGAACATCACTACCCTCCCCACCGGCGAAGAAATCATTGCCATCACCCGGCGCCCAGACAAACACATCATCGCCTTGCCCACCAAACGCTCGGTCACGGTTGAAGGGGTTGAAATCTTCAGTGCCGCCGATCAGGATATCGTCGCCACCATTGCCCAGTAATACATCGATTCCCAGCGCACCGATCAGAAGATCGGACTCTTCCGTACCAGCAAGCGCATCGCCGGTTTGCTGGCTCTGATCCCCTCCGCCGTTGCTACCCCGATTGGCTGAAAGGAATCTGTTGATATTCTCATCAAGTCCGGAGATGGAATTCCGGTCCGACCCGATCATCGTGTTATCGACTCCGGCAACTGCTGACAAACAGAGAGTTCCTGTAAGGCAGAATGCGCTGAGTACCGATAATTGACGAAGGGTGGTGTCCTTGTTGGGTGACATGGTGTTTATCTCCTTGAGTGCAGGGTGTTGGAAATGAACCGTGTTGCTGCTGAACGACATCGGCAGGCGATTCCACGCAGCGTTGTCAGCACAGTTCGACAAACAGAAGATCAGCAATCCGATCGATGAAAACCGGATGAAATCATCTGATTCGACCGTAGGTACCCGCCCGGCTCAATGTGGTTCATTCGCGATGAACATTTTTCATTCGCGCAAACAACACGTCTTCACGATAGGCCCAGAGCATGATGAGAGGCGGGGCCGAGCGCGCCTTCCGGTTTCGACAGCGGCAATCGTTGAATCTGCAATGAACCGATTCCTCTGCAACAGGTACCTACTGTTTCAGAAGAAGGAATCGAGCAGATGATATGCTTGCAGTAATCTCAGGCAGTGAGAATGGCATGGCACTGGACCAGCCCATTGACAGCGAAGTCGAATTGGTTCGTGCCGTGGCAAATGGAGACCGCAAGGCCTTTGAGCGACTGTTCCACTTGTATCATGGTCGAATCTACAGATTCTCGATCAGAATGCTGCAGGATCATCAGTCGGCCGACGAAGTGTCATGCGATACACTGTATGCCGTGTGGAGCAGTGCCTCGACATTTCGAGAGCAGTCAGCAGTATCGTCATGGATACTGGGTATCGCCTACAGACGGTCGTTGAAACTCTACAACAAGAACGCAAGGCATACAGGCAATCGAGAGCCTGACTATCAGATGGAAGAACTGGTGGAAGAATCGCCACATGGAGACCCGGAGACATACACGAACAACGCTCTGGAAGTCGGTCAGTTGCAGCAAGCGTTGTCGACTCTCAGTAGCAATCACCGAGCTGTCATCGAGTTGATCGCACTCGGCTATTCGGTATCGGAAATTTCCAGTATCGTCGGGTGTCCGGAAAATACGGTCAAGACCAGAACGTTTCACGCGCGTCGTCAATTGCGAACCGCCCTTCAGGATTAGTCGACATGTCAAATCAGACTAGCAAGCACCCGAACCATGAAGAATTTGTTTCCTTGCTCCCGTGGTTTGTAAACCGGACGCTGGATGCCAACAAGCGAAATGAGGTGTTGAGCCACATCGAAACCTGTGATGAATGTCAGCGTGAAATCCGCTTTCTGGAAACCATGCGCGACACCTTGCAGAATGATGCCCGGGAGAATTACACACGACATGCCGACCTCGACAGGAACCTGGCCAGCGTGATGAGCCGGATTGATGAAAAGAGCCAGCCCTCCGGTACCACGGCCATTGCTGCCTCTTCGTTGCTGCAAAGGCTCGAGAAATATCTTGGCTTTTCAATGCGACTGCCCGCAACACAATGGGGCGCCACGGCAGTGGCGGGTTTTCTGGTGGCCGTACTGGGGTTTCAGTTGTATTTCAACTCATCAAACGATGACTATTCGGTTCTCAGCTCTCCCGGGCTGAATGACACGACCATGCGCTTGTCAGTCGAGATGACGACGTCCATGAATCAGCAGCAAGCCCAACTCATCATTCAGCAGGAAGCGGAAAAGTCCGGACATGCAATTGATATTGAAGTAATGAACGACGGTATTTTTTCAGTCGTTCTCAAAGAGCCGGTTGGTGTCGCCGAACTGAGCAGGTTGATCAGCGAGCTTGAGGCAATGGATCAGGTAAGACGAGTTGAGGTGCAACCGTAGGGGTTCTGCAGATGCAGAAGATGCACCGCATTCTGTGATTCCACTGGCTCGAGCAATACCGTTTGCTCAGCCTCGTTCTGTGTCTCAGATCCGTGATGGCAGCTTGTAGGCAACTTTATCGCCATTGATGACGATGACTTTCCGTGCCTTCAATGTTTCCACGATGGCCAGGAGTTCCTGGTCACCGAGCTTCTTTCCGAACAGCGTGTTGATGGTGTTCTTGAGAGTGTCCACTTTTCGCGGACGCGACTGTCCTCTGCCAACCAGGTTCTCCAGGATAGCGGCAATCCTGTCATCGTCAGTCGGCGTGCCCGTCTTGCGCAACACGGGAATATCCGCCACATCGTCGACACGGGAAAGGCTAACCCCATAGGACTTCATGTGAGCCACCAGAGGCTCGAACCCCTTGTCTCTCGAGACAATATGCAGACATGCACCGGGATCCTGCAGTGACAAGCGCCCCAGATGAAAGGCGATATGAAAATCCAGTGCATTCTTCCCGTTACCTGAGGTCCTGATGTATTCAGCTCTGTCTCCCAGCTTCTGCATGCCGGCGGCAAGCTCGAAGGAAATCTTGTGCTGATTCAATCCACAGAAAACCAGTACCCTGAAAGTTCGATCAGCAAGAAGTTCCAGATTCGATGGCTGAACATTCTCGTAATCGATGAGGACATAATTGATTGACAACCGCTTCTCCTCCTGGATTTCATTCCCACGACTTCTTCCGAGAGCCGCGCTTCCGTCTACTCAGGATACTTTTCAAACTGGCGAATCGTCTCCAGTTGATTATCCCAGTTCGCTCTACTGGACATGAAGATATGCCCTTGCGGTTCTATCGGGACATCACTATCGAGGCTGCCGGCGGGCACCACGACCAACGCGCCGTCAGCCTGAATATTCGGTAGCGCGGACCCGCACCGGGAACAGAAATTCCTCACATGTCGAGTGTCCGGTATCTGGTAGCTGTTGACCCTGTCCTCACCCGATAACCAGGTCAGTGTTGCTCCGGCTGCAAAAATATTGGCCGCATGCGCGGAACCGGTATCCTTTCGACAGTGCCGACAATGACAGAGCAGGAAATTTCGGAATTCTCCTTCCATTTCAAAGCTCACATCACCACACAAACACGATCCGGCGTATTTCATTCTTCTTCAATCCTCATGGACATCAACACCACTGCATTCGCAATGGTGTACAGGTTCTGCTTCGGCTCCGCCTGATGATTTTGCAGGAGAGGCATGTTCGAACGCCAGGGGCGGCTGTCGAGTGCAAACGTGCAGTTATTGCCTGATCTCATGACGGCGCACCCAGGCGCTCGCGGTATCGCATGGGTGGAATACCCATCGATTTTCGAAATTCCCGGCGAAAGGTTTCTGCAGAACCAAACCCGCAGACCTCCCAGACATCCGACAACGGAATGGTGCTGTTTTCCAGCAATTCCGCAGCCCGTGAGATACGCTCGACCTTCAGCCAGTTCAACGGGGTCGTGCCTGCCTCCTCGTGAAACCGTCGTGCCAGCGTTCGACTGCTGGTAGCGGCTGCGTCGGCCATGCGCTCGATCGGCCAATCCTCGTCTATCGACGCCCGAATACGATCCTGCAATGCAGACAGTCCAGAACCAACACGCGCGCGGGGTTTCGGGCGGGGCACGAATTGGCGCTGGCCGCCATCTCTTTGAGCAGGCAGCACCAGCCGCCTCGCCACGGACGCGGCAACCTGCGCCCCGAAATCCTGCCGAATGATGTGCAGTCCCAGATCCAGCCCTGCCGCCGAACCGGCAGACGTCAACACGCGCTCACTTTCGACAAACAGCACATCGGGGTCCACACTGACCTCAGGATACTGCGCCGCCAGCTTGTCCGTATAACGCCAGTGGGTTGTCGCACGCTTTCCGTTCAGGAGTCCCGCTGCCGCCAGTACGAAAACACCGGAGCAGATGGAGGCGACCCGTGCACCGCGTTCGTGGGCGGCGTACAGAGCCGCGCACAGCTCTTCCGGCACTGGGGTATCTGCACCGCGCCACCCCGGCACGATGATGAGGCTGGCCTCGGTCAGCAGACCCAGATCATCCTGCGCGTCGACGGTAATGCCCCCGACGGCACGTATGGGCCCGGGCTCTGCCTTGACCGTCGCGAAGCGATACCAGTTCTCGAACTCGGGTCGTGGCAACGCAAACAGCTCCACGGCGATGCCGAACTCGAAAGTGCACAAACCGTCATAGGCAATGGCACACACCAGCGGATGTTTTTCGGGGAAATTGGCAAATTTGCCCATATTGGCAGTATCCGACTGTGTAATGTCAATTATGACAGTACTACAAACTCTCTGTTGGTCGCAAACTGTGTTCAACACATTGACACGCAGAAAAGACAATGACTATCCATACAGAACTGTTGGCCGCAATCGATACCTACTTCGACGCCATTCATCACTGCGATGTCGACAAACTGAATGCCGTGTTCCATCCGCAATCCAGCCTCTTCGACGCGGATAACGGCACCGTTTTTGTCGAGCCGATAGACAGCTTCCGCCGCGATGTTGCAGGTCGTGTGTCGCCTGCCAGCAAGGGCCAGACGCGCCAGGCCGAAGTACTGCTGATCGACTTTCTGTCCCCGATCAGCGCAACCGTGAAGATCCGCATTCGGGCCCATCAGAACGTTTTCGTGGATCATCTGGGTTTCGTGCACGGCCAGGATGGCTGGCAGATCGTCTCCAAGATCTGGCATCTGGAGAGTATTGTAGACACAGACGAACAGACACAAGGCACAGCCGCCTGAACAACTCCCCTTTTTGACACGACCAACACCACAAAGGAAAACACGATGAGCAAGATGAACGCAGTCGGATGGTTCGATATCTTCGTTGATGATATGGACCGAGCCGTGGCCTTTTACGAAACCCTGCTCGGATCCAGCCTGGAACCCATGGGTGACCCCACCGGCGAGTCGCAGATGATGAGCTTTCCCGCAGACATGAGCGTCTATGGAGCCGGAGGCGCCTTGACCAAGTCACCTCACGCAAGCCCCGGTATCGGCGGCACCATCGTGTATTTCATGGTTGAAGACTGTGCCGTACAGCAGGAGCGAGTTGCCGATGCCGGCGGTGTCGTGGTCAGGCCGAAATTCTCGATCGGCGATTTTGGCTGGATACTGCTGTGTCAGGATACCGAAGGCAACATGATCGGTTTCAACTCCATGAAGTAGCCTGCCGTTCATCGAGACCCACTGTACGAACGTATGAACAGTGGGCCGATGAGACTGATTGCCACCGTCGCGTTTCCATCGCCCAAATGTCCCTGCTCGCGGGTGTTTTCGGAGCCTCAGGACAGGATCACCTGACGCTTTCTTTCCAGCAGTCTGCGCGCTGCGGCATTCGGTGCGATGCGAATCGCCTGATCATAGGCCGCACACGCCTCGCCGATTCGCCCGACCTTCTCCAGCACATGAGCACGGGCAGCGTGCCAGGGTTGATATTCTTCGAGCTCGGATTGCAGTTCGCCCAGCTTTTCCAATGCCAGCTCGGCGCGACCGGTCTCGGCCATGACCACCGACCAGTTCAGAGCCACAACCGGTGTCGGCTCGAAGGCCCAGAGAGACTGATACAGCAGAGACATCTGCGGCCAGTCCGGCCCCGGACGCATCATGTGACAATCGGCAATGGCAGCCTTGATCTGAAAGGGACCGGGAGCCCGCTTCCGGATAGCACCTTCCAGAACCGCCTGCGCCTCCGCGATGAACTCGTCCTGCCAATGTGCCGGATCCTGCGATTCCACCGGTACCATGACCCCGTCCGCATCGATACGCGCAGACCGCCGGGCCTCTGTCAACAGCATCAGCGCCAGAACTCCTTCCATTTCCGGTTCACCCGGTTTGAGATGATTCAACAGGCGCGCCAGAAAAATCCCTTCCCGGCACAGATCCCGAGCGCTGTCATCTTCGGTCACATAGCCGGTGGTGAAGATCAGGTACACGGTCGAGAGTACCGTTTCGAGTCGGCTCTGCCATTGATCCGGTTCGGGAACCCTGTAAGCGATTCCCTTGAGCCTGATCTTTGCCTTGGCCCGGGACAGGCGCTGCCCCATGGTCTGTTCGGTATCGAGAAAGGCGGCGGCAATCTCACGAGTCGTCAGATTGCACACGGTACGCAGGGTCAATGCCACACGCGACTTCTCTTCCAGCGCCGGATGACAGCAAGTGAAGATCAGGCGAAGACGCTCATCCGGGATGGTCTCTGGCAGCTCACTATCAATGTACTCGGGAGAAACCCTTCGCAAGTCGTTCGATTTTCGGGTTTCCCGCTGCCCGGCACGCATGTGGTCGATGCCCTTGTTGAGCCCGACCTTCATCAGCCAGGCCAGAGGATCGTGCGGGGCACCCATTCGACTCCAGTGCTTCAGAGCCGACATGCACGCCTCCTGCAAGGCATCCTCGGCCAGCTGAAAATCACCCAACCGAGTCATCAGACCGGCCAGCAAACGCCCCCGATCACGGCGCAGCACATCATCAATGACATGAGTCACGGCGATGGTTTCGGGGGCGGCATCGTTCATGCTGATCAGCCAGCGGGGTTGTAATCCATCAAGGGTCGCACCTCGATGGTACCGAACTTCGCAGACGGAATCAGAGCGGCGTACTTCAAGGCGGCATCCAGATCCGGCACATCCACCACATAGTATCCCCCCAGATGTTCACGGGTCTCGGCAAAGGGGCCATCCATGGTCTCGACCTTTCCCGATGTGATTCGAAGCGAGGTGGCCGCCTCGATGCCCTGCAGCCCTTCACCATCGCACAGTACACCGTCAGCCTTCATCTGATCATTGGCAGCGAAGAAACCGGCCATCATCTTTTCGAATTCAGGTGTGCCATGGACAGGCTCTCGAGCGGGGTCGTTATAGATCAACAGCATGTATTTCATCGGATTTCTTCCTTACAAGTAAGCAGTCTCAAAGACCGGGGAGGTTGACAGCCATGCACACCATGAGATTGATGGTGGCAAGGATGTTGGAGCCGTTGCCGACATAGCGCAACGGGTGAGCTGCGTTGTCGATTTGCAGCCCGAAGGGATGGGCGACACGCCCCAACACCAGCAATGCGCCGGAGATGTGCAGATAGAGGGCTGAAGTATTCATGCCTTCAGCCAGAATCATGAGAATCAGCACCAAAGCTGACCAGTCGGCACAATTCCCATGTTGTCGAATACGTTGCAACAACACGGGATTGCCACCATCCCCCATGGATTGCCCCATTCTCGATCGCAATGCGCTCACCCGGAGCCACAGTACAAGCCAGATGAGCGCGATAGCCAGAGCGTAGATCGGCGTCGTTGAAAACAGCATGTCGGATCAGTCCTGTCAGAGGGTTCATGACTCAAGGACGTCTGCACGACTCGTTTTTCGACATGAGATGAAAAAATATCCTACCGTATACGCCGCTATCGGAAATATTTCACAAAGAGCTTGCCAGCAGGACGCCCTGACCCGACCGCTCGAGCGGCACTCCCACCCGGTAAGCATCTGTGAATATCGCGGGCTCGTCAATCAGCCCCGCCTCTCAGAATATCGATTGCGCGTTGTCCGGCGTAATCTCGATTTCGAACAGACCAGCTCGACCCGGCTCATCCGGCAGCGTGCCCTCTCCCAGAGCAAGCAGCATCGGGAGGGGGTCGAACTCGAAGCGCACCAGCCGCGTTTCACCGTCAATCAGTGTCTCCAGTATGGCAATCTCGAACTCGATGACTTCGGCGAGCTGCGGCACATTGATATCCAGCCCCTGGATGAATCCGGCAAATGCTCGTGCCTCCGTCGCAGCGAACAGATTGGGTGTGACGTTCTTGCGGTATTCGGCCAGAATGGCGCGATATACCGGCTCGCCGAGTGCGAGTATCAGCAGTCGCGTAGTGCGCCGCAGATTACTGGTGATCATCGATGCACGAAACTCCAGAGACAATTTCTGCAACAATGCAAGCCCCTCATCGTTGGCCAGTTCCCTGCCCAGTTCCTGCTCGGGTGGTTTTCCGATGACAAGCGAACCCAGCTCGGTCTGCCAGGCCACCGGCGTCACCGTGTCCTCATCTCGTTGCTCCACAGGCCTGGGCTCGGGAGCGTGGGCTCCGGCATCACGCTGTCCAGCTGGATCACGCCGAGAGCCACGCAATGTCCACAATTCTCTGAGCCGTTCCAATTGCCAGCAGATCTCATCCAATCCGACGGATTCGACAAAGGATGGATAGATCTCGAAGATGATTGCCTTGAGATTCGGCAACCGGGCGACGATTTCCCTTGACTGCGTGAACAGCGCGTCGGGAATCGGCCCGGAGTGCGCGTCCAGCCAGTAGCCGTCCATCCAGAATCCACCGGCCAGATGCACCTCCCAGACGCGCTCCAGTGGCAACTGATCGATGAACGCATCAACAGGCTGACGACCATTCAGGGCGTTGGTGTGAATGTTGTGCAAGTCCAGCAAGATGCCGGAGTCGGCCTGCGTCGCGACCGCCGCCACGAAGTCTCCATCCGCCATTTCATCAGGCCGAGAGGCCAGATAATTGACACCCGTCTCGACAGCCAGATGTATCCCCAGTTCATCCCGCAACCGTCGGATCGAATCGACAACCACGTCAACGCCCTGCTCGCTCTGACGAGGTGGAAGAAAGAATCCGGTCTGGAACGCTTCGGTACTATTGAAGTTGAGGTGTTCGCTTGCCCAGGGCGATCCCAGATCCTGAATGATGTCACGCAACAGCGTGGTCTGATTCGGGTCGTGATTATTGCTTCCCCCCACCGGCACGCCGATACTGTGCACCAGCTTGTTGAAAGGCAGCTCACGAATATGTCGGGCCACCTCCTCGGGTTGACGGTAGCGATTGCTGTCTGCGCCCGTATCCAGCCACGTCGTCTGAGGCTCGACCTCGATGACATCAACCAGGTCGGCCTGATGACGCAGAATCGGCTCGATTGCCGAAGAGAAGGTGATACCCACCCCCATCTCCGGCAATTCCAGCCAACTCTGGCTAATTGGGGAATTCACCGCCATCGGTGATGATTCTCAGCTCTCGCTCGAACGTCACATCAAACCCCGAGCAGCACATGGCCTGTCCGCCTTGCTCCCAATGTGGCCCGATACGCTTGCCCAGAATATCGATCGTCTTCAGTATCTGTTTCAGGTCGTACTCCACACTGGGTGCAATGGGCACTGTGACCCTGCGCTCTCTGACACCACGAGAGACCGCTTGTCCGGCGCGGACCGCCGTGGGCTTCACCGCCAACTTCTTGTCGATGATGAAATCTCGCTCACTCTCGAATGTGCAGTCGAAACCCGAGAAGCACTCAGGACAACCGAGCCTTTCCGCGAACGCAGCCACCCCTTTCTTGAACGTATCCAGATCGTTGGCAACCGATGCTGCCATTGATATTCTGACTGCCCCACCCGGCCAGCCTTGTAAATCCTTGCTGATCTTCTTCGCCATTTTCCACTCCTGTTTGAACAGTGGTTCTACTGAACTCTGATCGGACGAATCGCGTCGAGCCAACATGATTCACGTACGGAAGTAGCGCAGGACGCAGGTTGCCAATCCATGAAGGATCCATCGAGGCGAAAAACGACGCACGCCCGTCTGGAGCTTCAATAGATACTCCCCTGGCGTGAAGGCAACAAGCTTACGAAAGTCTAGCCATGGACTCCCTGCTTCTGTTTTGCGCACGGTGAAGCACTTGGCCCTGGCTTGCACGAGAAGATGATGGACACGAAAGCCGGGCTGACTAACCGCCAGGGCGTGTCCGCTCGAATCGCCGCCCCAGAAGCCATGCCACCTCAGCGGGAATGGCGAAAATCACCAGGAGAATCGGCAGCTCTTCCATCACGGTATAGCCCGCACCCAAAACCCCGACCGCCATATTGACAAGCGCTGCGACAAACCAGACGGGAATGAACAGCTGTACCGCCCGACCGAGGCCGGCTTCACGAGCCCGAAACCAACCGATGCCGCAGAAAATCGCGAGCAGCACAAAACCACCTGACAATACCATGACCGTATGCATCGTGAAATTCCTCCGTTGTTCGTTATCAAGCTCTCGCAGCGGTGTGCATGCCGACCAGGCGAGACAGCAAGATGACCGTGTAGAGAACGCCCACAATCGCCTCAAACGCAGCAAACGCCTGCGCGTAAAAACCCGCGGGGAGAATGTCGCCGTAGCCGAGACTTGTGAGCGTCACGTAGCTGAAGTACAGGAGCTGCTGCCAGTCCAGCACCATTCCCGAAGCGGAAACAAATGAACCGGGGGCCAGTGCTTCAATACAGGCGAAAATCGCCGCGAAAGATGATCCAATGATCAGGTATAACGACGTCGCCGCAAGGATCACATCGGTGAAGACGTCGTGCGCCATGAAGGTATAGCGCGCAAGCACAATGATGATCACTCCGTGATAGACCATGGAGGTCACATAGACGGCCATCCCCGTCGCGGCCGTGGGCGCGAAGGCATTCACGAGTCCGGACAACAATACAGCCAGACCACTACCCGTTGCCGAGATGCGAAGGCCTGTCGAATCGGTGAGCAACCAGGTGGCCACGACGAACATCGATGCGTAAACGCAATAGAAGACGACCGGCCCGATACCCTTGCCTGTAGAGAGGGGGTATATCAGATTGTGCAGAATGACTGCAAGGAGCAGACCTCCGGTCTTCAAGACACCGGAATCCAGGCAGGTCTTTCTCTGGTAACTCATGCTTCAACAGCATGAGCATGGCGACCGAGTCGGTACGCGAGCGTGAGCATCGGGAACAACACGCCCAGTCCCAGCAGTAGCGCAGGTGCATGCGTCACTTGAATTAGAAGGCCGATTGCGACAATCACGAGACCTGTCAGCGGTAATGCCCCCGGCAGAGGGCGTGCGATGCTTCGTCGGAACAGTGCGTTTCCTGCCAGAAAGATCAGCGGTCCGGCAACGGCGACCAGTATTGTGGGCAGATGCGCGGCTTCCACCGGGTGCGCAATGATCTCCTCGATCGACACGGCCACGACAATCGCGCCGCAGACCATGATGCCATGAGCGTAAGCCAGCCCGGAGCGAGCAAGCTTCGTCTGCTCGGCCCTGGTTTCAAACGCGTGCTCACCTTCGTGAAACGTACCGACGAAATAGATCCACCACAGCGCCACGATGATCAGGAACCCGATGGCTGCGGCGAGAACCACCCCTGCATCAAGCGTACTGCCCACAAGAGTACCGCCAAGCAGAAGAATCGACTCACCCAGTGCAATGATGAATACGAGCTGATTGCGTTCGAGCAAGTGCAAGCCCTCCAGCGTCCAGCTTTCCATGCTGGTAGCACCAAAGCCTGGCAGCCAGAATCCGACATAAGGAGCAGCATAATCGACCACAACGGCCAACAGCCACAATTCCAGGCGCAAGGGTTCCGCAACGGCCCCGCAGATCCACAAGACGGCCGACAGCGTACTCCAGGCCCCCAGCTGAGCGTAGTTCCTCCCCATGCGCTGGTTGCGCAACAGAAGAGCCATCCAGCCTGCACGCACCAGCGACATGGTCACGTAGGCACCCACGAAAAGACCTGCCCGCTCGGTGAAGGCATAGGGCATGGCGATGGCCATGATCAAGGCACACGCCATCAGAAAGATCATCAGGACACGCCCACCCTGATGGTCTGGATCAAGCCAGTTCGCAGCCCATGCGGTGTAATTCCAGGCCCACCAGACCGCAGCGAACAGGATTACCGCTTGCAAGGCACCCACCGCACTTTGATGCTCCAGCAGAAAGTGCGACAGCTGAATGATCGAAAACACGTAGACCAGGTCGAAGAACAGCTCAGTGCTCGTGACGCGAACGGCGGAACCGGATTCGCGACGGCGCAGGGCTGACACAGGTGCCAGCTTCTCGACCAGTGTACTTGTATGGGCGTTCAAGGGATTCTCCGTTATCGGCAGGAGCTTCTTCCCTGACCAGACACCACAGATTAAGTCCAAAGCCAAATCGAATGCATCTCTTCAGCGTGTATAAACTATCCCATATCAACGAACAATCGGAACGTGCAATGGATCGCCTGCTGACTATCGAGGTCTTCGTGAGAGTGGCCGAGACGCTGAGCTTCACTCGCGCCTCTGACGTGCTGAACCTGCCTCGCTCGACAGTCTCTGCCGCCATCCGCGAGCTGGAAGCACACCTGAATACTCGACTCATCAATCGTACGACCCGCAAGGTGTCGCTCACGACAGATGGCACCGTCTACCATGACTGGTGTCGACACCTGCTCGCTGACATAGAACAGACCGAATTGCGCATGCGCAGCGCTGCGGATGGTGCGAGCGGACGACTGCGTGTCGAGGTGCCCGGCCGAATCGCAAGACGGATAATCTGCCCGGCGCTACCCGACTTTCTGGCAAGCCATCCTCAACTCGCCCTGGAGATGGGGGTCAGTGATCGGACCGCTGACCTTGTGAAGGAGGGTATCGACTGCGCGATTCGCGTCGGAAAACTCACCGACTCATCCCTCGTCGCGCATTCCATCGGTCCACTACGGGTAGGCACATTCGCCAGCCAGAGCTATCTCTCCGATCATGGCATTCCACAAACGATCGACAATCTCAGCCATCATCGAATCGTCCAGTACACGGGCACCATCAGTCAGACGACGGCACCTCAGCTGTGGTACCGCGACCACGGCAACGACAAGTCGGTGAGCGTGCGTGCCAGCATCGCTGTCGATGACGCCGATACCTACATCGCCTGCTGTCGAGCAGGACTGGGACTGATTCAGGTACCGGCCTACGACGTCAGCGATCTGCTGGAAAGCGGGGAGCTGGTGGAGGTGCTGAGTGACCGCCCCCCGGCTCCGATGCCCATGTCGGCAGTGTATCCGGAACGGCGATACACATCAGCTCGCGTACACGTGTTCGTCGAATGGCTAAAGGAACTCTACGCCAGTCACATGCGTGATGGATAGTGTAGAAATACGACACCCCCAAACAGGCCGGCTCAGTCCAGATAGGGCAGTATCTTGTCAAGCGTTGCCGGATACTCTCTGACTCGTGCACCGCTTGCATTATAAATTGCGTTGACGATGGCCGCGGCGGCACCGCAGATACCGAGCTCGCCAATGCCCTTGGCCTGTATGGGGCTGGCATGATCGTCGCGCTCATCAAGCAGAATCACATCCAGCTGCGGCACATCCAGATTGACCGGTACGTGGTACTCCCCCAGGTCACGATTGACGATATGACCGTCACGAGGGTCATGCAGCAACTCTTCTGTCAGTGCCATACCGATACCGAATATCATGCCGCCATAACATTGAGAGCGAGCGGTCTTTTCATTCAGTATGCGACCCGCACTGAACACACCCAGCATGCGCTGCACACGAGTTTCACCGGTAACGGCGTTGACCGCGACTTCGGCAAAATGGGCACCAAACGTTGCCTGGCGTACATCGTCGCTGGTCTCACCCGGCTCGATATTGCCAACAGCCTGCAAGCTTTCACCGTCAAGGAGCTCAACCAGATCGTAGCGTCTGTTACGCACAATCGCCCGTCCGTCCTTCAGCGTCAGTTCTCCCGTATCGCAGTCCAGCTTCTGGCAGAGCTGTGAGCGAAGTTCTTCACAAGCCAGAAAGACGGCAGAGCCGGATGAGGAAGCCCCCCATGATCCACCGGAACCTGAAGCGCTCGGCAGGTCGGTGTCACCCAGACGTGTTTCAACTCGATCCATCGCTACGCCGAGCATCTCACCGGCTATCTGCGACAGGATGGTATAGCTGCCAGTACCAATGTCGGTCATGTCGGTCTCGACGATGACGGAGCCATCGGATGAAAGTGTGACTCTCGCTTCCGATTGCATCAGCATATTGACCCGTGCAGCTGAAGCCATACCCATACCGATCAACCATTCACCCTCCCGTACCTGACCCGGTACCGACTGACGCTTCTCCCAGCCGAAGGTTTTGGCACCGTGCTCGAGCGCTTGCCGAAACTTTCTGGAAGAGAAGGCAATATCCTGTTCGGGGTCATTTTCCGGAATGTTCAAGAGACGCAATTCAACCGGATCGATACCAGCGGCCTCGGCCAGTTCATCCATGGCGTTTTCCAGAGCCGTGACACCCACTGCCTCTCCGGGTGCCCGTACCGAGCCTGCGCAGGTCTTGTTCAGCCGCGCTATCTCCAGACCGATTCGCCGATTCTTGCCGCCGTACATGAAATGAGTAGCCTGGCCCACCGGTTCGGCGAATGTTTCATCAGGCAGGTTGGACACCAGACTGACATGGCTCAATCCGGTCAGGACACCCGCCTCGTCAGCAGCGAGCTGGAAATGCTGACGCGTCTCGGAACGTCGCATGACCGCTTCAAACACCTGTTGCCGGGACAAGGTGACACACACCGCGCGTTGCAGTTCCTTTGCCGCGATGGCTGCAGCAACGGCTTCCGGAGCAATACCCAGTTTGGAGCCAAAGCCACCGCCCACGTATCTGGAGATGATCCTTACCTGCTCTGCATCTATGCCCAGCGAATCGGCCAGTTCGTTGCGATTGTACTTGAGCATCTGGTAGCTGCCGTACAGGGTCAGCTTGTCCTCTTCCCAATGAGCGATGGCACAGTGCGGTTCCATCGCCGCACTGTTGTGGCCCGGAGTACGGTAAACCTGATCGACCGTGAAGGCAGCCTCCTGCATTGCCTGATCCACATCGCCCTGACTGAATTGCTTCTCATCCGGTTTCTCCACCTGAGCATCGGATGCTTCCGGATCCACTGCGGCTGACTCGTCTGCCTCGTAGTCCATGGTCAATGACTGAGCCGCATGACGAGCCCCTTCGAATGTCTCGGCAACAACCAGTGCGATGGGCTGACCCAGATACACTACATCCTTGACACCTTGAACCGGTGCTTCATTGGCCGTGCCCTGAGCAGGATTGCGTAGCAGCCGCTCGTCATCAATCACCGCAAGCACACCCTCCATCGACAGTAGCGCTTCCTTGCCAATGGAGAGAATTCTGCCTTTGGCGAAGGGCGCACGAACCAGCACCCCGTATGCCTGGTTATCAATTGCCCACTCATGCGCATATGTGGCGCTGCCGCTGACCTTCAATGGTCCTTCGGTACGGTCCAGTGGCTTGCCAATCAGCCCCTGGGCCATGTCATCCAGCCTCCGACGGGTATCAGGCTCATCCATGATCATCTTTGCGCTCATGCATCACCCCCAACGCTTGCCGCTTCACTGAGCACAGCAATCAATGTGCGTTTCAACAACGGAATCTTGAAGTCATTGCCACCATGTCCACTGGCATCGGCAAGCAGGCAGTCTGCAGCTTTCTCGAACAACTGCCTTGAAGGGGCCTGGCCGAGCAGCAATGCTTCCACCTCCGGATCTCGCCAGGGTCTGGGAGCAATGCCCCCGAAACTCAAGCCTACGTGTGAAAACATACCCGACTGCAGTTGAGTCACCGCAGCGACGGATGTCAGTGCAAAGGCATAAGAGGCACGATCACGCACCTTGCGATACCACTGATAGCTGTTCTCGATGGGCGCCGGCAAATGTACAGCGGTGATCAATTCACCACTTTCCAGCTGGTTTTCACGCTGTGGTGTCGCACCGGGCAGACAATAGAAATCCTGCAACGGTACCTGTCGACGACTGCCATCGGTTTGTTCAATTTCAACCGTGGCGCGCAACGCCTGCATGGCCACCGCCATGTCACTGGGGTGAGTGGCAATGCAGTGTTCGCTGCCACCAATGATTGCGTGCAATCGGTTCTGGCCTTGCAAGGCACTGCAACCGCTACCCGGATGTCGCTTGTTGCAGGGGGACGCCGTATCGTAGAAATAGTAGCAACGCGTTCTCTGCAGCAGGTTGCCTCCGGTCGTGGCCTTGTTGCGCAACTGAGCGGATGCGCCCGATAGCAAGGCACGTGACAGCACTGCGTAATGCTGCCGTATCCGGGCGTCAGCGGCCAGCGTACTGTTGGGTACCAGAGCGCCGATTCGCAATCCCCCGTCGTCATTCGGTTCGATGGAATTCAAATCGAGTCGATTGATATCGACCACGACATTCGGGGTCAACACTTCAAGCTTCATCAGATCCAGCAGATTGGTTCCGCCAGCAATGAACGATGCATTGCCTCCAGCGGCGATTGAGGTGGCCTGTTCGACGGACTCTGCCCGTTGATAATCGAAACTCTTCATGACTTGTCGCCCGCCTCGATGATGGCATCGACAATGTTGGGATAGGCAGAGCAACGACACAGATTGCCGCTCATACGTTCAGCGATTTCATCGGATGTCAGCTCTGGCGCATCCACCAGCGACACGGAAACATAGCTTGGCCAACCTTCCTTGATTTCATCGAGCATCGCGGTTGCCGAGCAGATCTGGCCCGGCGTGCAGTAGCCACACTGAAAGCCATCGTGTTTGACGAAGGCCTGCTGCATGGGGGACAGATTGTCCGAACTACCCAGACCTTCGATCGTCGTGATCTCATCTCCGTCGTGCATGACTGCCAGCGTCAGACAACTGTTGATGCGCTTGCCGTTGATCAGAATCGTACAGGCACCACACTGGCCGTGATCACACCCCTTCTTGGTACCGTTCAACTGCAAGTGTTGCCGCAGAGCGTCCAGCAGCGTTGTGCGAACATCAACCGACAATTCGTGCATCTCGCCGTTCACCCGGATATTCAGTGTCTGCATGGCCATTATCTACCAGAGGTATCTTGGTGGGATGCAAATCATATACGCCTGGCTCAGCCTGATTGCACGATTGAAAAGTTGACGGATACGGAACGCAGCCCGCTCTCATTCATGCCGGGATGATGCGACAAGGCAGGGGCGATCTGCAGCGTGCTCATTCCGGGATGATGCAACAAGTCAGGAGCGAGATGCAGCGTGCTATGGTCGCCGGACAGCGAGCCTGTCTGCTCGGCGTATCAGCCGCCGGATCGTTGGCGGGCTCCCCTACTCACCCTCCACGGTACCGGACAACACAAGCTCAGTGTCTGGCAACAGATTCGCGGCAATATCCGCTTCCGAATAGAGCAGTTGCCGCCGTGTTTTCATTGAATAGTCGAGACTCTGATCGATGAAGTGCGCAGAGCCCGGATCGGTGGATTGCGAGTAGCTCAACAAGCCATAAGCCAATGGCCCCTCGTCGGTGAATTCCAGACCGAAGTGCCAACTCGTACCCCGACCAATGGCCCAGCCTTCACCACTGGTGGCAGACAGACCTTCACTCGCTGGTAGCGTCGGGTTGTTGATGCGCGGGTAGATCGTGTCCTCGTGAACCGGCGAACGAACCACGCCTATGGCGTTGAACACACCTTCGTTACTACCGATACCGCCATGCCAAGGTATCGGGTCTGCCAGCGCCACTGCGGCCTGTCCGCCGAGCAGGCCCGCCGGTGGAACACCGCCAGACGGCGTCCAGGTCTGTACCGTACCCAGTGCGGCATCGTAGGCAATACCCGCTGCGTCCAGCGTATCCAGCGCGTCGGCAAGCAATTGCAAGGCGATATCCTCTGCCGTGCCGCGCCCCTCGGTCGGCAGCAGGTATTGCGTATTGGCCGGATCTGCCGGGTCGAACTGTACGTCGATCTCCACTGCGTCACTGTTGAACAGCTTCGCCAGAAAGACTCGGTAGACGTGAGCACCGACACTGTCGATGTTGTAGAGCCCGTCCCAGCCAGCCAGAACGGCACAGCCTTCGCTCACCGAGCGGGCGGTGTTGGAGCTGTTCGGCACCGGAGTATCTGCGATCAGTACGCAGCGTTCACGCAACTCTGGCAGCCCCAATTCGGCATACAGACCACGGTTGTTCCAGATCACATCGAGCAGCTCGCCGGCACCGAACAGGCTGTCCTGACCTGCCGGAGCGGTTGCCGCAAAGCCGGGCTCGTCCGGGTTCTGCAACATGCGAAGTCCCAGTTGCGTGCGCTCGTTCACCGGCAAGGATTCATCGCCATACAGGGCGGAGAAACCGGTCAGCTGCTCCGCCGGATTGCTCTGCCAGTGGCTGGAATTGGAGTTCTGCACGAAATCGCGACGCGCCAGCGCCGGCTTTTTATCGTAAGGCACCCGTCCGAGGCAATCACCTTCGACCCAATCGTCGCGCGAGGTACTGCCGTCGAGCAAGGTGATGCCATTGTCGAACAGCTGCGCGTAGTCGGCACTGGCTGTACGCTTTGCGTCGATGACCGCCAGCGCTTCATCGGACAGGTGCGGCACCGACGAAGAATCGATGTACCAGGCATTACCATCAGCGTCGGCATAGACGGTATTGGTCCACAAGGTACTGCCGCACGCCTTGAACACCTGCTGAAAATCGTCCAGATTCTGCGACATGCCCATGCCTAGCCAGCTATCTATCATCGCCGACACATCGTCATTGGCGTCGCGATAGGTATAGGCGGTACCATTGACACCCCAGGCCGGTAGTGCACCATTGGTGATGAGGTCAGCGGCCAGCATCGGACCGTATTCGGAGAACAGGAATTCGCGTTCCAGTAGCGTGGGCGTGTCGCTACCGTTCGCCACGGCAATCTGAATGGTGCGCGCCGTGAAGGGAATGGTCTCACCATCCTTCACGTAGGCACGCTCATCGCCCTCGGCCAATGTCAGCTCATACCAGGTGAACCGAGTACCGGTACTGACCGTGTGTGACCAGGCCACCGATTCGTTGAAACCGATCAATGGCAATGGCACACCGGTCAGCGTTGCGCCATTGACGTCGTAGTGTCCCGGCACACTCAAGTGCATCTGGTACAGACGACGTGGCCCGCTATAGGGAAAGTGCGGATTGGCCAACAGCGCACCGCGACCACCCTCCGACAGCTCGGCACCAATGCCCCAGGCATTGCTGGCCAGGCCCGTCTCTTTCGGCAGGCGTAGTGAGACCGCCTCCTTCAGGTTGATATTCTGCCACGAGGAAAGACTGGCACTGCTGCTTTCATCGACGACCACCGTAGCTTGTGCAGAGCTGCCTGGCGGCACCGCCGCATAGATGGCACCGGTTACGAACAGATCACCACTGGCATATTTCGCAACGGAGGTGTAGTAGGCCACCAGATCCTCGCGCGTGATTTCCCGCACCCATGGCTGATCTCGACAGGCTGGAGGCAGCTCACCACTGTCTGTTTCCCTGAGGTACTGGTTGTAACCGGCAGCAAAACCGTCAATCAGTGCCTCACTGGCCGGAGTCAGTTCCACACTCTGAGCACCGCCAGGCGGCGCAGTGATGATCCTGTATGAGAAGTCAGACAGGATATTGGCATTGTTCTCACCCGGGCCGAAAAACAGCGAACGCTCCCCTCGTACCTTGACGATGCTCTCGGCAATCAGACACACATTGTCGCTGGCCTGCACATAACCCGCACCGAAGGCCACCGACGCGAAATCCTCACCGCGGATGTGCGGCACGCCTCCCGTCGTGAATCGTATGCTTGCCTCCACCGTACCATCGGTTGCTATCAGCGGCAGACCACCCCCGACGACGCCCCCTGTCGAGTCACCGTCATCGTTGCTGGAACAAGCACTCAGGACGGTGACGAGCGTGGCGTACAATATGGCGCGACTGGGGTAATTCATACAGGACACTCCTGTGTTTCAGCATAAATGACAACGCTACATTGCAAGGTATCAGAGTCGTGGGGGTTTCTCTACTGGGACGGCAGGTAGTTGCCTGGTTCCGAGGAACGATCGCAATGCCTCTTCCCAATCCTTGTTCTCTTGATCTGAGTGAGCTCATGGCTGTAGTACACAACATAATCGAACAAATGACCTAACAACCGACTGTTCACTTTCCGGTTGGATAATTCCACGGCAACCACTTCTCCGCCATGGTCTGTACTGAAATCCACCCGGATTTCTTAACTCAGAATTGGGTTGACTATGCGACTGTTTGATATACAAATCGATAATCAACAGGCTCATGATGAGGCGTGCTGTGTATTGCTATTAGTGCAAGGTTGTATCCGCCTGATTGCCGGCCTTATTGGAATTCTGTCTACGTAATCGGCTCATCAATTCCCCCAGCCCCCCTGAGCAGGCATTTGATGGCGGAGTGCTATCTGATGCTCAACTCCTGGAAGTCGACGCAGGGGGATCCAGGCCCAAATTGCCCCCAGCTGACAATGAAAGTCCGCGATGGCTAAATCTGGAGTCAACAGCACCAGAATTGACATAGACCTGCGCAAGTCAAGATCCCATTCGCGACAGTACCGGGCATTGTCGAGACCAGCCTCTCGTCAGACAAGTACCTGACTTTCACTATAAGCGTGACAGTTGAATATTTGACGGTGTGAAGACATGAATTATTGCTCACTGCAGACGGTAATTATCTTTTGGTGAGCGATTCCGGATCATTGAATGACGTTGACCTCCAGTGCCTTGAATTCAAGGTAATCTGTCATACAGCCAAGACAAGCATCTGATTCAAAACGGATTTTCCAAAGCGTGGATCCCAGGATGTTCGCTTCGAACGGCTCATAATCCTGCAGCCCGTAAAAAATGCTTGAAAAAATCGCTCGTCGTGAATTACTATCCAACATATGGTTATTAATTCAAATGCGAGCGCGACACCTTCAAGCCTTCGTAAAACCCACCGAGGGATGATTCTGTCGCGAATCAAGGCGGAGCCGGGCATTTCTCGAGCTGAGTTGGCACGCATGTGCGGCTTCTCGGAAATGGCCGCAACCCGAATTGTCAGAGAGTTACTGGCCGCTGGCATCATCGAAGAATCCAACGCCAGGGAAAAAGCCAAGTCCGGAACAAAGAAGAAGCACGTCGGCAGACCGAAAACCGGCCTTCATATCGTGAAGGATGGCTTGTTTGCAGTAGGGATCACGGTGTCTGCCTATCATTCGGAAGTGTCGATCTGTGACGCGGATGGTCAGCATCGCGCGAGCAGTCGTCTTGACAATGTTCCGTTTGACAATGTGCCTGATGCCGCTCGGGTCTACGCCCATGCGTTGCGAGACTTGATTGAAACCTCTGGTATAGACGTTGATCGAATTGCCGGCGTCGGAGTAGCACTGTCCGCCAGAACATTGCCCGACCGTGGTGAGATCGTGAAATCCGACTACTTTGGCTGGTTAAACGACGGTGGTCAGTTCCGTCGCGAAATCCAGAAGGTGATCAATCTACCTGTCGAAATTGAAAACATAGCCAATGCACTAGCCATTGCAGAAATGCGGTTTGGTGCCGCGCGCAATGTTGCCGATTTCACGCTGATTCACGTCGCGACTTTCGTTGGTGCGGGTGTGGTTTCGGACCACCGTTTGGTGCGAGGAAATTCCGGAATTTCCGGTCAGTTGGGACATTTTCGGGCAGAAGATCGGCCTCTGGTTTGCGTATGCGATCGACATGATTGTCTCAACCTCTCGGCAACGGGTTTTGGACTGTTGTCGCGGATGGGCAAGTTGGACCATCGGGCTTTTGACACATCGAAATTATCATTCTATGCCAACTCCCTGCTAGCCGCCCTCAATGACCCGGAAGCCACCGATCTGGTTGCTGAGGCCGGTGAACAACTCGCCCCTGCGCTGGATAGTGTCGCCAAACTTCTGGGCCCGAAGTTGATGATCATCAGCGGCTATCTTGGCGCGAATGACTGCTATTTCAATGCACTTGAGGCCGTACTGAAGCATCAATTCGACTACGATCCGCAAGGGTCTTACCAATTGGTGAAGGGCACGATAGCCTCGGTGGAATCTGCGGCGCTGCTGGCTTTGCACGCGTTTTGTTATTCCAACCGTTTTGACTACGACCGGTTTGCGCGCACGTCAAAACACTCAGAGGATGCTTTCCATGGGTGATTCGGCGTACGCCAAAGCTCTCTCGCTTGTCATCTCGATTACTGCAGTAATCCTTGTCGGATTAACGCTTTATACCGCTTTCTTTGGCGTCTATCCGGATGGCATCCAACGTAGCGCTCATCTTTTGCTTGTGATGATCCTCGTTTTCTCAATGTCTCTCAAGGCGACACTCCTCCGCGATACCGACAATGCACAAGGCCCGGCTGTTCTGATCAGGCAGGCCTGGATCATTCTCATGCTCGTCGGATCAGTAATTGCGACGGGCCATCAACTGTTCAATTTCGATGCGATCAACAATCGGTACGGGTCGATAACGCAATACGAGATCTATTTTGGCGCCATACTAGTCATTGCCCTGTTCGATGCCTGTCGCCGCACCATCGGTTGGCCAATCATCCTGCTTGCCAGCATTTTCATTCTCTATGGACTATTTGGGTCCTATTTGCCCGCCCCACTGGCGCATCGTGGCTATTCACTTCAGCGGGTAGCATCACAGATCTATCTCGGAGGGGGTGGCATCTTCGGCACACCGCTGGGCGTGAGTGCGACTTTTGTTACTGGAGTCGTTGTGCTCGGCGCTTTACTCGAGAAGACCGGCGCAGGTCAGGTATTGATGGATTTTGCGACCGCTCTTACCGGACGGATGCGCGGTGGGCCCGCGAAGGCGGCAGTTGTCGGATCCAGCCTGATGGGCATGATTTCGGGTACTGCGGTTGCCAACGTATTGACAACGGGACCAATCTCGATCCCTCTGATGCGTAAAAGTGGATACCGCAAGGAAGCAGCTGGAGCAATTGAAGCCGTGTCGTCTACCGGTGGGCAATTGATGCCGCCAGTCATGGGCGCGGCGGCCTTCATCATGGCGGAATTCACCGAAACCTCCTATCTGACTATCGCCAAAGCCGCGTTCCTGCCAGCGGTAATCTTCTACGCCGTTCTACTGGCAATGGTCCATTTCGAGGCCATCAAGCGCAACATCCCGGCCTTACGTGATGCAGATTCGATTACGGAATGGGGGTCGATCCTCAAGCATTCCTACCTTCTGATCCCATTACCGGTTTTCGTCAGCATGCTGCTTAACGGCAATTCGATCATGTTGTCGTCATTCTGGGCGATCGTGGCCTCCACCATGGTTAGCTACTTGAACAGGGCAACTGCCCTCACTCCGCGCCGGATTGTCGATACCTGTATCGCTGCCACCAACGCGGTTATCCCCGTCGCTCTGGCCTGTGCCGCTGCAGGTGTAATCATCGGGATCATCACGTTGACGGGTATCGGACTGAAGTTCTCGACCCTGGTTGTCGCATTTTCGGGCGGCTCGCTGCCTCTGGCGCTGGTTTTGACGATGCTGACCTGTCTTGTTCTGGGCATGGGCCTACCGACCGCAGCGGCCTACATCCTGGTTGCCACACTGGTGGCCCCTGCATTGGTAGACCTCGGCGTCAGCCTACTGGCGGCGCATCTCTTTGTTCTCTATTCAGCAATGCTGTCATCAATAACTCCGCCCGTAGCCTTGGCAGCCTATGCTGCAGCTTCAATTGCAAACGGCAACCCTCTCAAAATAGCGGTGCTGTCCTGCAAATTTGGCATGGCAGCATTTGCAGTCCCCTACTTCTTCGTTTATGACCCCGCGATCCTGGGACTGGAGGTGACATGGGTTCAGATCACCTTGTCCTTCGTCACTGCGATCCTGGGCGGCATTTGTGCCAGCGCCGCCCTGATGGGGTATTTCACTGACCGTCTGAGCATGGTCAAACGTCTCATCTTTGCGATAGCCGCCATTTTCTTCATGAACTCGGATTGGCGTATTGATCTTGCCGCCTTCGCAATTTTAGCAGCCCTTGTCTATTGGACATCACGCCGAGCTACACCATTGGCAAAAACAGAAACCAAGACAGGGTAATAACCACAAAATCAAACCCCGGAGGGAGATACCAGATGAAGCTTGACCTCAAGATCATTCTCTTTACAGCGACCACATTGGTCGTCCCGACTTTCACACAGGCCGCGGACTACTTGTCAATCGGCTCCTGCCCCGTAACCTGTACCGCCTACACCTGGTCGGCAGGTATCGCCGATGTGATCAACAAGAACGTGGAGGGCGTGCAAGCTACGGCCGAAGAAACCAAAGGCTATGTAGCCAATATCGCTTTGATGCAAGGTGGGGAAATGGAAGCCTCGATGGCAACGTCCTTGTCCGCCTATGAAGCCTATACGGCCACTGGGAACTACGAAGGCTCGGAGGCCGGCAAGGTCATGGCCTGGATGTCGATTGCGCCGGTTGCCATGCACATCATTGCGCTTGAAGGTGGGCCTGTGAACTCGATTGAAGACCTCAAGGGCAAGCGCATTGGCATGGGCCAGCCGGGTGGCGTTTCCATGCTTGATGCAAACGCACTGATGGCCAAGGTCGCTGGTGAGGATTTTGAACCTTTCCGGGTTCGCCTGGGCGATATGGTTGACATGCTGAGTGACGGCAACATCGACGCTGCATTGTGGAACGGGTCTTTCCCACTTGCCCCGTTGATCAAGCTGAGTGCGCAGCGCGATCTGAAGCTTATTCCCGTCGAAGACGACTTCCTTGATGCCCTGCGTGCGGATTATCCACCCTACTTCCGGCTGTCCATTCCGAGCGGCACCTATGAAGATGTCAAAGACGACACCCCAACGTACGGGCTGGCGAATGGACTGGTAATCCTGGCTGATGTACCCGAAGAACGGGTCTATCAGATGACCAAGGCGATTTTCGAAAATCTTGACGCTCTGGCAGGAGTACATCACGCGTTCAGCAGAGTGTCCGCAGACACGATCCTCAACGGTTTTGGTTCTCCGTTGCACCCTGGTGCATTACGCTACTACCGCGAAATCAATGTGCCAGGTATCGAGGAGTTCGTCGCCAGAACGGGTGGCTGATTCGTCACCTCCGCCCTTCGGTTCGCCTCAGTTGCGCGGGCCGAAGGTAAATTTTCAATAATCAGGATTCTGCCATGTCTCGCCCGAATATCCTTGTCATCCAAGCCGATCAGATGACTGCCCTGTGCCTGTCCGCTTATGGCAAACCTTACGCCATTACGCCGAACATCGACAAGATGACCAGGAACGGAACAACCTTCACCAACAGCTATTGCAACAATCCGGTTTGCGGTCCGTCGAGGGCGTCGATGATGACCGGTCGATTGCCGTCTGATGTTGGCGTATTCGACAATGGTGCGGAATTTCTGCCATCGGAGCCGACCTTCGCACACTACTTGCGCACGCTTGGCTACAAGACGACACTTTCCGGCAAGATGCATTTTGTGGGCCCTGATCAGCTTCACGGGTTCGAGGAGCGCTTGACCACGGATATCTACCCATCCGACTTTGCCTGGACTGCAGATTGGGATCAGACAGACGAGCCCTATGCTCCTTCAGTCATGAGCCTTCTGAGCGTAGTCGAGGCTGGGCATTGCGAGCGAAATCTCCAAATCGATTACGACGAGGAAGTGTTCAGCGCCGCCAGGCAAGAGATGTACAACCACGCGCGATCGACTGATGACAGGCCATTCATGCTGCATGTCTCTTTCACGCAACCTCATAACCCATTCGTCGCTGGCAAGAAGTATTGGGACATGTATGAGGGCATCGACATCCCGGAGCCCGAAGTCGCGCATATACCCTATGAAGACCGCGACCCCTGGGCGCAGAGGTATTTTCTGACCATCCGGCAAGACGAGTTCGATATCACGCCGGAGCAACTCTACAACGCGCGTCGTGGCTACTTTGCGATGGTCACTCATTTCGATGAGTTGATTGGCGGTCTGGTAGAGACGCTTGAAAGCATTGGTCAGCTGGACAATACCTATATTTTCATTACATCAGACCATGGTGAAATGCTGGGAGAACGAGGTATGTGGTTCAAGTTCAACCCTTATGAGGCATCGGTCCGGGTACCACTGATTGCACAGGGTCCAAAACTGAAAGCCGGCCACCGGGAAGACGCGCTGGTCTCGCTGGTTGATTTGCTGCCGACCTTTGTGGACATTGCAAGCGATGGAAAATTCGACAGCTATGTAGCCCCTCATGACGGGCGCAGCCTGTTCGATTTACCTGCTCGTGGAAGCGCTGACGACAAGATATTCATTGAATTCAACGGCGAAGGCCTCTATGCCCCCGCACTGATCATGATCAAGGGTAACCTGAAACTGGTACACAGCCGGACCGATCCGAAGATGCTCTTTGATCTTGAAAAAGACCCGCTTGAATTGGTCAATTTGTCGGAAGATCCCGCTTATCAGGACGCCATGAACGCGATGTTTGCCGAAATGCAGGCACGCTGGGATGAAGATGATCTCGACCAGCGTATCAGGACATCACAGCGCAAGCGCATCTTCGTTCAGAACGCCATGAAGCACGGCCGCTTTCCATCGTGGGACTTTGGGCCGGCTTATGATCCGTCGAAGGTTTATGTGCGCGGTGGAAGCGACCCAAGCACAACGGCAACCAAACAGCGCGGACGCTATCCTTACGTCCCTGTTACTCCACCTCAGTACCCGAGAAATGCAAAGAAACAAGATCGGTGCGGAGGCAATACCTGATGATTATGGTTTGGAGCTGTTGATAATGGATTTCGTGCTGTGGCAGGTTGATACACAGCGGGGACCAAATGAGTGATGAGAAATAGCAGGGTTTGGAAGGCTTTCAGATAGTCAGGTGGAATCGACTGTTTTTTCAGCACAGCGTTCTTGCGGTCATGGGAATGGCTTGGAGTGGCGCTGCTTCGAAATCGTCATCGGATGATTCCGGGTTTGCGAGGCAGCTTTGCCGACGATTGAGGGTCTTAGCTGCATTATATGACAATCGCACAGATGATTATCAATCAGGGTGAGAGCCGCGCTCGCCCTGAACAAGGCCATGCCGCCGGCAAGACAACGCCCCATTCAATTTATCTACTATAAAAGAAGAGCCACCGATACGACGTCGGGCTCGTTCAACCAACGGATCAAGTCGCGGCGTGGCGCGACTTTTTCTTAGTCACTCGATTTGCATTTAGTTTCAAATGACCTGTAACTACCGGTTAGTATTTAGAGTGGCGTTCCCATTCGGCGTAAAACTACGGTTTACAACGATATATATTTACGGATCTCGCGGCTTCGGATCAGCGATCCTGTCTGCTCGGTCAGTGCCTTGATGGCAAGATGTATCCTACGGACACCCATTGATGAGATCCATCCGTGGTCGGCTGCGCCGTCGGAATCTACCAGGGTTCCGCCTGTCGGCTGCAGTACCTTCGGTACTAAAGGCGGTGCCCTGCGCTTCTGATCCCTCACCCTCTTGCACCTTCCGATACACTACGGACGTTGAAGAGTTGATACGCCGTGGTGTGTTGAGGACGGACCACACATGGGCAGGTTATTTTCGATGCGGTTCCAGATATCTGAGTAGTGGTTGTCGAATAGAGAAACCGCCTCTTCGCCAGCACCTTCAAGAGCCTGATAAAATTGCTGCTCGTTACCAGGCACAGGCTCCCACCGCATTGTAGGCTGGTATTCAACGTATTGCCGGGTCTGTTGCTCGAGCTCGATCAACCTACCCAAGGGAAATTGTTCCCCCAGTCTGTCATTGAAGGATGCCCGGAAGAATCTCTGCAATACCAGGAACTGCCCCAAGGGAATCATGAATTCGTCTGCGGACATTCCAAGGGTTTCTATCGCGTATTCGGGAATCTTTTCTTCCTTCAATATACCGTTGACGCGTTTCATCTGATCCACCGAAAAATCCAGTGCCTTTGCGGTGGACTCATCGGCCCTACCGTCGTAGCGACTGCGAGCAGCAAAAGTGGTATGCAGCCAAAGATCAACGTGGTCAAGAGCGTTGTCTGACAAGGCCGCAAACTCGAACTTATCGTCCAATCTGCGTTCTTTCTCCCTGAACTGGGAAGTATGGTCCTCAAGGTACCAGTAACGAATCGGCAGACTGGTTCCCTGAAAGCCGTCGCACAGGCACTGCCCGGCCTGAACCGGATCGCCCGCCGCGCAAGCCAAGGTCTTCTCCACCAGAACGGAGGAAGCTTGCTCCCCGAGGTCTGTATCCATGAACTCTCGTGAGCGCATGGCCAGATCCTCTGGCACTACCACACCGTCAGCCACCACATTCTGAAACCCGGCTGCGGAGCAGTACGACTCATCGCCCGCAGCAATGCCCTCGGCAATCATCGCGAAATATTGCCAGCGACGGATGGCCATGCGCTGCTCGGCAATGTCCCGCAATCGCGGGTCGACCAAAGATTCTTCAGTGTTGAAGGTAAAGGAGTCCACGAGGCGGTCCGCTTCGATAACGCGACAGCCCAACGGCGTATCGGCTAAAGCCGGGTGTAGGTAGGTCAGCCGAGACATGAGATTCCCATCGCCCGGCGTGATGGTGACAGCGACCACTCGCTGGTCTGCTGCATAGCGCAGAGCCTGATTGAGGATGCCCGCATCAAACACACCGATCTCATGGGCACTGCCACCGTTCTCGATACTCAACGATACTTGACCTTCACCCTGCCACTTCCAGTCGACTTGTCTCACATCGAAATCATCTGCTTCAGGATCTTGACCGAAGAGGACACCACGCACCTTGAAGCTTCGAGAGGCTGTGCGGAAATTCGTCGATGACGATCGACGCGGAGCATCTTGCCCAATGGCCTGTCCTAGGCCTTCACTGATACCTTGGGCCACTGTCGGGAAAATCTCGGAGTAGCCACCAAAATTCCTCACGATAGCCGCGCGTTGATTAACAGGGGCGCGATCGGCAACGCTCTGCGCCACTTGACTGGCAATCCGCTGATCGACCGCCTCCGCCGCCGTGGCTCTCCACCCTCTGGCCGAATCCGATGCCACCTGGCGTACCAATGTTTCCGATTCCGGGGTCAAGCTGAACCGGAATGATCTCATTTTTTCGGCCACTTCACTGTGCGCTTGTCCCAGCAGTGTCTCTACCACCAAGTGATTGGCGTACGCTCTTGACCATTTTCCAACGGCCTTCTCCCCGATTTCCCGAGCCAAATCTGCACCTTGCCTGGCCAGCTCGTTGTCCAGGCTGCCACCACCGGCACTGAAGGTCTGCCCAACCATTCTCGCAATGAGATTCCCTTGCGCATCCAGAGCTCCCATGGGAATGCCGTATCGTTGATTCACTCGCTGATGCAGCCTTGCCAGCAAGCCTGGGTCTCGTCGATCCAAGGCCTCGAGGACGGGTGCCAGATCTCGCTCGATTCGACGTAGTACCGTTTCAGGTTCCTGAAAACGAGGGCCGATACTTTCGCTGGCCGCAGCTCGCAAGCGTTCCGACCTACCAATCGGCGATGCTATCTCTTGCCGCAGAACGGCAGCTCGCACGAAATCGGTGCGCGAATGCCTCGCTGGCCGAACACCGGCGCTTCGCTCCAGAATACCGGATTGCATCATCTGCTGAAGACTGACTCGCGCCACATGCGCAGACACGCGAGCGACACGTTCGGCAGCATCGAGGTCAAACAACTCGTCGTCCGTGCCGTCGTCTTCTTCGACTTCCGCGATTTCGACTACCGTATTGACTTCCCGCTCGAGATCGGCCTGCAGCGAGTGGACACGCAGGTTGTTCACTGCTAGCCGCATGCTATCGGCGAGCGGCTCCGACGTCCATCCGATCAATGAGATCACCAGCAATGCGGTGACGAGCATGGATAGTGGACGATTAACCAGCTCAAGGTCAGCCGAGAGCCGCCTGCTAGACAGCACGCGCGCCAGCAGATTCGGCTGATCCTCAGGCTGTTGCGTTTGATTCACGGAAAGAACCTCCTCCACATCGAGCTCCTTGCGTGCAATCTCCATCGCAGTCAGAGAGAACAGATCGCCCAGCTCCGCCCTCAACTGCTCACGCTCAGCCAGCAACTCCTTGGACACGCCCATCTCGGAAAGCCGTCGTAACAACCCGGCGACCCGTTCCACCAATTCGGACAACTCAGGCTCATCGGCGTACGCAAGAAGACGGTTCGGATCAGCGCTCAATTGCTCGAAAATCTGTTCGGCTCTCGTCGTCCATGCTGCGACCACCCGCGACCTGGCATGTCTAGCCACCAGATACAAGGCGATAGCCGATCCGATGATGCCGATCCAAATAGCCGTGGTGGCGTAGTTTTCCACGAAATCACTAACGGACCGATGAAGACTCGTCAAACCATTTATCAGGGACTGACCCGCCGAATGGTCAATGCCTGAGAAGAGATCGAACAACCAGATCAGAAACACCACTAGACACAGAGACAGCAGTGCGGCACCAGCAGCATCTCTAAGCTTTTCACACGCGGCGAGTATGCCGATCTTTGCCACTTTCTGATGCAAGTTTTTCGTCTTCCAACCAGATTGCAACAGTGGCACAATCCAGAAATGAGTTAGTGACCACAAGGCGACGAAGATTGCGAGCAATGCAACGGGGTTCATTGGACTACCTCCCACTGATTATCAGGACTATTCGAATAGCGCTGCAAGCGAACAGCTACCCACACAATTTCCTGTGGTTTCCTCTGTCGCCAGGTCATTATCAATCAACAATCAAATTGGCATATCCGAAATTCCTGCATACAGATTAAAATGTACTTGACTGTCAACTTCATCTACGTTTTGTTTCTGTCCCATGACAAGATTCAATCGCGACGCAGAAATGACTTACCAACCGTTAGTGACAACGGTTGATAACCAAGCAGCCGTAAATATCTATAACATAATGAATCTGGACGCTCACCACCCATTTAGACTAGCCAACATTTTGACCAGACAATCGACTAGCCCGAGAATCTCAGTGCGCCGTGGAAAGGTCGCACTCTCTAGAGGGTTAGCCTCAATGTGACAAAACTACGCCGCGTTTTGAGCGGATCGCTCGTATGCCTGAAAGGTTACCAGGAGTTTTGGGTTGATTCCGATCTCCAGAATAGCTTTGCCTGCATTATTCACCAAACGCCCGGCTCGATTGATCAGCTCATTCCGCAGTGTCTGTATCTGCGCGTACTGAAAGTGAGTTCGACGCTTCTGTGTCCTCGCTCGCTTATGCTCAAGCAGAT
>NZ_JBQYLE010000012.1:0-16013 GCF_052681095.1 Granulosicoccus sp. 3-233
ATGCTTGCCTCTGGTGGTTGTGGTCAATCCTTTCCTGGAATCAGTCCCTGGGGTGCATCGATGAATTCGATCTGGCGCTCATTGTCGCGAATCTGTTCCAGTATTGTAGTTTGAGTGATGGTTGCGGAAGCCGATGTGATCTGAGCGATGACAGGCAAACCCTTCTTCAGTGTGCGCGAAGCCTTGTTGACCTCGTCATGCAATGCCGGTGTATAGGGCAGGCTGTAGGCTCGAGGTCGTGTCTGAGCCAGACCCTGGCGGAATTCGGTGCCCCACAGGTAGATCCGATCAGGTTCGGCAACATTCACGGCGTGCAGATAGAACTGCGCTGGCAGGTCCCGATCCGTCGGCCAGCCGAGGAGGCCGGGCCATGAGTGATAGACCACGGCAAAGAACAACACCATGACGATGTTGGCAATGCTCTTGACCATCCAGTTCCAGCTGGAATACAGGTTGAATCCCAGCAATAGCGTCGCCAGGGCGATATACGCGATGATCAGTGCTGTGGTGTCGAATTGTGGTATCGGAATCTCCCATGACCGACGGACGGTGATATCCCGGCGGTGTGGTCTATCGTGGAACGAGTCGTTTCGGTAGCTGGTTGATGGCGTTGATGTTGCCATTTGCGGCTATCGTGAAGCGCACGGCCGTCTGTTCGTCTCCTTCACTCTCCAGTGTCGTTACACCATAGTATGCAACGGTATACACCGGGTTGACCTTGGCCACTTTGACCCATACCGGAACCGGTGTTGCAGTCTCGCTCTGGTAGTAGTGCACGTTCACCACGTATTCTCCGGGAAGTACTCCGCGAATGGCTGCCACCTCCTGATTCAGCGGGTTCTGCACCTCCTGTCCGTTGATCAGCAACGTATCGTTGAGCAAACCGCGGTCATCCCGATCCAGGTGTACCAGGTTGCTGCTGCGATTGCGGAACCAGACAGTGTTGCCATCAGGATCCTCTATCCAGGTATCGACATCGTCCGGACTGTTGTCCGGCCAGCTGACAGTGATCACATACTGTGCGTCGATATCGATCTTGCCAGTCTGTTCATCGGGATTGATGAACAGAATGGCCAGAAAGAACAGCAGGATGAAACCCAGCAATATGTTGAACAGCAGGTCGGTGAACGGATCCGATCCGGCCATCGAAGCACGGTAGCCGCGACGAGCGGTGCGTCTCACGACGAACCCGGCGGGGTCTGCTCGTGCGCGACACTGCGCACATGAGAGTCGGCTTCAGGCAGCGGCACCCGGGGACGACTGGTCGGGTCAGCCGAGTCGGGAATGGCGCGGTAGCGATGGCTGACGCGCAACAGCAAGGCATTCAGCTGTTCACTGGCACGATCCAGCACCAGATACTGGACGCTCAGAACGCTGGCTGTGACCAGTCCGGTGAGCGTTGTCAGCAGGGCCGTGCCCATGCCGCCGCTCATGGCAATCAGCAGTGTCTGCAGTTCATCGCCTCCTTCGATACTGATGTCTGTCAGGGATGCGAAGATCAGCATGAAACCGATGATGGTACCCAGCAGGCCCAATCGGATTGACAGATCGACGAAAAACCAGCCGAGGTCCACGATGCTTCTGAAACGCTCGGCGGTGATTTCCACCAGACCATCGCGAACACTGGCGTCCGCGGTCACGGGAATATCCTGTAAATCCTCGAACCAGGTTCGCAGGAAGGATGCAGAAGGGCCGGATGCGAGGCAGACGTCATCGTCCCTCGAGACAGAGTCATTCAGCCAACGCTGCAGTTGAGCAATATGACTGCTCAACAACGCCACATGCCAACCGCAATGTGCCGTGGCGATCAGCAGCAGCGTGAGGGTCAGTGAGGCCATGAAGCTGCGATCCAGTGACACGACCAGCGACAGGTAGCGCAGATCGTGCAGGACATACACGCCGAAGCCCGTCAGGCTGATCAGCAGCAGCCAGACCTGCAGGTGTGGGTACTGGTGAGCGCTCTGACTGGCACGGTGTCTGTTCACAAGGCTTCTGCCGAGAGCTGTTCGAGTGTCTGCCAGCGTTCGCGAATGCTCTGCATCTGCAGTGGCGTCAGCGTCAGTTCGGCGGACAAGCGGGACAGATAGTATTCAGCCAACGGACTTCCGGCAATGTCGGCGTGGACATACCAGGCGTAGGAGCGTTCAATGTCCTTGTCGACCCCCAGGCCCTGCCTGTAGAGATGACCCAGATTGAGTTGTGCAGCGGCAAACCCCCGGGCGGCGGCCGCGTGATAGAGCAGTGCCGCCCTGCGATAGTCGCGCTCCACGCCGAGACCCAGGTAATGCAGATTGGCCAGCGAATTGTGCGCCTGAGGGTTGTTGCGAAGGATCTCCGGCTGCAGCAGCCTGGCGGCCCGCTGGTACTGCCCGGTAGCCATGGCGTCTGTGTATGTGGCCGCTGGCAGCCCGTGCCAGAGGTACAAGACAAGCAAGGCACAGGGCAGTGCAAGAAAAAGGCTGCCGAAGAGCCACTGACCCTTGTGCCGAGAACGACTAGACACGGGTGCTGCAGAGCTCCGGCTCTCTCATTCTTGCACTGCATTGTCTGTACGGGATCGACATCGCATTCTCTTGTTCTCGGCGCGGCATCCGTGGTATAGCTTGTGCAGCAATGAAGCGAAACCTGTCGTAGAGCACATCGAGTGTGAGTTCTCGGTAGCTGGATGTCAAACGATGTCCGTGATCGGCAGGCACCTGGAGGCGATCATGTTGAAACGCGCAATGAAACAGGCATTTTCCCTGAGACTCGGGCTTGTCATGTTGCTGGTCGTTGTACTGGGCATGAGCCATGCCGAGGCACAGGACGAACGCTGGCAGCAGCTGAAGCGATCCTACTTCGGTGACACGGTTGTGCATACCGGTGATGAACTGGTGTCCCTCGATGCCCCGAAGCGTGCCTACGATGCGGCAACGGTACCCATCACGATTACCGCTGTCGACGGACATCGGCAGATTCGTGAGCTTTATCTGTTTGTCGACCAGAATCCTTTGCCTCTGGCCGGCATTTTTCGTTTCACCGAGGAGGCCGGGTACTGGCATGCGCTGGAAACGCGGATTCGCATCAACGAATACACACATGTCCGGGCCGTGGCTGTTCTGGACAATGGCGAGCTGCACATGAGCGAACGCTTCGTGAAGGCATCAGGTGGCTGTTCAGCACCGGCGTTGTCCGACATGGATGCAGCCATGGCGCGCGCCGGCAAGATGAAACTGTTGCTTGACGAAGTGAACGACAGTGATGAGCTGCCGTATTCGGAAGCCGTCATCAAGATCAGTCATCCGAACAATTCCGGCATGCAGTTCGATCAGGTATCCAGGAACTACATTCCGGCATTCTACGTCAACAATATCGTGGCCGAGCTGGATGGCGTGCGGATACTGGACATCGAAACCAATTTCTCGATGAGCGAAAACCCGGTTGTCCGACTTGCCTTCGAAGCCGGACGCAAGGCGAAAACACTGAGCGTCATTGCCATGGATTCAAAAGGCAATCATTACGAAAAATCGGCCTCGATGAGCCGCTCATGACGCTCTGGCGCCACGCTCAGAAGCAGCGCAGAGTGGACTCGGCCTGAATGCCAAGCAGCGCGTCCACACGCTCCTTGGCCCAGTTGGAATCCCGATAGAACAGGCCTCGCTGCCCACGATTCTGCTGTACCTGCATGATTGTCTGAATTTTTTCGTAGTCCTCGAAGCTCATGCGCTCGCGAATATAATCGATGCTGCAGGAGCATTGGTGCAGCGATTCGAAACTGTTGCCATTGGCCGCCATGCAACCGAGAACGTAATCGGCTATGGCAGCTGTCGGGTAGTCATGGGTGGTGGCCTTGCATTCCTCGGCGTGGGCGGCTACCGAAGTGCACAGCAGGGCCAGCAGCGAACCGGTGATGGAGAGGCAGCGCCACAGAGAATGTGGCGGGGAGGTCCTGATGGTCATGGCGTTTGTCATTCCAGGCTCAATTGTCGATGGAACAGTGCTTCATCAGACTCGGCGTGTACGGTGATGGCCAGGACCCCGGCGGGTACCTGGTCGCTGAATCGAATGGAGAACTCGGTATTGCGATAGAACGATGAATCGCCGCCGAGAAAGGTGTCATTCATAAACGGGCGGAACGTCAGCTTGCGGGTATTCAGCTGGCTACCGGCGTAGCTTGCTTCACTTTCCTCGACGGTCAGCTCCGCATCGGCCAGGGCGTCGCGAATCCGGTTGCGAAAGTACAAGGCGCCCCCGCCGGTATCCGAGCCCATCGACTGTGCGATGTGCTCCAGCATGGCGATGATGACGGGATTGCCACGATAACCCTGGAAGGGTGGAAGCGCCATGTGTCGCTCCGCACTGAGGAAGTTCACTTCGACATCGCGACGGTCCTCCGGCAGAGTCTTGCTGACGGTCAGGGTAGTCTTGTCCTGAAGTCTGGCGTCGCCCGTGTCGATGGATTCGTAACGATAGTCGATCTGCTGGCCTTCGTGGGTATTGGCCAGATGCGACGTGTCGTAGATCAGCGATTGTGCCTGGCTCAGCTGATCAAATGCATTGGCCGGACCCAGACACAGCAGAACAGACAACAGTACGACGGCGCTGAAGCGTGTCATGCGAGAAGGAGGCAAGGCCGAAACTGACTTCATGTTGGCGTGAATCTCCCGATGTTGTTTGTCGGCTTACGGTAGTGTTCTACCGTTGTCAAAGTCAAGTTATCGTATTCTGTTTGATGACAAGCGAATGCTGCGAATGCTGCGAATGCTGCGAATGCTGCGAATGCTGCGAATGCTGCGAATGCTGCGAATACAGCGAATACAGCGAATACAGCGAATACAGCGAATAGCAGGACAGGCAAAAGCGACCAACAGACAGGGAGAGGGCAGGACATGTGGACAGGCAGGAAGATATTCTCGGTACCGAGCGCAGCGCGCTGCGTGGCATTGACATGCCTGTGGCTGACATGGCCTGTGGCTCATGCGGTCGATGATGATTACACGTTCTCCGAAGTGGCCGAAGGTGTCCATCTGCATCTGGGGCTCAACGAGGATATGAGTGCTGCCAACCATGGTGACATCGTCAACAGCGCTTTCATTGTCGGTAGCGATGCTGTGGCAGTCGTCGATCCCGGCGGTAGCACGCGCAACGGTCTGCTGTTGCTGCAAGCCATCGAGGCGCAGACCCGATTACCGGTGAAATGGGTGATTCTGACCCATATACACCCTGACCACATGGCCGCGGTTTCGGTATTTTCCGAAGAGGTGACAGTGGTTGCGCATGCCAACTATCCACGTGCTCTGGCACAGCGCGGAGACTTCTACCTGAGTCGTTATCCGGAGCTGTTCGATGCGGATCGCAGCAAGGCCTTGCGTTTACCGGATGTTCTGGTCGAGGAGGTGCTGAGCCTGGATCTCGGTGGCAGGAATCTGTTGCTCACCGCTTATCCCACAGCGCATACCGATAACGACCTGAGCGTTCTGGACAGCCTCAGCAACACCCTGTTTGCCTCGGATCTGCTGTTTGCGCAGCGAACACCTTCTCTCGACGGCAGCTTGCCTGGTTGGCTGGACGTCATGCAACGCCTGGCGGAAGAAGATTATTCCCTGGTCGTGCCGGGACATGGAAAGCCGGGCAGCTGGCAGGAGGTTGCTGCACCGCAATTGCAATATCTACAGAGATTGCGACAGGATGTGACTGGTCAGATAGAACGCGGCAACACCTTGTCGGAAGCCATCGACAACGGACTGCAGCGGGCTTCGGGGCACCACTGGCAGCTGTATGAGCAGGTGCATCCCGGCAACGTCACCAAGGCCTATACAGAGCTTGAATGGGAGTAGCTGATCCGCGATCTGTTCATCTGCCACCTGCTGCTGTTGTTTCGATGAGCTGGCCGAGTGGCTCCGTATGGGCCTAAGGTACAAGTATATTTCGTGATTGAACCCGCCGTTTCGTATTGACCCCGTTTTGAATTCAGGTGTAGTTTGTATGTAACTGGTCAAAACCATGAAGGCGTCAGACTTTCAGGTGACCAGTACATTTGGATACAGGGAGAATTTCACCTCTTGTACGGCTAGCGGGAAACAGATGCTCCCGCCCATATGCAAGTCGCTTGTGTGGCCATCTCCCGGTGGCGTTCCATGAAGACTGACAATCAAAAGCCCTTGAATTTGCGAGCCGAATGCATCATCAGCGGGCTTGTGGAGTCCATAGGCATGCTCTGTCGACACCAATGCCGAAGCGGAACGCCGATTGTTCTGAGCAGTTTGAGTATTTCTCAATCAATCGTGGAGAGAGTAATGATAAGACACCTTGTCAGAACGACGGCAATGACATCGATAGCCGTTGCACTAGCTGGAGTATCGATTGGCAATGCCAATGACGAAGTCAAGGAACTGGCTGCGAACCCTGCAAACTGGGTGATGCAGACCGGCGACTACGCCAATACCCGCTACAGCACACTGGATGAGATCAACGCCGACAATGCCAAGGATCTGCAACCGGTCTGGACGTTCTCGACCGGTGTACTGAGAGGCCATGAAGGTGGACCGCTGATCATCGGTGACACCATGTACCTGCACACGCCGTTTCCGAATCGCGTGTATGCCATGGATCTGAACGAAGAAGGTCGCATCCTGTGGATGCACGAGCCAAAACAGGATCCATCGGTCATCCCTGTGATGTGCTGCGACACGGTCAATCGTGGTCTTGCCTATGGTGAAGGAAAGATCTTCCTGCACCAGGCCGATACCACGCTGGTTGCGCTGGATGCAAAGACTGGTGAAGTCGCCTGGTCCGTGAAGAACGGTGATCCGGGCAAGGGCGAGACCGGTACGGCCGCACCGATGGTCTACAACGACAAGGTTTTCCTGGGCATCTCAGGGGGGGAGTTCGGCGTACAAGGCCACATCACTGCCTACAACATTGACGATGGCTCCCTGGCGTGGCGTGGGTATTCAACCGGCCCGGATGACCAGACCCTGATGGATCCGGAGAACACCACTCACCTGGGTGAGCCGGTAGGTGTCGATTCCGGTATGGCTACCTGGGAAGGTGACCAGTGGAAAATCGGTGGTGGTACGACCTGGGGCTGGTTCTCGTTCGACCCCGAGTTGAATCTCATCTACTACGGTACCGGTAATCCCAGCACCTGGAACCCGGTACAGCGACCCGGTGACAATCGCTGGTCGATGACGATCTTTGCCAGAGACATCGACACCGGCATGGCCAAGTGGGTCTATCAGATGACACCACATGATGAGTGGGATTATGACGGGGTCAACGAGATGATCCTGGTGGATCAGGATATCGAGGGTGAAACGCGCAAGACACTGGTTCACTTCGACCGCAACGGATTCGGCTACACCATGGATCGTGTAACTGGTGAGTTGCTGGTTGCCGAGAAGTTCGACCCTGCCGTGAACTGGGCTTCGCATATCGACATGAAGACCGGCCGTCCACAGGTGGTTGCGGAATACAGTACTCATCAGAATGGCGAAGACGTCAATTCCACGAATATCTGTCCCGCCGCTCTGGGAACCAAGGACCAGCAGCCTGCTGCCTATTCGCCCGAGACCAATCTGTTCTACGTGCCCACGAATCATGTGTGCATGGATTACGAGCCGTTCGAAGTCGAATACACCGCAGGTCAGCCGTATGTCGGCGCCACTCTGTCCATGTTCCCGGGAGGCAAGGTAACCGGAGATGGCACCAACAATCTGGGTAATTTCATTGCCTGGGATGCTGCCAAGGGTGAGATCAAATGGTCCATTCCCGAAGCGTTTTCCGTCTGGAGTGGCGCTCTGGCCACGGCCGGTAACGTCGTTTTCTACGGCACGCTGGAAGGTCATCTGAAAGCCATTCATGCGGAAACCGGTGAAGAGCTCTATCGCTTCAAGACACCGTCGAGCATCATCGGCAACGTGACGACCTGGGAGCACAAGGGCAAACAGTATATCGGTGTTCTGTCCGGACTCGGTGGATGGGCCGGTATCGGCTTTGCCGCCGGGCTCACCGGTGATACCGATGGTCTGGGAGCAGTGGGCGCCTACAAGTCACTCTCCAGCTATACCTCACTGGGTGGTGTGCTGACGGTCTTCGCCCTGTAGGCGAAGCAAAGCAGGGCAAAACGGTTGTCCTCGCTGCCGACCGACATGAGCTTCATCACCGGGTCGTAGCAGGAAGCCGTTTTGCCCTCAGGACCATGCTGACACTGCAGTCCGGTCAGCCCCGGGTATTGCTGCCCGGGCTGCTCGGGATTGCTTGACTAACGCTGAAAACGATCAACAGAACACCTCATGAACAAAGTCCGAGCGATCGCCTTGTGTGTCTCCTTTCTGATGCCGATTCTGGCCACCGCCTCTGAAGGTGAAGCGCCGCAATACGTCATCGAGAACGGCAAGGTGGACAAGGGAACCTACAATGGTTATCGACGATTTCACGGTACCTGCCATGCCTGCCATGGACAGGATGCAGCCGGCAGCAGTTTTGCTCCATCACTGACAGAGTCCCTGAAGACCATGGACTATGCCACTTTCAAGAAAACCGTCATGGAAGGGCGTGAGGTCAAGGATGCATCGGGTGCCGTCAATGCCATGCCGCCGTTTGCCAACGACAAGAACGTGACCAAGCATCTGGACGACATCTATCGCTATCTGACAGCCAGAGCCAATGGTGGTCTGGGTGCGGGGCGTCCGGAACGGATTCCCAAGTAGCAGGCAAGCAGCGCTGTGATCATGTCGATGCTCTGCACGCTACGCAAGTACTCTCGTCTTTTTCACATGGGTGGCTGTCACGGGGTCGTGCTTGTCATGATTCTGGGTTTGTCGGTCTGCGGCACTTCCCTGGCTGCAACGTCGGGGAGGCAGGCCTTGACCACGGCGCATCTGCGTGTTTGTGCAGATCCGAGCAATCTGCCTTTTTCCAATGAGGCCGAAGAGGGATTCGAGAACCGCATCGTGCAGTTGATCGCGCGCGAATTGGGTCGGGACGTTCGCTACACCTGGTTCCCGCAATCCACCGGCTTTGTGCGCAACACGCTGCGTTTGCGGCAATGCGATCTCATATCAGGTATTACCACCACCAGCGAAACCGTACAGAACACCAATCCCTACTACCATTCGGCCTACTCCATCGTGCATCTTCGCTCGCTGGGAGAGTCGATTACCTCCATGAGTGACCCGCGGTTGAAATCGCTGACGCTTGGCATTGTGGCCGGTACGCCTCCCGCAGATGTACTGGCAGCAAAAGGACTGTTGGGCAATGCCAGACCCTATCATCTGCTGGCGGATACGCGTCGCAATACACCGGCTCGGCAGGCCGTGATGGATGTGGCGTCAGGCGACACCGACGTTGCCTTCATCTGGGGGCCGATCGCCGGATACTTTGCCCGGCAGTTACCGGAGGAACTGGTCGTGACACCGCTGCTGGAAGAGAACCCTCGGGTGAGGATGAACTACCGGGTGTCGATGGCAGTGCGCTACAACGAAACCGACTGGAAACACGCCGTCAACGAGGTGCTGGCCAGAATTCAGCCGGAAATCGACGACATATTGCGCGACTACGGCGTGCCGTTGCTGAATGATCGCGGGGAGTTGCTGGAACTTGCGCCCTGACCGCCTCGTTCTGTTGTTCAGTCTGTGCGCGATTTCACTGTCTGCCTTCGCGGCCGTTCAGGAGCCTGCCGGTTACCGGCTTGAACGTTACGATAGTGAAGTGCCCGATACCCTGTCGGGTGCGCAGCGGGTAACAGCTGTTGATGTGCATCGCCTGATGATGCAAGATGGTGCTGCCGTCATCGACGTCATTCCCGAACACCGCAAGCCGGATGACCTGCCAGAAGGACAAGTCTGGTTTCCGGTTGAGCATCGCGGTATCGCCGGTGCAGTGTGGTTGCCTGATGTCGGTTACGGTGTTTTGTCAGAGATCACGGAGAACTATCTGCGCAGGCATCTGGAGAGCATCAGCGAAGGGCGGAGTGACCATCCTATGGTCTTCTATTGTCGGACGGATTGCTGGATGTCCTGGAACACCGCCAAGCGTGCTGTCGAGTACGGCTACACACGCGTTTACTGGTTCGCGGACGGAATCGAAGACTGGTTGTTCGAGGACTTCGATACGGAAGTCCTGACACCCGCAGCCGGTCAGCGACAGGCCATCAAGTAGCAAGAATCAACTCAAGGAACGTGAAAGTCGATGAGAGGAGAAGCAATGAGCAGGTTTGTATTATTGAAAGGACTGTTTCTGGCCAGCAGTCTCTGGGCATCTGCCGTACATGCGCAGGCTGGTCTGTTGACCGGTGGTGCCACGGATCTGGAGCCCATCACGCTGTCATCCGGCATGCCGCTGGCGAGCAAGGCCTATGAGCTGGAGTCCGGAAAATACTATTCCATCGATATCGTCTGTGATGGATCGGCTGAGCTCGCTGTGGCAGGGTCGGGTTTTTTTCGCAATGTCTGGATGGATGAAGTGGTCATCAACGACATCGAGATCCGGCCGCTGGGCATGGATAGTCTGGAATTCGATGATGAGGGCACGGCGACGTTGAAGTTCATTGCCATTCGTCCGGGTACCTACGAACTGCGTATTCCCGGAACCACCGGCGAGACGCAGAAAGCCACCTTCATCATCCGCTGAGCAACGCGTCGAGGGTCTGGATATGCGATGGTTCAAACAGGAACTGACCCGACTTCCATGGTTGTCATCGTGTCTGTTCGTCTGTGTGGCAAGCGCCTTCGCTCCACTGCACGCTGCCCAGCAGGATCCTCTGCCGGTGCCGATCCTTTACATCGCCAGGGATCTGCCGGAGCCGATACCATTGTCGTTGCTGGACGAACCCGCTGAAGACAATGGTGTGTCGGGGGCTCGTCTGGGATTGAACGATAACAAGACGACCGGCGGTTTTCTGGGGCACGACTACTCCATGGAGAGTCTGATTGTTGCCGAGGACGACGATATCGTTGCACAGGTCAAGCCCTTTATCGAACAGGGGCGAACCTTGCTGGTCGCCGATCTGCAGGCTGATGATCTGCTGGCACTGGCAGACGCCTATGCGGAGTCACTGCTGTTCAATGTCCGGGCCAGGGACACGCGTCTGCGCGATCAGGATTGCCGGGCCAATCTGCTGCATGTTGCGCCCAGCCGCGCCATGCTGGCCGATGCACTGATTCAGTATCTGTCCTGGAAGCGCTGGGATGAACTGGTACTGGTAACCGGGAGGCATCCCGAGGATCAGTTGTTCGCCGATGCACTGAGCCATTCCGTAACGCGCTTTGGCCTGGATATCGTCGAGGACAAGCGCTGGACGGCCATACCCGGCGCGCGCCGCAGTGATTCCGGTCACCACAGTGTCCAGCAGGAAATTCCGGTGTTCAGCCGATTCAGTGATCACGACGTGGTATTGCTGGCCGATGAACTGGACGAATTCGGCGAGTATTTCAGTTACCACATGACTGACCCCCGACCGGTTGCGGGCACACAGGGGTTGGTGCCAACGGCCTGGGATCGCACTCAGGAGCAATGGGGTGCCACGCAGATTCAGCGACGTTTCGAGAAGCTGGCCAATCGCTTCATGACCCCTCGTGACTACAGTGCCTGGGCGGCCATGCGAGCCATTGCCGAGGGAGTCACCAAAACCGGATCGGCCGATGTCAACGACTTGCGCTCCTATCTGTTGTCGAATGATTTCAAACTGGCAGGCTTCAAGGGCGTGCCCCTGTCGTTCAGAACCTGGAATGGTCAGTTGCGCCAACCGGTGCTGCTGGCAGCTCCGCGCATGCTGGTAAGTGTGTCGCCCCAGGAAGGATTCCTGCATCAGGTCAGCGAACTGGATACGCTGGGCGTTGATGAGCCTGAATCCTCCTGTACGCAGTTTCAACGAAGTGTGGAGGAATGAACATGTTTGCAAGGAGTCGCCCCATCGTCACGGCTGTTGTATTGCTGGCCTCTGCAAGCCAGGCAATGGCCTACACGGTCTATGTCTCGAACGAGAAGGACAACACGATCAGTGTCATTGATGGTGAGTCGCTGGAGGTGATCGACACGATCGAGGTAGGACAGCGTCCCAGGGGCATCGTGCTGAGTCATGATGGCAGTCGCTTGTACATGTGTACCAGTGACGATGACCATGTCGAGGTGCTTGATCTGGAAACCGGCAAGGTGACTCACACCCTGCCATCTGGACCGGATCCGGAACTCATGGCGCTGAGTCCGGATGGTCAACGTCTGTACATAGCCAATGAGGACGACAACCTGGTCACGGTGGTGGACGTGGAGGAACGGCGCAAGATTGTCGAGATTCCCGTAGGTATCGAGCCCGAGGGAATCGGTCTGAGCCCGGATGGGCAATGGTTGGTGAATACCTCCGAGACCACCAACATGGCACACTTCATCAACACCGAATCGCTGGAGATCGACGCCAATGTGCTGGTGGACACTCGACCTCGAGTGGCGCAGTTCACCGCTGATGGCAAGGAAGTCTGGGTGTCTTCCGAAATCGGTGGCACCGTGTCCGTCATCGATGCACAGAGCAGGGAGATCAAGCACAAGCTGAGCTTCGAGGTGCGTGGTCTGCCACCGGAGACCATTCAGCCGGTGGGCATCAAGCTCTCCACCGATGGCAGCAACAAGGCGTATGTGGCTCTGGGACCCTCTGCGCGCGTGGCGATTGTCGACATGCAAAGCTACGAAGTGGAAAAGTACCTGCTGGTGGGGCCAAGAGTGTGGAACATGGAGTTTTCACCGGATCAGGATCGTCTGTTCACCACCAATGGGGTTGGTGGTGATGTCTCGGTCATTGATCTGGAAAAACAGAAAGTGCTGAAGTCGGTGAAGGTCGGCCGATTGCCCTGGGGCGTGGTGGTTCGGCCGTGAAACGGCACCTGTCGCATCCTGCCAGCCTCTTCCGACATTGTACGTTGCTGGGGGCCCTGGTCTTCTGCGGGGTGTTTTCGGGCAATGCCCTGTCACAGGAGGCTGATCCCGAATGGCCCTGCATCCAGCGCCTGGTGATGGAGGTGTCCCCGGCGGTGATGTGGCCATTGCCGGTGGAGGAGGGCATGCATGAGCAGTGGCGAGAGAATGACGAGCTGCGTCAACTGGCTGAAGAACTGGGAGATCTCGCAAGCTACACCACTGTGGAGCAGCAGCAGGTAGAGGCGTTTGCAGCCAGCGTGCCGGAGGCCGAGAAGGAGCGGCAGCTGAGTCTGCTTGCCGTTGGTGTACTGGATGTCACCAATGGAGTTCGTCAGCAGTACATTCGAGGCATCAAGCGCTATACCCGTCAACAGATCGAGATCGCGGGGCAGATCGAAGAGACACTCAACCGGATCAGCCTGCTTGACAGTGGCAATGGCAGCGATGGGGCGGCGCAAAGCCTGCCACCTGAACACGCTGACTTGCTCGCAACGCTGAAATGGCACGAACGCGTCTATGATCAGCGAGAACATGCCATTCGCTCACTGTGTGATCAACCCGTCGAGCTGGAAGAAACTCTCAGCGATGTACTGAGGGATATAGCGCAGTTCCTGCCATGAACGGTGATGCGCAGGCGCTGCACAAGTCGCCGAGCGTCATCTGCTGGAACTGTGCAAGGTCGGTCAGTCTGCTCTTGCTGTCTGCCAGTCTCGGTCTGGCCGCCAGCGCGTTTGCTGTCGCTGCCGAATCCGATACGGACCCACCCCCCCTCATTGCGTTGGACGAGGCAGAAGCAGGCGCTCAGGCAGATGGTACCGTGATTGCATTGTCGGAATCGAATCTGCGAGTCGCACTGGAAGGTTTCTCCCTGCATGCCGATTGTCGTGGCAGCGGTGAGGTCACGATTCTGTTCGAAGCGGGTTTGGGCGGCAGTTCACTGGAGTGGTCGGCGATACAGTCTGCGCTGGCGCCGCAAGCCCGAAGCTGTGTCTATGACCGCGCTGGCTACGGTCGCAGCGATCCATCACCGCAGACGCGTGATGCCCGGCATCTGGCTGCCGAGGCGGATCAGCTGCTGGATGCTCTGGGCGTTGGCGGGCCCTTGATACTGGTGGGGCATTCCTTCGGCGGATTTATTGTCAGATTGCTGGCCATGTTGCGCGAGGCCGATATGCTGGCCATGGTACTGGTGGACGCCTCACATGAAGATCAGCTGCATCGGCTGGAAACGTCACAGGGCAGGAAGATGATGCCCAGTGGCAGGCATTTTTTCGTATCACCCGCCTCCATTCCGGATTCCCTGCCGTCCTCGGTCCGTCAGAGAATGCGTCTGCATGCCCGGCAGCGCAAGACCTATGCAGCCCTGCACGCTGAAATGGCCAGCTTCAGGCGCTCGGCGGAGCAAGTGGGTGCAGCTCGCCACCTGGTGGATTATCCGGTGCTTGTCGTTCGCCGCGGTGTGGATCTGTACGCAGGGGAAAGCGATGGTGCTGGAAAGACGACCATCTGGAACGAGCTGCAACGGGATCTGGCGAGCATCAGTCGCCAGGGGCGATTGATCGTGGCGGAGAACAGTGGTCATCATGTTCATGCCGACCAGCCGCAGTTGCTGATCGACCTGCTGTCCGAGCTGCTTGGTGCCAGCGGCCCTGCCGCACCGCAGGATACCGCCCGGAGTCGCTTGCCATGAAAACACCGATAGCCACACCGCCTGAACTGCTTCGGCCCTCGGCTGGAAGACGTCGTTCCCTGCTGCGTCTGGGCGGTCTTGGTCTGTTGGGGGCAGGTGCCACCCCCGTGTCGGCCGACTCGATACCGGACAGCTGGAAAACACCGGGTACCGGATTCTCTAACTATGGTCAGCCATCACCACAGGAGCGTGAAACCATACGCTGGATGTCGGCCAATCCGGCACAGGCGGGAGAAGGAGTCAGCTGGACGCCCCTGCACCGGATGGAAGGTACGATCACGCCCAATGGCCTGCATTTCGAGCGTCACCACAATGGTGTGCCAGCCGTCGATGCGGCGCAGTGGTCATTGCGCCTGGGTGGTGGCACGGCGGGTACCCTGACATTCGGTCTGGAAGACCTGCGTCGCTACCCGCTGCAGTCGCGCATCACCTTCATCGAGTGCGGCGGCAACAGCAATGCACTGTGGAACCCCGAGCCGGTGCAGGCCGCCGCGGGTCATCTGCATGGTCTGCTGTCCGGGTGCGAGTGGACCGGGGTGCCATTGTCGCGGCTGTTGCACGAGGCCGGCATCGGCGCTGACAGACGATGGCTGATTGCCGATGGTCTGGACGCGTCAGGCGTCAGCGTCAGCCTGCCGCTTGGCAAATGCCTGGACGATGTGTTGGTGGCCTTGTATCAGAACGGAGAAGCATTACGCCCCGAGAACGGTTATCCGGCACGCCTGGTGGTACCGGGTTGGGAAGGCATTCTCAATGTGAAATGGCTGCGTTCGCTGACACTGTCCAGCGAGCCTCTGTGGTCTCGCTTCGATACCGTCAGCTATACCGATCTGCACGGCGATGGCGTGGCGGATCGCATGACCTTTACCATGGGCGTCAAGTCCCTCATTACCGCTCCTTCTGCCGGGCAACAACTGGCAGCCGCAGGGGTGCATGAGGTTCGTGGTCTGGCCTGGAGCGGTGCTGGCCGGATTGCAGGTGTGGAACTCAGCGCTGACGGTGGTCGACACTGGACGGCCGCCATCCTGCAGGAGCCGGTGCTGGACAAGGCATTGACGCGGTTCCGTTTGCCCTGGCACTGGGATGGTCGCCACTGCGTGCTGATGAGTCGGGCCACGGACGAGACTGGAGCCGTTCAACCCCGGCGTCAGGAACTGCTGGCCGCCAAGGGACAGAACGCCTACTACCACTACAATGCCATCTGCGCCTGGGGAGTGGAGGCCAGTGGAGAGGTTCGCCATGTGCATGGCTGATGCGCAGAGACGCCCAGCCAGCCGGACAGGGCTTCTGTCGCTGGCAGACGCGGTTCGGCCACGGGTGATGATCGAATCGGGTTCGGTTGGCTCGTCAGGTGCGTCAGGTGCGTCAGGTGCGTCAGGTGCGTCAGGTGCGTCAGGTGCGTCAGGTGCGTCAGGTGCGTCAGGTGCGTCAGGTT
>NZ_JBQYLE010000012.1:16109-214270 GCF_052681095.1 Granulosicoccus sp. 3-233
GGTTCGTCAGGTTCGTCAGGTTCGTCAGGTTCGTCAGGTTCGTCAGGTGCGTCAGGTTCGTCATTGTCTCTGGCCGGACTGCTGATGGTGATGGTTTTGAGTTCCGGGCAGTCGGCGCTGGCTGATTCGTATTTCCTGCCCGAGGGGCAATGGCCGGGGCCTGCTTTGGGACAGTCGCTTCCAGACGATGAAGAGGTGCTGATGCCGCCGCATGTCTTTGACGATGGTCGCGGTTTGCCGGCGGGTCAGGGGAGTGCGAGCGAAGGGGCCGTGCTGTATGCGCAGCGCTGTGCTTCCTGTCATGGTAGTCAGGCACAGGGTGGGCGCTCTGTAGAGCTGCTTGGTGACAGGGCCACGCTCGGCACGCCCTATCCGGACAAGGGTATCGCAGTCCGCTGGCCGGCCGCTCCGGCCCTGTTCGATTACATCTACCGTGCCATGCCGCCGGATGAACCGGCGTCCCTGACGGTCAATCAGGTGTATGCCGTGCTGGCGCATCTCCTGGTTCTGAACGATTTGCTGGATGAATCGCAACTACTCGACGCTGCAACACTGGCAGCGATCGAGATGCCGAACCGGGAAGGATACCGTACGATCGCTCGTTGAGGACGGTACGACGGCACTGGTACCAATGTGCAATGTCTTCATTCGCAGGACACGCTAATGTGTACACTGATTCGATGACAACCGGAGGGGAGCAGAATATGACAACAAGTATCGCGAGCTTCAAACGCCTTGCATTGAGTGCTCTGTTGTTGTGTGTCTCGGCATTCTCGCTGGCTCTGGCAGACGACAGCGTGCGTGTGGGCGTGCTCAAATACGGTACGGTCAACTGGGAACTGAAAACGATGCAGCATCATGGTCTGGACAAGGCCAATGGTTTTACTCTGGAAATCGTGCCTTTTGCCGGGGGGGATGCCACTCGTATTGCCTTGCTGGGCGGTGAAGTCGATGTCATTGTCTCCGACTGGCTGTGGGTGTCGCGTCAGCGCTCGGAGGGCCGTGACCTGACCTTCGTGCCCTACAGTTCCTCGGTTGGTTCCATGATGGTGGCGGGTGACAGCAAGCTGCAGAGTCTGGCAGATCTCAAGGGACAGAGTATCGGCGTGGCTGGGGGCCCGCTGGACAAGAGCTGGCTGCTGTTGCAGGGAATGGCGCGGCAGGAGCACGGCATCGATCTGGCTGCAGAAAACGATATCGTCTTCGGTGCGCCGCCGCTGCTGGCCGAGAAGGCGCGCGATGGCGATCTGGATGTCGTGCTCAATTACTGGCATTACTGTGCCCGACTCGAGGCGGATGGTTTCCGTCGTCTGGTCAGCGCCGAAGAGGCTGCCAATGCCCTGGGTTCCAGCGGGGCTGTCTCTGCCATCGGCTATGTCTTTGCCGATGACTGGGCAAGTGGAAATCCGGCCGCCGCCTTCGTCAAGGCTTCACGCGAGACCAAGCAGATACTGCTCGAATCGGACGAGGAATGGCAGCGTCTGGCGGACAACGGCGATATCAAGGATGGCCCTGAAGCCTTGCGGGTGCTGCGGGATCGATTTCGTGAAGGCATCCCGACTCGCAGCCACGATGATGAGGTTCGTGATGCCGGCATCATCCATGGTGTGCTGAGCGAACTGGGTGGACGCAAACTGGTCGGTGATTCTGGCGAGATGGCCGAAGGCACCTACTGGAGTGGTGCCCCGCTATAATCAGGATGAGGCAACAGACGGCCCGGAGTGCTCCGTGATGCGCTCTCGCATCAGAACCTGGAGCCTGATCGGCCTGTCGCTGGGGCTGTTCCTGATCGTCTGGTCCGTAGTGGCCGTGTGGGCGAATGACAATACACTGCCGACCCCGTTGTCGGTCTGGCAGTCACTGCTCGTGGAGTTTCGTTCCGGCGAATTGCTGTTCCATCTGGGCGTCACCCTGCTGCGCGTGTTTGCCGCATTTCTGGTTGCCATGATCATCGGCTCGGCCATCGGTATCTGGCTGGGCATGCAGCCCCTTGCCGATCGTCTGGTGGATCCCTGGCTGATCCTGTTGCTCAATATTCCGGCACTGGTCATCATCGTGTTGAGCTATATCTGGTTCGGACTGAATGAGGCTGCGGCCATTGGTGCGGTGGCGCTGAACAAGATACCCAACGTCGTGGTGACCTTGCGTGAAGGTGCTCGGTCACTGTCAAGCGATTACGCCGAAGTAGCTGCCGTTTATCGTTTCGGATTCGGCAAACGACTGCGGCATGTCGTGCTGCCGCAGCTTCAACCCTTTTTTGCGGCGGCGACGCGGTCCGGAATCGCACTGATCTGGAAGATCGTTCTCATCGTGGAGCTGCTGGGCCGGTCCAATGGTGTCGGCTTCCAGATTCATCTGTATTTCCAGCTGTTCGATGTCGCCACCATTCTGGCCTACACTCTGGCGTTCGTCGCCGTGATGCTGTTGGTCGAGTATTTCCTGCTGCAGCCGCTCGACAGACATGCCAATCGCTGGCGGGCTGCCCGTGTCTGAGGGGCTGGGGAACGGGGGCTTGCGGGTTGCCATCCGGGGGCGTCGTTTCCGGCTGGATGACGGTGACAGTCTGCATGTGGTGGACAAGCTGGACTTTTCCCTGTCAAGGCATTCGTTTACCTGCATCGTCGGTCCATCCGGTTGTGGCAAGACGACAACCCTGCGCATGATTCTTGGATTGGACAGAGATTACGAGGGCGAGATCAGTCTGCCTGGCGACGGACCGGTGGCGGCGGTTTTCCAGGAGCCGCGTCTGTTGCCCTGGCGTACCGTTGAGCAGAATGTGCGCCTGGTACTGCCTGATTCCCGTCGCGGTGAATCGATTGACGAGCTGCTGCAGGAACTGGGTCTGACGGAGCTGCGCAGTTTCTACCCCAACCAGTTGTCACTGGGCCTGGCCCGGCGTGCGGCTCTGGCTCGAGCCTTCGTTCTGCAACCCCGGCTGCTGGTGCTGGACGAACCCTTCGTGTCGCTGGATGATGCGACGGCGCAGCGTCTGCGGGGCTTGTTGATGCGACTCTGGCGATTGCGTCCTGCCACCACATTGATGGTGACGCATAACGTCGAGGAAGCGGCGATGCTGGCCGATCGGGTGCTGCTGTTCAGCGACCGTCCTGCACGCATCGTGAAGAGCATTGACATCGATACGCCGCGTGACCAGCGACAAGGTGAGTTTCTGGCCGGACTGATCGCACAGCTGCAACCCTGAAGGCTGAATCAGGCGTCTGCAGTACGCCCGGCGCGGAAACGTCTGGCCGGGTTGTAGGCCCAGCTGGCGGTCAGGAAGAAGGCCACGGTGCAACCAATGACAATCAGCAGGGAGGTGGCATTGAATTGCCCGTAGAACGCAAATCGAATGGATTCCACCGCATGAGTGAACGGATTCCACTGGCACAACAGCGCCAGCCAGTCGCTGGATTCGCGCATTTTCCAGATCGGATACAGCGCCGATGACAGGAAGAACATGGGAAAGATCACGAAGTTCATGACGCCGGCAAAGTTCTCCAGCTGCTTGACCAGGGAGGCGATGACCAGACCCAGAGAGCCCAGTTGAATACCGGTGATGATCATGACCGGCAAGGCGCGCCACAGGCCCTCATAGGCGAAGTCGATGCCGACAAGCCAGGCCAGCAGCAGGAAGGTGCCGATCTGCATCAGTGACACCATGACGCTGGCCATGAGCTTGCACAGCAGCAGATACCAGCGTGGCAGTGGTGCCGTCAGCAATACTCGCATGCTGCCCATTTCCTGATCGTAGACCATGGACAGGGAAGACTGCATGCCGTTGAACAGCTGGATCATTCCGATGAGTCCCGGCACGATGTACACCTCATAGGTGATGTAGGTCTGATACGGCGGGATGATGGAAACACCCAGTGCGGCCCTGAAACCGGCTGCAAAGACGACCAGCCACAGCAGGGGTCGTACCAGAGCAGCGATGAAGCGTTCGCGCTGATGTATGAAGCGCATCAGCTCGCGCTTCACGATACCGGTCATGGCCAGCAAGTAATGCATCACGGGTGCATGACCTGATGCATGAGCTCGGACAGGTCCGTCACCTCGGCCGAGTGACACAGCCGCTGTGACGGTCCATCGTGATGGACTCGACCTTGATGCAACATCAGGACCCGATCGTTCTCGTGAATCTCATCGATCAGGTGGGTTGCCCACAACACCGCACAGCCCAGTGTATCGGGCAGCTCGCGTATATAGGCGATGAGTTCGGTGCGGGTGGGGATATCCAGACCGACGGTGGGTTCATCCAGCAACAGGATGCCGGGTTCATGCAGTGTTGCTCGCGCAATCTCGACTCGTCGACGATGACCGCCGTTGAGTGTGCGTACCTTGTGGTAGCGTCTGTCCAGCAAGTCCAGGCGTTGCAATGCAAGCTCTATCCGTTGGCGGGCTGTCTTGCGCTCGATGCCATGCAGCGCACAGAAGTACGCCAGATTCTGCTCCACACTCAGATCCAGGTCGAGTGTCTGTGACTGGAATACGATGCCCAGGGGAGCCAGAGCGGCTGCCCCCCGCAGTATCTGCTTGCCATTGATGCTGATTCTGCCGGAATCGGCAGCGAACAGGCCGCAGATCAGGGAGAACAAGGTGCTCTTGCCAGCACCGTTGGCACCGAGCAACATGACACGTTCGCCAGCGTCAATGCGAATGGAGACATCGTCAAGGGCTTGTCTGTTGCCGTAGCTGAAGCACACCTGATGAATGTCCAGCGCCGTGTCGCCCGGATTCTGCAGCGATGCAGTGCTGCTGTGGCTTGTCCTTGCTGGGTGGCTGACACTCATGGTTGATCCAAAATAACATGTTGCGCGCCATGAAGTGTGCGCAGTAGTGTGTACGGAGTGCTCGAAGTCGGTCTTCTGGGCCTAAAAACGAATAGTCAGGTTATCACCACATGAGTAGGATGAGAGCATTATCCATTTGCCTGGTCGGTTTGCATGAGTGATCTATCGCAGGTGCTGATTATCGATGACCATCCCTTGTTCCGGGAAGCCTTGAGCTCGGCCCTGAAGTTGGCCTGTCCGAGTGTTTCCTCCTGTGAGGTCAGCACGCTGGAGGAAGCTGTCAGTGTGCTGGAGGCCGATCGCGATTACGACATCGCCCTGCTGGATCTCAACATACCCGGAGTCAGCGGCTTCGAGGGCCTGCTGCGCCTGAGAACCCTGCATCCGCGTTTACCGGTACTGGTGGTCTCCGGGCTGGAGAACGAGCAGATCATCGATGAAGCCATTACCTATGGGGCGGCAGGCTTTCTGCCGAAGTCTCTGGGGCGGGAGGTCCTTGCCAGCGCCATAGACGTCATCATGGCCGGAGGCATCTACGTCCCCGACAGGCTGGTCAACAGCCAGGAAGTGGACGTGTCCAGCGACAAGGCACGCATCATCGAACGTTTGCTCAGTCTGACCCCGCAGCAGTTGCGGGTGTTGTTCATGCTGCGTGAGGGTCTGCTGAACAAGCAGATTGCCTATGAGCTGGATGTCGGAGCCACCACAGTCAAGAAGCACGTGTCCGAGATACTGCGAAAGCTTTGCGTGCACAGTCGCACCCAGGCGGTCATCGAGGTGTCCAAGCTTGATCAGGATGAACTGTTCGATGTGGAGAAGCGCTTTCTCGGGTGACGTTGGTCAGCGAACCAGCAGGTCAGCAGAGCAGCAAGTCAGCAGAGCTGCAAGTCAGCAGAGCAGCAAGTCAGCAAGTCAGCAAGTCAGCAAGTCAGCAAGTCAGCAAGTCAGCAAGTCAGTATCTCAATAAGGAAGTAGGAACGTGAGGAAGTAAGGAAGCACAATCAGGCACGCAGGATGCGCCCGACCTTGGCAACGACTCAGGTGGCTGGCTCGACGGCCCGGGTTCGCAGATGCATCAGCAGTGCACGCAGCTGGGCAGGCTTGACCGGCTTCGGCATGACTTCCAGCCGGCCCTGATCGGCCATTTTCCAGAGCCGGTCAGAGGGAGCAGCGGTGACCACGACGGCCGGCACGCGGCGGCCGGTCAGCTGGCGCACGATGCGTATGATCGAAGTACCGCGTTCATTGTTGTCCAGATGCTGATCGGCGATGATCAGATCCGGTTCCCAGCTCTTGTCATTGTTCAAGGCGTCCATGGTCTCCTGAGCGCTACTGGAGAGTCTGAGGTCGCAACCCCATTGACTGAGCAGGGTGTCCATGGCCTTGAGTGCCGTCAGATCGTTCTCGATCAGCAGGATACGCGTATTGGCCAGCTGGGCGTTGCTGAGCAGATCGGCCGGGCGAGCGGTGCCAAGCAGTCTGGTGGGCTCTCGATAAGGCAGGGTCAGCTTGAAGCAGGAGCCGTGACCGACCCGTGAGTTGAGGGTCAACTGCAGCTCCAGGGCGTTGACCATGCGCTCCACAATGGCAAGCCCAAGGCCCAGCCCGGCAAAGGAGCCATCCAGTTCATTCTGCCCGGGGGCACAGCGGTTGAACTCGATGAAGATTTCCTTGAAGCGATTCGGCTCGATGCCGATGCCGGTATCGGCAATTCTGACATGTACCTTATCCCCGTGGCGTCCGGCGATCAGCAGTGCGCCGCCTTCTCGGGTATAGCGCAGGGCATTGGTCACGATATTCTGTATGGTGCGACGCAACATGGTGGGGTCGGACCAGACATGCAGGCCGCTGTGCCTGACCCGGAGGTCGAGATTGCGAACCCTGGCAATCGGTTCGAAATCCGAGGCGATGGAGTCGAACAGCTGATCCAGTGAGACCGTCTGCCATCGGGGGTGCACATCACCGGCATCCAGTCTGGACATGTAGAGCAGATTGCGCAGCAGTTCGTCCATGGTTTCCAGCGAGTGCTCCACCTGGGCGCAGAGACGCGAACCTTCCGCGCTGGTCTGGGCGGAACTGAGGGTGGACATCAGCAGCAGGGCCGTATTCAGTGGTTGCAGTACATCGTGGCTGGCCGCCGCCAGAAACCGTGTCTTGGACAGATTGGCCTGTTCAGCCGCATTCTTGGCCTTGATCAACAGGTGGTTGGTACTCTCCAGATCGACCAGCGTGCTGGACAGTTCCGTGGTTCGTCGACGCACCTGTTCTTCCAGACCGATGGCTGTCTGGAACAGTGAATAGGCATTTCCCTGTTGATCCATGGAGCGCTCGACGCGTTCCATCAGTGCCTTGTTGATCTTGCGCAGTTTGCGCAGCTCTTCCTGCTCCTCGTCACCCATGTTCAATAGCGTTCCGATGGTCCGGGGGTGCCAATGGCCACACCGGTAATGGTCTGGTTGTCATGCAGCGAATTGTGCTGTTCGCCGTAGGCGTTGAAGCCGACGAAATTCTTTTCCCGATACAGTGACGTGATGCGATGGGTGGTCTGACGGTTACGGGCATCGAGTTTGCGAGAGATGCAATCGAATCCGAATATCAGATCGATGGGGCCGATTTCCGTTTCGATCGACTCGATGGCCTGGCGTGACGAGGCAACCATGCCTTCGGAGCGTGCCACGGTCAGTACCAGACCGTTGTCGATGGCGCAGAAGAAGGTCAGAGACTGGTCCTCATTCAACCGCTGGATGGATCGGCAGTAGTAGCGCCCACCGAAACGCACGATGACCGAATAGGAGGCAAAGCTGCCGGCATCGAGTTCATCGATACTCATGCCGATGGCGTTGGCATAGGCGATGGCAGCCGGTTCGGCATTGAACTCGTTGACACAACGCAGTTCGGGGTTGGCCTCGGTGACCACCAGCTTGTGTTCTGTCGGCACGAAGTTGTTGTTGGTGAATATCCGGTAGGGCAGGCGACATTGAATCAGTGTCAGCACGGCGGCGTTCTGCATGGTGCGTAGATTGCTGATCTGCCAGGTTGTGGTGAACTGCAAGTCGTCTCCTGCTGAACCGCCGATCAGCGGGATGCCGTCCAGGCCACGGTCAATGGCGACAGTGACTCTCTCTTCCGAATAGGACAGGCCGTCAATCAGATTCATGGCAAACAAGCCGTGGTGATCGATTTCCGGACCCAGCGTCAGCATGAAGCGATTACGAATGTCGGCAGTGAGTTTGGCCACGGTGTCCATCCCCATGCTGGCTACGCCCGCCATGACCATGGTGGTGGTGGAGAACCAGCGCTTCGGTAGCAGCGTGGCGATGAAGCCATGCTCCTGCATGCCGTCAGGCGTCACTTCACCGCTGCTGGAGCAGCCACAGAAGTTCAGACCAGGGGTCAGCTCTGCCAGACTGGATACGATGTCCGCAGCCATGTGACGAGTGGGCGAGAACCAGATGATGGCCAGTTCAACCTCCCCCGATCGCGCAGCTTCCGCCAGAGATTGACACAGTTCGGCAGTGCTGGCGGTTTCACTCCACAGCACCTGTATGTCGCTGGCATAGCGGCGTTTTCTGACAGACTGTGAAGCAGAAAGGTCCACGACAGTTCTGGACTGTGGTCACGATGAGTGTACCCTTGAGTGTGTCATAAACAGCAGGCACCGGACAATCGAATCTCGCCGTTCCTGTGGCGGGCTCGAGGCCGGAATTACAGACAATCAGGGAAATTCGGTATCGATGAGCGAGCAGACAGACCAGACAGGGGACAAGCCCTCGAATGATCGGCCCGATGAGGTGCTGGCCGGGGTGGCTGCCGATGCCTGGCAGGCCTTCAATGCGATGGAAACCACCAAGCGGCGTCATTTCGAGCAACTGGAAGTGCTGGAGAACCGCAAGAAGAACTACAACATCGAACCGAGTGAGAAAGATCGAGCCTTGCTGGCCGGACTGCTGCGGGATCACGATGAACAGGTGGCGCGATTCAGTGAGGCAAGCCTGTCACTCAAGCAACGCGATGCAAGCGCGCACCTGGCCTTGTTCGGCTATATCGCGCTCATCAGCAGCGAGGCTGAAAAGCGGCGAACGACGCATTGAAGACCCCTGTTCCGCCAAACATGTTGTTCGCAGGCACCTGGTGAGGTGTCACGGCTCGATTGCCCTGAGCTCCACTCGCCGATTGGCCCGCCGCCCGGCAGCTTGCGCGTTGTCATAGGCGGGTGAGGTCTCGCCCAGCCCGCGTACCACTATCTGGCTTTGGGCGACACCTCGCAATCCGAGGTAGTGACGGATGGTTCGGGCGCGGGTTTCCGACAGAGCCTGGTTGTGCTCCACGCGGCCTGCATTGTCGGTATGGGTGCTGATCTCGAAACGGGTGTCGGGTAGTCGCTGCAAGGCACGCGCGACACGGTCCAGTGCGGTTCTGGCGGCCACATCCAGATAGCTCTGCCCGCTTCTGAAACGGATACCGGACAACATGACAACGTCTCGGGAGTCGCAGCCGAGGGCTCGCAGAGGCTGCAGCGGCGTTTCACTCGGTCGTCTCTGTCGCGCGGGGTCGGGCAATCGGCTGGCCAGCAACTGGGGAGTGGCCAGTGCCGTCACCTGGCTGTCTACCGGTAGACAAATGTCACGATAGTCCGGGATCTCATCGCCATCCACATCCGGGGAACAGGCATCACTGAAGGCATCAGGCAGACGGCAGGCGCTCACAAGGGCGGCGTCGAAATCCGCGGAGAGCGGCCGCAACGAGAAACGCAGCGTCAATGGTGGCAAAATTCCGCCGCTCTGCTGATAGGTAAGCAATGGTCCACTGCGGCTCCAGCGCCCCTCTGCCTCGCCATCGAGGCTGCCGAAATCGAGCAATCGAGCGTTGTCGGGCAGCATCCAGCTGATGCTCCATCGCATGCTTGCCGGATCATCGGACTGCACCGCGGCGTGCTCAGTCGCGGCGTTCAGCTGGAAAACGCCCGGTTCGGGTTCCGCAAGGCCCTCGCCGTAACGGTGTCGGAAGCGAGTCAGGGCGCTCCCCGACCAGAGTGACAGCCGGTCGGGTGAGCGTTCGTGTGCACTGGCGAAAGTCAGCCACTCCGGCCCCGAGAAGCGCATCTCGAGGGAGGTGCGTTCAGTCGGTAGTGGCACAACCAGTAACTGATCATCGCTGATCAGGCCATGCTGCTCCACATAGCTGCGGCCATCCGACTGGAGCATGATCAGTCGGTCAGACAGACTGTCTGCCCATGCCTGGCCGCCAGCCAGGCAGGACAGGAGGATCAGAAAAGGGTGACGGCTTGTCCGGTTGATCCTGTCTCGGGATACCGCATGCGCTGCCCTCATGCGTGATCGGCTGCTGCCGTGCAGCAAGGGTGTACGAGCGTTGTCATGGCTGAGTGAATCGAAGAAGGCGGCGCTCAGTCGAGTTGAGCTTGGTACACTTGGGCCCATCGCAAAACCCGCGACGGCGGACGTTAGAGAATAGACCACTTTCACATGTCGAAACAAACCTGGCTTACCGGTATCACTACTTCGGGCACACCTCACCTGGGTAATTATGTGGGTGCCATTCGGCCGGCGGTGGAAGCCAGCCGCAACCCGGAGCGTGGGGGATTCTATTTTCTGGCGGATTACCACGCCATGATCAAGAATCAGGATCCGGTGCTGCTGCGCGATTCCCGCCAGCAGATCTCGGCCGCCTGGCTGGCGCTGGGGCTGGACACCGAACGCGCCACGTTCTATCGCCAGTCGGATATTCCGGAAATCATGGAGATGACCTGGATGTTGACCTGTCTGACAGCCAAGGGCCTGATGAACCGGGCCCATGCCTACAAGGCGGTCGTGCAGGAAAATCTCGACAACGAGGCCGCAGACCCGGACAAGGGTATCACCATGGGCTTGTTCAGCTACCCGATACTGATGGCGGCTGACATCCTGATGTTTCGTGCCACGCACGTGCCGGTGGGGCGTGACCAGACGCAGCATCTGGAGATGGCGCGTGATATTGCGCAGCGCTTCAATCACCATTACGGCGATCTGCTGGTCATGCCGCAAGCGGTGGTTGATGACAAGGCATCGGTGTTGGCCGGACTCGATGGACGCAAGATGAGCAAGAGTTATGGCAATACCATTCCCTTGTTCGAGACGGCCAGGAAGCTGCGTAAATCGATCATGAAGATCAAGACCAATTCGCAGGAACCGGGCGAACCGAAGGATCCGGAAGGCAACACCCTGTTCGAGATCTATGAGGCCTTCGCCAGCGAGGAGCAGGCGCAGGCCATGCGTCAGGCCTATGCTGATGGTATCGGCTGGGGTGATGCCAAGCAGCAACTGTTCGAACTGGTGGATGGCGTGCTCGCCGAGCCGCGGCAACGCTACGACGAACTGATGGCCAACCCGGCAGAGATCGATGCCGTTCTGAACACGGGTGCCGAGAAGGCGCGCGCGTTGAGTCGACCCATGCTGGATGAGATGCGGCGTGCGGTAGGTGTTGCATGAATCCGGTTCTGGTCAATCGTTGGCGAGGCAATGCCATTGAAAGTCGTCATCGCGGATCGGTAGCGGTGGTTGAAGCGTCGGGCCGTGTCATCGCGGCGATGGGGGATGTGCAGCGCGCCGTGTTCCCGCGTTCGGCCATCAAGTTCCTGCAGGCCATCCCCTTTGTCGAAAGTGGTGCCATCGACGCCTTCGGGCTCGATGATCGGCATGTCGCGCTGGCCTGCGCCTCGCACAATGGCGAGCCGATTCATGTCGGCCTGGCCCAGGACTGGCTGGAACGTATCGAGTGCGGGCATGATGATCTGGAGTGTGGTGCAACCTTGCCGATGCATCAGGCGACTCAGTTCGAACTGATGTCGGAAGGGCGAGGTCCGCAACGCATTCACCACAACTGCTCGGGCAAGCACCTGGGGTTTCTGTCCACCTGCAAGCATCGCGGCGAACAGACAGGCAATTACCGTCTGTACAACCATTCGGCGCAGCAACGCTGGTTCGAAGTGCTGGAGAGCGTCAGTAATACCCGGGTGGCACAACTGCCCTGGGGCTACGATGGCTGCGCCATTCCCACGCTGGCCATTCCGTTACAGCGTATCGCACTGGCCATGGCACGATTCGGGGATGTCTCACGCTTCACTGGTGAACGCCGGACAGCGGTTGAACGCATACACGCGGCGGTCACCAGCAATCCCTACATGGTGGCCGGCAAGGAGCGACTCTGCACGGCCCTGATGGAAAGGCTGGCTCCTCACATTCTGGTGAAGGTGGGTGCTGACGGTGTCTACACGGCCGTCATACCAGAGCATGGCCTGGGTATCGCACTGAAGATCGATGATGGCAATGATGCGGCAGCCCGTGTGGCACTCGGCGCGGTCCTGCAGAGCCTGGGTCTGCTGCCTTCCGACGAGATCAAGGTGCTGGGTGAATATCTGCGTCCTTCTGTCACCAATTCTCGCGGTGAAATCATCGGTCGCGTCGAACCATCGTCGGACTGGGAGTCGCTCAACGCGTGAGCGGGGCTTCCTCACAGCTCAGCAGGGCCTGATAGTCGGCCTGTTCCTGTACGCTGCCGTGTTCAGCCAGCTGTTGCTTGAGTTGCGCCAGTCTGCGTAATCGAATCATCTTCTGGTACTGCGTGGCCTGACGTTCCCGGTCCAGCATGTCAAGGTCCAGACTTGCATATCGATCCTGCAACTGCTGCAGTTGCCGGTATTCCGGCAGCCGTTCCGTCTGTTCGGCTATTTCCCGGAGCAGTCCATCAGCAGCCATCTTCTGGTAGGCGGCGGTATACGGTCCCATCAGCTCCGGCCATTGTCCGACCAGTCGGTATTGCAGCTGGTACTGCAACTGCTGCATCTGCTGCTCCAGCGACAGACGCTCACCAGCGAGAGAGTCAAGTGCCTGATCGGCATCCGCCAGTGCCTGTCGCAGGTTGTTTCGGGTGTCATCGTTCAGAGCCACGTCATGACGCGTGGCCAGGTTGCGAAACAGGGCGGCATACTCATTGTCCGGCAGGCTGGCAGATGTGGGTAGCCAGCGCAGATACCAGGGTTGCCACTGATCCAGATAATCTTCACTGGTCGAACGCGACAGATCGGTGCTGTAGGCTTCTTCCAGCGTATACAGATGGGCCTCACGCAGGGTGGTGGTGCCATCCTTGTTGCGGTCGGGGTCGCGACCGATGATGTCACCGCCACGCTCCCGACCGGACAGGGCCGCGAAGAAGAATGTGGTGTAATCGCGGTAGTCATCGGTGTCGATACTGGCACTGCAACCTTCGGCCAGACGATAGGCGGATTCCGCCGTGAAGCCGCAGCGGGGAGTCTCGCTCAGCTCGCTGCCCTGCGCAGAATCGGCGTAGGCCAGTCGATGGAATCCACCTGAATAGCATTGTGTGAAGACGAAACGAAAGGCCGAGCGCTGCGGTTCAAGCAGTTCGTGCAACTCGCTGGCACTCAGGGTGGTGTCGTCCCACAGGTTCAAGGTCACTTCATCGGGGGTGGTGTAGGACTGGCTGCCATGGCCGTTGTAGACGAGCAACAGTTCTTCGTCCTCGCCGCGTTCGAAAATCTGGCGCAAGCGAGGCTCCAGCTCATTGCGCCGAGTACTGCCAAGCACCTCGGCTACCTCGTTCTCCCGGTAACGCCGGTTTTCCAGTCCCCAGTCGCCGAAGACTCTGGCCAGAGCCTCCAATGGAGAGGATTGGGTCGAGGGGTCAACCATGTAATGCACATCTGGCCCTGCTTCCCTGCCATCGGTGAAGTAGGTGGAGACGCTCAGACCCTGCGCCTGCAGTATGCCCTGAACCCATTTGACGTTGAGCTCGATCTGACCCTGCGAGCCCTGCAGATTGTATCCGCCGCCGATCAGCAGTGCGTCATCGGCTCGGACGCTTGGTGCCGAAAGCGACAGGTAAAGGGCTGCGGCAGAACACAGCAGTAGAGACTTGCGCATCAGCGGCTTCCACGAAAGAATCTGCCCAGTAGCAGATCGAACAGACGACAGGCCACGGCCAGCAGCAGCCCTGTGCCCAGCAGGGTCGGCAAGGCAGCCGGGACGGATGGCATGAGACTGCTTGCCAGCGCAAGGGCCGCAAGCGGCAGCAGGATGCCACGAAACCACCAGGTGATGCGCAAGCGGGACATCAGCAGATGGTCCAGTGCGGCCAGTATGCCGGCAGGCACTGCCACGATCAGGCTGCGCTGATAGCCGTCAAGAAAGTGTTGCAGCAGGACGCGTTTGGGTAACTGCGTCCAGGCTTCCAGTTGCCAGGCATCTGCCGTGAAATACGCCAGCAGAGTACTGCTCAGCACAAATGCCGGCCAGGCCAGCAGGCTGATGACAGACACCAGCAGCAGAAGGTAGAGCCAGGCAGTTCGGCGGTAGGCAGTCATGAGGCGTCAGGAGTGATGCTGGGTACCGGGCCCGTCGCCCTTGGACACGATGAAGGAGCCGATGGCCAGATAGTCCAGACCGGTGGAGTAGAAACAGCGAATGGCATCGCGTGGGGATTCCACGACAGGCTCTCCCTGAATGTTGAAGCTGGTGTTGAGCACGACCGGCACGCCGGTTCGCTGACCCAGTTGGCTGATCAGCTCATGGTACAGCGGATTGGTTTCCTTGCGAACGGTCTGCAGGCGTGCACTGCCATCCACGTGGGTAATGGCCGGCAACAAGGCCTGCTTGTCTTCACGCACCTGGCAGACCTTGAGCATGAACGGGGCTTCCACTGACAGGTCGAAGAACTCACTGGCAGCTTCAACGGTCGCCGATGGTGCAAACGGGCGATAGGCTTCCCGGAACTTCACCTCGCTGTTGATCTTGGCCTTCATGTCCGGATACGCCGGGTTGGCAAGGATGCTGCGCGCGCCCAGGGCACGCGGTCCGATTTCCATGCGCCCCTGAAACCAGCCAAGGATATTGCCCTGTTCCAGCAGATCGGCGGTGTCGGCTGCGATATCCTGCGACCGCTGGTAGGGCAGCTTGCACTGTCGGAGCAGGGCTTCGATCTCGTCATCGTCGTAGGCATTGCCGATATAGGGGTTGTCGTGTACTGCCGAACGAGGTTCCCCCAGCACCTGATTCAGCACGGTATAGGCCGCGCCGATGGAGGTACCGTTATCGCCGGCAGCCGGCATGATGTAGACATCCTCGAAGCCGGCCTCGCGCAGCAGGCGTCCGTTCATGACACTGTTCAGCGCCACACCGCCGGCAATGACCAGGTAGGGGGCCTGAGTGCGTTGTCTGAGAACGGCTGCCATGGACAGAGCGCATTCCTCCAGCACTTGCTGGAACGCGGCGGCCACATCCTGGTGATGTGGTTCGAAGTCGCCATTCAAGGGCCGGGGCTTGCCGAAGCACTGGTGAAACAGATCCGAGCATCGGCGATAGCCCCAGTACTGGTAACTGAAGTAGTCGAGATTGACGTGCAGTCGTCCCTGTTCATCTACCGATACCGTCTTGCGAGCCTGTTCGATGAAACGCGAGGCATCGCCCAGTGGCGCCAGCCCCATGGTCTTGCCTTCGTCATAGTTGGGCTTGAAGCCGCAGAATTCGGTAACGGCCTCGTAAACCGATCCCAGGGAGTTCGGAAAGAAGCTTTCGTTGAAACAGTTGACGTCATTGCCGCGGCCCTCTCCCAGCCAGGCGCAAGCCCACTCACCGGAACCATCGAGCGCCATGATGGCGGCATGCTCATGAGGGCAGACGTAGAAGCTGCCGGCAGCATGGGATAGATGATGCTGCACCTGATGGACTGTCGGTTGCGAGCCAGCGGGCCAGTGGCTGCGCAGCCAGGATTTGAAGCGCCTTTGCTTGAAGATACCAGCGACGAGCTCGTGCTTGATGAAGGGCAGGCTCTTGTGCGGGGCCTTCAGCGCATAAAGGGTCTTGGTCAGCCACTGGTGGGTCGGCTTGATGGATACCGCAATGTGGTCGATGTCGGCGTAGTCGATACCGGCGTAATCCAGGCATTGCCGGATGGCCAGTTCGGGAAAGGCACGGGTGTGCTTGTCGCGCGAGAAGCGCTCCTCTTCCAGGGCGACCACCAGTTCGCCGTCGCGTACGATGCAGGCGCTGGTGTCATGGAACCAGGTATTGAGTCCGAGAATGATCATGGTGCTTCCCTAGGCCGCCGAACGGAGCCGGGTCCTGGCTGTCTGTTTGATGCGTTCCAGCGTACGTAACGCGTGTCCACCGGGATTGTCTGCGTAATGCGTGAGATGCCAGACCGGTTCGCTTTGCGGGTGCCAGCGTTCGGCCCAGGGCGGAGCGGTGACCAGGCTCAAGGTCGTCAACTGCTGCTGCATGGCATGTTCGGCCGTGTCCTGAAGCAGTAGAGAGCCGGGTGAGAATTGGCTGAAACGCTCGTCATAGGCGATTTTCAGCAAGCTCAGGCAGCTGTCGGTCTGCAAGGCGTACTGCGCGGCAATGCACTGCTCGTCCAGCCACAACAGGGCGATGAGCGGTTGCAGGCCGGCATATTGCGGATTCAACAGCTGTTCGTAGAAGCCTTGCAGCGAGGCAGATGTGGCAATGGCGGTCGCTATGCCCCGTTCACCCTTCCAGCCGGAGGCTTCCAGAGTCAGAAAGTGCTGCAGGGCCGCTTGCAACTCATCGCTGCCGGTCAGCCACTGTGTGCGAATCTGCCCCTGCTCCTGCAGTTTGACGCGCAGTCGTTTCAGATTGCGGCGCAGTTTGCCACTGCCGGGCGACTGTTCGGCAGTCAGGTCGAACCAGGCCGATTGTCGCGCCATGCGCTGTTGCCACTGTGGATTGCCATCGGTACAACGGACCAGCGCGGAGCGCTGCGGCACATTGCCGATGTGCCAATCCCATTGTGCATCGCCAGCCAGTGCCAGCGCGTGGCGCACGGCTTCCTGTACGTCTGCATTGCTCAGCGAGGGCGACACGAGCACGTCACCGAGCGTCAGGTGGTCATGCATCGGGGCCTGGAAGCGATGTCGGTGCAGGCGCGCCTGCCAGGGGAGCAGCAGCACCAGCTTCTCATCGTGGTAGACGCAGGCGCATTCCACCGGCTTTTCCAGCAGATGCGTTGCTGCGGCCAGCAACCAGTCCGGATGTTGGTAGAAGCGAGCTTCAGTCTGTGCAGCAAACAGTTGCGGCCAGGTACTGCGTGCGATGAAGTCTGGGCTCAGTCGCTCCAGACGTGACGTGACTGCAGGATCGGACATGCGGGCGGGATAAGCCTCTCATCATTCTGGCTGACTGAATTCATGGCTTTTATCGGCTGACATGGCGCTGACTTCAGTGGCTGCTGCGCACCTGCGCGGCGCTGACCGCGATTATATTGACGACATCGTCGATACTGCAGCCACGACTCAGATCGTTCACAGGCTTTGACAATCCCTGCAGAATCGGACCGATGGCCTGGGCGCCACCAAAGCGTTCGATCAACTTGTAACCGATGTTGCCAGCGTCCAGCGACGGAAAGATCAGCACATTGCAGGGGGCATCAGTGGCCTGCTCCGGTGCCTTGCGAGCCAGGATGTCGGGCATGACGGCAGCATCGAGCTGAACCTCGCCCACGATACGCCAGTCAGGGCGCTTCTCCCGAGCCAGTGTGGTCGCCTGACTGACCTTGCTGACAGCCGCATGCCGGGCGCTGCCGCTGGTGGAAAACGACAACATGGCCACTTCCGGGGTGATGCCGGTGAGCTGTCTGGCCGTCTCCCCTGTGGATACGGCAATATCGGCCAGTTGCTGTGCATCGGGATCGATCACCAGCGCGCAGTCGCCAATGAGCATGACATCCCTGACCGGGTGTTCGGGCCTGAGCAACATGATGAAGCAGCTCGACACCAGGGATTCAGCATCGCGTGGGCCCACATGGCGCACGGCGTTGCGTACGACCTTTGCGGTGGAGGTGATGGCGCCAGCCACACAGGCGTCGGCATCCCCTTCGTTGACCATCAGGCAGGCAAATGTCACCGGGTCTTGCAGCGCATGGGATGCCTTGTCCGCGGTCATGCCACGGTCCGCCCGCTTGGCGACCAGTGCAGCAACATAATGCTCGCGCCGAGTGAAGGTCGACGGATCCACGATCTCGATGCCCTCCAGTGACAGACCCAGCTGCTCGGCCGCTGCCTGCAGCTGTGAGGCCTGTCCCAGCAGAACCGGATCGGCAAGGCGCTTCTGACGAGTCTGCACGGCCGCGCTCAGAATACGACTGTCACCGGCTTCGGGAAGGACCACGCGGCGCGTCGTGCGGCGTGCGGCATCCAGTACACGATCAAATGCAGACATCGACTTCAGCTTCGTCAGGGGATGATGGATTCTAGGACAAACAGTGCCACAGTTCCTATTGAGCGCCCAGCCGGTTAAGCTTCGTCCCATGAATGCAATCGATGAACCGTATCTGACAACTCGGGAACTGGCCGAGCTGCTGCGTATCAAGGAACGCAAGGTGTACGACATGGCAACCCATGGCGATGTACCCTGTGTGCGGGTGGTGGGAAAACTGCTGTTTCCTCGCGCCGAGATCATGCAATGGATCGACGCTTCACGTTCCGGGCCTCAAACCGCGGCCGAGGTGAGTCTTCCACCGACGGTACTGGGCAGTCACGATCCTCTGCTCGACTGGGCGCTGCGAGAGTCGGGCAGCGGTCTGGCGGCCTTTCTGGATGGCAGCGCCGATGGACTGCAACGCATGGCTGCTCTGGAAGGCGTCGCCTGTGCCACTCATATTCACGAGGAAGACGGCTGGAATGTCGCTACCGTCAAATCACGATTCGAACATCGGAATGTGGTGCTGGTGGAGTTTGCGCAACGGGTACGAGGTCTGATCGTGGCAGGTGACAATCCCTTGCAGCTGAGTGACATGGCCTCGCTTGCGGGTCACCGGGTCGCCCGGCGGCAGAGCAGTGCCGCCAGTCAGCAACTGTTCGAGCAGCTGCTGGCCGAGGCAGGGGTGGCCGATGATGCCGTGTCGCGTTTCGACGACTGTGCACGCACCGAAGATGAGCTGGGCATGCAGGTGTTTGATGGTCATGTCGACGTGGCCTTCGGGCTGCAATCGGTCGCATCACGGCTGCGACTGGGTTTTCTTCCGCAACTCGAAGAACGCTTCGACCTTCTGGTCTGGCGTCAGGCCTGGTTCGAACCACCGTTTCAGGCGCTGCTGCGTTTCATGGAAAGCGATGCGTTCCGGGACAAGGCGGCAAGGCTGGGCGGATACGACATCTCCAATCTGGGGCGGGTGCACTTCAACGCACGCTGAGCGGCAGAGCGGCAGAGCGGCAGAGCGGCAGAGCGGCAGAGCGGCAGAGTCGCGCCACCGGTCTCACCGGTCTCACCGGTTCAGCAAGCTTCAGGACGAGATTGTGCTGATCAATGATCCGTGTCAGTTGGCGATAGCATCGGTGACCCATCGGCGAATGGATTCCCTGTCCTTCATGCGAAAACCGACATGGCTGCCGATCAATGTGCCATCGCGATCGAACAGGTAGGAGGTCGGCATGCCGGGTACCTGATGCCGACTCGCAAGCAGACCGGTCGGATCGAAGACCACATCGAAGGGGACCTGGTAGCCATTCAGAAAGGCCTCGGCGTCGGTGCGTTGTTCATCGACATTGACGGCCACGATGGCCAGCGCATCGCCCTGGGACTCTGCCATCTCGGCCATGAAGGGAAAGGAGGCGCGACAAGGCGTGCACCAGGAGGCCCAGAAATCCAGATAGACGACCCTGCCGCGGTAGTCAGCCAGGTCGAATTGCTCGGCATCGATCAGTTGTCGGGAAAAGGACTCGCTGCTGCCGAACAGCAACAGTGCAATGACCAGACATTGGTGACAAGGCTTCATGAGAAGCACCGGTATGCAACGGTTTTCGACTGCGGTGCGCACAGACCCGTGCAGTCCGAGCCCGTTGACTGACAAGCAGTTGACGGTGCGAATTTCCAATGGGCACGCACCTGTCTCGGCGCCAGGGCCCTGGATCTGACTCTGCTGGACATGATCTTGTGTGGCGGCAAGGGGTTCTCCTTGCTGCAACACTTGCGCCAGTGCGGGGATCGTCCCCGCTCATCATTCTTGCAGCACTGCTTACCGAGTGAGCGTTCTCCGCGGCAACCCGATTCAGGGTTGCACAGCGTTGGGGAAGAACAGTTGCTGACCGTCGATCTTGAACGCCGCGATGGCTTGCTGGCCTTCAGAGCCTGTCAGCCAGTTGATGAAGGTCTGGCCTGCTTCGGCCTTGACGTTGGCGTGTCTTTCCGGATTGACGAGGATCACGCCGTACTGGTTGAACAGGCGTTCATCGCCTTCCACGACGACCTGATAGTCGCCCTTGTTGCCAAAGGCAATCCAGGTGGCGCGGTCGGTCAGTACATAGGCACTCATGCCGGTACCGGCGTTGAGAGTGGCGCCCATGCCGGAGCCGGTTTCCCGGTACCAGTCACCGGAGGCGGCCTGCGCATCGACATTGGCCATTTCCCACAGACGCAGCTCTGCCTTGTGGGTGCCGGAGTCATCGCCGCGAGAGGCGAACGTGGAGCGGGTCTCGGCGATGGATGCCAGTGCAGCAGCGATATCGGACCCGCCCTGTATGCCTGCAGGGTCCTCTGCCGGACCGACCAGAACGAAGTCGTTGTACATGACATCAAAGCGTTCGACTCCCTGGCCGTCGGCCACGAATTGCTCTTCGGCAGCCTTGGCGTGGACCAGCAATACGTCGCCATCGCCATTGCTGGCATTCTTGATGGCCTGGCCGGTACCAACGGCCACGACCCGCACATCAATGCCTTTGGCCTCTGTGAACTGCGGCAGGATGGCATCCAGCAAACCGGAATTCTGCGTGGATGTGGTGGACTGCACCACGATGAAAGGGTTGTCCGCATGGCTGCTGGACAGACCCGAGAGGATCAGGGCTGATCCGATCAGAAGCGTTTTGAGTGGTTTGGACAAGAACATGTTTGTGCCGTCTTCTGCTGCGATGAATGGAAATTAACACATCAAAACATCGCAAAACAACAGAAAAAGACAGCCGAATCTGACTGTTCAAGACAGATAAATGCTATATATTGCAGTTCAAGTGGTAGGATTCGTACCCGCGCGGGCATGACGAGCCCTTCCCGGCGAGACACGACGACGGCCGTGATCGCCGGGAAATGGTGTCAGATGGCGGTCAACAGCAGGAAACTCAGGTAGGCCAGATAGCCGCCGAGCAGCAGTCCCCCTTCGCGGCGTGTGATTCGCCAACCGGTCACGGCCATCCACAGCAGCAGAACGGTGGCCGCCAACATGACCCAGATATCCTGCGAGACGATGATCGATGGCACGCTCAGCGGGGTGAACAGGGCTGTGACGCCCAGGATTCCCAGAATATTGAACAGGTTGCTGCCGACCACATTGCCGAAGGCGACATCGCTCTGGCCCTTGCGAGCAGCGATGACCGAGGTGACCAGTTCCGGCATGGAGGTGCCGATTGCCACGATGGTCAGGCCGATGACAGCTTCCGATACGCCCAGATCAGTGGCAATGGCAACCGCTCCTGAGACCAGAAAACGGGCGCCGACGATGGTGGCCACGAGGCCAAGCAGCAACAGCGTCGATGCACGAGCCAGCGTGTCAGGTTCGCTCTCGAGAGTGTCGGCTTCGGCCTGATAGACGGCACCGGCCGCGGTACTTCGACGCCGCTCGATCACCAGCGTTGCCACCAGGTAGATCAGCAGGCAGGCCAACAGCAGTGCCCCGCTGAGACGACCGATGGTCCCGCTCAGCACCAGGGCCAGACACAGCAAGGTGGCCAGCGCCAGCATGCTGCCGTCCCGTCGAAACGCCTGCGGTGACACCATGATGGGAGCCATGAGCGCGGCAGCGCCCAGAATCAGCAGGATGTTGGCAATATTGCTGCCCACCACATTGCCGATGGCAATGCCGGGTGAACCGACCATGGCAGCCTGCAGACTGGTCACCAGCTCCGGCATCGAGGTGCCGAAGCCGACCAGCGTCAGACCGATGACCATCGGCGAGACATCGAACCGTCGGGCGATGGACACGGCACCTCGTACCAGCCATTCACCGCCGACTATCAGCCCGGCAAAACCGAGCAGTATCCAGAGTGCGTCCAAGGGTCAGGCAATGCCGCCCAGGCAGAGGTATTTGATTTCCAGGTAATCGTCTACGCCGTGATGCGAGCCTTCGCGACCCTGCCCGGATTGCTTGACGCCGCCAAACGGCGCAACCTCGGTGGAAATCAATCCGGTGTTGACACCTACCATGCCGTATTCAAGTGCCTCGGCCACCTTCCAGACGCGGCTCAGGTCGTTGGCATAGAAGTAGGACGCCAGGCCGAAGATGGTGTCGTTGGCCTGTTCGATGACATCTTCCACGGATTCGAACCTGAACAGGGGAGCTACCGGACCAAAGGTCTCTTCGCTCGATACCTTCATTGCCTTGGTGACGCCAGTCAGTACCGTGGGTTCGAAGAAGGTCTTGCCAAGGCTGTGGCGTTTGCCACCGGTGATGACCTTCGCTCCCTTGTCGACGGCATCGGCCACATGTTCTTCCACCTTCGCCAGCGCGTTCTCGTCAATCAGGGGACCGGCCGACACCCCTTCCTCGAAACCATCGCCAACCTTGATCTTGCTGGCTGCGGCGGCCAGTTTCTCGGCAAATTCATCATAGACACCGGCCTGCACATACAGTCGATTGGCACACACGCAGGTCTGGCCGTTGTTGCGATACTTGGAGATCATGGCGCCTTCAACCGCAGCGTCGATATCGGCATCATCAAAAACGATGAAGGGGGCATTGCCACCGAGTTCCATGGAGGTGCGCATGATCTGATCGGCGGCCTGCTTCATCAGAATGCGTCCGACTTCGGTGGAGCCGGTGAAGGTCAGTTTGCGAACCTTGTGGTTTTCACAGAATTCCTTGCCCATCTCCGACGATGAACTGGAAGGCAGGATGCTCAGCAGACCATTGGGCAGGCCCGCCTCGTTGGCCAGCACGCCCAGAGCCAGTGCCGACAGGGGAGTCTGAGCTGCCGGTTTGGCAACGAAGGCGCAGCCAACCGCCAGTGCCGGGGCCATCTTGCGGGCAATCATGGCGTTCGGAAAATTCCAGGGAGTGATCGAGGCAACGACACCGATCGGCTGCTTCAGCACCACGATGCGCTTGTCGGCTTCATGGCCGGGAATGGTCTCGCCATAGATGCGTTTGGCTTCTTCGGCGAACCACTCGACAAAGCTTGCACCGTAGAGGATCTCGCCACGGGCCTCGGCAAAGGGTTTGCCCATCTCGGCGGTGAGGATGGCGGCCAGGTCATCCGCATGTTCGATCATCAGTTCGTTCCAGCGTCGCAATACCTTGCCACGCTCCTTGCCGGTTCTGGCCGCCCAGGATTTCTGTGCCGCGTAGGCCAGATCGATGGCCTGAGCCGCCTCCACGCGATTGAAGTCGGGCAGGCTGGCCAGGTGTTCACCCGTGGCCGGATTGCTGACGTCGAATCGCTTGCCGCTGGCAGAGTCTGCAACGAGCTGGCCCGCCAGATAACCGGCTTCGCACAACAGATCCTTGCGCTTCAGTTTGTCCTGGAGTGTATTCATGATAGATACCCTGTACTGCTTGAATGGAATGCCGGTAAGCGGCGATGATGACTATGGTCACGCCAGGCAGAAATGACAATGGTCGCAGACTGTCTGGTAGATTGCGTGAACCGTCATGGGCGTGCTTGTGCAGATAGTACTTGCTGAGACAGAAGAGTGACATGCGAATCGCGCAATGAGACTGATGGTGAACTGTCTACCGGATGATCGGCGCCGGTGGTATTGTCTGCTGTTTTCCTCCGGGAGCCAGATTCGGCCGAATCCTGCAAAATGACTCACGACAACGAGCTTGATCAACGACAGCCAAAGGGTTCGACTGTCACGCGTGTGATGGACATCCTCAAGGCCATCGCCGATGCCGATCGCCCACTCAACCCGACAGAGATAGCTCAGCAGCTGGATATTCCGAAGGCCAGTGTGCATCGCCTGTGCGCCACGCTGGAGGAACATGGCTACCTGAAAACCCGTCTCAACGGGCGAGGGGTGCAGGCAGGCCATCGTCTCAATCAGTTGGCTCTGGGTATCCTTTCCGCATCTCCCCTGCAGGCACAGCGCCGCGCCATTATCACGGATCTGTCGGTGGAAATCGGCGAGACCTGCAACATTGCCGTGCCCGATGGTGTGGAGATGATCTACTACGACCGCGCCGAGACACACTGGCCGGTAAGAGTCAGTCTGCAGATCGGCAGCCGGGTGCCGGTGTGCAGCACGGCCAGCGGCAAGATGTATCTGAGCACACTGCCCGAAGTGCAGCGCGAGCGTATTCTGGCAAACGTCCGTCTGAAGGCCTACACCCCCAACACGCTATTGAGTTTCAGTGCGCTGCGGGATGAGCTGGCGGCCATTGCCCAGCGTGGCTATTCTCTGGATAATGAGGAGTTCATCGAAGGTGTGGTCGCCATGGCCGTGCCGGTACTCGACCTCAACGGCAGACTCTATGCCACCCTGTCGTTTCATGCCCCTTGCATGCGAATGCCGTTTTCCGCACTATCCGCCTATCTGCCTCAGTTGCAAGCTGCCAGCCGACGACTTGGCGAATTGCTTGATGAATGATTGGCCGCTGATTCTGTTGGAACCCTAACCTGTAGCCCTGATTGAATGACCAATTACTGGACCGAGACGGTAAGCCGTCTGACGCCCTATGTGCCCGGCGTGCAGCGCAGCGGCGCTGGTATCGTCAAGCTCAATACCAATGAAAATCCGTATCCGCCGTCACCGAAGGTGATGGAGGCCATTGCGGCTGTCAACGGAGATCAGCTGCGGCGTTATCCTGACCCTGAAAGCGTGGCATTGCGAACGGCGCTGGCCGAATATCATGGTCTGGACATCAGTCAGGTGTTCGTGGGCAATGGCTCGGATGAAATACTGGCCCTGGCCTTCCTTGCGTATTTCACCAATCACAAGGTGTTGCAGTTTCCCGATATCAGTTACAGCTTCTATCCGGTCTATTGCGACCTCTATGGCATTCAGGCGAGGACAGTGCCACTGAGCGATGACTATGTCCTGCCGGTCGAGCGTTTCGAACCCAACGCCGGTGGCATTGTGTTCCCCAACCCGAATGCACCGACAGCCCGTGCCGTCGACGAGTCGTCCATTGCCGGGCTGCTGGTCCGGCACACCGAACAGGTATTGCTGGTCGACGAGGCCTATGCCGACTTCGGTGCCACCAGTGTCGTCAGCCTGGTCAAGCGTTTTCCGAACCTGCTGGTGAGTCAGACCTATTCGAAGGGGCGTTCTCTGGCAGGCATGAGACTGGGAGTTGCGTTTGGTCATCCGACACTGATCGAGGGCTTGCAGAGAGTCAAGAATTCCTTCAATTCCTATCCGGTGGACGCCGTGGCGCAGGCAGCAGGTATCGCCTCGCTGGGTGATGAAGCCTATTATCGGCAGACCATCGAGCAGATACTGCGCACGCGTCGGCAAGCGGTAACAGACTTGCAGAACAGAGGCTTTGAGGTATTGCCGTCGGCCGCCAATTTCCTGTTTGCCAGGGCTCCCGGAGACGAGGCCGGCAGAATTTTCAGAAAGCTCGATGACGCCGGTGTACTGGTACGCTATTGGGACAAACCGCGACTGAACCAATGGTTGAGGATTTCCATGGGAACGGATGACGAAATGCAACGGCTGATGTCGGCTCTTGATGCGTAATCCTGTTGTCACGCTACTGGCGTGCCTGACACTGAGCCTGTTTTCCGGCTCGCTCCATGCGCAGCAGAGCAGCGAGGAGGCGGAAGAGGAGTCCCCGGGTATCGTCGACAAGGCGACCGTCTATGTGGACGAGGCGCAGCGCAAGGCCACCCAGCGGTTCAGCGGCTTCATGAACCAGGTGGACGGGTTCTTCAGCGATGCAACGACCAATGAGGGCCGGCTGAACAACGACAGCTGGGCCCGCATCCGTCTGGATGCTAATCAGCCAGCGGGTGAGGACTTCGAGGTCAAGCCTTCCCTGAAAGTCAGGGTCTCGCTTCCCAATACCGAAAAACGCTTCAAACTGCTGTTCAGTACCGAGGATGACGACACCGATGTGGTGGGCAGCAGCGTTGATCGACTGCAAGGATCGGTAGTCAACAGTGATTCGAATGCCTCCGCGGCGATCCGTTTCATTCGCTCGGCACGTGACAATGGCAATGCCGATGTGGATATCGGTGTGCGGCAGCGCGAAGGGGATATCCAGTATTTTGGTCGTCTGGTGCTGGGTTATCGAAAGATGCTGGCGAGGAAATGGAATTTCAGTGCATCCAACAGTTACTGGCACTATTCCAAATCCGGTTTCGAGAATCGACTGACGACCTCCTTCCAGCGCAAGCTGTTCTATCAGGAGAATCTGTTCATTCGATCACACTCCGAGATCAACTGGCGCAAGGGGCGCAAGGGGGCGGTCATCGGCCAGACCTTTGGCGTATACAGTCAGCTCAGCGAAGAGAAGGCACTGGCCTTCGAATTGATAGCGGGATATCACACAGCGCTCAACAACGGGCTCGAAGATCGTTTCCGGGGGCATGAATTTCGCTTGAGATGGCGTCACAATGTCTGGCGTCCATGGTTCTTCTATGAGGTCTGGCCCTCGATTTCCTGGCCCGCAACGGCCGATTACGAGAAGTCCTACGGTATTTTGCTTAGAATGGAAATGGTCATCGGCGAACGATAGGGTTTTGGCTACGTGAAGCTTGTCTGTATCAGTGATACTCATGGTGACCATGAACAGGTCGTTCTACCGGCGGGTGATGTCCTGATTCATGCCGGCGATCTGACGGGGCATGGCACTCGAGCCGAGACACTGGCGTTCATGCAGTGGTTTGGTGGACAGGACTTTGCGCACAAGCTGTGTGTGGCTGGCAATCACGATACCTTCATGGAATCCGACCCGGAGACGGCGCTGCGCTTCGCGCGAGACAATGGTGTGCACCTACTGAGCGATTCCGGTTGTCGTATCGGGGGCCTCAATTTCTGGGGGTCTCCCATCACGCCGCGTTTTCTCGACTGGTCGTTCATGCGCGATCCAGGGCCACCGATCGAGGCTCACTGGGATCTGATACCAAAGGATACTGACGTGCTCATTACGCATGGGCCTCCACACGGTATTCTTGATCAGGTGCAGCGAGAAGATCTCGAGCTCGAACATACCGGTTGTCCTTCGCTGTTGGAGCGCATTCGGGAAATCTCCCCGCTGGTGCATCTGTTCGGCCATATTCACGAGGCACGCGGCCGCGTGGATGCGGATAATCTGGCCTACATCAATGTTGCCACGATGAACAAGGGCTACTGTATAGAGCATGAACCGGTCAGTATCGAGCTGAACGCCAACAAGTCAGGAGAACCCGTATGAGAGCAACGGCAATCGTCATCAGCGCGGCAGCGACCATCATGATGAGCGGTACGCAGGTCATGGCACAGTCCGCCGAAGAAGCCGCTACCGCCTGTAACGAAGCGGCGCGACTGATTGCCGAGGATGATCTGGTGGGGGCTCTGGATGAAGCCAAATGGTGTGTCGAGAGTCTGCAGCAGCTTCGTCAGCAGGCTACATTGACGGTTTTCCCCGATGCCGTCGAAGGCTTTGCCGGCGGTGAGATCGACAATCAGAGCGCCATGGGCATGACGATCATCGAACGTCAGTACACGAAGGAGGGCGAGGATGTCACGGTTTCGCTGACTACCGGCATGGCCGGCGGTGGACTGGCCGCACTGGCGCAGCTTGGCATGGGGATGGGAGCTGGTAGCGGCAAGAAGATTCGCGTGCAGAAGCGTACCGTGCTCGACATGAGTGAGGCAGGAGGCGATGCCCAGTTCATGGTGCAACTCAAGAGTGGTGGCATGCTCAATATCAGTTCATCCGATCTGAATGCCGAACAATTGCTGCCTTTCGTCAAGGCATTTCCCATTGCCGATCTGGATGATGCGCTCGAGCCTTGAGTGTGACGGCAGGGCTCTGCGCTCCGGTTGCGTCCTCGCACTGTCCCTGCAGGACTGATCCATGGTGTCTCACCCCGGGCCCCCGTAAGCTGCTGACCGGCCTGTCAGCACAGGATGTCGATTGGTCGTGTCGGGCTTGATGTTTTATCCGGATTCGGTTTCCGCAGCCTGGAGCTTCGACAGGCTGCTTACCTGATTGAGTTTGCCGCTGCAGGCATCGCGCTCCGGCAGACGGGTGTCGTGATGCAGGGTTATCGGCAAGGTGCCCAGTGATGACAGATATCGCGATAATGGTTTGCGGATTCTGTTGAACGCTGCGCAACGGGATGCCGGGCAGTCACCCCGGGTTCGAATGGACAGCGTTCGTGGCTCACACTGTTGAATCTGAAACCCGAATTCACCGGCATGTTCCTCGATGATGGTGTTGAGTGCCAGTGGCAGAACAGGAATCTGTCTGTTCTTGTCTGCCGGTAACCACAAGGTGTCATCATTGCGACCCTCCACGCTGAGGGTGGGGAGTGGATTGCCGCAATCACAGGCGTCAGTGTGCAGGGTGATGCTGTCTCCGATGTCATAACGGATCAGGGGTTGTACACGATTTGCCAGATTGGTGACCAGTGTGGTTGCCGATTTCCGGCCAGCAGGGACAGCCTGCATGTGCTCGTCCACCGGTTCCAGAATGAACCAGTCGGTATTGATGTGCAATCGTCCGTGGCTGCAGCCGAAAGCCATGTTCATGGCTTCCGAGGCACCGTAATCCTCGATCAGCGAGCAACCGAAGGCCGCTTCGATCTGGCGGCGCTGGCACGGGTCCAGATGCTCGCCACCGCACCACAGGCTGTTCGGTGAGAGTGTCAGACGGCCGCTTGCCTGCTCGTTGGCCAGCACGCTCAGCATGCTCGGGTAGCTGGACAGGAACCGGGGTTGCCAGCTATTGAGTTGTTCGACCAACTGGGGTAGGGGTTGCAGAATGGAGAATGTTCGAGTTCGGCTGCGCAGCCATGGGTTGATGCCGGCGGACCATTGCCAGTAGACCACGCCGGCAAAATGTCCTTCCAGGGCTGCAATCATGGCCATGCGGCTGGTGTCGAAGGCCAGTTGCCATGGATTCTGCAAATTCGGTTTTTGGTTGTTCTGCTGGTACCTGACCGCCAGCAGGGACTGGTAGATCGACAGTGCCTGCCGGTCCTGGACATAGATGCCGGGTTCGCCGCTGGTGCCGCTACTGGTCCATGCCAGATAGTCCCCCAGGAATCGTTCGCCGATGGTGTCGGAGGAGGACAGAAAACGATTCACCGTTTGACTGTTGATGCGACGGTCACAGCTCCACCGATCGAAGTGCGTCATCAGTGTGCTTCTGCGAACGGGTGGGTAGTCCGACAGAGGCGCGCCCGGTGGTATGGATGCGTACAACTCTGCGTACAGCGGTGAGTGCTCGCGCGCATGGGCAATCAGTCTGGCGGCGCGATTCAGGCCGAGGCTGCGGGCTGAAGCGGCGCTGACCGTGGGTTCGGATTGCAGTTGTTGTATGGCTTGCCAGCAATGCATGCCATCTGACCAGTTGCTCAGATAGTCGAATGGCGTCTGCATCCTGCGGGATTCCTTCGTCGTCATGGCTGACTCCGGGATTGAGAGAACTCCACCACGGCAATTGCCGTGAAGTCCTTCTCCGGTCAACGGATTGGCACTGTTCCCTTGTCAGTGCCCTGAAAACCGGACCACTGCATCATATGACAAATTCTCGGCTGCGAACGAGCAGCATGTTAGTACAGTTCGTTCACGTAGCCGTGTTCCTGCAGAGTGACCGGTGTCGAAGATGAAATCGCAGATGATTTCCTGTTGCCGCGTGACTGCAGTGTGACGGGTCGTGAAGGTCAAGCCGCAGGATATCTTCTCGTTGCCATGTGTCTGCAGAGTGGGCGTTCACGAAGGTGAAGCCGCAAGATGGCTTTTCGCTGCCACATGTCTGCAGGGTGGCCGTCTGCCAATGTGATGACACGGGAAGATTTCATGTGCTGTATCTGTACAACGTTATCCATCCCAGTCGATCGAGCGCAGTAGTGTTTCTCGGGCCTGTGCCAGATGCACCTGGCAGGCGGTAACTGCACGGCATTCATCGCGATCGATCAAGGCCTCGATGATGTCGAGGTGCTGAGCGACGGCGGCCGTGTTGCGCTCCAGTTCGTCCTTCTTGTTCCAGCGGTAATGATAGTGAAAGATGATGGTGATCAGGTCATGAAAGTCGTCGATGAAGCGATTTTCCGATGCGCTGTTGAGCAGACGATGGAAGCGATTGTCGAGCTTGGAAAACTGCAGGTAGTCTTGTTTGATGCGAGTCTGCAGATCGACATGTTGCTGCTGCAATCGGGTCAGCTCCAGCCAGATCTCGTTGTCGGGGGGCAGGTGAACGAACAGGCGAACTGAACGTTGTTCGAACATCTCCCGCACGTCACTGAGTTCCAGAGCAAACTGTCGTGTGAATCCCTTGAGAATCCAGCCACGGTTGGGCGCCTTTTCAATCAGGCCGAAGCGTGAAAAGCGAATCAGAAACTCCCTGACGGCCGATGTGCTGACGTCGAATTGGCGCGCGAGTTCGGATTCGTTGAGCAAGGCACCGACATCGAGATGGCCGCCGAGAATGTTCTCCATGAAGGCATGCTCCACGATCTGGTGCGTCGAGCGCGTTTCTTCCGAGACGAAATAGTCCCGTTTCAGTGGCTTTCGAAGAATGGTCTTCTTGCGTCCCTGCCAGTCAAGCAGTTCGATCTCCACCAGATGGGAAAGCACGGCTCGAATGGTCGTCCGACTGGCTTGCAGTGAAGCCGAGAGGCTGCTCTCGGTTGGCAACTCGGCACCGCTGGGCAGCAGCCTGATCAGGTCAAGGCACTGGTTGTGAACGTCCTTGTAGCGATTGTTGCGCTTCATTGGCCTGGCCTCTGAGAGAAAAATGTTCTTTATCGGTAAAAATCGTTTGACGGGAGAGCGAGAAAATGGTTTCTTATGTATAAAGGACATTCGAGTATGTCTCACCATGTGCAAGTGTGCAAGTGTGCAAGTGTGCAAGTGTGCAAGTGTGCAAGTGTGCAAGTGTGCAAGTGTGCAAGTGTGCAGGTGTGCGGAGATGATTGAATCGCGCAGGCCGGACACTGGTGTGTGGTTGTGGGCAGCGACGAGTAGCTGACAGGTGCCGAGCTTGTCGACCAGTCTCGCACCTTGCAGCCGGCTTCATGTCCTCCCAAGGGCTCTGCGTCCATCGCGAACGCCGGGGCTCGATTTTCACACGACACGAGATACGCAGACAGACAATGGAAGCACTGGTCATAACCGAGGTTGGTCAATCACGAATACAAGCCGTGGAGGAGGTCAGTCCAGGGGCTGGAGAGGTACTGCTGCAGGTGAATCATGTCGGCCTGTGCGGCAGTGATCTCAATACCTACCGTGGCGCCAATCCTCTGGCAGAACTGCCGAGAATACCGGGGCATGAGATCGGTGCCACGATTCTCGCAACAGCCAGTGATGTACCGGAGGAGTTTGCCATCGGCAGGCAGGTGATCGTCGTACCCTATACCGAATGCGGTCAGTGTTCCTCCTGTCGCAAGGGGCGCCGCAATGCCTGTCGCTACAACAAGACGCTTGGCGTTCAGCAACATGGCGGCATGTCGGAACGGCTCGTGGTCCGGCATGATCGATTGATACTCAACGATACCTTGCCGGCGCATCGGCTGGCGCTGGTCGAACCCTTGTCCGTCGGCTTTCATGCAGTCGAGCGTGCCGGAGTGGCAGCGGGTGACACCGTGGTTGTATTGGGGGCCGGCATGATCGGCGTAGGAGCGATGATCGGTGCCCTGCAGCGAGGTGCGCGAGTACTGGCAGTGGAAGTCAGCGACAGCAAGCGCGATACCCTGCTGGGACTCGGCGTGGAGCAGGTCATCAATCCGCTGAGTGAAAACGCAGAAGAAGCCGTCAATGCACTGACTCGGGGTGATGGCGCCGACGTGGTGATCGAAGCTGTCGGATTGCCCGAGACCTTTCGGGGCGCCATTGACATGGTCTGCTTCGCCGGACGTGTGGTCTATGTGGGTTATGCCAAGGCCGAGGTGAGCTATGACACCAAGTATTTCAATCTGAAGGAGCTGGATATTTTCGGCTCTCGCAATGCCACCCGTCAGGACTTCAACGATGTGGTGAGTTATCTGGAAGAGCATGGCACGACGGCGGATACGCTGATTTCCCGAGTCTTCCCCTGGGCGCAGGCCGATCAGGCGTTCGATTACTGGGAAGGCGTGCGCAATACAACCTTCAAAGTGATGATCGATCTGACCCATGAATGAGAATACGGAAATGAACACCTTGCAGCAGGTCTATGGACTGGCGGGCAAGACGGCGCTGGTTACCGGGGGTGGATCGGGAATCGGGCTTGCCATTGCAGGTTGTCTGGCAGCCAGTGGTGCCCGAGTCATCGTCGCCGGGCGGCGTGCCGATGTACTGGAGCAGGCCTGTAAAACGATCGGCGACAACTGTCATGCCGAAGTACTGGACATCACGGACCTGGCGTCCATACCGGCCTTCGCACAAGGACTGGAGGATCGCTACAGCAACATCGATATTCTGGTGAACAATGCCGGTAACACGCTGAAGAAGCCGTTCGAGGAGAGCGATATGGCCGACTTCGATTCGGTTTTCGATGTGCATGTACGCGGTGCGCTGGAGCTGAGTCGACACATCATTCGTCGGCAGATGGCCAACGGTGGCGGATCGGTGACCTTCATCTCATCCATGACGGCCTACATCGGTCAGCCCAATGTGCTGGGTTACACGGTGTCGAAAACAGCCATCAATGGCGTGATCCGGGGTCTGTCTGCAGAGTTTGCCGGCCGGGGCGTGCGCATCAATGGTGTGGCACCCGGCTGGATCGATACGGATCTGTATCGCAAGGCAACAGCCGGTGACATCCCTCGCCAGCAGAAGATCATGAGTCGCATACCCATGAACGCCCTGGGCAAACCCGAGGACATCGGCTGGGCCTGCGCCTTTCTCTCCTCACCTGCGGCGGCCTATGTCACTGGTCAGGTGCTGCTGGTTGATGGCGGTGGTGCTACCGGCTTCTGACGGTAGAGCGCTTCATTCCCTGTGGGGGTACGAGCAGTCCGACTCGGGCATGAAAAAGGCCGCTGTCGATCAGCGGCCTTTGAGTTGGTCCGGGTGGTGATCAGCCCCTTGTTGACAGGGCTGATTCCTTGTCGAGTGTTACTCGATGCCCATCGCCTTCTTTTCCATTGCGATCGTTTCGTTGATCACGGTGATGATGGCCTCGTTGCCACCTGCCAGACCGGCACCAGTACGGTACTTGCCGTTGATCACCACAGAAGGCACACCGGTGAGGCCTGCGCCCTTGGCAAGTTGCATGGAGCGGTTCATCTTGGTCTGCACACCGAACGAGTCCATGGTCTTCAGGAACTTGTCCTTGTCCATGCCCAGAGCCGCAGCCAGATCGGCGATGTCTTCGGGCTTGCGCATGCGTTGACGGTTCTCATGGATCGCCTTGAACATGGCTGGCACGAATTCATGCTCGTGACCGAGCAGCTGGGCGGCATAGAATGCGCGAGAATGCTGTTCCCAGGAGGGGTTGAGCGGTGGAGCTTCACGTATGAAGGCCACGTTCTCCGGCATGTTCTGTTCCCAGGCAGAAATACTGGGTTCGAAGGCATAGCAATGTGGGCAGCCCAGCCAGAAGTATTCGATGACTTCCACCTTGTCAGGTGTAGAGGTGTTCTGTGGCGGATTGATCAGTTCGTAGCCACCGGCTGCCATGGCATTGCCGGCAACGCCCACCAGGCCTGCACCCAGCGTTGTTGCGATGGTGGTTTGCAAAGTGGCAGACAGAAATCCGCGTCGCGTGAAATGCATGTTCGGTTCCTCGTGAGATACAGAATCTAGGTGTTGACCTGTCCGCAGCGTTTTCGTTCAGTGCGAATAACACAGATTGCCAGTGGCGGCAGACAGAACTGAAATCGGCCCGCTAGCGGGCCGATTGTGAACAGACTGAACCGTGGAAACGACGCGCACGGTACGCAGCGCCCGCTCCGTCCGCGCGCCTTGCTTCGCAGCGCTTATTCGGCTGTGGCGTGCAGTCCGGCGATGTAATTGGACACGGCATCGATTTCGGCATCGGTCATGCGCTTGGCGACGCCACGCATCATGGCGTTGGGGTCGTTGGCACGTTCTTCCGAGCGGAAATATTTCAGCTGGTCACTGGTGTACTGGGCGTCCTGCCCGGAGATCACGGGCCAGGCCGCATAGGGGTTGCCTTCACCGGCCGGTCCGTGACAGGCCCCGCAGGCAGCAATGCCGGCGGAGGTAATGCCACCACGATAGATGTCCTCTCCCAGCGTCAGGTTTTCTTCGGCGGCGATGTTTTCGTGCTTGGGCATGGCGGCGTAGTAGGCGGCCAGATCCTGAATGTCTTCGTCGGTAAGGTTGGCAGCCTGACCTGACATCAGGGCATTGACGCGGTTGCCATCACGGTAGTCCGTCAATTGCTTGGCGATGTAGGCTGCATGCTGACCCGCCAGGTTCGGGTAGGAAGGCTGGATGGCTTTGCCATCGGCACCGTGGCAGGCTGCACAGACGGCAGCCTTTGCCTGACCGGCAGCTGGATCGCCCGCGGCTGCGGCAGGATTGGCTAACCAGGCAAAGGCAAGAGTGGCTGCAAGGGCCCAAATTTTCATGAAAACTCCGACGATGACTTGAATTTGTTCGAATGGTTAGACTGTAGGCAGCCGAAACCGCATGGGATCGACGAATTTTAGCAGACTGGCGGGCAACGCAACGGTCCCCCTTCGGTCATTATCAACTGGATAGAACCCCACACATGAACTCGGTGTATTTTTCGGCACAATTCCACTCCAGTGCCAGCGATCCGTATTACTGCCCCGAGTCAGAGGCGGAGGTTGCGTTCGCGGGACGTTCGAATGCTGGCAAGAGCAGTGCCATCAACACGATCACCCGCAACCGCAAATTGGCGAGAACCAGCAAGACACCGGGAAGAACGCAACTGATCAATCATTTCTCGCTCGATGAACAGCGATTTCTGGTGGATCTGCCAGGTTATGGGTACGCTCAGGTCTCCCGGGACAAGCAGAAGCAATGGCAGTCGGCCATGACCCGATACCTGATTTCGCGACCCAGTCTGCGCGGTCTGGTTCTGGTCATGGATATTCGCCATCCGTTGACAGATAGCGACTGGCAGCTGATCGAACTGCAGCAGCAGGGTCAGGCCGAGTTGCACATCCTGTTGACCAAGGCTGACAAGCTGTCCCGCAATCAGGTGAATCAGGCCCTGATGTCGGTTCAGGATCAATTGTCCGAGTCGGGGGTGGAAGCCACCTTGCAGGATTTCTCGGCATTGAAGAAGCAGGGTGTGGGAGATGTGCACTCGGTACTGGACAGTTGGCTGTTCGACAGAACGCTCGCTGTCGAGTAACTCCGCGACCACGGCAAATAACCTGCCGTCTCACAAAACGGGCGTTGCAAAGCGTCTCCTGTCGGCCATTTTCGGTGAAATGACGCGCAAGAATGCCGTTTGCCGTGCGAGGACAGGTATCTCAGATGCCAGTTGCCGAAATAGCGTTACCTTTCGTAACAAACCTCGGCAAGAGTGCAGATCGCAGACTGTCGATTGGTTCTTGAATTTATTTAAACAATTGTTTTTCCAAATAATAACGAAGCTCCTTTCCAAACGGTCAGTTTCCCTATAATTGACTCAGTCTTTTGTCGCCTATTCACATCACTTGTGCTTATGGGCGCTGGACAGGTTTTGATTCACGGCAATTGACAGGCTGTGCGGACGCTACCTCCTGACACCACTCTCGAGGCTTGCTGTCGCACGAGATTCTTTTCGAATCAGCTTGCCTTCTGCCATTCAAGTGCCACGAGGAGAGAGTTCAATGAGCAAGAAAATCATCACCAATGCCTGGTCCCGTCGTGATGTGTTGAAGGCCAGTGCCGCAACCGCCGCGATCACCGGGGCTCCCCTGTTTTTCTCGCGCCATGCCTATGGCGCCGACTTCCTGAACAATCCCGGTGACAGCGGAGTCGTGACGCTCGGCTTCAATGTTCCTCAGTCTGGCGCTTATGCCGATGAAGGTGCTGATGAGTTGCGTGCCTACAAGCTGGCGGTCAAGCATCTGAATGGCGAAGGCGATGGCGGCATGATGAACACCATGCAGCCGAGCGAGCTCAAGGGCAACGGCATTCTGGGCAAGAAAGTGGAGTATGTGACGGGCGATACCCAGACCAAGTCGGATGCGGCACGTGCTTCCGCCAAGCGCATGATCGAGAAGGACGGTGTTGTCATGGTAACCGGAGGTTCTTCCTCGGGGGTGGCCGTGGCGGTTCAGGGGCTGTGCCAGGATGCCGGCATCATCTTCATGGCCGGACTGACCCACTCCAACGACACCACCGGCAAGGACAAGAAGGCCAATGGGTTCCGCCACTTCTTCAATGCCTACATGTCCGGAGCGGCGCTCGGGCCGGTGCTGGAGAAGAACTATGGCAATGATCGTCGTACCTATCATCTGACTGCGGACTACACCTGGGGCTGGACTCAGGAAGAATCCATCATCGCCTCTACCGAGGCCATCGGCTGGACGACGGTGGAGAAGGTCAAGACACCTGTCGGGGCCGGTGATTTCAGTCAGTACATCACGCCGGTTCTCAATTCAGGCGCAGACACGCTGATCCTGAATCATTATGGCAAGGACATGATCAACTCCCTGACGCAGGCGATCCAGTTCGGTCTGAAGGACAAGCAGGTCAATGGCAAGAATTTCGAGATCGTCGTGCCTCTGTATTCGCGTCTCATGGCACAGGGTGCCGGTGAAAACGTCAAGGGCATCTTCGGTTCCACCAACTGGCACTGGTCGCTGACGGATGCGGGCAGTCAGGCCTTCGTCAAATCCTTTGGTCAGGAGTACGGTTTCCCACCTTCTCAGGCGGCACACACCTGCTATGTACAGACGCTGCTGTACGCGGATGCCTGTGAGCGAGCGGGTACCTTCGAGCCATGCGTAGTGGTTGAAGCACTGGAAGGCCACAAGTTCGACGGCCTGGGCAATGGTCCTACCGAATACCGGGCTGGTGACCACCAGTGCTTCAAGGATGTGCTGGTGGTGAAGGGGAAGGAGAATCCGTCTTCGCAGTTCGACCTGCTGGAAGTGGTAGAGGTCACCCCTCGTGCACAGGTCGAGTATCCGGTGGATCATCCGATGTTTGCCGGTGGTGATCTGGGTAGCTGCAACAACGGCGCCTGAGCGATCACGGATTCTGGATGCCGGGGTTGCCCTGTCGGTCTGTGATCGATAGTGCGCTCGGGCGGGAGAGGGCGGCTGCCAGCAGTCGCTCTCACTTTGGCAGGAATCCGGTCGACAGTGACGGTGGTACTTCTCATCGGCGCAACTGCCGCTGCCGTGTCGGGCAGCCAGGGCACCACTGTCAGTACATACCCTGACCCTCGAGTCACGATGCCGCAACGGATGCGGGCATGCCGGTAGAGGGTTCTTCTTCGAAATGGTCTTGAATTGCACGGGGCAAGCATTTGGACGCACTCATTCTTCAATTACTCAACGGTCTGGACAAGGGCGGCGCCTATGCGCTGATCGCTCTGGGTCTGACGCTGGTATTCGGCACATTGGGTGTCGTCAATTTCGCGCACGGCGCCATATTCATGATCGGTGCCTTTTGCGCGGTCACCTTGCGCAAGCTGCTGACGATTTCGACACAGGTGCGTGACGAGAGCATCACCCTGTTCGAGGCCTACAAGGAAGTGCCGATTCTGGAAGCGAAGTTTCCGGTGGTGGGGGGCATCATTGTCGACTACTCGGTGCCGCTGGCCATTATCGCTGCCATTCCTGTCATGCTGGCACTGGGCCTGCTCATGGAACGCGGTCTGATACGCCATTTCTACAAGCGACCTCACGCCGATCAGATTCTGGTGACCTTCGGACTGGCCATCATCTTTCAGGAAATCATCAGACACTACTTCGGTGCCAATCCGATTCCGCAAGCCGCGCCTGCAATAGTGGCGGGCAGTGCCAATATCGGTGCTTTCCTCGGACTGGGAGACAATGTGGTCTACCCCTGGTGGCGACTGATCTATCTGCTGTTCTCACTCATTGTCATTGCCGGGGTCTTTGCCTTTCTGCAATTCACGACCTTTGGCATGGTGGTCCGCGCTGGCATGCAGGATCGTGAAATGGTGGGGCTGCTGGGTATCGATATACAGCGGCGTTTCACGATCGTGTTCGGTCTGGCGTCGGTGGTGGCTGGACTTGCCGGAGTCATGTATACCCCGATATTGCCACCGGACTATCACATGGGCATGGATTTTCTGGTGTTGTCTTTCGTGGTGGTGGTGGTCGGTGGTATGGGCTCGCTGGGTGGGGCCGTACTGGCAGGGTTCCTTCTCGGCATCCTGCAGTCCTTTGCCTCGATGAATGAAGTCAAGAGCATCATTCCGGGGATCGATCAGATCATCATCTACCTTGTTGCCGTTGTCGTCCTGCTGGTTCGTCCCAGGGGCCTCATGGGACGCAAGGGCGTGATGGAAGACTAGGAATCGAATCGGAGAATCATCATGAACAAAGCCTCTGCGACATCCGACTGGATCCTGTTCATTGCCTTTGCCGCGGCCGTGCTGACCATGCCGATCTGGTTGGCACCCTTCGGGGCGAATTATCCCGATCTGATGCAGAAATTTGCCATCTTCGGGGTGTTTGCGATCGGCTTCAACATCCTCTTCGGTCTGACCGGCTATCTGTCTTTCGGGCATGCGGCCTTTCTGGGTGTCGGTTCCTATACCGCGGTCTGGTCGTTCAAGCTGCTCACAATGAATGTGCTACCGGCCGTACTGTTCGCGATTTTCGTCGCCGGGTTGTTTGCCTTTCTGATCGGTTTCATCAGCCTGCGCCGGTCGGGCATCTATTTCTCCATTCTGACGCTGGCATTTGCACAGATGTCCTACAACCTGGCCTATTCGGTGTTGACCCCGATTACCAACGGGGAGACAGGCTTGCAATTGAGTCTGAGCGATGCACGCGTGCTGGATACACTGGCGGGGGTCACTACCGATCGCTCGCTGCCTTCCACGAGTCTGTTCGGCATGAAGATGAGCGGCCTGCCGGGCTTCTATTTCTGCGCGGTGGTGTTGATCATCGGTTTCTTCATTGCCTTGCGCATTACCCGATCACCGTTCGGTACCATGTTGCGCGGTATCAAGTCGAACCAGACCCGCATGTCCTACACCGGGTTGAATACACGACCCTATCTACTCTGGGCGTTTGTCATCTCCGGCATGTATGCCGGTCTGGCAGGATCGCTGCTCGCGGTGACCGATCCGCTGGCCGGGGCCGAACGCATGCAGTGGACAGCATCGGGCGAAGTGGTCCTGATGACCATTCTGGGTGGCGCAGGCACCCTGCTGGGACCGGTGCTCGGTGCGGCGCTCATCAAGTATTTCGAGAATATATTTTCCGCCTTCAACGAAGGAACGCTCAATCAGATCTTCGATGGCCTGCCCGATGGTCTGCAAGGCTTCGTGGTCGAGCTGGTCAGCCTGTTTGTGGGTGATGGCTGGCACCTGACGCTGGGCTTGCTGTTCATGATCACGGTCATCTTCCTGCCGGGTGGCATCATGGAAGGCATGCGACGTATCGGTGGCCTGTTTACCCGCAGCAAACCTCAATCCACCGGCAGTAGCAGTACTGCTGTGGTCGAACCATCCTAGGGGTATTTCATGGAAAACACCGTTCTGCACGTGGCTGACGTGCACAAGAGTTTTGCAGGTCTGCATGCCCTGAGCGATATCGACCTGTCGGTCAGGGAAGGGGAGACCCATGCCATCATCGGCCCGAATGGTGCTGGCAAATCCACCTTGCTCAATGTCTGCATTGGCCGGCTGCGGCCCGATTCGGGGCAGGTCGTGTTCGATGGAGAGAACCTCACCGGCAGAATGCCGCACGAGATCAACCAGCTGGGTGTTGTTCGTGTGTTCCAGACACCGGAGATCTTCCCGGAGCTGAGTTTGCTGGAAAACGTGATGATTCCGATTCTTGCCAAGCGCGATGGTGCGTTCAGGCTCAGCTGGTTCCGGCGCTTTTCCAGCGAGAATGATGCGAGACAGCAGGCCGAGGGTATCCTCACCGATCTGGGTCTGGGTTCCTTGATCGGCAGTGAGGCGGGCAGCCTGTCTCGAGGTGACAAGCGGCGGCTGGAGCTGGCCATGGGTCTGGCCCAGCAGCCGCGACTGCTACTGCTGGACGAGCCGACGGCCGGAATGGCGCGTCACGATACCAATGCCACCATCGACCTGTTGAAACGCATCAAGGCGCAGGGCATGACCAAGGTCATCATCGAGCATGACATGCACGTGGTGTTCAGTCTGGCCGACCGCATCTCGGTACTGGCCGGTGGTCGCATCATCTGTCAAGGCACGCCGGAGGAGGTGAAAGCAGATCCGCGTGTCAAGGAAGCCTATCTGGGTGAGGAGCAAGTCTAGTGAGCAATGCAAGTGTGGCAGTATCCAGCTCGGCCGATGCCTATTTTCGTGTCGAAGGCATCAAGGCCTACTACGGCGACAGTTATATCGTTCAGGATGTTTCCTTTTCCGTGAATGAGGGGGAAATCGTGGCTCTGCTCGGTCGTAATGGTGCTGGCAAGACGTCGACCCTGCGAACCATTGCGCGGGCAGCCAACCCGGAGCTGCGCAGTGGCAGCATCTGGTTGCAGGGGGAGGCGATTCACGACAAACAGGATTTCGAGGCGGCGTTGGCCGGCATTCAGCTGGTGCCCGAGGACCGCCGCATCATACCCGGGCTGAGCGTAGAGGAGAATCTTGACATCGCCTGCATTGCGGGCTCCAGCGGTTGGAGCTATGAGCGTATCTATGAACTCTTTCCTCGCCTGAAGGAGCGGCGCAAGCAGGAAGGCACTACCTTGTCCGGCGGTGAGCAACAGATGCTGGCCATTGGCAGAGCCCTGGCGCGCGACATCAGGCTGCTGTTGCTCGATGAGCCCTATGAAGGTCTGGCTCCGGTTGTTCGTCATGACATCGAGAAGGCTCTGATCGAAGTCAAGAACACCGGTATCACCACCATTCTGGTGGAACAGAATGCCGTCGCCGCACTCAAGCTCGCCGATTCCGCCCTCATTCTGGACACGGGCGAAATCGTCTACAACGGCACCGCCGCCGAAGTCCTCGACAACGAACAACTCCGCCACGACTACCTCGCCATCTAACCCCAGCCCCCCAGCGGGTCGGACCACGGCAAGTTGTTGATTTTCAAAGGCGTTCGAAAACCACCGGGTCGGACCCCCACAAGTCATTGAAAATCATCAATTCTCACCCTTATTGAGGTATGAATCAGCGCTTGAAAGGCGTTTTCCTTGCCGGAAAAGCGGCAAATAGGGGGGGTTGTGGTCCGACCCGGGGGTTACTGGAAGTGATGGATGTGGACGCGGTCTTCGCCGACGACCTTGCGTGCCAGGTCCAGCAGGTGCTGATGATGCGTCAGGTAGATCACCTGGCCCTTCTCGGCCATGCCCGCCAATACCTGGAATGCAGCCCCGGCACGCTCATCATCGAACGACTCCATGATGTCATCGGCAACGAAGGGTAGAGGTGGCCGCTGGTTGGCATAGTCGGCATGGGCGGCCGCACGCAGTGCCAGATACAGCTGGTAGCGGGTACCGGTCGACAGCTCGGTAACGGCACGTGCCTTGCGTTGCTGATCGATGACGAACAGACGTTCATTGCCGTTGCCATCGTCACGCGGCAGTAGCTGTACATAGCGTCCGCCGGTAAGGGTGGAAAATGCCTGCTGAGCTTCGGTCAGGATGACGGACTGATGTTCCTGACGGAATCTGGCCATGGCCGCATTCAGAACCTTCTGGCCGGTGCGGGCGATGGCACATTGCCGGGCCAGATCCATGGTCTGCAGAATCAGGTTCTGTCGCTCCTGGTTCAAGCCTGCATATGCGTTCTCGTCACCGATGTCCTCCAGTTCCCGATTGGCCAGAGCCCATGCTTCGCTGGATTCATCGTAGGTGGTGCCGGCATCCTTCAGCTGGGCATTCAGCTCGCCAAGCTGCTTTTCCAGTGCTTCTGCGTCCTCTTCCAGATACAGTCGCTCGATATCCTCATCGCCATTGTCGGCATCACTGATATCACGCAGCTGTGACAGGGTCTCCTTGCAACGGTCATTGAGCAGGCGGTGCTGTTCGGTACGGGTCAGCAAGGCCAGCAGGGCCTGCTCAGACTCGGTCCCCAATTCCTGCCGCAGGCTCTCGACGGCCTGTTGGCTGCTGGCATGAGTCTGGTGGTTCTTCTCCAGTTGCTGTTGCAATGCCTTCAGCTGCGCCTGAAGGGATTCGTGTTCCTTCACCTGCGCCGTGGCTGACTGCAAGTGTTGCAGGGCGTCAGTCAGCGAATTTTCATTCAGTTCCTGCAGCAGTTGTGCAATGGCCTTGTCTCGTGTTGCGAGGCGACCGCTCAGATTCTCCAGTTCCCGAATGGCATCACGATGCCGTCTTGCCAGCGGCGCCAGACCGGCAACCCAGGAAAGAGAGTCGCGTGCCTTGGATAGAGGCATGCCGGAGAACAGAGTGTCCTGCGTGAGAGACTCCCACTTCTTCTGCCAGTCAGCGAGTGCCAGTGTTGCCGTCTCCAGTTGCTTCTGTCGAATAGCATGGGATTCGATCAGTACAGTCAGTGCTCGTGCCGACTCCTGTTGGCGATTTCTCTCGGCTCCGAGGGTCTCCAGGATACTGCCAGCCTGCGTCAGCAGATCGTCGAGCGAGAGGCGGGCCAGAGCTTCCTGTCGCGCAGGAGATTGCAACGGCGCCAGCATGGTCAGCAATTTGCGGCACTGATCCGATGCCTTGAGTTCCAGCTTTTCGTGTGCCAGTTCCTGTGCCTGAATGGCTTCCTGTTCGGCAAGCAAGCCGACAAGCTGTGCATGACGATTGCGCAGAAGATCCGGGTCGATATCCGTCGAATCATGGAAAGCGGCAATCCCATGCTTCAGCTGTTCGACACGATGTTCTTGTTGCGATGTTTGCTCGGGCAGTTGACTTTCGGTCAGTTCCTGCAGTTCCTGCTGTTGACGAAGCAGCTGCATCTGCAACAGTTGCAGTTCGGCTGTCGCCTGATTGCTGCTGGCAGCCTGGGCCAGCAAGGCATCATGATCACCCAGTGCCTTCTCGAACAGATCTGCAGTTTTCCGTAGCTCCGCATGAGCCAGCAATGCCTCTATTCCCTGACTGTGTGCCGACCAGGCGTCATCGCGTGACTCTCTGGCATCCAGCAGACGTGCCGGGTCCAGGGCCCCTGCCAGCATCAGTTCCTTGCAGCGGTCCTGACTTGTCCTAATCTCGGTGGACAGCGTGTCGATGCGTTCCTGCAGTTGCTTCAGCTGGTGGCGCCCGTCACTCAGCTCACCGAGTTTGCCATTCAGCCAGTTCGTATCGGGCAGATCCAGCTGGCTCAGCTGTTCGATCGAGAGGCCGAATTTGCCCGATTTCCTGTCAAGCGTGTGCCGGCTCTCCAGCAAGGCTTCGCGCGCGGTGAGTATCTGATTGCTCAGTCCTTCCTTCTGAATGCTGCGCAGCAACTCACTGGCTACGTCGATATCCGGGGCGGATTCATCGACGTCGGCCATTGCTGCAGAAGCACTGTCCTGTTCGGGCAATGGATCCAGATTGTCCAGTTCTTGTCGGGCATGTCGCAGAGTGCCGGCCAGCGTTTGTTCCTGGTCAAGCTGCTGCTGCAATTCGGTCAGAAGAGTATCGCCAGGCAGTCTGTTTTCCAACGGGGTGTCCGAGGGAAGAGTCAGACGTTCCCGGGCTGCGTCCAGTTCCGCAGCGCATTGTGCGATCGTATTCTGGCATTGTGTCTGTTGCTGCTGCCATTCGTAGACGGCTGCACTTTCCTCGGCCAGGGTGCGAATACGCTCGGCAGACTGAACCAGTAGCAGGGTGGATTCGTCCGGACTCGTTTCTGCAAGCCGTTCCTGCAGTTCCAGCACACGGGATTCCATATCGGCTCGAGAGGCTTTCGCCAGGCGGCAATCTTCCAGCTGATCGCGCACCCTCTCCAGTAGTTGCCGGGCACTGGTGCCCGTCAGAAAATCGGCCGCACGAGAGTGATCCAGTGGCACCACGGACTCCTCGGCCAGCGCGTCGCGTTGTTCGATCAGTTTGCGGTAGTGTGCGGCCAGGGCCTGAGCCGACTGCCGTTTTTCCAGCTGGCGGCAGGCTAGCTGGAGTTCATCGCGTAACTGGCGGTGCTTGTCCCGCCGCAGGGTGGCGTGTTCGAGCTTGTCGCAGCGTTTCTTCCATTCTCGCGTATCGAGTCGTGCCGCGTCCATCCGCTTCTTGTTCTCGGTCAGCTCCTTCTTCAGATCCGTCAGCTGCAGGTTGACGCGCTTGTTCGGCATCCAGAAGGCATTGGCATCACTCAATGCGGCATCCATCTGCCCCTTCAGATTTGCAAGTCCGGCACTTGCCGAGAACAGTGCCTGGCCCACATCGCCATCGCTGTTGAGAATCTGTTCGCCGCCAGCCTGCAAGGTCTGCTCGTCGAAAGAGAATCGACGCGCATAGTCATCGCGGGTCAGGCCCTGCAAGTCCAGAGGGAAGCGCTCCAGTCTTGTATCGGAGGCATTGGCCCAGTGATTCTTGAAGCGTTTCAGCGTGACGCTCTGCGTTCCCTGCTCGAGCGTGGCTTCAATCTCCAGCACATTGTTGTCATGCAGGAAATTCCAGGGTGTGGTGCGCTTGATGCCATACAGCAGATCGGTGATGGCCGCCAGGGTCGTCGATTTACCCGCCTCATTGGGCCCGAAGAGCACATGCAGATCCGGAGCGCCGGGTGTCTGCGGTCCGAATGCCAGTTCGAAGTCGGTGAAGTGCCCGAATCGACGCAGATTGAGTTTTTCGAATCTCATGGCTGTGTCGCCTCGTCGGCGTCCTTGTCGACGGCAGCCAGGCTCTCCAGTTGACGCTGCATCCAGACAGCGCCATCGGGCAGCAGTGAGCGGCGTATGAACTCGCGCTGCTCTTCGGGTGTCCTGCCGAACATGGTGTTCAGATCCGCCGGCAGTGCCTTGGTCATCAGTCGCAGATCATCGGCAACGGCTTCCTGCAGCGCGATACTGTCCAGCAATTCATTGCCGACCAGGGTCTGTAGTTCGGCGGCAATGGAATGGTTGCTCTCGCGGCCGTCATCGTGGGCTTCAGGCAGTTGCAGGGACTGTGCACTGATGCTGTCTATCCACAGATCATCACGGTGTTCGAACTCGGTTTGCAGGGCCACGAGCAAGGTCTGGCGATCGCGTTGATAGCTGCTGGCCAGTACGCTGTGGCCCTCCAGTTCCAGCCGCACGATGAGAATGTCCGTCTCCATCGATTCCCGGCACCGGTTGAGTGCGTCGAGCATGCGTTCATAGGCCACCTTGCTCTCATCGATGCTGTCCAGCGATACCGGTAGACGTTCGAAGCGAACGGGGGCCAGATTGATACGGCGAATGTCCGGCTTGCTATCGCTGGCGAGGGTGACCAGGCTGATCGAACGTTCCCCGGCTTCATTGATATGCCGGCCCAGGGGGTTGCCCGGCATGACAATGGCCGGTTGCTCATGGTGAATCTGACGCTTGTGGATATGCCCGAGCGCCCAGTAGTCAAAGCCCTTGTCGATCAGCTCATTGACGGTGCATGGGGCGTAATCGTTGTGACCCTCTGCACCGGTGAGGCTGGTGTGCAACATGCCGATGTTGAAGCAGTGAGGGTCGGCTTTCCCGTACTTTCCCAGCAAGGACTCGGGGGTCTTGCGTCTGGTGAAGCTGACGCCATGGACGACGGCGCGATCGTTGGCGAAGTACTGCTTGCCACCTCGACCGTCAAAGGCATGCACATTGTCTGGCAGGTCGAGTACCTTGCTTTCCAGAAAGCGTGTCTCGGCATCGTGGTTGCCCCAGATGATGAATACCGGGATGTCCTGTGCCTGCAAACGTCTCAATTCCCGCTGCAGCACCATGGCCGTGTGGATATCTTCCTGCTCGCCATCGAACAGGTCGCCGGCAATCAGCAGGGCATCGACCTGCTCCTCCAGAGCCGTGTCGATCAGTCGCTGCAGCAGTCTCCGACTGGCATCGCGCAACAGGTCGCCCAAGGCCGGGTTCCTGGCGGCCAGAGAACGCAGCGGAGAGTCCAGATGCAAGTCGGCGGTGTGTATGAATCGTACGGTATCTGCCATGACGGCAGAGGATACCTGTCATTGACCGGCGATGGGGAAATGCGAGTGTTGTCGAGGTAAGCTTGCGCTCAACCGATGCGGCCCATGCCGAACTGCGGAGCATCGTTCTCTGTAGACTCTTCATCGGGCTCCGGCTCAGGCGTCTCTTCGAGCGACAGCTCGAACAGCTCGGCGGCTTTCTCCAGACTGCCACTTCCGCCTGACTCCTCTTCGCCTGCCGATTGTCTGCCATCGTTGGCCGCGCGGTGATTGGCGATCTGCTGCGCCATGGCAGCATGGATGTCCTGGGAGGCTGATGCGGTTGCGGCCTCATCACCTTCGGGTGTCTCATCCTTTTTCGACTTGCTCGCCGCCTTGGCTTCTTCCGCCGCCTTGGCCGCTGCCGCCTGACTGGGCAGCTGGCCGCGCAGCAACAGATCACTGTTGTCTTCTTCGTTGGCAGGGCCGCTCAGTTTGAAGCGCAGGCGCAGATTGTTGGCGGAATCGGCGTTCTTCAGTGCCTCTTCCTGGGTGATGCGACCGGCTCGGGCGAGATCGAACAACGCGCTGTCGAACGTCTTCATGCCCTGATTCTCGGACTTGAGCATGGCTTCCTTGATGTCGGAGAGTTGATCCTTCATGATCATCTGCTTGATGGTATGGGATCCCAGCAGAATCTCGATGGCGGCGCAGCGCTTGCCATCGACCGTGGGAATCAGGCGCTGCGACACGATGGCCCGGATGTTGTTGCCCAGGTCGTGCAGCAACTGTGCCTTGCGTTCTTCGGGGAAGAAATTGATGATGCGATCCAGCGCCTGATTGGCATTGTTGGCATGCAGTGTGGAAATGGCCAGATGCCCGGTTTCGGCAAAGGCCACGGCATGTTCCATGGTTTCACGGTCGCGGATCTCGCCGATGAGTATCACGTCCGGTGCCTGGCGCAGCGTATTCTTCAGGGCTGCATGAAAACTGCAGGTGTCAACGCCCACCTCTCGCTGATTGACGATGCATTTCTTGTGCGGATGAACGTACTCGACGGGGTCTTCGATGGTGATGATATGACCACCCTTGAAGCCGTTGCGATGGTCGATCAGAGCCGCCAGCGATGTGGATTTGCCGGAGCCGGTGCCGCCGACAAACAGCACGAGCCCGTTCTTGGCGGTGATGACATCCTTGAGAATATCCGGCAGTCCCAGGTCATCGAAACGCGGAATCTCGGTCTGGATGTTGCGTGCCACCAGAGACACTTCATTGCGCTGCTTGAAGATGTTGAGCCGGAAACGGCCGATACCCTCCGGCGCAATGGCCAGGTTCATTTCCAGCTCACGATCGAATTCCTCGCATTGTTCCTGGTTCATGATCTGGCGGGCAATGGCCTCGACTTCGCCTCGAGCAAAAGGCTGGTCGCTCAATGGGGTCAGTTCGCCGGCGAACTTGGCACTGGGAGGGGCACCAGTGGCCAGGTACAGGTCAGATCCGTCGAAATCGACAAGGCGCTTCAGCAGTGCGTAAATATCCATTAACAGGCCATTGATGTCAGATGATCCAATGTTGTAGATAGCGGCGTTTCGGGGCCGGCGTGAAGTAGAACGATTCCGCAAAAGCGACAAATGTTGCCGCTGTCTGGCAGCGTCTCAGAGGCTTTCCGGAGCACCGCCGCACCGCTGCACTGCCGTCGCACTGCCGCGCTGCTCCGGCGCCACACCGTCCCAGCACCTCAGTACCTCAGCGCCAAGCCGACAATTGGCGACACCGCCGCACCGCCGCACCGCCGCACCGCCGCACCGCCGCACCGCCGCACCAAGCCGAGAATTCGCGACACCGCGACACCGCGACACCGCGACACCGCGACACCGCGACACCGCCAATCCTCCTCAGCGAGCGTGCCAGAAGACGCGCGAGAGCTTCTGATCGATCATGTTCACCGACTCCTTGTCGACGATGACCTGCACCGTACCGGAACCCTTGGGGAAGACTATGACCGGTGAGCTGGGTATTCCCGAGCTGTCCAGTACTCGGCTGCGTGCTGCCGGATTGCTGTCGAGACTGGCTGTGTTGCCGGGCTTCAGGTCTGACACCGGCGCTGCGTCATCGATGTCCATCATGTAGAAGCGTCCGGTGGTATCGAAGGAACAGCTCAAGGGATCGATCTGCGCATCCGCCTCGAAGGTCGTTGCCAGCAGTTTGCCCTCGAATGTCACCAGTCGAGACAAGGCCTTTTCATTGCTTGCCAGCGCCACGCGCCAACCTCGAGCTTTCTCGAGGTCCTGTCTGGCATCGTCAGCCACATCGGTATCGCTCGAGCTGATGGTGTCATTGGTGGCATCGAACAGGTCCTTCGGCTTGATGGTGGAGAACCCGGCAGCCGGTGGCCCCCGGTCAACATCGATGTCGCGGATCATGTAGAGGTTGTTCTGCATGCCCGCCAGTAACGGGTTGGTGCGATTGCCGGAACCGACACTCACTGACAGATACTCCTCGCCGCCGCTTCTGTTCAGTGCCACGCTGGGGGCGTAGAAGATGGGTTGATGATCACCGTCATCGAGCTCGGCCAGCAGGGTGACATCGGGCGTCGACCGGATGTCGTCGAAATCGACTCGCCACAACTGCCCGGCAAGGTCGCCGACATAGATCCGATCGGCCAGGCCATCCCTGTCACTGTCGATGACGGTCAGATCGGAAGCGATGGAATACTGCATGGCGGCGTGATGGCGACCGTCGACCTCCCACAGCAGATCGCCATCCTCATCGATCATGTAGATCGCATTGCCTCTGGAGGCAGCCGGTGCATTGACAGGGTCCTGGACATCGGCATCATAACCTGCGGCAAAGGCCAGTACCCGGCGTTCGGCAGCGCCGTCGCGAACCTTGATCAGAGACATGCGTGACCAGCTTTGCGCCAGCTGTGGAAAATCGCTGTTCAGTTCATCGATCTCCCACATCAGACGGGGAGAGTCGGGGTCGCTGACGTCCAGTGCCTGATAAGCGGTACCACCACGACGCATGCCGAGTATCAGCAGCAAACGTTCTCCGTTGTTGACGATGCCGTCGTTGTTGGTGTCCGTGTGCCAGCGCGTGATGCCTCCATCCAGGCCATAGATGTGGGCACCGGTGTTGGTGTTTTCCATGAGGTCCGGCAGGTTGACCAGCAGCCTCGGGGGCATGAAGGCAAACAGTTCATCGCCACCACTGATGTCTCCGCTACCGCTGTCCGTCGGGGACGTGGCATCAATGGCATGCAGCAGACCCTGGTTGGTCATCAGATAGACAACCTTGCGCGAACCGTAGTCCACCTGAACGCTCTTGCTGTGCAGGGGATCGCCCATGGGTGCTGTCTGGATCCAGTCCAGTGCCAGTTCTCGCTTGGCAGAACCGTTTGGCAGGCCCAGCAGATCGGCGCTGATCTGTGCATTGCTGCTGTCAAGCCGGTTTGCTGCCACACCGGCCAGTGGCGCACCGATCGAGCTGATGGAATCTCCCGTGAAGGTGTACAGCTTGCGGGTCGAGGCCTGCAGCTGCTCACTGGCACCGCCGTCCACCACGGAGTTGCCGTCGATCTCATCCGACCAGAAGCTCTGGGCAGTCTCGGCAAACTGTACGCCCTTGGCAGTGGACACGGTGGCAGGCTGGCCGTGAATGTCCATCAATCCCTGATTGTTCACGAAATACCCCTTCAGATTGCCTTGCCAGCCACGGCGCGACGTGGGAGAAAACAGGCCGAAGAAGGCGCGGTTGTCGTGCGAGAAATTGGCCTTGTCGATATCGATGGAGAGCTCGGCGAAGTTCTCGCTACCGCCGAGTACTTCATCGACAATGGCGCTCAGTGCCTTGTTGAGATCTTCGGGTTCATTGGCGCTGAAGAAGCTGCCTTGCCCCTCGCTGGCCAGCAGTTTCAGGTATTCCTTGCCCGGTCCGTCGACATTGAACCCCACTGTATAGGTGGTAACGGCGCTGCCCGGTATATCGGGATTCTGGTCGCGGCTGGCTAGCGTACGTACCACTTCCGGTCCGCAGTTGCCTTCGATCTGCATGCCATCGGGCATGTCGAAGATGCTCAGGCTCAGATCCTCACAGCCATCCACACCGGTTCCCACGATACTGCGCAGCGATTCACCATCGTTGAGACGGGTGGGTTGGCCGTCAGAGATGAGGACAATGGTATTGGCCTGACAGGATTGAGTGATGGGCGAGTTGTAGCGTGCTCCCATCCAGTCGCGGGTGCGCGTGTATTCGCATCGACTGTAGCTGCCCCAGAGATTTTCCAGGTGCTCGTAGCCAGCCGTGGGAGAGTCCAGGGTGCCCATGATGGTGCATGAGCGGGTGAGCTTGTCTTCGCAGTGATTCGGACCTCCGGAGGCCGAGAAGTCGTTGCAGTAGTAGGTCTGGCCGTGGTCACTGTCATGGGCATTGCTCGGCGAATAGCTGCTGGCATGCGCCGCCAGTTCGTTACCGCCGACATATCGCTCGCTGGCGCTGTCCCAGGTGCCGGGCTGATGCCGGTTGCCATCGTTGGGGTCACTGTCGTTGTGTGTCACGGGATCACCACGAAAGTACTGGGCAGCCTCGACCAGAGCGTCCACAGTGGCGGTACCGCCGCCCGAGTCTCGCTCATCCACCTGCCGGCCGATGATTTCCGCTACCGTGTATTTCCCGGGAGCGATACTCGGGTCGATCGTGCTGGCGTCGGCGCTGAGTTCGCTGATGGGCCAGCGTATGCCGGTCGTTGTCCTGCTGTAGAGTGACCCGATACCGGCATTGATGTAGTCGACATTGTTGTCGAGTACCGTATGCATGGCATCCTTGAGAATGTCGATCTTCTTCGGATTGCCATTGTCGTCATAACTGCCGTAGATATCCGCGGCCATACTGCCCGAGTAATCGAGCACGAACAGGATATTCGGTTTCTGCTGCGCGCTTATCTGGGCGGTGTACACATCGATATCGTCCGCCTGACTGACCGTTGTCAGACCCAGAAGTATCAATCCGCTCAGACAGCTCGACCCCGTCCGTTGCGATATCGCCTTGTTGATCATGCGTCCCCAGTCTCCGGCAAAAGGTGTAGAGCCTGTCATCTTCCCGAACAGCACGCGCTGCGAGAGCTGGCTCGGAAGAACCATGGCTTGTCGTGGGTAAGGCGGCCTGAGCGTGCAGGTCTTTAGGTCGACGTTGATCGCCTGTGCAGTGGACGTGGAAACCGCGGCTGCAACTGTGCGATGACGCTCAGAAAGTGTCGTCTGACACGCTCATTCAGCGTGGCACCCGAAGTCCGCTGGGGGCGTTCTCGCGAGCGTTGCGAATCGCCACGATGGTGACGCCGAGCAAGGTCAGCAAGCCGCCGATGATGATTCTCGATGTCAGTTCGTCATCCAGCAGCACGATACCGAAGACGATGGCAAACAAGGTTGACAGTGTGATGAACGGTGCCACGCTGTTGACCGAATAGCGTTGCAGCAGATGGTACTGCAGACCGTGGCCCACGATGGTGGCGCCGATGGCCGAATAGGCAGCCGTCCAGTACTCGCGCAGCGGAATGAGCGCCAGTTGCTGCCATTGAGGCTGTTCCAGGATCATCGTGATGGTGCCCATGGCGATGGTGGCATACAGGGCGATCCAGGCCTGCAGGTTCAGTGCCGATACGCCCTGCAGTTGTCGCATGAGAATGGTGGAGACAGCCATTGCCAGGGAGGCGATACTGGTCAATGCCAGTGCGGTGAGGTGCTCCGGACCAACCGGAGCCAGTCCGATCAGTACAACCCCGCTGAACGAGGTGACAATGGCCAGAAACCGCGGCCAGCGGATGCGTTCACCGAGAAAGACGATGGCCAGCAAGGTGGCAAACGGAACCGTCAGCTGTGAGGTGATGGCCACCGATGACAGCGAGCCTGCCAGGTAGATGCCGTAGAACATGAAGCTGTAATGGCCGACGCCCATCATCAGACCGATGGTCATGATGCGCAGCATCTGCCCCGGCACACGACGCAGGAACAGGCACAGCAGGACCAGTACGATGGCAAAGCGCATGGTGATGAACAGCATCGGGCCGAATTCGGCGGTGCCGTATTTGCCGGCAATGAAGTTGAACCCCCACAGGGCATTGACGAGGAGCACGAGCAGTAGGTGATTACGTGTCACGGGGGCTTCAACCTGGCAATGCAAAGGGCTGCGACTCCGAGGGAGGCGCGGATGTCTGGTGGGCAGACAGACCGGTGGGCGGAGGTGTTCCGCTGTTCCCGGGCAGCAAGAGACCAGTATACTCGCCGATCCCGTAACTTTAGCGAAGTCGCTTGATGTGAGCAGCACGATTGTCCAGATAGCCAACATTCTCGCACCCGGCATGTTCCTGGCCACCGTCGGCCTGTTCTGGCATTACAAGGGGCCACGGTTTCCGGTGGACTTCGTGACCACCCTGATTCTCAATCTGTGCATGCCGGCCTTGCTGTTTCATACCCTGGCTACGTCGGCGGTACCGATCGAGTCCCTGGGACGTATGGCCCTGGCCACACTGGTGGTGCATATCGTGTTCACGACGGCCGCTTTCAGTCTGCTGAAGATGGCCGGCAAGGACTGGCGTCTGTGCATCGCTCAGGTGGTAGGCAATACCGGGAATCTGGGATTGCCCGTGTGCTTTCTGGCCTTTGGCGAGGAAGGACTTGCCTATGCGATGGCATTCTTCGCCGTGCAGTGTCTGCTGCTGTTCAGTCTTGGGGATGCCATCTACGCCGGCAGTGCCAGCCTGTCGCGTGTTCTGCGCTCACCGGTGCTGCATGCCATCTGGCTGGGTGTGCTGGTGCGAGTGCTTGACTGGCAGTTGCCCGACATGGCCTTGCAGACGCTGCAATTGCTGGGTCAGGTGGTCATCCCGCTGATGCTGATAACGCTGGGCATCAGTCTGGCCGGCATGCGGGCGGCGCAGCTGCCTGCCACCGTGTTGTGGGCGCTGATTCGTACGCTGCTGGCCATGACGGTGGGTTTTGGTGTGGCGATGCTGATGGGGCTGGAAGGTGTCGCGCGTGGTGTGCTGATCATCGAGACCATGGTGCCGGTTGCGGTGTTCAACTATCTGCTGTCGATCAAGCACGGGCACGATGCCAGCGAGGTGTCAGGGTTGATTCTGGTGACGCATATTGGTGCAATCTTCTATCTGCCGATACTGCTGGGTGTTCTGCTGTAGCTGACGGCAGACTGCTGAGACTTGCACCTCGGCCCCTGCGGATGCGACAGTGTTCCCGTGGCATGGTGTCCCGGTGTCTACGCATCAGGGCGCACGGTACGGTGAGTCAGGTGTCCGTGAATGGCAGCGAGTCTGACCCAGGCAGGGCGCGGATCGTTGCGCAGCTGACCAACTGCGGGGAACCGGAGACACCGATGCCGGTCACAGTTCTCACATTGTTGTCTTCATGACACTGACCGCGAGTTTGCAGCCACCATGATCAGTCTCAAGCACGTCAGCATGCAGTACCGCATGGCTGGCGAAACCATCGATGTGCTCAAGGCGCTCGATCTGGATGTCAAGGCTCGCGAACGCGTGGCCATCGTGGGGCCATCGGGTTCCGGCAAGACCACCCTGCTGCTGGTCATGACCGGGCTGGAGCAACCCAGCGCTGGCGACGTCGTGGTCAACGATCAGCCACTGGCCGCTCTGGATCGTGATGCCCGTGCCGATCTCCGGCGGGACAGCATCGGCATCGTCTTCCAGTCCTTTCATCTGGTGCCCAGCCTGACCGCCGAGGAGAACGTGGCTTTGCCGCTGGATATCGCCGGCCAGAGCAGCGGCCGCCGACGTGCTCGCGAAATGCTGGCGCGAGTCGGACTGGGCGAGCGCGCCGGCCACTATCCGGCACAGCTCTCCGGCGGCGAGCAGCAACGGGTTGCCATTGCCAGAGCGCTGGTGCATGAACCGGCCTTGCTGGTGGCCGATGAGCCAACCGGCAATCTGGACGATCGTACCGGTGAAGGCATCATCGAACTGTTGTTCACCCTGAATCGGGAGAGCGGCACGACCTTGCTGCTGGTCACTCATGATCCGCACCTCGCGGCGCGTTGCGATCGCAGCCTGCGTCTGGAGAACGGGCAACTGCACACGGCCTCGACGACATGAAGATGCGCAAGCTTGCGCGTCTGCTGCCCCTGTTGTGGCGTGACCTGGTTGGTAGCGGTACCTTGCGTGCGCTGTGGGTTTTCTGTGCCTGTCTGATGCTGGGTATCACGCTGATTGCCGCCTGCAGCAGTCTGCTGCGTCTGGTGGAGGGCGGGCTGGCCACCCAGCAGCGGGAAATCTTCGGTGGTGACCTCGTATTCAGTGCTCGTGCGCCCTTGCCCGAAGACGAACTGGAATGGCTCGATGCCAATGGCACGGTATCCTTGCAGGCCGAACTGCGCACCATGCTTGGCACCGAGAGTGGCGACTTCACTGCGGTCGAACTGTTGAGTGTCGATGATCGGTATCCGCTCTATGGGCAGGTGTCGCTGCAACCCGAGCAGGCTCTGCAGGCCGCCGTTGCGCAATCTGCCGAGGGTGTCTGGGGTGCCGCCTACGATCCGGTGCTGGCAAGCCGTTACGGATTGGCCGTGGGGCAGCGTGTCGATGTGGGTGGCATTCAGCTGGAACTGCGTGCCGAGATCCTCGAGCAGCCGGATCGCAGTCTGAATGCCAACACCCGAGGGCCGCCTCTGATCATCGATGCACAGGCCCTGGCCGCTACCGGTCTGGCCGGCCCCATGAGTCTCATCGATTACGATTATCGCGTCAGAACCGACGAGCCGGCGGCTGATTTCCGGGCACGGTTTCGAGACGAATTTCCGCTTGCCGATGTGGAGATCCGCACGCTGGCCGATCGCAGCGAATTGATTGCCCGACGACTCGACCAAGTGGCCTCGGTGCTGCTGCTCATCGGCCTGACCACGCTGTTCATCGGTGGTCTGGGGGTTGCCAACAGCATTGCCGCCTGGATCGCGACCAAGCGCGGCATGCTGGCGACGCTGCAGGCACTGGGTGCACGGCAATGGCAGATTGCCGTCGTGTTCATCGGTCAGGTGCTGATACTGGCTCTGCTGGCCAGTGCTACCGGTGCTCTGATCGGTTCGACCATTGCCTGGTCTGCCTCTCGGACGTTGGCAGCCTCCCTGCCGATATCCAGTGACCTTGTCTCTCTGGTCTGGCCCGCGGCATTGGCCATTGCCTTCGGTGTGCTGAGTGCCATCACCTTCGCCTTGCCGGCTCTGGGCCGTGCTCTGGCCGCCGAGCCGGTGGTGTTGCTGCGAGGTGCCGCCGAATTCAGCTCGAGGCTGTCGCCTGTATATCGTCGTATCAGTATCGGGCTGGTGCTCGGTACGCTGCTACTGATGTTCCTGCTGTTGCCTGAACCGCTCATCGGTGTGGTGTTCATCGTGGTGGCAGGCCTGCTGGTCTTGCTGCTCGATGCCCTGATCGTGGCCTTGCGCTGGAGCGTGCGTCGACTGCGGCAGATGCGCGTGCTGGAAGGGCGCTTCAGCCTGCAGATCGCCGCGGCAAATCTGTATCGGCCCGGCAATACGCTCAGAGCCATGCTGCTGTCTCTGGGTAGTGCCCTGACATTGTTGACCGCTGCCTCGCTGGTGATTTTCGCCACCCTGGAAAGTCTGGACAGTACGGTGCCGGAACGCTCGCCTTCACTGGTCTTCTACGATGTGCAGGCCGCACAACGTGATTCCTTTGCTGAGACGCTGGACGCCTTGCCGGGTCACGAATCGCATGTACTGGCGCCTCTGGTACTGGGGCGCATGACGCACATCAACGGTGAAGCCATTGCCGCACGTGACGATATCGATCAGGCCGAAGAGGCCAATGACGAGCACAAGCTGAGTTACCGCAACAGCAATATCGACAGCACCACGATAGACCGTGGTGCCTGGTGGCCGGATGATCACGATGGGCCACCACTCGTGGCATTCGAAGATCGCGAGGCCGATCAGCTCGGACTGCAGGTGGGTGATCGCCTGCGCTTCAGCATTCTGGGTGACGAGCTTGAAGCCGAACTGGCTGCCATTTACAGTCAGGCCCGGTTCGAGACGCGTTTCTGGCTGGAAGGTGTATTCAGCGAGGGTGTGCTGGATCCCTGGATCACCCGCTACATCGGCAGTGCCCATCTGGCCGCGGATCAGGATATCAACGCCATGCGGGAGCTCGGCGCCGGCTTTCCCAATGTCGTGACCATACGCACCTCGCAGTTGCTGGCCAACGCCCGTGACATGCTCGGAGCCGCAGCATTGGCAGTGTCACTGGTGGGGGCCATCTCGTTGGCTGCGAGCCTGCTGGTCATGAGCAGTGTCATCGCGGCGACGACACAACGCCGCGTCTATGAAAGTGCCATCATGCACGCCGTGGGTGCGCGGCACGACGCGATTCGCAAGAGCCTGTTCATGGAGTATCTGCTGATGGCTGCAATCCTGACCCTGTTTGCCTTTGGCGCCGGTGGGTTGATTGCCTGGGGTATTCTCGAATACTGGCTCAAGCTGGCACAGGACGGCTTGTGGAGGACCGGCCTGCTGGTGGCATTCGCCGGCAGTGTCACCTGCCTGAGCGGCGGAGCCTTGTGGTTGATACGCAGCCTGCAGGTATCGCCGGCGATGTTGCTGCGGCGAGGGGCCTGAAGAACGACGCTGGCTCGCTTGCTGTCACAACGATCTGCGACATCGGTGTCGGCAGGTTCCGACCTTGCTTCTGCCGACCCGCCTGGCCGCCGGCGGATCTCGCCGGTCGGCAGGCAGGGACGACGGTTGCCGGGGGTGTACCTACAGGAAGGCGCTCTTGCTGCCTCGGCTTATCCGGAACACGATATAGACACAGATGCCGGTGCTGGCCAGCAACAGGGTGGAGAGTGCCGCAGCAATCCCGAACTCTCCGTCGAGTACCGAGATGTAGATATGGACCGGCATAGTGATGGTCTTGCCGGTGTACAGGATGAGCGTGGACGACAATTCATTGATCGCGGTGATGAAACTCATCATGGCGCCGGCAATGAGTCCCGGCATGATCAGGGGCGTGGTGACCTGCACGAAGACATTGAAGGGTCTGGCGCCGAGGCTTGCTGCCGCCTCTTCTATGGAGGGCTTTATCTGTCGCAGACTGGCTGTGGTTGAACGAACGCCATACGGCAGCCGGCGTATGAATACCACCAGGATGATGATGGCTGCCGTTGCCACCAGGTCAACCGGCCAGCGATTGAAGGTGGTGACAAAGCCGATTGCCATGACGATTCCCGGCACCAGATAGGGCACCATCAGTATGGTATCGAGGAACCCACCCATCCTGCCTTCGCGTCGCACGATGATGTAGGAAATCATGCCGCTGACCAGCGCGATGAGAATGACCGCGATGGAAGCGAATACGAAGCTGTTGATGACTGCGCGGGATATTTCGCTCATGACACGGGCATAGCTGCTCAGACCGAAGCCGCCGGTGAAGACCGGGCCGCTGGTTTCGAGAAACGAGGTATAGACGACAACCAGCGAGGGCAGCACGCTGATGATGACGATGGAGAAGCACAAAGTGTAAACGATGCCCGCGCGCCAGCCGCGCAGACGTACCGGGCTGGACAGGTTTGTCAGAGAGCTCGCGTAGCGCTTTTTCGAAATGATGTAGCGCTGCAGCAGAAGCGCGGCAATCGAGATGGCGATCATCAGCATCGACACGGTCACTGCCAGTGTCGGCGGCCCGCCCAGCTCGGAGGTGTATTGGCTATAGGCCACCGTCGACAGGGTGCGAACCTTGCGCCCGATGATGGAGGGGGTTCCGAAATCGGCAATCGACAGGACGAAGCTGAGAATGGCACCGGTGCTGACAGCGGGGAATACCAGTGGCAAGGTCACCTTCCTGAAGCGCTGGAAAGGGGTGCAGCCCAGATTTTCCGCAGCCTCCTCCAGCGACTTGTTGATGGAGGTAAAGGCGCTTTCGGTCATCAGGTAGACGAAGGGATAGAACTTCAGGCTGAATACCAGGATGATGCCGGTGTAGCCGTAGATGGTGGGTGTCTCGATACCGATCAGCTCGAACCAGTTGGTCACGACACCATTGGCACCGAATATCATGATCCAGGCATAGGCACCGATGAAGGGTGGGGAAACCAGGGCCAGTACTGCAAGGGTGGAAATCAGTGATTTTCCCGGAATGTGGTAGCGGGACATGCAGTAGGCCAGCGGAACGCCGAGAAGACAGGCGCCGATCATGCCTGCCACACCGACAATCAGTGTGTTGTTCAGCGCCTTGATGTAGTACTGGTGGCTGAAAATGCGCGCATAGTTGGCCAGCGTGTACTGCCCCGTTTCGGCATCGGTGAAGCTCAATAGGAACACCTTGCCAACCGGTAGAAACAGCAGGGTGGTGATCAGTGCCAGCGTGGCAAGCAGGACCATGCCCCAGAAATCCGGGCGCCACTGTCGGAGTCGCGTGGCTGGCATCACAGGCGTACTCCCGTATCCCCGTCCGCATAGAGTCCGATACGATCACGCCGTACACGCAAGGTGATCGGCGACCGGGGTGCCAGGTTCAGGTAATCGGGTCGGGGTTCGGTGATGAACTGAACCTCGATATCATCCGTGAGACCCGCGGTCAGACGCAACTCGCGTCCTGCAAAGCTCTGGTAGCGCAAGGTGGCAGCAAGGTGAACGAACTCGGTCGACTCGCATTCGTCCTGCGCGATGGCAGGCCCTGTGTGCAGGGCGACATGCTCAGGGCGGATGGACGCGACGATGGTCGAGCCGTCCGGTGCGTCTGGCAGATTCCGGATGTCGCCAATGGGCTGGTCTCCCAGAAATGGCTTGCCTTCCCTGAGCCGGATGGGTACGAAGTTGTTGGTGCCGACGAAGGAGGCGACGAATCGATTGGCAGGTTCCTGATAGATGGTCCAGGGGTTGGCCGCCTGTTGAATCACACCCTGATACATGACACAGACATGATCGGACATTTCCAGGGCTTCTTCCTGATCGTGGGTGACATAGATGGTCGTGATCCCCAGCTCCTGTTGCAGGGAGCGAAGCTCGCGTCGCAGGTCGATTCGCAGTTGTGCATCCAGATTGGACAGGGGTTCGTCCATCAGCAGCACCTTGGGCCGTGTGACCAGCGCGCGCGCCAGGCCAACACGCTGTTGCTGCCCGCCACTGAGCTCATGAGGCATGCGGTCCGCCAGATGTTCAAGCTGCACCACCCGAAGAATATCGGCAACGCGTGTCTTCACATCCGCCCGTGACACCTTGCGCTGGCGCAAGCCGAAAGCGATATTGTCTCTGACTGACAGATGAGGAAAGATGGCGTAGTCCTGGAACACCATGCCGATGTCCCGGCGATGTACGGGAATGGCATCAAGCACCTGCTCACCGACGCTGATGCTGCCCTGATCCTGATGATGAAAGCCTGCAATGGTGCGCAGCAAGGTGGTTTTCCCGCACCCACTGGGGCCCAGCAGAGTAAAGAAGGATCCTGAAGGAATATCAAGAGTGATGTCGTGCAATGCAACGACATTGCCATAACTTTTCTTGACTCGGTCGATGAAAACGTTTGCCACGGAGAGAAGTGCCTGGGTCTGCAGTGTGAAGGGGCGATGCTCAGGCTTGCAATAGCCAGTGCTGCTCAGGGAATGGCCAGGTGCCTGGAGGCGCGCGGCCGCCAGACATACGATCTCGGCTGCCTGTCACGCAGCATGGCATACGTCATGCTGCGTGACAGTCTCGGGATGCGTGCTCGAAGACTACTGCACCTCGAGTACCAAGTCCGACCAGAGCTTCAGCAAGCGTTCGCGGTTCTCTGCCGCCCAGACAGCGTCATACTCGATTGCCGGCACGTCGGACAAGGGCAGCAGTTCCGGCACTGAGTCGACATCGCTGCGAATCGGTCTGCGACCAACGGATGCCACCACTTCCTGAGCGGTTGCAGACGTCATGAAGTCGAGAAACTGCTTGCCACCGTCAGCGTTGGCAGCGCCCTTGAGCAGTGCCATGCCATCGGGCACGATGGAGGTGCCATCGCTGGGATAGACAATCTCCACGGGGCCGCCACCCAGCTTGTAGCGCAGCGCGGCATCTTCCAGTGTGACGCCAATGGGCAGTTCTCCATCATTGACGAACTTCGGTACCGCGCCGGAACTGTTGGACAGAATGAAGTTGGTGAGGATGCCCTTGTATATCTCCCAACCCTTTTCTTCCCCGAAGGCCTGAATCACGGTGGCCAGCTGGATATAGGATGAACCGGATTTATCGGCTCTTGCCGAGGAGATCATTTCCAGGTAGTCAGGCTTGGCCAGGTCCGCCCAGCTGGCAGGGGCCGGCTTGTCGTCGAGTTCTTCCGGATTGACGATGAACACACTGACGACGGCAGTAAATGGCAGCCAGGTGCTGGTACGCATGGCTGGATTGATCTTGTCAGCCTCGGCCGGTTCATAGGTTTCGAACAGATTCGCGTTGAAATCGAGCACTTCGCCACCGACACTCCAGATGACATCCGCACCCTTGCCTTCTCCTTCGGCCTTGATACGGTTGATGAGCTCCCCGGTGCCAGCCTTGACAATATCGACGTCAATCCCGGTCTGTTCGGTAAACAGGGGCACCAGCTCATCAACGATGGTTTGTGGTGCTGCCGTATAAACCGTGACGGGGTCGGCTGCCTGAGCAGCGTGGGTCATCATCAGGCTGCCTGCCAGTGCCAGGCTCAGTGGAGTCATTCCGAAAAACTTCTTGATCATGCTGAATCCTCGGTTGTCGGGAACACATTGTGGAGAAATCCGATCGCTCTGTGGCCTTGAGCTCGTGTCTGGTGGCAGTTGCCCGGCATGCTCGACTGGCATTGGCCCGGACGCCGCCTGCTGCTCTTCCAGCCGCAGGCCATCGCTCAAGTGTCTCAAAGATTGATTCAACTTGCCAGAATTCTGTTGTTCAAGGGGGCGTTCTGCTATCTTGCGGGATCGGCACAGGCATGACCCTGCATCGGGCAAGGCATGGCCTGTTGGAAAATCAGGAGGGGACAGGCATTGTCATCACCACACGTTGAAGCACTGTTGTTCGATATGGGCGGGGTTGTTCTGGAGGTGGACTTCGGCAAGGTCTTCCAGGCAATGGAAGGACTCAGCGCCTTGCCATTACAGGCCATTCGCCAACGTTTCTCCATGGACGAAGCCTACCGGCAGCATGAAAGAGGCTTGCTCGGTGAAGCCGCGTATCTGCAGCATCTGCGCGAACAGCTGAAACTCGACGCTGCCGATGCCGACATCGTTGCAGCCTGGAATGCCATCTTCGGCGATGAGATCACGGAGGCACTGGATGCCATTCAGGCCATCAGTCATCGTTATCCCTGTGATGGTTTCACCAATACCAATGCGACTCATCAGGTGTACTGGGACACGGTGCATCCACGTATTCGACAGACGTTCCGGCATCTGTTCGTGTCCTCCGAGATCGGCTTGCGCAAGCCTGACGCTGAGGCATTCGAATACATCTCGCGTTCCATCGGCACGCCTCTGCAGAACATACTCTTCTTCGACGATACGCCTGAAAACATCGAGGGCGCTGCTCGAGTCGGCTTGCAAACCGTCCTGGTGGAGTCTCCCCGCTCGGTCATCGATGCCGTGGATGCACTCCCCTGACAGTGATTCGTTGGCGAAGCGTGGCGCCGAGTGCTCGCATGATGGCGGGTAGAGGGGCGAGCCGGATGGTTCACGATGCGACAGGCTTCGCGAACCATCCGATTCTGCAGCGGTTCAGCTGCGGCGAGGCTCAGGCGTCGTAGGTGCTGCTTGACACCGACGAACCGCTGCCGATCCAGTCGGTGTGGTGCCAGCTGCCATCCCCATCCACTTTCTGATAGGTGTGCGCACCGAAATAATCACGTTGCGCCTGCAGCAGATTGGCTGGCAGGCGAGCACTGCGATAACCGTCATAGAATGACAGGGCCGCACTCATGGCCGGCACCGGAATACCCCGACTGACGGCTTCACCGATCACCCGGCGCCAGCTACCCTGTGTTTCGTGAATGCGGTCGCGGAAGTAGTCATCGAGCAGCAGATTGGCCAGCTCGGGGGACTTGTCGTAGGCCGCCTTGATGTCGTCGAGAAAGGCCGAACGGATGATGCAGCCACCACGCCACATCTGTGCGATGGAACCGTACTGCAAGTCCCACTGGTATTCCTCGGCGGCAGCGCGCATCAGCATGTAGCCTTGGGTATAGGAGATGATCTTGGCTGCAAACAGAGCTTCGCCCAGCGCATCCACCCATTCCGACGGGGCTCCGGTGGACTGGACGGCGGGCCCTTGCAATACGCCGGAGGCCGTGACACGTTCTTCCTTGATGGCTGACAGGGCGCGTGCGAATACCGCTTCACCGATGAGCGTCAGGGGTATGCCGAGTTCCAGCGCGTTGATGCCGGTCCATTTGCCGGTGCCCTTCTGACCAGCGCGGTCCATGATGGTGTCAACGACGTAGGTATCGCCATCCTTGAAGCCCAGGATGTCGGCAGTTATCTCGATCAGATAACTGTCCAGAGCCCCCTTGTTCCATTCGGCGAAGGTCGCTTGCATGGCCTCATTGTCCATGCCCAGGCCGTTCTGCATGAAGTCATAGGCTTCGCAGATGAGTTGCATGTCGCCGTACTCGATTCCATTGTGCACCATCTTGACGAAATGCCCCGCCCCGCCATCGCCGACCCAGTCGCAGCAGGGCTCGCCGGCATCGGTCTTGGCGGCGATGGACTGGAAGATCGGCTTCAGATGCGGCCAGGCTTCCTTGTGGCCGCCGGGCATCAGGGAGGGGCCGTGTCGGGCGCCTTCCTCACCGCCGGAGACGCCACTGCCGACAAACAGCAGACCCTTGTCCGCCAGTTCTGCCGCACGACGCTCGGAATCCTCGAAGTTCGAATTGCCACCATCGATGATGATGTCGCCCTTGTCCAGCAAGTCGACCAGCTCTTCGATGACGGCGTCGACGGCAGGGCCGGCCTTGACCATCAGCATGATCTTGCGTGGGCTGGCCAGTGAGGCAACCAGTTCTTCCAGCGTCTGCGCGCCGATGATCTGTGTGTCCTTCGCTGGCCCGTTCAGGAATTCCTGCGTCTTGGCATGGGTCCGGTTGAATGCCACGACCTTGAATCCATTATCGTTCATGTTGAGAATGAGATTCTGACCCATGACGGCCAGTCCGATGACGGCAATATCTGCTGATGCGCTCACGTACATGCTCCTGCCAACCTGTGGCCTTGAATCTGTGGAATGCTGAAGTAGGGAATGGTAACAGGCCGGCTCAGGTGACGGCTGTCAGCAAGGGCTGGCCAGCGAAATGTGCTGCCAGATTGTCCAATACCAGTTTGCCCATGGCTTCCCGTGTCTCCCGGGTACCGCTGGCATTGTGTGGCTGCAGGACGACGTTCTCCAATGAGAAGAAGGCTTCCGGGATGATCGGTTCATTGGCAAACACATCAAGGCCGGCACCAGCGATGCGTTTTTCCTGCAGGCTCGAAAGCAGTGCGGATTCATCAACCAGAGTGCCGCGAGACACGTTGATCAGATATCCGTCGGGACCCAGAGCATCGAGAACCGTGGCGTTGATCGAACCGATGGTGCCCGACGTGGCAGCGGCGGTGACGAACAGATAGTCCACTTGGCGGGCCAGCTCTTGCAGCGAGGCCACGAATGTGTAGTGTCCGGAATCGCTGCGTGGACTGCGGTTGCAGTAGCTGATGGGCATGCGGAAGCCTTCCAGTCGCTGTGCCAGCGCCTTGCCGATGCTGCCCATGCCATAGATGCCGGCACGTTTGCCCATGACGCGGCGTGACAGTGACATCGCGCCCGAAACCGGCCATTTGCCGGCGCGGGCGTACTGATCACCGACGATCAGCTTGCGCGACACGGCCAGAGCCAGCGCCATGGCCATGTCGGCCACATCATCGCTCAGGACATCCGGTGTGTTGCTGACGTTGATGCCGTGGTCGCGACAGTAGTCCAGATCGACGGCGTCGACTCCGACGCCGAAGACGGATACGATCTTCACCCGCGGCAGTTTTTTCAGAATGTCTGCCGAGACACCACTACCACCATCGGTGACCACGGCGACGCAGTCATCGGCGATATCGGCCAGCAAGGCATCCTTGTCTTCGCTCTGCCAGTAACGATGGAGCGTGTAGCTGGATTCCAGAGTGCTCACCACGGAAGGCAGCAGGGGTCCGATCAGCAGGAGAGTGTGACTCATGACGCGGGTTCCGGTGCAAGGCCCCGACAGCAAGGCGGGGACGTTCGAAAGGAGGCAGGCGCTGTATCCGCAGGTGGCGTGTCAGCGCTGCCTGGTTGCATAGCCGCCAGCCTGCAGCGCCGCAACGGCATTGCGCGAGATGCTCTGGATGTCTGCATCGATGCTGACTGTCACCACATTGTCTTCCTGACGCGGATCCTCCAGGGCAGCGAACTGGCTATCGAGCAGGGTTTCGGGCATGAAGTGTCCGGTGCGCAGATGCATGCGCGAGGCAATCAGATCGCGTGAGCCCTCGAGAAAGACATACACCACCTGTCCGGCTGTATTCAGGGTTTGCCGATAGCGCTGTTTCAGGGCCGAGCAGGCGATGACACAGATGCCATGCTGCGCGGCCTGGTTCGCCGCGTAACGGGCGACATCTTCCAGCCAGGGTTGTCGGTCCTCATCGGTCAAGGGCGTGCCGGCGGCCATCTTGTCGATATTGCTGGCGGGGTGCAGCTCATCACCATCCTTGAAGTGAGCCTGCAGATCACTGGCCAGTTGTTCTGCCACGCTGGATTTGCCGCAGCCACTGACCCCCATGACCACCACGATCAATGGGCTGCCGGGTGAGGCGTCGAGCGTTGCCGTTTCTGCTTCAGTCATCATGGGCGTCACACCTTGGGTTGGCCGGGGTCAGGGGTAGAGGAAGAATACGTCATGAGCTCACCGTCGTGCCCGGTGCTTTGTCGGTGGACCAGCTCGAACCCGAGGTTGCAGTGAGGCACGGGTGGTGGCGTCTCGCCATTGATGGTGGCCATGATAAGCTGTGCCGCCTGCTGGCCGATGCGATAACTGGGCAGGCGAACACTGGTGAGAGAGGGATGCAGGTAGGGGGCGAAGTCGAAATCGCCGAAGCCGGCTACAGCGAGTTGTTGCGGGACCACACAGTCGCGTCGACGGCACTCATGCAGCACACCCAGTGCCGTCATGTCCGACGCACAGGCCAGGGCATCCATCTCCGGAAAGCGATCCAGCAGCAGGGAGGCCCCCTTGGCACCGTCCTCGATTTCCATCGGCGCCTTGCCGATGGAAGCCTGGATGTCGCTGCGCAGACCGGCATCGCGTAGCGCGCTCAGATGTCCCTGCCGCCGCTGTTCCCCGTTCGGATCATACGGCCCCAGAGCGCCCAGAAAGCCGATGTGGACATGGCCCTGCTCGATCAGGGATCGGGCCATGGCATGCCCCACATCGAACTGAGAGAAGCCGACCACCCGATTGCGCGGTTCGTCCGGCCAGTGCCAGGTCTCGACGACGGGAATGTCGGCGCGTGCCAGCAGATCCTGTGCGGCGGGCGAATCCAGGCCCGAGATCAGCACGATGGCCTCCGGACGGCGGCCCAGCAACATGCGCAGCAGTTCCAGTTGTTGCTCGACGGAGTAGTAGCAGTCGCCGATCAGCAAGTGGTAGCCATTGTCCCGCAAGGTATCCGACAGACCATCGACGGTCCGCAGGAATCCGGCATGGCGCAGGGATGGCAACAGGACGGCCACGTGTCCACTTCGCTTGCTGGACAGGGATCCTGCGGCCAGATCGGGTACGTAGTTGAGCTCGCGTGCGGCCGACTGAACCCGCTTGCGGGTCGCCGGTGACACCATCTCGGGAGTGCGCAAGGTACGCGACACCGTCATCAGCGAGACGCCGGCCAGCGCCGCCACGTCGCGGCTGGTAATGCTTCTGGCTTTGCTCGCCTTGCGGCTCATGGGTGCTGGATGGTCCGTTGGTCAGTGCGTGTGAATGCAGGGGTGGATGCGCGGGCGGCAGCGCGAGAGCGGCTGAGGGTCGAACGGATGAAAGCCACTTTGGTCGCTAAGGAAGTATGCGATGATAGCGTTAACACCATTGATTCATCAAGGCTTGAGGAGCACTGACACCATGTACGGGGAGCTGGAAGGATGCGAACTGGAAGTCATCGATCCGTCATTTGCCGAGTGTCTGATCGGGCATGCCCGGGTCGAGCGGCTGTGGACAGGCGCCCGTTGGTCGGAAGGCCCTGCCTGGTTTGCCGCCAGCCGTTATCTTGTCTGGTCTGATATTCCCAACAATCGCATGATGCGTTTCGACGAAGCATCCGGACATGTCGCGGTTTTCCGCCAGCCCAGCCAGTTCAGCAACGGCAATACCGTGGACGCACAAGGACGTCTGGTCAGTTGCGAGCACCTGACCCGACGCGTCACGCGCACCGAACATGATGGTTCGATCCGTGTACTGGCCAGCGAATTCGAGGGTCGATCACTGAATTCGCCGAATGACGTGGTGGTCAAGTCGGACGGTTCCATCTGGTTCACCGACCCCAGCTACGGCATCATGAGTGACTATGAAGGGGAAAGCGCCGAACCCGAATTGCCCTGTCAGGTGTACCGCATCGATCCCGATGGCAGCCTGAGTGTGGTGGCGTCAGATTTCGTCAAGCCCAATGGTCTGGCCTTCTCGCCCGATGAATCCCTACTGTACATTGCCGATACCGGCGCCTCCCATGCGCCCGATGGACCGAAACACATCCGTGCCCTGCAGGTGTCCGATGATGGCAGGAGTCTGGGCGAGTCGCGGGTGCTGGCCGAGTGTACGGCGGGTCTGTTCGACGGGTTTCGGGTCGACCTGGGTGGCCGCATCTGGACCAGTGCCGCCGATGGCGTGCATTGCCTGAACGCCGCAGGTCAGCTGATCGGCAAGATCCGCATCCCGGAGCTGGTGGCCAACGTCACCTTCGGTGGCCCCCGGCGCAATCGTCTGTTCATCTGCGGAACCAGCTCGCTCTACTCCCTGTACCTGGCAATCAACGGCTGATATCGGCGTCGCCGGCCACAGCCCGAGCTGTTCGGGATAGCTTGATGCAATGACACGCTGAGTGTCCACCGCTCACCCTATAATGGCCTCACCCCCGAGTCAGTGAACGTCTCATGCAACAACGCCTCGTCAATCGCGGTGTCCTGATCCTGCTGCTGATTGGTATCACGCTGCTGTTTCTGGCACTGATCAAACCCTTTCTGCAGGCCGTGTTCATCGCCGCCCTGTTTGCCGCCCTGTTCTCGCCGCTGTACCACAAGATTCTCTCGGTCATTGGCGAGCGTCCCGGGCTGGCTTCTGCACTGACCCTGCTGACCATCATCTTGTTCGTCATGGTGCCTCTGAGCCTGCTGCTGGGTACCGTGACTTCGCAGGCGCTGGATATCGCGGAAACGGCCGTGCCCTGGGTACGTCAGCAGCTCGCTACCCCCGGTCTGATCACCGAAACGCTGGAAGGTCTGCCGTTCTACGAGCACATCGAGCCCTATCGCGAGCAGGCTCTGAGTCGCCTGGGAGATCTGGCCGGACTGGTCAGTGGCTGGATGGTGAATGCGTTGCAATCCATCACCTTCGGCACATTCAACGTTCTGTTGAGTGTCATGATCGTTCTGTACACCCTGTTCTTCTTCCTGATCGATGGCGACCGCCTGCTGTTCTACATGCTGTACTACCTCCCGCTGAATGACGAGGACGAGACCAAGCTGCTGCAGCGGTTCACGTCGGTAACACGGGCGACGCTCAAGGGAACGGCGGTCATCGGATTCCTGCAGGGAGCGCTGGCCGGTCTGGCCCTGTATTTCGCCGGAATCCCCAGTTCCCTGTTCTGGGCTGTGGCCATGATGGTGTTGTCGGTCGTGCCGGGTGTGGGTACCGCCCTGATCTGGATACCGGCCGTCATCTATCTGATAGTGGGGGGCAATCTGGTTGAAGCGGTTGCCGTGAGTGTGTTCTGCATTGTGGTGGTGGGGACTGTGGATAATCTGCTGCGACCCAAGCTGGTAGGCAACGATACGCAACTGCATGAATTGCTGATCTTCTTCAGTACCCTGGGTGGATTGCTGATGTTCGGCTTCATGGGCTTCGTCATCGGGCCGATCATCGCCGCTTTGTTCGTCACCCTGTGGGAGCTGTACGGGCATGAATTCAAGGACTGGCTGCCGACGACGGCTTTCCGACCGCGTCGCGGCGCCATCGAGTTTCCGCATGAGACGCTGGAACGCATGGGGGGGCAGAAGCCCCGTCAGCAGGAAGCGGCAGCAGAGGCCGAGCTGGCTGCAGACGAGGGTACCGACAGGGGGGCGGCAGTGCAGCGCAATGCGGTTTCACTGACTGGCGAGCCCTTGACCATCGATCTGTCGGATGACGGACACGCCGCAGAGCCTGTGGATAAGTCGGTGGATAAGCATTCGGCAACGCCTGCGGAACCATCGGCAACACCGATGGCAGAGCCGCTTGCGGAATCGCGCACGGATCCGCCTGTTGCCAGCAGTCGGCGACGTCGGCGTCGGCGGCGGCGTTCCTGAGCGGGCGGGATCGCAACTCGGGCTGCTGTCCTGACTGACGGCCGCCCATGTCGCGCTTGCAGCGTTGTCAGTATCGCTGTAACGTCATCGAGCGGGGTTGCCTGCCGGCACCCGCCTTGAACCGCAGGATACACGCATGAGCGATCAACGCTATCTGGTAACTGCCGACGACATCAGTCAGATGCCGGGAGTGGACAAGCAGCATTTTCTGAACGCCAATGCACGGCGGAACAACAAGTCCCTGGGCGATCTGACCGGATTGACCGGCTTCGGGGTGCATCTGATCGACGTGCCTCCCGGTTGTGAGAGCACGGAGCATCATGTGCATCATCACGAAGATGAATGTGTCTATGTGCTGTCGGGGGAAGCCACCGCCTGTATCGGCGATGAGCAATTTCCCATCAGTGCCGGTGACTTCATTGGCTACCGCAAGGGCGGGCTGCCCCATAGCCTCAGAAATACCGGCAGCGAACCCCTGATCTGCCTGGTCGTGGGAGAGCGCCTGGCTCACGATACAGGCGACTACCCGAAACTCGGAAAACGCCTCTATCGCAGCGCAGCTCTGCCATGGAATCTGGTGGAGCATGAGGCCATCGTCGTACCGGAATCATCGGCTGGTGCCAAGTAGCGGCATTGCTCAGGCCTCGGCATTGTCCGCCATCGGATTTGTCTACCGGTCTCTGCTGCCCAGCATTTCGACCATGTAGTCGTCCATGCCTGCAAATTCCGCCGCCAGTGCGGCTTCGCTGGTTTTCAGTGCGCTCTTGGGCGGTACTTCGTCCAGAAACGGAATCAGCTGGGTCACAAACTCGTGCTGGTTGGCGTATTCACCGACGCAGTCCCTGCCTTCATTGTTGAACAAGTCCGTGGCGCTGGGAAAGGCGGCGGCCACGAGAGAGCTGCTGCCGATGGTCCAGCAGAGAATATCGCCGGCTCTGTCTGCTCCACCGATGTGTTCGTCGCCAAAGCTGGCATTGGTGTCGATGAGGAAGAACAGTCCCCCGTATATGCCCGCTTGAGGTTGGCCGGTCTGCACGGACAGCACCACGGAAATGGCGTCGGCGACCGATTCGAAATTGCCACCGATACCCAGCTCCCGAAGGTCATCCATGGCATGACCCATTTCGTGATACAGCACGAAATTCATCATCGCGAAGGCCCGGTTGAAGGCGATAGCCTGCCGGCTTTCCTCATCGAGCGTTTCTTCGTCCTGCTGCAGGTAGTAGTTGTAACCCAGATTGGTCAGCTCATGGCAGAGTGTGATCGAGCGGTCCAGCAGTGAATAGAAGGCGTTGGCTTCCTCGCACGCTGTGTAGCTGACCGGAATGGTTGTATTGTTGAAGAAATTCTGGATACGATTGAGAGTCTCGACGGAGTTGCCGAGGTCCTCTTCGACAAAGGCGATGAAGTCCTCAGAAGTCTGACTGGCGAAGTCACTGTCCACCGCAAACGAGAAATTGGGGACGGGGTCATCAGCGAGAAAATTCGATTCGCCACCACTGCCACCGCCACCACAGGCGGCTAGACCGCTCAGGGGAATCGACAAAGCAAGAATGCGGGAGAGCTTGTTCTTCGTGAGCATGGCTGCGTGGGTTCTCTGCGTGCTGCGGGAGCATGATAGGTGCGGCAATCAAGCCAGAGTAGTATTGTCGTGCTCTGGAAGCGGGACCGCTTGCCGGGGGATATGATCAATGACAGACTGCTTTTGGCGCCTGTCCGAACAGATCTTGACGACATCCTGTCGAAAAGGTTCATGAGAAGCCGTGATTCACGGCGCATCATTATAGAACGTCAGGGGCTACAGGTTTGCCTGTTCTTTTGGCTGGCCGTTGCCGGACTTCGCAACTCCGCGAACCGATGAGCGGATTGCTACCGGTTTTCAAGTGGGTGGCGATTACCGGTCGAGCGATGTCCGTCCGATGAGTTCAGGGCTGGCAGGGCCAGGCTACAAGGCCAGGTCCGTGATGGCACGCTGGCCCTTGCCGGACCCGCTGTGCAGAAGCTACCAGTTGCGAGGCAGTTTCTTCATCAGGTGAATGCAGCCGTCGCGCAGCTCGATATAGTCGCCCTTGACCAGTTCCGCCATCACCTTGCCGACCATTTCCCGAGATGCGCCGATCATGTTGCCCAGCTCCTGGTGTGAGTACTTGCGAGGCATGACGGGAGGCATTCCTTCGCGCTCGATACACAGTTCCTGCAGCTTGTCGGCCAGTCGGCGATAGACATTGTCCAGTGCCAGGCTGCGGCTGCCTTCGGTGGCGTCGCGCAGTCGCTGCGTCAGTGAGCGAATGATGTTGATGGCCATTTCCGGGCTGGCACGCAGACAATCCAGAAAGGCCTGCTTGCCGATCATCAGTGCCGTGGTGGCTTCGAGCGTGCTGACAGAGGCCGAACGAGGTTCGTCATCGAGCAGTGAGATATCCCCGATGACGGCGCCGGGGCCCTGTTGGTAGAGGACCAGTTCACGGCCTTCCTCGTCACTGACGAACACCTTGACCGAACCGCTTCTGATCACATACATGGATTCACCGGCATCGCCTTCGGTCATCATGATGGCGTGCTTTCTGAAACTGAGCTCGCGCGCCTGTGCGGCAAGATCGGACAGCTGCTCCTCGGTGAGGTGCTCGAACAGGTCGACGTGTCGGAGCAATTCGATGTTGCTTGTCATGAGTGGATCTGGCTCTGTCAGCGGATGCTCTTCTACATTCTAGCAACCCTGGGAAGGGTGATACGGGTCTCGGCGGATTTGTCGTGTCTCAGGCACGGGTTTATGTCTGAATCATCATGCTGAGGTACACTGATCGGGATCTCACCGTCGTACACGAGTGAGCGCTGGCAAGGACAGCTGCCTTGCCGTTGAACTCTTCATCATTGATAGGTAGAACTGATAATGGCAATTAACAAGCTCGGATTGATGGGACTAGGCCTGCTCGGCCTGAGTCTCAGCACCCAGGCCCTGAGTCAGGACACGCTGGTGTACTGCTCCGAAGGGTCTCCGGAAGGTTTTGACCCGGCTCTGTACACGGCCGGTACGACATTCGATGCGTCTTCGCGCCAGATCTACAACAAGCTGGTGGAATTCGAACGCGGCACGACCAATACGGTTCCCGCTCTGGCAGAAAGCTACGAGGTGTCCGAAGACGGTCTCACCTATACGTTCAAGCTGCGCCCCGGTGTGAAATTCCACTCCACGGAATATTTCACCCCCACGCGTGACATGAACGCCAACGACGTGGTGTTCTCCTTCGAGCGCCAGCGTCTGGCCGACAACCCCTACAATCAGGTTTCCGGCGGTACCTGGGAATACTTCAACGGCATGTCCATGCCGGATCTCATCGAGTCCATCGAAGCCGTTGACGACCTGACGGTCAAGTTCTCCCTGACGCGTCCGGAAGCTCCCATGATCGCCAATCTGGCCATGGATTTCGCCTCCATCCTGTCCGAGGAATATGCGGCATCCCTGCTGGAAGCCGGAACCCCGGAACTGCTGAACCAGCAGCCGATCGGCACCGGTCCGTTCAAGTTCGTCGGTTACCAGAAGGATGCCGTCATCCGCTATCAGGCATTTGACGAGTACTGGGCTGGCAAGGCCGACATCGACAATCTGGTCTTCGCCATCACGCCGGATGCCTCGGTTCGATACCAGAAAGTGAAGGCCGGCGAGTGCCATGTCATGCCTTACCCGAACCCTGCCGATCTGGAAGCCATGGCCAGCGATGACAGCATCACGCTGATGGAACAGGAAGGTCTGAATGTGGGTTATCTGGCCTACAACACCCAGGTTGCACCGTTTGACAATGTCAACGTACGCAAGGCCCTGAACATGGCCATCAACAAGCAAGCCATTCTCGATGTGGTCTTCCAGGGATCGGGCAAGATTGCCAAGAACCCCATTCCACCAACCATCTGGTCCTATAACGAGGCCACGGTAGACGATCCCTACGATCCCGAAAAGGCGAAGGAAATGCTGGCGGCCGAAGGCGTGGAAGACCTGAAGATGGAAATCTGGGCCATGCCGGTGCAGCGCCCCTACAACCCGAACGCACGACGGATGGCCGAGGTGATGCAGGAAGACCTTGCCAAGGTTGGTGTCGACGTCGAAATCGTCTCCTACGAGTGGGGTGAATACCTGAAGCTGTCCAAGGAACTGGATCGAAAGGGGGCTGTCCTGCTGGGTTGGACAGGGGACAATGGTGACCCTGACAACTTCCTGGCGGTTCTGCTCGGTTGCGATGCGGTCGGCAACGCCAACCGTGCCCAATGGTGCTACAAGCCTTTCGATGATCTGCTGCAGCAGGCCAAGGTCACCTCTGACCAGGCCGAACGCACACGTCTGTATGAAGAAGCCCAGATCATCTTCAAGGAACAGGCACCCTGGGATACCATTGCTCACTCGGTCGTATACAAGCCCGTGCGCAATGAAGTCCAGGACTTCAAGATCGACCCCTTTGGTGGTCACATCTTCTACGGTGTTTCTCTGGCCAACTAGTTTCGCCTGAGTGGTACGGGGAGACGGCCGCATCTGCGGCCGTTTCTCGTTGGTGGCAAGGTGCAGCTTGCCGCCGTTCCAGCTGTCGAGGCAGCTTTCCTGCCCGACCCATGACCGGACTTGCCACAGGGCTGTATCTTGTGCAATTCCAAGGACTGAAGGATCATGAACTCCATGACAGATCGATACGAACCATTCCGCGCCGTCGCTCAGAAGGCATCACTGGATGCCATTGCGCTGGTTCCCGGTGCCAACTTCTCGCGATTGTTCGGCAAGGAGTTTCACCAGAACGAGCGACCGCTGGTCATCATCATTCCGGCCATGGGCATGCCGGCTGCCGTGGTCCCGAATCTGGAGCTGGCCTCCTTCGAACAGATCGGCTTCGAAGGTGAGGTGTTCGACTGGCGCGATCAGGATGGTTACCAGCCAGCCTTCGAAAAGCTGCTGCAACACCTGCCGCTGGGCTCCGTGGGGGTGGAAGGTCAGGTCATGCGCGTCTTTGTCGATCAGGCTCTGCGCAAGGCAGCGCCCGGTCTGTCCGTGCATGACGCCCAGAAATGCATTGCGGCCTTGCGTCTGTGCAAGAGCGCAGAGGAAATCGAGATTCTGCGCCGGGCGATTGCCATCTCCGAACGAGCACTGGCAAACACGCTGGATGCGGTCAAGGTCGGCATGACGGAACGTGCGATCGAGAACATTCTGGTGCAGAATCTGTTCGGTGAAGGAGCCGAGGACTTTTCCTTTTCACCGATCGTGGCCGCCGCGGAGAATTCGGCTCGTCCGCATGCCCATTCGCGTGACGACTATGCCATCAAGCCCGGTGATTCGCTGCTGATCGATTTCGGAGCGCGTGCCGGCGGCTTGTGTGCCGATATCACTCGTACCTTCTTCGTACAGCATTGCAGTGATGCACGCGCGGAGGTCTATCAGACCGTACTGGCTGCCAATCTGGCAGGCCATGCCGCAACCCGCCCGGGCGCCACCGCGCACGATGTGGACGACGCCACCACCCGCGTGCTGGAAGAGTCTGCCTTTGCCGACAGGATCCGTCACAAGACGGGTCACGGGCTCGGGCGTGACATTCACGAGGATCCCTATATCATGCGTGGTAACCGGCAATCGCTGGAAGCCGGTATGGTGTTCACGATAGAACCGGGCCTGTACGACCTTGCCGATATCGGTGTGCGGATCGAAGACGATGTGCTCGTGACCGATGACGGGGCGGAGTCGCTGACCAGCTTCGACAAGTCCCTGACACTGGTTGGCTAGGCCGTGCAGGATACCCGTCTCATCGACATGTCCCGGACCGCCAGCCGGCAGTCCACGTGCTTCAGGCAGAATTGAGCCATGCTGAATTTCATCTTGCGGCGACTGGGCACTTTCATACCGACCTTCATCGGTGTGTCCATCGTCTCCTTTCTGTTCATTCGCCTGCTGCCCGGTGATCCGATCCTGCTGATGGCAGGTGAACGTGGCATGACCGATGAGCGCTACGCGCAGCTCATGACGCAGTTCGGGTTCGACCAGCCACTGATCAGCCAGTACTGGGACTACCTGAAGGGCATACTGCAGGGTGACCTGGGGACCTCGTTCAAGACCAAACGACCGGTGTGGGATGAATTCTTCGCCCTGTTTCCGGCCACACTGGAGCTGTCGCTGTGTGCCATCGTCTTTGCGGTGGTACTGGGACTTCCGGCGGGCATCATCGCTGCCGTGAAACGCGGCAAGTGGCCGGATCAGGCGCTGATGTCCACCGCGCTGGTGGGCTATTCCATGCCGATATTCTGGTGGGCGTTGCTGCTGATCATCCTGTTTTCCGGCATGCTGGGGTGGACCCCGGTGTCGGGGCGAATTTCCCTGATGTACTTCTTTCCTACCGACACCGGATTCATGCTGATCGACAGCCTGCGTTCGGGACAGGACGGTGCGTTCGCCTCGGCGGTTCAGCATCTGATCCTGCCAACGATCGTGCTGGGCACGATTCCCCTGGCGGTCATCGCCAGACAGACGCGCTCGGCCATGCTGGAAGTGCTCAGTGAGGATTATGTGCGCACGGCACGTGCCAAGGGGCTGGGGCCCCTGCGTGTCAACGGGCTGCATGCCTTGCGCAATGCCCTGATACCGGTCATCACGGTCATCGGGCTGTCGGTGGGTACGCTGATGGCCGGTGCCATCCTGACGGAAACCATCTTCTCCTGGCCGGGAATCGGCAAGTGGATGGTGGAAGGTATCAACAGTCGCGACTATACCGCTGTGCAGGGTGGCCTGCTGATGATTGCGGTGATTGTCATGGTCGTCAATCTGGTCGTGGACATTCTCTATGGCCTCATCAATCCGAAGATCCGCAAATGACGGCCAGTGACAACAGCAACGTCGTGACCGCCAGCGCTGCCGAAGGGCAGGGCGGTGTCATGGCCAGACCGGGGCGCTTCAGGGAGTTCTGGAGCTATTTCAGTGAAAATACCGGGGCAGTGGTGGGTCTGGTGGTCTTTCTGGCCTTCATCCTCATTGCGGCCTTCGCCGATGTACTGGCTCCGCACTCACCCACGGAGCAGTTTCGTCAGGCTCTGCTGCAACCGCCCGCCTGGCAGGAAGGAGGCACCTCCGAATTCCTGCTGGGAACGGACGCCATCGGGCGTGACCTGTTGTCACGGCTCATTCACGGTGCACGGTATTCGTTTTTCATCGGGGTGATCGTCGTCCTGATAGCGGCCGGTTCCGGGGTGTTCATCGGTCTGGTGGCCGGTTTTGCCCGAGGCTGGGTCGATACCCTGATCATGCGTCTGATGGACATTCTGCTGGCGTTTCCCAGTCTGTTGCTGGCCCTGGTCATGGTTGCCATACTCGGTCCCTCCCTGATCAACGCGATGATTGCCATCGCGATCGTGCTGCAGCCACATTACGTCAGACTCACGCGAGCTGCGGTGCTGCAGGAATTGCCCAAGGACTATGTCACCAGTGCTCGCGTGGTCGGTGCCAGTCGCATGCGTCTGATGTTCGTGACCGTGCTGCCCAACTGTCTGGCACCGATCATCGTGCAGGCAGCCTTGTCGTTTTCCACTGCCATCCTGGATGCGGCCGCGCTGGGTTTTCTGGGCTTGGGGGCGCAGCCGCCGACGCCGGAATGGGGAACCATGCTGGCCGATTCACGCGAATTCGTGTTGCGTGCCTGGTGGGTCGTGACCTTTCCGGGGCTCGCCATTCTGATCAATGTGCTGGCCATCAACCTGATGGGCGACGGGCTGCGTGATGCCCTGGACCCCAAGCTGAAGCGGAGTTAAGGTGCCTTTACTCGACGTACGTAATCTGTCAGTGGATTTCAAGACGGCCAACGGCCAGTTTCGGGCGGTTGATGGTGTCGACGTGCAGGTGGATGTGGGTGATGTGCTGGCCATCGTCGGTGAATCCGGCAGTGGCAAATCGGTGTCCATGCTGGCCTTGATGGGGCTGCTGCCCTGGACCGCCACCATCAGCTCCGACTCGATGATGTTCGATGGTGTGGACCTGTCTCGTGCCGATGATCGCACCCGGCGCTCCATCATCGGCAAGGATGTGGCGATGATCTTTCAGGAGCCCATGTCCAGTCTCAATCCGTGTTTCACCGTGGGTTTCCAGTTGCGAGAAGCGCTCAAGGCGCATCTGCCGCTGTCGCGTCGGGAGCGCCAGAAGCGTGCTGTCGAGTTGCTGGAACAGGTCGGATTGCCGGAACCGGAGCGACGCCTGCGTGCCTTTCCCCATCAGCTGTCGGGCGGTATGTGTCAGCGGGTGATGATCGCCATGGCCATTGCCTGCAAGCCCAAATTGCTGATTGCCGATGAACCGACGACTGCCCTGGATGTCACCATTCAGGCGCAGATTCTGGAACTGCTTCTCGACTTGCAGAAGGATACCGGCATGGCGCTGGTGCTCATCACGCACGACATGGGGGTGGTGGCCGAGACTGCACAACGTGTCAGTGTGCAGTACGCGGGCCAGAAAGTGGAGGAACAGGCAGTGCGTGATCTGTTTGCCGAACCGCACCATCCTTACACCGATGCCTTGCTGGCGGCACTGCCGGAAAGAGCCACGACCCGACGTCTGCCGAGTATTCCCGGTGTGGTGCCGGGGCAGTTCGATCGTCCGGCAGGTTGCCTGTTCTCTCCTCGCTGTCAGTACGCTGACGATCACTGCCGCCAGGTCAGACCGGGTACTGCACCTGTCGAACTGGGACGGGCAAGATGTCATTATCCGCTGATCAAGGGCGTGCCCCAGCGAGCTGCCTCGTGAGCCAGACCATGGACAACACTCTGATCGAAGCCCGGGCGCTCAGCCGTCACTATGAGGTGTCCAACGGCTTCTTTGGTGGTACGGCGACCGTCAAGGCGCTGAGCAATGCCTCCTTCAGCCTGCAGGCTGGACGCACCCTGGCGGTGGTGGGTGAGTCAGGCTGCGGGAAGTCGACGCTGGCACGTGTAGTGACCATGATCGAACAGCCTTCCTCGGGAGAACTGACGCTCGACGGTCATCACATTCGCAGTGACGAACCACTGACCGACGCACAACAGGCTGCGCTGCGTGCATCGGTGCAGATTGTCTTTCAGGACCCCTTCGGCTCCCTGAACCCGCGGCAGACCATCGGACGCATTCTGGAAGAGCCGGTGCTGATCAATCGGCCGGATGTCTCCAGAGCTCAGCGTGAGCAGCAGGCGCGGGAGATGCTGGCGATGGTCGGCTTGCGCCCGGAGCACTACGATCGCTATCCGCACATGTTCTCCGGTGGTCAGCGGCAGCGCATTGCCGTGGCACGCGCACTGATGCTGGATCCGCGCATTCTGGTGCTCGATGAACCGGTATCGGCTCTGGATCTGTCCATACAGTCGCAGATCCTCAATCTGCTGGTGGAACTGCAGGAGCGTCTGAATCTGGCCTATCTGTTCATTTCCCATGATCTGTCGGTGGTTCGACACATGGCCGATGAAGTCATGGTGATGTACCTGGGGCGTGTGGTGGAGAAAGGGCTTGCCAGTGATGTGTTCGATGCGCCGCGCCATCCGTACACGCGAGCATTGCTGTCGGCCACGCCGGTGGCGGATCCGACACGAGAGCAGACTCGCATTCGCCTGGAGGGTGAACTGCCGTCACCGCTGAAACCGCCCAAGGGCTGTGCCTTCAATCCACGATGCTGGAAGGCCGAGGAACGCTGTCGGCAGTCAGCCCCCGAACTGGATGAACAGGAAGCCCATCCGGTGGCGTGTTATTTTCCCTTGTAATGCCATGAGATGAACAGGACAGCTTGATGCGGCCATTGAAGATTCTGATTGCAGGTCTCGGCAACATGGGGCGCAGTCATGCCCTTGCCTGTCATGCGCATCCGGGATTCGAGATCATCGGATTGGTCAATCGTTCGACACCGGACAATCTGCCAGCAGAACTGGCGGATTATCCGATGTACAGCGATTTTCATCAGGCGCTCGACTCTCTGGAATGCGATGTGGTGTCGATCAATACCTACACGGACTCGCACGCCGCCTTTGCCATTGCGGCGTTGGAAAGGGGGCGACATGTCTTTCTCGAAAAACCCATGGCAACGACGGTTGCCGATGCCGAGCGAGTGGTCGCGGCAGCTCGAAAACACGATCGCAAGCTGGTGGTGGGCTATATCCTGCGGCACCACCCGTCATGGACGCGACTGATTCAGGAAGCCCGTGATCTGGGTGGACCCTATGTGTTCCGACTCAATCTCAATCAGCAGTCTTCGGGGGCTACCTGGCAGACTCATCTGCAACTGATGCAATCCACCTCGCCATTGGTGGATTGCGGTGTTCACTATGTCGATGTCATGTGCCAGATAACCGATGCCATGCCAGTGCAGGTAACCGGCATGGGGGTACGTCTGAGTGAGGATGTCAGCAGTGACATGTACAACTACGGACACTTCCAGGTGCGCTTCGATGATGGCTCGGTGGGTTGGTATGAAGCGGGTTGGGGACCGATGATTTCCGAGAGCGCCTTCTTCGTGAAGGACATCATTTCCCCCCGGGGGGCAGTGTCCATCGTGATGGATGATAATGTTCGCTCGGACGATATCGATGCCCATACCCGCACTTCGCGCATTCGCCTGCACCGGGCGGCGCTGGATGAGGCGGGTCATTTTTCCACACCGGATGTGCTGCTCGACATGCAGGACGAGCCCGGTCACCAGGCTCTGTGTGATCGTGAGCAGGCGTATCTGTACGATGCCATATGCAACAATACAGATCTGACCCGGCACTGGCGCGATGCCGTGCAATCGTTACGCGTCTGCATTGCAGCGGACGAGAGTGTCAGAAGTGGCAAGTCGGTGGATCTGTAGACCGAAGGGCAATGCCAGCGTCATTGACAGCGGTGTGTTGGTCGGTTCGGGAGAGTCAGTGCGGGCAGTTGCTCACGCAATGGTTCAGGCAGCTGTACAAGAAGCAGGAAAGGTAGTGTTGCAAGCGGTACAAGCGGTACAAGCAGTACAAGCAGTACAAGCAGTACAAGCAGTACAAGCGGTACAAGCGGTAAAAGCGGTGCAAGCGGTGCAAGCGGTGCAAGCGGTGCAAGCGGTGCAAGCGGTACAAGCGGTACAAGCGGTACAAGCGGTACAAGCGGTACAAGCGGTACAAGCGGTACAAGCGGTACAAGCGGTACACGCAGTACACGCAGTACACGCAGTACACGCAGTACACGCAGTACACGCAGTACAAGCAGTACAAGCAGTACAAGCAGTACAAGCAGCAATACAAACAGCTGTACTAGCCGGAGGCAAACGATGTCCACTGATCTGAAAATCGATTACATCGAACTACCCGCAGGTGATTTCGATGCGGTGCAGGCGTTTTACGAAAAAGTGTTCGGCTGGAGCTTCGAGGATTACGGCGAACAGTATCGTGCGTTCTCTGACGGCAAACTGGACGGAGGTTTCTACCGTTCCGACAAGGTGTCAACCAGCGAACAGGGTGCAGCGCTGGTGATCTTCTACGCCAGTGACCTGGAGGCGACAGAGCAATCCGTGATTGCCGCCGGTGGTCGCATCAACAAGGCCATATTCGAGTTCCCCGGTGGGCGCCGCTTCCATTTCGTTGATCCTCACGGTAACGAAATGGCGGCCTGGACCAAAACCGGGGCCTGATCAGGGCGGCTTGTGCCGCACCGCAAGGCTGTGCACCAGTGCTGGTGAAAAACCTTGTCCGTCATCGCGTGCGAGCAATTGTTCATCGGCAATACACGCCAGTCTTTACGACGCCGTTGTTGGTGACCGTCCTTGTCTCCAGTTCGTAGCAAGCCGGCGAGTCGGAAGGCTTGTAGCGAATGTAGTAGGCCTCCCCCTGATAGGAATAATCCAGACTGCGGGAACCTGAATCGAATTGCGTGAATACAAGGTCGTCTACCCCTCCGGCAGGTGGACGTCCGGCTTGCATGGGTTCGCTGCCTTCTGCAGGTCTCAGCGGTGCGATACGTGGCAGGCGGTCGAAATCAGGCACGTTTCCCATCAGGCATTGAATGATGTACGGCGCCTCGTCCGAGGTGTGATAGCGATAGCCAAAGGTCTCATCGGTCTGCCCATTGCAGACATCCAGCGCCTGCTCGTCCATCTTTGTGCCATCGGGGTTGTTGTTCCCGAAGAGCGGAAAGCCGTCGAATGCCCAGCCGATGATGGCAGCATCACCGGCGTTTTCCATGGCCTCCATCATGCAGCCGGGGGCCATGTGATAGTGGTAATCGTCACCGCGTCCTGCATGCCCACCGCAGGCATCGAGCTGCTCCGTCAGCAGGGTATCGTGTTGCGTCTGGTGGTGATGAAGATCCTGCTCGCTCATCTCACCGCCTCCGGTATAGTCGAATATTGGCACGCCGTTGACGGCGATAGCCAGTGCTGCATCACGTGTCTTCGGGGTTGAGCCTGGTGTCGCCTGCAGAGGAACGGGGGCCGAATAGCCGACCGCCGGAATGGGTACTTGTTCGTTGGATCCGACAATACCTGTCATCAGTTCATGATCGGGATAGCTGGAAGAGCTCAGATAGGCGAATCCGTTTTCGCAGCTGACGCTGACCTGATCGGCAAATCCGGCTTGTTCCACGGAGTCCTTTATCAGAGCGCAGTGGTCGGCTATCCCCTGTGGAGTCGGGTCTGTTTCATGTGCTTGCGAATGGCCGACATGCAGCATCAAACCGAGCAGTGCACAGCGAAGCATCGCACCTTGCATTGATTTCGTGGGAGCGGTCATTGTTGAAGGCAGACACTGTCGTGGTCAGGTTGAATGGTCAGTCGCACGGCCAACTCAAGCGGCTTGGAGGCCTGTCATCGGGCGAACAGCTGCACTGCCGGTGAATCCTACCGGCATGCTCGTTTTGCGATGTATGTTCAGGTTTCACTCATGTATCAACTTGTTGCGGAATTCCTCTCATTGACCGGTAGCCGTCATATCGATCGGGAAACCGGCGAGCAATGGTCCGAATGCGGCGAACGCCGCCATTGACAGTCAGCATGCTCATATCTGATATACATGAAGTATAATCAGATATTGCAGCGTGAATGGTGTCGGCTGTCGACAGCGGTCATGGAGTCTGCATCACCTCTCTGGAACGACCGATAGTGATCCACAATGGCTGAGAAGGCCTGTTGCACCAGTCCCCGGGATTCTGCGCCCGAGTTGGCCGTGCCCACATTGCGTACCGTGGGGGCGCTTGCCTGGCCGCTTGCACTCAATGCCCTGCTGTTGCAGGCAGTTCTGATCGTGGATACCGTACTGATAACGCCCTTGGGTGAGCAATCGCTGGCGGCGATGGGTCTGGCGGCGAGTCTGGCGAGCCTGGTCATCGGGTCGCTGTTCGCCTTTTCCAATGGTACCCAGTTGATTGTGGCGCAAGCGGTTGGCGCCAGGCGGAATAACGCCATCAGATCGGGCTTTCGGGCAGGGTTGCTCATCAATCTGCTGGTTGCCGGAGTCGGCATCGCGCTGATTCAGTTCGCCGCGGGGGATCTACTGCAGAGACTGGCGGAAACACCCTCTATTGCAGAGCAGGCAATGCGCTATCTGTCGATCTTCTGCCTGGTATTCGTGGGTGTCGCCGTTTCCCAGAACATCACGGTTTTCTTCAACGCCAGCGGCAACAGTCGCATTCCGTTCTACAGCAATCTGATCGAACTGCCGGTGAATGCCTTGCTGAGCTTTCTGCTGATTCATGGTCATGCCGGCCTGCCTGCCATGGGGCTGGCGGGGGCGGCCATGGGTACACTGGCTGCTGTATCGCTTCGCTCGATCTTCCTGCTGTGGTGTCTGTATTCAGGGCCGTTTGCAGTGACTCTGAAGCGTGGAAGCCCATCGGGCGGTGCGCTGCAGGATGTGCGCAGGCACTTTGTGCAGGCCTGGCCCATAGCCGGCTCGTTCATCAGCATGACACTGTCCCTGAGTGTCTGCATGCTGTTCTACTCTCGACTGGGCGTGAATCAATTCGCGGCACTGACGTTGATCTTTCCCTGGGTTCGGGTCGGTGGACAGATCGTGACCTCCTGGGCGCAGGCGACGGGCATACTGGTGGGGCAGATTCTGGGGGGTGGTCGGCTGGATATGCTGGATGACTTTGTCGCTCGTGCCTGGCGTTTCTCCTTTTGCCTGGGCCTGCTGGTGGCGCTCAGCTTCGTCCTCATGTGTTACTCGTTCGAATGGCTGTATCCGGGTCTGCAGCCCGAGACGCTGGGCTATCTGTGGCAGTTTCTGCCGCTGTTGATATTGCTGCCTCTGTTGCGCACGTCAAACACACTGTGTGGCAATCTGCTGCGGGCCGGTGGCGATGCCGCCAGTTCGATGAAGATTCACATGGGATCGCAGTGGCTGGTGACGGTCCCACTGACGGTGTTGTCAGTGGTCTATCTGGACCTGTCGGTATTCTGGATCTATTCGATCATCCTGCTCGAAGAGGTGGTCAAGGCCTTTCCGTTTCATCAGCGAGTATACGGTGGCCACTGGAAAAGGCAGTTGCATGATGTGAGTGCCTGACAATGTCGCTGCTTCAGTGCTTGTCGGGCACTCGGCAAAGTCATCCTGGTATGGAATCCGGTGTCCAGCCGCATACGTCATGCATCCGTTCCACCATCGGTGCGGCGATCAGCAGTCTGCCCCCAGATCCGACAGGCGGGCAACACCCAGCTGTTCTGCGGTGACACTGATTCGATCCTGTGTGCTGCCATCGGCGTCCAGATCGAAATCATCATTGAACTCGATGGTCAGGGTCGTGCCCGAGAGAAACAGCTCGGCGTCAGCGAACTGGAAGATGTCATCGAGAAAGATGCGGTCGCTGAAATCATCCTTGCGCACAATGCCCTCGGTGGGGCGACTCGGAAAACAGTTGTCGAGATCATCGAAGTCGTGGAACAGCGCCTCGGACGTACCCTCGGATCCCGGTGTATCGATCGTCAGAAAGGCTTCATCCGTATCCATGCCGTCGAGTGTGCTCCAGTCGTCCTGAAGATCGTAGATGCCCGTGAACGGCGCCAGCAGTTCGATCGCTTCCAGATTGTCGTCGAGATCATCACCTGCGGCACCACCGGTGGAACTGTCACAGGCTGTCAGTAGAACCAGACTGGCAAGCGTGGAAAGGGTCAGAGTCGAAGCCTTGAATTGCATGGTGTGTGTCCGTGTTGTCTGTCGGATGATCAGGCAGGCGGCACAGGGCCGTAGTGTCTGTGCGGGATGAACGCTGCATTAGCGATGTGGATACCACAGCATACGCAGAGTGTCATTAACCCCAGCTGAACGATGCAGCGTCGTGATGATCTGCCCTCAGGGTCGAAAATCTGCCCATTCGGGTTCATTGTCGAATACGAAATCGTAGTACTCGCGTCCTTGCAATCCAGAGGCCGCATCGTCATCGACGATAACCTTGCAGTTGGGGTGCAGTTGCAGGGCGGAGGCGCTGACCATCGAGGTAATGGGGCCTTCCACCGCCTGGGCGATGATGGCCGCCTTGGCCTTGCCGGTGGCCAGCAGAATGATTTCACGCGCATCCAGTATGGTTCCAACACCCATCGTGAGGGCACGGCTGGGGACACGCTCGGCGTCTCCGCCGAACATGCCGGCGTTCTGCCGACGCGTGGTCGGTGTCAGGCATTTGTCCCGAGTACGCGACATGATGGCTGACAGGGGCTCGTTGAATCCGATATGTCCGGCTTCACCGATGCCCAGCAGCTGCACATCGATCCCACCTGCAGCCTGAATCGCCTGTTCGTAGTCGCTTGCGGCCTGTTTCAGGTCGCTGGCACTGCCATCGGGTACATGGGTATTCCGCAGATCGATGTCGGTCTTCGAAAAGAGATGTTGCTGCATGTAATGCCGATAGGATTGCGGGTCATCGGCAGTCAGGCCGACGTATTCATCCAGATTGAACGTGGAGCATTGCCGGAAGGAGAGTGGCTGCCGGGCCAGGCTCTCGTACAACTGCTCCATGGTGCGACCGGTGGCAAGCCCCAGCACGCAATCCGGTTGACTGCGGATGCGTTGTGACAGCAGACTGGACACCAGTTCGACGGCTGCGCTGGCATCGGGGCGTATGATGATTTCCATCAGGAAGCGATGCGCAGGCCGTCCCGGTCGAAGACATGACACTTGTCTGTTGCAATCCCCAGTTGACAGGTGTCACCCGGACGGAACTGGTGTTCGCCATCGAGCTTGGCAACCAGGGTCTGCCCATCGGCGAGACTCAGATGCACGAAAGCTTCGCCACCGAGGTGTTCGAACACCTGAACGCTACCCTGGAAAGGCCCCTGTTCATCCACCTGCAGATGTTCGGGGCGGACACCGAGCGTCATGGGCCCATCCGGATGCGCGCTGTGGCAGACATTCCGACCATTCAGGGTGACCTGGCCGCCCGTGCATTGGGCATCGAGAAAATTCATGGCTGGAGATCCGATGAAGCCCGCCACGAAGCGATTGCTCGGGGTTCGATAGAGTTCCAGGGGAGTGCCGATCTGTTCGACCTTGCCGGCTCGGAACACGACGATGCGATCTGCCAGAGTCATGGCTTCCACCTGATCGTGGGTGACGTAGATCATCGTGTTCTTCAGTCGCTGATGCAGTTTCAGGATCTCGACTCGCATGTGGACCCGCAGCGCCGCATCCAGATTCGACAGGGGTTCGTCGAACAGGAAGACCTTGGGCTCACGCACGATGGCACGCCCGATGGCGACTCGCTGACGTTGTCCACCGGAGAGTTCGCGTGGCTTGCGACTCATCAGCTCCTGCAGTCCCAGAATGTCGGCGGCAATGTTCACCCGGCGATCGATCTCGCTTTTCTCGACCTTGTCGTGCTTGAGCGAGAAACCCAGGTTGCCGCGCACATCCTTGTGCGGATAGAGCGCATACGATTGGAATACCATGGCAATGCCACGGTTGGAAGGCGGTTGATAATCGACCCGCTGACCGTCGATATGGATCTCGCCGCTGCTGAGTGTCTCCAGGCCTGCAATCATGCGCAGCAGCGTGGATTTGCCGCAGCCACTGGGGCCGACAAAGACCACCAGTTCGCCGTCAGCCACTGACAGGTTCATGTCGTGAATGACCTGAGTGGCGCCGAAGAATTTCTCGACGCCCTTGAGTTCAAGCGTAGCCATCAGCCTTTGACTGCTCCAGAGGTAATGCCGCGAATCAGCTGGCGAGAAAAGATCACATACATGATGAGAACCGGCAGGATGGCCACTGACAGGGCCGCCAGTACCGACCCCCATTGAACCGTGTACTGCCCGATGAACTGCTGTACGCCAAGGGTGACGGTACGCGTCTCCTCGCCGGGCGAGAGAATGAGCGGGAACCACAGATCGTTCCAGATGGGGATCATGGAGAACACGGCAACGGTGGCAATGACCGGGCGAACCAGCGGAATCACCACTTCGAAGAAGATGCGGTATTCGGACAGGCCATCGATGCGCGCGCTGTCCTTGATTTCACGTGAGACCGAGCGCAGGAACTCGGTGAAGATGAAGATGGCGATGGGCAGGCCCTGTGCGGTGTACACGAGTATCAGGGCAGTCAGGGTATTGGCCAGGCCCAGGTCCACGATCAGATTCAACAATGCAACCGTGCCCAATCGTATCGGCACCATGATGCCCAGTATCAGATAGATGCCGATGAAGGTATTGCCCTTGAAGCGGTATTCGGACACTGCATGCGCCGCCATGGCACCGAACAGCAGGATGAAGAACAGCGACACGCAGGTAACGATCAGGCTGTTGCCGAAGAACATCGGGAAGTCGCTGTTCGTCATGACGCTCTGATACCCCTTGAGCGAGAGTGCCTTGCCCGTGGGCAGACCCAGCGGGTCTCCGAATATGGCCTTGCGCGTCTTGAAGCTGTTGACCACGATCAGGGCCAGCGGGAACAGCGCCAGCAGTGTCCAGCTCAGCAGGATGGCATGAATGCCGACGCTGCCGAGTCGATCCTGTATGCGTCTCATGAGTCGTACCGTTGCAGTCTGCGCTGCACGCCGAACAGATAGCAGCCTACACCCACCAGTATGATGAAGAACAGCGCCGAGGCCACCGTGGCTCCCATGTATTCATCACCCAGTTGCGCCTGAAAGCCGAAGAAGCTGCGGAACAGGAAGGTGCCCATGACATCGGTAGAGAAGTTGGGACCAGCCATGCCGCCCTGCAGTGAGTAGATGATATCGAAGCTGGCAGTGAAGTTGCCGATGTAGGTGAGTATCGCCACCAGCCCGAGCGTTGGCAGAATCAGTGGCAGTTTCACCTTCCAGAAGATCCACCAGCCATTGAGACCATCAATGCGTGCCGCTTCGATGGTCTCTTCCGGTACATTGAGCAGCGCGGCATAGAACAGCATCAGCGGAATGCCGACGTACTGCCAGATGGAAATCAGGGTGACCGTGACCAGTGCACTGCTTTCGAGGCCCAGCCAGGGGCGGAACAGATGGCCGATGCCGAGCGCCTTCATGGCATCGGGCGTCACGCCCCACAGCGGCGAGAGAATCAGTTGCCAGATGAATCCGACCACGACCACCGACAGCAGGGTGGGCAGGAAGAAGATGGTGCGATAGGTGGCAGCCCCCTTGAGCGTGGGAACGCTCAGCAGGGCGGCCAGGGCCAGGGCGATGGGGTTCTGGATCAGCATGTGCAGCAGGAACAGCAGCACGTTGTTCTTGAAGGCGTTCCAGAACTGATCGGCCCAGTAGGGTTCGCCAATCAACTTCGCATAGTTGGCAAGGCCGACGAACACGGGTTGGTTCTCCTGCGCGCTGTACAGCGACAGTCGCAGGGATTCGAAGATGGGGTAGATGGCGAAGACGGTGTAGATCAGTGTCGCCGGTGCCAGAAATACTAGGATGTACCAACGTCGGCCGGCGCGTGGTGGTCTCGTCGTGGAAGCTGGTTCAGTCACGCGACAGTCGATCCACCGGTGTAACGGAGGGTCTGGCCGGGTGCGCGCTTGATGGTTCGAAAGCGTTGCTGATGCATATCAGTCGGAAGTAGACGATGAACAGGGAACGGGTGGATGCCGGCAAGATGCAAGTCCGGCGTCTGCGCATACCGCCACGCAGACGCCGGGGCCTGGTTTATGGCTGGTACCAGCTGTCGACGTTGGCCTGCGCATCGGCCGCCGCTTCATCGGCACTCATGCTGCCGTTGATCACATTGGCTGTCAGTGTCCACAGATGATTGCCCAGCGCAGGCTCTCCCCGAGACAGGATCTGGTGCGCTACCCGGATGGTGGCTTCGCACTCACCACGCATGGCGATGAATTCCTTGGCCAGTTCGTTCTCCACCGTGATGTCATGATTGGCCAGGGAGAAGAAGCCGGGTGCCGCATTGGTCAGCAGACCGGCAAACTCGGCTGATGTGGTCCACTCGAGGAAGGCCAGCGCAGCATCCTTGTTCTTGGTGGCGGCGTTCATGCCGATACCGATATCGGTATGGTCACTGATGTAGCAGCTGCTGTCGGCATCCCTGGCTGGCGGTGCGAATGCGCCGATCTCGAAATCGGCATTTTCCTGAAAGCCCGTGATTTCCCAGGAACCGGTGGGATAGATGGCAGCACGCCCCAGGGTGAAGAGATTCTGGCTGTCGGTATAGGACTGCGCCTGGTAACCGTTACCCAGATACGGCACCCATTTTTCCATCTGACGGAAGCCTTCGACAAAGGCATCATCCGTGAATTTCGCCTCGCCACCGAGCAGCGCCAGCCGGCCTTCCTCGCCGTTCCAGTAGGTGGGACCGACATTGGTATAGCCCATGGTGGCCGCTTCCCACTGGTCCTTGGTACCCATGGCCATGGGGATGTAGCTGCCATCTTCCTTGATCGCGTCGAGCACGGCATAGAAATCGGCTTCGGTGGCCGGTACTTCCAGGCCGAGTTCGGCGAAGGCATCCTTGTTGTACATGAAGCCATGGATGACCGAGGCCATGGGGACGCAGAAGGTGGCATCACCGGCATCGGTGGACCAGGCACCCTTGGCCACATCGGAGAAGTTCTCGAGTCCTGGCAGGTCCTTGATATCGCTCAGATTACCGGCATCGTACATGGCCAGAGCATTGTCGAAGGGCCGGCAGGTGATGATGTCGCCGGCGGTGCCGCCAGCCAGACGCGCATTCAGGGCGGCGTTGTATTCGGTCGCAGTGGTGGGCTTGAACTGCACATCGATATCCGGATGCTCGGCTTCGAAGGCGGGCAGGATCAGATCGTCCCAGATGGCCTGATCCTCGGCGCGCCAGCTTTCGATGGTAATGATCGTCTTGTCGGCCAGTGCAATACCGGACAGGCAAAGGCCGACGGCCAGTGCGACAGTTCTTGGCAGGAATCCACGCATGGATCTTTCCTCTGTGTGATTGAATGTTCGGGTAGTTGGATACTATCGCCTTTGGGTTGCGGCGTAAAATGCAACTTCCCGGCGGATGGGGCAGCTCTGCGAGACGAACGCTTGCAACAGGTGTGTATCGTGTGTATCCCTGCCTCATCCGGCTATTCTTCACGCTCGAGAAAAAGGCAGGACTGATGGCATGGCAGTAATCGTGGCGGTGGACGGAGGCGGCAGTCGTTGTCGGTTGGCGGCTTTTGACGAATCCGGTATGCCGCTGGCCAGAGTGATCGTGGACGGGCATGCGAGTCTGTCGCGCGGCGCCGAGGAGGCCTGGAAGAACATCGACTCGGGCCTGGTGCAGTTGCGAAGGCAGTTGCATCGCTCGCCGGGCTGGCTGCCGGATCGACTGATGATGGGGCTGGCAGGCTCACTGCAGGAAACCCGGCGCCGGGTTTTTCTGGCACAGCTGCCCGAAGCTCTGGCGCACACTCTGGTCACCGATGGTCATGCCCAGTTGCTGGGGGCCAGTGCCGGCAAGCCCGGCATCTGTCTGGCGATCGGTACCGGCAGTGTGCTGCACTGGCTGGATGAGAAAGGTCAGAGCGGTATGGTGGGTGGCTGGGGTTTTCCGGTGGGCGATGAAGGCTCCGGTGCCTGGCTGGGCATGCGTCTGGTGCAGCTGTATCTATGGCACGTCGATGGGCGGCACCACAGTGGCAGTCTGATCGAGGCATTGACTGCGCGTCTGGGGACGCGTGTTTCCGAGATTCAGCAGTGGAGTACGCAGACGCAGTCGGGGGTACTGGCGCAACTGGCACCGCTGGTGTTCGAACATGCGGCAAACGGCGACCCCCTGGCTCTGTCCCTTCTGGATGATGGTGTGGCTCATGCCCTGGCCCTGCTGGAGTTGGCCCCGGACCAGCTGCCTGTCCATGTGGTGGGGGGCATCGGTGAGCGAATGCAGGATCGACTGGGAGCGTATATTGGTGATCGATTGCACCCTGCCCGAGGCGATGCCCTGCAGGGGCTGTGGCAACTCTGGGCCGATTCCTGCGGAGAGGCGCCATGACACGACAGGAAACCCGCGGGCGCTGGCTCTGCCGGGAAGGCTGGTTCAACGGTGTCTGTACGCACGACGCCATCGTGCATGCCCTGTGCGAAGATGAAGTATCGGCCAATGAACCCTTGTTCATTCCGGCGCCGCTGGATCTGCATGTACATGGTGGAGGTGGGGCTGACGTGATGCAGGGTGATGCTGCCTTGCGCAAGGTCCTGCAAACCCATGCGGCCCATGGCACGGCCGGCATGCTGGCTACCTCGGTCACTGCACCCTTCGAGGCCATCGAGGATTTCCTGGCCAGTGTCGGACGTGTCAGCCGCGAGATCGACGCGCAAGACTCACCCGACTCGGCCGGTGGCAAGTCGGCTGCGCATTTGCTGGGTGTGCATCTGGAAGGGCCGTTCATCAGTCCCGGCAAGCTCGGGGCGCAGCCGGATTTTCCGGCCCCGCTGGATTTGCAGCGACTGGAATCCTGGTTCAAGACCGGTCTGGTCCGGGTCATCACCTATGCTCCGGAGCTGGATGAAGACGGGGCGGTGCCGCTGTTGTGCAAGCGTTATGGCGTACGCGCCCAGATTGGTCATACGTTGTGCAGCTGGGCGAGCGCTGCTGCCGCACTGCTGCAAGGTGTCGGGGTGACGCACTTGTATAATGCAATGAGTCCGGTACTGCATCGCGACGGCGGAGCGGCGGTGGCAGCCTTGGCCTATGCCTCCCATGCCGAGATCATCACTGACGGTATTCATGTCGACAAGGCCGCCTTCGATGCAGCGCGTCGGTCCATCGATGGCCTGTACAGCATCACCGATGCCACCGCTGCTGCGGGCATGCCCGATGGTCAGTATCAACTGGGTTCATTGTCCATCGACAAGGTCGGACATCGCGTCGTTCTGCCCGATGGCACGCTGGCCGGCAGCTGTCTGACGCAGCAGCGTTCCATGCAGGTATTGCGCGGTTGGGGGCTGAGCTGGGAACAGATTGCGCAGCTGAGCAGCAGGGTGCCGGCGCAATGGCTGCAGCGAGACGACTACGGCTGTATTGCACCGGGTGCTCGAGCCTGCTGGCTGGAAATCAACAACGATGAGCCGGAAGCACTCTGGCTCGACGGAATACGACAGACACTGGATACATTGCCATGACACTGATGCCAACCGAAAGTATCGATGAGACGCTCAAGGATCTGGATCTGAAGGCCAATAGTGAGATTCTGGACGTCCTGCTCGACAGTCAGATGCGAGCGGTCGAGGCCGTCAGACAGGCGCGGGATTCACTGGATAGTGCGGTAACCGCCGCCGCCGAGCGACTGGCCGGGGCTGGGGGGCGACTCATTCTGGCAGGCGCGGGTGCCTCCGGACGACTGGCGGTGCAGGATGGCGCGGAAATGTGGCCGACCTACGGCTGGCCGCATGAGCGGCTGCTGTTGTGCATGGCCGGCGGTTCCGAGGCATTGCTGTCGAGTATCGAAGGGGTGGAAGATGATGCGGAAGCCGCCAGCCGCGATGTGGCAGAGGCCGCTGTCAATGACAGTGATGTGGTCATTGCACTGGCCGCCAGTGGGCAATCACCCTGGACCTGTGCCTGGCTGGAAAGTGCGCGAGAGCGTGGTGCGCTGACGATCGGCATGTCGAACAATCCGGATACCCGGCTGTTGCGTGCAGCCGAGTGCCCCGTCTGGCTCGACAGTGGCGCAGAAGTGCTGGCAGGTTCTACCCGGATGGCTGCCGGGACGGCGCAGAAGATCGCGTTGAACCTGTTCAGTACAACGCTGATGATTCGGCTCAATCGCACTTACGGCAATCTGATGGTGGATATGGCCGCCGTGAATCGCAAACTGGATCAACGACGTATTCGCCTGTTGCAGGGCGTGTTGCCACAGATCGCCGAAGAGCCGGCTGCTGCCGCAGTGGCGGCGGCCGATGGCTGGGTGAAACTGGCTGCCCTGATCGCATTGGGTGACAGTGCCGACCAGGGTCGTCGTCGACTGGAGCAGCACAAGGGCTCCTTGCGGGCGGCCATGAAAGAGCTGCAGTGATGGACCGGGCCGAGGCTGTTGGCAGGGCCGGACCGGGAAAACGGTAGCGCTGCACGGCCAGCTGATCGGCACTGTCGTTGTCGCAGCGTCCGGGGAGCTTGCCGATGCGCTACTCAGTCGGTCAGCTCCTGCAGGGTTTCCAGCATGGGACCCAGTACGGGTTGCACCAGCTCGGCCACTCCCGGAATGGCGGTAACCCTGTCGATCAGTGGTTTCAGGACCGTGATGCCGTTGCTCACGATGGCATTGACAGGACCATCGGCAGCCGCTGGCAGGTCCGATATGGCCGGTTGCAGCTCGTCCAGCCGGTCACTGGCTGCCTCGATGTTCTCGACCGCCGTTCTGGCGGATTCGATATCACTGATACCGGCCAGTGCCTGGCTTGTCGAGCCGAACACCGCTTCCAGTCTGTTTGTCAGGCTGGCCAGGTCCACGCCTTCGGGCATGCTGGCCTGCGCTGCCTGGACCGCCTCGGCGAACAGAGAATCGGCGTTCTGTACCGTGTCGGCCAGTGTGGCCTGCGCCGGTGTCTGGACCGTGGCTACCGGCTTGCCGGTTGCCCGGGGCGCGGCATCGTGTGTCTGGTCGAGGGGTATGGACACAGAGTCACCCTGCTCACCCCGGTATTGCATCCAGAAAAAAGCCGGAATCGCCACCACGACCAGCGGTAGCAGCCATTTCAGGACGCCACCGCCCGAGCGAGTGATGCCCGAATCGGGAGTAATCTGCCGAGGCGTCAGAGGGGCTGTTTCGTTCGATGTGGACATGGTCCCCAGGACGGGCTCGGTCGAAATGCTGTCGAAGAATCCGGCAGTCTGCAACTGGTCGGCAAGGCCGCGTGGCATGGCAGCGCCGATGTTGCTGCGCTGCGCTCTGAACATGCGGATCAGAGCATTGCTGCGCATGCCATCGTCGAGAATCTTCCTCTTGATGACGCCAATGATGAGCGGTGTCAGCATGCCGAGCAATGTACTGCTGTTGCCTCGACTGACTCCGGCGTAAGTGGCGATGACTGCGGCCAGTTGGCCTTGTGCGTTGCTGCCCAGGAGGCAGGACAGGGTGGAATTGCCCCGGGTGGCGACGGCGCTGGACTGGTTGCTGTCCAGCAGAGTGCAGAGGTTCTGCAGAACATCATCGTTCTGGCTGCGGGCTGCCTCGAGCAAGGCGCTTGCCCCGGCCGGCTGACTGCAGGCGTTCATCAGTCCGCTCAGCAGCCCGGGCAGCGCAGCGGACAGTGCCTCTCTGGTCTGGCTGTCTTGTGTGTCGAGAATACCGCCGATGATGCCGAGCAACCGATCACTGATCTGATCCCTGGTCAGGTCGATCAGGTTGAATGACATAAGTTTTCTCCCGAGTTACTACAGCAATGGGTGCAAGGCGAGATTCCCGATGGGCCGGAGTGCACCGATGTTCCGGATGATACCCAGCGTCCATCGTCTCGGTGCATGCCGTGTGGTCGGGGCCTGATTGTTTACAACAATGTCACAATTCCCGCCCGGTGAGGCTGTACGCGCAATACCGGCGGGATTCCTGTCACTGAACACCGCATGCAAGGCCCCTGATGGGTGTCGTCGCTTCAAGAGTCGGCCAGCGCGGTCGATATCTTCATCAGGCATGTGTAACAGGTGTCATCGGCCCGGTAGTTGCAGGAGCTGAAAGGCATTTGCGTATCCATGCTCACGAAATTCGTCAACCAACAGGCCGATGAGATGAAGATCGACAGTGTTGTGCCCACTGATGATTTGCAGCAGTCACACGGCGATTCCGATACCGTGACGCCGGACCATGCCGGTGAGACTGTTGCCAGCGACAAGGGGATGTCGTCACATGATCTGCGGGCATCTCTGGCCATCGTCAATGGGTTCAGTGCGGCACTGGGCGCCAGTTTTCAGGATCTGACTGACCAGTACCAGGAAATTCTGGAGTCCAATGATGTTGCCCTTATCGCTGAATCCGCGGATCGGCTCATGATGCTGGATGCAGATTGTCGATTCTGCCTGTCACGGCTGCACACGTCGATAGACAAGCTCAAGGAGCGTCTGGAGAGGGAGCGCCTGATCAGCGGACCGGGTCGAGCAGAGGATACGAATCGATGAGTGCCGCTCTGGCGGCTTCCACGGGAACCAGACGTCCACTCAATGAACTGGTCATGGTGGATGACGATGCACTCACGGTCGAGATCGTTTCATGGATCATCAGCAAGGGTCATTTCCAGTCACGCCTGTTCACACAGGCCGATGAAGCCCTGGCGTACCTGAAGACAAGCACGCCCCGCTTGCTGATCGTGGACTACTACATGCCCGAGATGACGGGGCTGGATTTCATCAGTGAGTTGCACGACAACTCGGATCTGACGCAGACCCAGGTCTATCTGTGCTCTGCCGTTCGTCCACCGCAGGGCTCCGGAGAACTGTTCGAGGCCATGAATGTCGATCTTCTGGAAAAGCAGCATATCTGCGATCGCCTGAAGCTGACAGAACTGCTTGACCGGCACCTGCAGGTTCCCTGACGGCCCTGCAGAGTCACTGTATGGTGCCTGGTCACTGACGGTCGGGAGCCGGATCGATAGGCCGCTTCCGTGTAAGAGAGTACCGGGTCAACGGTGCGAGCCGTAGGTCTGCACCGCCTCTCAGCTAACGTCAGCCAGGTCGGGAATGGTTCAGTCGACAGCGCTTGAGTCGATAGCAGTCTAGTTGCTGCAGTTTCAGGCTCCATGAGCAAAGCCAGAGAACCCGTACCATGCCTGATGTACTACTAGACTTCCTGTCCAAGAGCAATGATGGTCTGAATCAGCTGGATTCCGAACTTGCTTCCCTGCTGGACAGTCCACAGGACACGCAGGCGCTGATTCACATCATGTCGATGCTTCATTCCCTCAAGGCCGAGGCGGGCCTGATGGAATTTTCCGGTATCGAGACACTGGCACATGCCGGGGAGTCGGTGTTGCATGGCTTGCTGACACATGTCGAAGCTGTCAATGACGACACCATCAATCTGCTGGTGGAGCTGGCGGATGGACTGCGCGCTCTGGTGGAGCGTATCACTGCCACCGGTTCGGAAGAAGTGCGCTTCGATGGGTTGATCGAACGATTGAAGAGCAAGGCCTATATCCTGACCGAAGCCCCGGCAGCAGGTCCGACGGTACCGGCAACGCCTGCTGTCATTGCCGAGCAGACGCCCGTGGTCGAGGAAGAACTGGCTGAAGATCCGGTGGTCATGGAGCTGGACGATGAGATGAAGGAGGTGCTTCGTGACTTTCTGCAGGAGAGCTACGAGAACCTGGATCGTGTCGACAGCGAGCTGATCGAGCTGGAAGAGCAACCTGACAACCGAGAGTTGCTGTCGTCGATTTTCCGGTCCATGCATACCATCAAGGGCACCTGCGGCTTTTTCGGTTTCGACAGGCTGGAGAAGGTCACGCACATTGGTGAAAATCTGCTGGTGAAACTGCGAGACGGTGAATTCAGCATGACCGAGGAGATAGCGACGGGTCTGCTCGCCATGGTGGATGCCGTGCGAGCGATGCTGTCGGAGATCTCCGACCATGGTCATGATGGGCGAAAACTGTATACGCAATTGATCGACCAGTTGACTGAACTGAAGGACCATGGCAAGACCCGGAGTGGCAGTGAGATACCGGCCACAGCACAGGCCGAGGGCAAGCCAACGCCGGTGAGTGAGCCACCTGCCGTCGAACCGGATCAGCGCACCGCAGAGTCTGCGGAAAGCGGCAGCTCTGCCGACAAGGCGGCGAATGTCGTCAGCACGCCAGTTGCGGCGGCGACCGACAAGCCTGCCGTCGGTCGCGAGGACAAGTCCACGGCCGGTATCGTCGAGGCGTCGATACGCGTGGATGTACCGGTACTCGACTCATTGATGAATCTGGTGGGTGAGCTGGTGCTGGCCCGCAACCAGATTGTCGAATACGTCGGCGCACATGAGAATACGCAGGTCGTGGCTGCAGCGCAGCGACTTAACCTGATCACCAGTGAGCTGCAGGAAGGCGTCATGCAGACCCGCATGCAACCCATACACAGTGTCTGGGCCAAATTGCCAAGGGTGGTACGTGATCTGTCGCGTGCCTGCGGCAAGCAGATACGGGTGGAGATGGAAGGCAAATCGACGGAACTGGATAAAAGTCTGATCGAGGCAATGAAGGACCCCATCACCCATCTTGTCAGAAACTCTGTCGATCATGGCATCGAAACCCCCGAACAGCGTCTCGCCGCCGGCAAGCCCGAGGAAGGTACGCTGTTGCTGCGCGCCTTTCACGAAGGGGGGCAAGTGCATATCGAGATCTCCGATGATGGCGGCGGCATCAACCCGCAGCGCATCAGCAAGAAGGCGATCGAGAACGGTGTGGTGACTGCCGAGCAGGCCGCTCGCATGTCGGATCAGGAAATCTGCAAGATGATCTTTCTGCCGGGGCTGTCCACGGCGGAGGCGGTCACCAACATCTCGGGTCGAGGTGTCGGCATGGATGTGGTCAAGACCAATATCGAGAAGATCAGCGGCGCCATCGATCTTGACACCGAGGTGGGTCGAGGCACGGTGTTCAAGATACGCGTGCCCCTGACTCTGGCCATCGTGCCTGCACTGATCGTATCCACGGGAGGGCAGCGATTTGCCATTCCCCAGGTCAATCTGATCGAACTCATCCGGATCGATGAAGAAGAACAGTCGCATGCCATCGAGTTCATCCACGGTTGCCCGGTGCATCGACTGCGAGGACAGTTGTTGCCCATCGTTTATCTGAACAAGGAGCTTCGACTCGACACACCACAGGAAGGCGCCTTGAATATCGTGGTATTGCAGGCCGAGAAATGTCGTTTCGGCCTGGTCGTCGATCAGATAAACGACACCCAGGAAATCGTGGTCAAGCCCCTGACCGAAGCGCTGAAGACGATCCCGGTGTTTGCCGGTGCCACCATCATGGGCGATGGTCGGGTGGCCCTGATACTGGATACCCTTGGCATCGGGCAGCGCGCACGTGTCATGAGTGACAGCCCTGATCGTACGGTCAGCCTGAATGTCAGCGGAATCGCCGAGAAGGTCGGCAAGAGTGAGACCCTGCTGCTTGTCAGTACCGCCAGTGATGGTCGTCTGGCGATCCCGCTGAATCGCGTTGCGCGACTCGAACAGTTCGAAGTGGAGCGCACCGAAACGGCGGGAAACAATGTGGTAGTGCAGTACCGTGGACAGATTCTTCCACTGGTGCAACTGTCGGATTTCCTGCACGAGCGTCGTGCCATGCATGCAGATCAGCCCGTGGAAGATGGCCTGTTGCAAGTGGTGGTGTTTGGCGAAGAAGGGCGTCAGATCGGCCTGATCGTCAAGGAGATCATAGACGTGGTGGATGAGGTACTGAACACCCGTGGCAAGGCCAGCCGCGATGGTGTGCTGGGCACGGCGGCGATCGACGGACAGGTTACCGAGTTGCTGGATGTGAGCTCCTTCATCAGCGCGACATCCGATCTGATCAGTGATCTGGAGGAAGCGGCATGAGCACATCGAAGCCTCAGACCTACTGTACATTCTATCTGGACCGATACTACTTCGGCATCGAGGTCGAACTGGTCCAGGAGATCATCCGCTTTCAGGAGATCACTCCGGTGGCACTGGCTCCCCATGTGGTCAAGGGACTGATCAATCTGCGGGGACAGATCGTCACAGCCGTGGATCTGCGAAGCCTGCTGGAGTTGCCTGACAGGCAGCCTGACGAGGTGCCGATGAACATCGTGGTCAAGACCCAGCTGGGTGCCTTCAGTCTGCTGGTGGATCGCATTGGTGATGTACTGGAATTGTCCGATGACAGCTTTGAAGCGCCTCCGGACAATCTGCAGGGCATGGCACGAGAACTCATTCAGCGTGCCTACAAGCTTGACGGATCCCTGCTGCTGACCATGGCGATCGAAAAAGTCGTCAGTGCAGATGTACTGAACAGGCGCCAGGCGGCCTGAACATGCCTCGGTCCACGAACAGTCGAGCGTCTGGGGCAAGCGTGTACCACAGTGGGCATTGCCACTCACACCGTCGCTGCCCGATCGAGAACGAACGGCGCGGACAGGAAGTCCAGTCAACTTTCCGGCAACACTGCCGTTATTTCAGGGACGTCCGCCAATCTCTAACGAGACGATACCGAAAATCACCAGGAATATGGTCATGTCACAGTCCTCTGTTCACGCACTGATAATCGACGACTCGCGGGCCATGCGAGCGATACTCAAACGCGTATTGCATGGCGTGGGTTTTCGCACTTCGGAGGCGGCAAACGGACTGGAAGGGCTGGAGTGCCTCAAGGAGCATGATGATATTTCCATCGCGCTGGTCGACTGGAACATGCCGCAGATGAATGGCTACGAATTCGTTCGGGCCGTCAGATCCGATCCTGAAAACAGAGACCTGTGGCTGATGATGGTCACAACGGAAACGGAGATGTCGAGAGTGGTCAAGGCGATGGCAGCGGGGGCCAATGAATACGTGATGAAGCCGTTTACCGAAGATGTCATCATCGACAAGCTCAGGTTGTTGGGTCTGGTTGCTGCCTGAGCACCATGGCTAACAAACGTATTCTGGTCGTTGATGACTCCTCGATGTATCAGCGGCTGCTGTCGGATGTGATCAATTCACATCCGCAGATGGAGGTGGTCGGTGTTGCCGTGAATGGTCGCGAGGCTCTGGAGAAGATGGATAGCCTGCGTCCGCATCTGGTGACTCTGGATATCCTGATGCCGCAGATGGATGGCATACAGACTCTGATGGAACTGCGACGCAACTGGCCTGACGTTCGCACGGTGATGGTCAGCTCACTGACATCGGAAGGCTCGGATGCCGCACTGGATGCGCTGACCCTGGGCGCACATGAATATGCCGCCAAACCGGTTTCCGCCGGTGGTATCAGTGCCATTCGGGAAACCCTGAATCAGGATCTGCTGCCCAAGATTGCGGCCCTGTGTGATCTGGACTGTGCCGGTGACATGGTCGCCGAGGAGCCGGTAGTCGCTGAACAGCCGGACAGAGCCCCGGGGCGATTCGTCTCCACACAGAATGCGGGGCCCGAGCTGGTGGTCATCGGGGTGTCTACCGGGGGGCCGGATGCACTGACCCGTCTGCTGCTGCAACTGCCCGGCAATTTCGGGGTGCCGATCTGTATCGTGCAGCACATGCCTGCCGAGTTCACCGGCAAGCTGGCGGCACGATTGAACGCGGCCAGCAAGCTGACCGTTTGTGAAGCATGCGCTGGCGATCGTCTGCAGGCAGGCACGGTGTATGTCGCGCCGGGTGACTATCACATGGTGCTGGAGAGGGTTGGCGGTACCGATGTCATCCGGCTGAATCAGAATCCCATGGAGAATTCCTGTCGACCTTCCGTGGACCCGCTGTTCCGCTCCGCCGCCGCCATTCATGGTGCGAGATGTCTGGGAATCGTGATGACCGGCATGGGGCGGGATGGGCTGAAGGGCTCGGAAGTGATGTACGCCGCAGGAGGCAGCATCCTGGTTCAGGATGAGGCGAGCAGTGTGGTCTGGGGCATGCCGAAGCTGGTGGCGCAGGCTGGATTGGCCGAAGCTCAAGTGCCGCTGGAGCGCATGGCGAGGGCGATCCTCGACCGGGTCATGGTTGCCGAAGGAAGCACCGTCCATCAGGTGGGCGACACGGGCGACAAGGCTGCCAACGCATCGAACCATCGGTTACCGGGGTCCGGAGGGCGGGGATCATGAGCGACATCAATGCGATCGACTTCGATTATGTCCGTGAGCTGGTCTATCGCGAATCGGCGATTTCGATCGAGCCCGACATGAAATACCTGGTCGTGTCCAGATTGACTTCCCTGCTCAGAAAAACCGGTCACGCTGATATCGCCGAGCTGGTCTCCTCCTTGCGCGGCAGGCGGGAAGCTGGCCTGGTGGAGCAGGTAGTGGACGCCATGACCACCAATGAGACGTCGTTCTTTCGGGATTCTCACCCCTTCGATACGCTGTGTCAGGAAGTGTTGCCGCGTATCGCGGCTACGCACAATGACCCGATCAGAATCTGGTGTGCTGCCTGTTCCACCGGGCAGGAAGCCTATACCATCGCGATGGCCATCCACGAGTTCTGCCCGGCACTGGTCCCTCGAGTGTCCATCATCGGTACCGACATTTCCCGGGAAGTCGTGGCGAAGGCTCAGGCGGGCACCTACAACCGCCTCGAAGTGAACCGCGGTCTGCCGGCACAACTGCTGGCCAGGTACTTCACCCAGCAAGGACTGGCCTGGCAGGTAAAGCCGGAGCTCATGAAGATGGTCGAGTTTCATACGTTGAACCTGATCCGGGACTGGGGCGCGCTGCCCGAGATGGATGTCATCTTCCTGCGCAATGTGCTGATCTATTTCGACCCGGAGGCCAAGTCTTCGATCCTGCGCAATACCAGTCGTGTCCTGAAGCCGGATGGCTGTCTGTTTCTGGGCTTGTCGGAAACGACATTGAATCTGAATACCGACTATCAACGCGTAACCTCTGAAAAAAGCCACTATTACAAGATTGCCTGAGTAACGGGTTCGTCTCGTTGCATTGTCCGGGTAGAGAAAGCCATGACTATACTGAGTGAAGAAGAACTGAACGAGATCGTTGACGTGGTCTGCATGACGGTGCTCGATCTGCCGGTTCACCCGGGTGGTCGATCTGCCCTGCATTCGGGTCAGTATCTGACTGCCAGTATCGGCATCTCGGGTGCGTGGAACGGTGTAGTCAAGGTCAGGGTCAGCCTTGAGCTGTTGACTCGTGCCGCATCCGACATCTTCAGTATCCCTGTCGATGATGTCGATTCGCGCGATCTGGTGGACACGATTACCGAGCTGACCAATATGCTGGGAGGCACGGTCAAGTGCATGCTGCCGGAAAGTTGCGATCTGGCCCTGCCCGAAATCCTGCCGTCCGAGAAAAGGACGCGGGGGCAGCATGAATGGGTCTACTTCAGCTGCGAATCCATGCCTCTGGCGGTGGCCGTCATGGAATCGGCCAGTGGCGTCAGGGCCGCCTGACAGCCGATCGAAGGCCCGGCGGGTTCAATGACGCCGGACAGCGGTAGCGGGCGGTTGTTCCTGTTCTGACCCTGCGTCTGCAAACATTTGTCGCAAACACTCACCCAGGTTCCTGTGGATTCACCTCGTCTTGCCGGATAGACTAGACTGGCATCGGTGGTGCGCAGTTGGCAGCTTGCCTGTGAATCGAGTTCACCACTGTCCAGTGCGGGATATTCCGCATGAATCGCGTTATTGGCAATGCTGGAGTGTGACATGGCAAGAAAATTCCCCCTGATCGGCAAGCAGGCTGGTCAATTCGTCCTGGTTGCCACGATGACAGGCGTGTTGGCAGCGTGCGGTGGCAGCAGCAGTGGTGACGGCGACGGATCCGAGGTGCCGCTGGGCGAACAGGATTTCGATAACGATGGATTCATCAATGATGAGGATGACGATGCCGACGGCGACGGGATCATTGATCTGGACGATGAATTCGTTGATCTTGACGGCGACGGGCGCGATGATCTCACCTTGCTTACCGAGGCCGAACTGGAAGGCGATACCGGTAATGAGGGAGAATTCGTGGAAGTGTCCGCCGACAATCCCTGCGGCAGTGAAAGCGGCGAGGACAATTCATCGGTCAATGCCGCATGGAATGACAACTGTCTTGTCGAGCGTTCGCTGACAGGTGGCCAGTTTGCCGACAGCCTGTTTTCCGTCGGTATCCAGCGTGTGCTGTATTGTTCCGGTTTTGGCAATGCCAGCAGTTATATTGCCTTCGCCGACGGTGAGTACGGCGAATTGAGTGAAGCGGCCGCCATCGAGTTCCAGAATGCAGAGTCATTGACACCAGACGGCGTTGTCGGACGGGAAACCTGGGGGCGGCTGCAGACGAGGCTGGAGTTGCTGGCCATCGCCGGGGCTGACGAAACGCGTGATACCTACGGGTTCACCAGTGGGCGCTGTGCCGGTATCCCGCTGTTCTATCAGGAATTCGTCAATTCGGAAGCCGGCGGCTGGACGCTGGCACGTAATCAGCCCAACGAAGCCGAGGAAATCCCCTTCTCCTACGAACTGCCCTTCGGCAGGCTTTGATGAGTACATGGTGAATCCCTGACACGCCGGATGGATCGAACATGAGCATGAGCCTGCAAGTGGCCACCATCTCCGGGCTTTGCGCCCTGGTGGTGACCGCCTGGCTCTGGCTGTCGCCGGATACTGCAAGGCGATCCCTGGAGAGCGCTCCTGCCGACAAGGAAGTGGCGCCAGCAGCCGACACCGGATCGGCGGGCTTGTCTGCCTCACCGTTTGCGCTGTCCACGCAGTCATCGACGCTGATCGATGGCGAAGCGGCTGAGCAGGCATCAAAACCCGATGATGCTCGTGAGCGCGACGTTGAGTCGGTCCTGCCCGGTGCAGGTATCACGCTGGATGTCTCCCGCTTGGCAGGCACCGTGATCGGCGATGAGGACTTCGATGCCACGGTGGCGCTATTGCGGGCAGACCCTGCCTTGCTGCAGCGTCTGATCGATGAATTTCGTCAGGAGCAGGACCCTGATCGGCGCCATCGGTTGATGAAACTGCTGGGACACGCCGGCGGGGCCGATGTCACGCTGCTGGCCAGCGAACTGGTCTATTCCGGCGATGATGCCTCACGCGAACTTGGCCTGCAGATGCTGCAGAGGGCGCAGCCGGGTAGCGCCGAGGTCCAGCAGATTGCCTCCGAGTTGCTGGCCACGGAAATCGAACCCCGTGTTCTGGTGAATACCCTGGCCACGCTGGCAAGACCCGGTACCGTGAATACCGAAAATCAGGCCCTGCTTGCCGATCAGGTGGCCGTCATGGCATCGCATCCGGATGACGGTGTCAGAGGCATCAGCCTTGACATACTGTCGCGATTGAGCACCGACGGTCGGGATACACCTGTGTTGCTGGCGGGGCTGACGGATGCCAGCGAACGAGTGCGTGAGGCAGCTGCCTACGCGCTCGTCGGGCATGAAGAGGACAGTGTGGCGGTACGCAGTTCGCTGTGGCAGATGCTGCGCGATTCCGGACAGGGCTTTTCACCTCGCAGTGCTGCCATTCTGGCGTTACGCAGTCTGACACTGTCGGAGGAGGAACAGGGTGAGCTGGAACTGATCGAACGTCAGCTCTACAACAGCAAGAGGCAGCAGTCCGCTGCAGGTGCTCGAGCCGTCACGCAGTGAGCCGTTTGGCAGGATAGTTGCTCTTCAGTGGTTCCTGTTGCCGAACCCGGTCCTGATGTTCAATGCCTGCTGCTGACGATCTTCTGGTCGCCTCTCAAGCCGAAACAGACCATCCGCACCAGCTTGCCGGCGATCCGGTGGAAAATGCTGAATCCGCGGTCGGACATGACGAGGCCTGGTTGCTCTGGCTGTCCGAGTTGCTGCAGGGGACTCACGGACTGGCGCTGGTCTGCATCACGGAAACCGCACCCGGAAATGTGAGTGCTGCGGTATCCGCACGAACACCAGCCACTCTCGAAATTCCCGATGCCGGCCTGGCGCTGGCACGCCGGGCAGTGCTGCGCGGCAGCCGACAACGCCTGCAATTGCCGGATAACGGTGATGTCCTGCTCGGACTGCCATTGCCGGGGAGCGAGGAGAGCTCGTCTGAATCGACCGTTTTGCTGTTGATCAATGGCGCATTGACTCGGCAACAGCAGGGTTCCTTGCTGGGGCTGGCAAGCTGGGCCCTGAAGAGTGCTCGATGGCGAGGTCAGGTCGTTCAGCCTGCCGAGTCACGGTTTTCGGCAGTCGATGGTGATCTGCCCGAATCCTTGAGCATCACCCAGCTGATTGATCTCCTCGGGAATCATTATCCGGGAAGTGTCTGCGCTCTGCACTGGATGCGGGCTGACAGACAGGGACGACGCAGGTCAAGGGTGATGGCTGTGTCCGGTCAGACAAACATCGACCGTTCCGCAATTGCAGTACGTGATCTGGCCAGTCATGCAGACAGGCGGTATGCCGAAGGCTCGGCGCAGCCCTTGTATCAATCCAGAATGGCAGCGGCGAGCAAACCGCTGTCGGATACCCGGTCGAGCGCGGAATCGGACTGGACATCGAGTCTCATGATCCCGGTATCGGTCGATGGTGAGCTGCTGGTGGTATCTCTGCAATGGCAGGATGAGACTCGTCTGTCGGCTAGCGAACGTAGCATCCTGCAGGCATCACTGGCACCTCTTGTACAGAGTGCCTGGCTGCAGTGGCGCTGCCAGCAGAACCTGCCGGCGTTGCTGTGGCACCGCTGTCGACGCAGCCTGGACGCGCGCTTGCAGCGAGGCCTGAAAACAGGCTTGCAGGTCGGAGCCGCTGTCATCGTACTGCTACTGATGTTGTGGCCGGTTGACAAGCGTCTGTCTGCCGACGTCATGGTCGAGGCCGCTGAACGTCACGCCCTGATTGCACCACTGGACGGCTATGTGAAGTCGGTACAGGCTCGGGCGGGCGATCGCGTCGCCAAGGGTGATCTGCTGGCCCGGCTTGATGATGAAGATCTGTTGCGACAAGCCGACAAATGGGCAGCCGAAGCCCAGAAGAACCAGCAGGACCATCTCAGTGCTCTGGCTTCCCATGATCGGGTGGAGCTGAGTTCATTGAGAGAGAGCCGCGTATTGATTCAGGCGGAACTGGATCAGGTCAGGGCGCAGCTGGCGCGGCATGAACTGCGAGCTCCGGTGGCGGGCATCGTGCTCAGCGATGCCGTCGAGGATGCGCTGGGCTCTGCCGTCAAGGCCGGCAAGATACTGTTCGAAGTCGGCTCGGCCGAGCATTACCGGCTGGCACTGCAGGTGCCGGAGCGCCGCATCTCGGAAGTCGAACCGGGGCAGCTGCTGAGTCTGCGCATGGCTGCAGACCCCAAGCAACGCAGACAGGCACGCGTCGATACGCTGATTCCGGTGGCAAATGCAAGTCAGGGGGAGAATACCTTCAAGGTCTACGCCACTCCGCTGGAATCCGATGCGGGTCTGCGGCCGGGCATGAAAGGCATTGGCAAGATTCTGGTCGGCCGTGAGTCACGCCTGGCTCAGTGGTGGGGCTCATTGTGGACACGCTGCGTCTGGCTGGCCTGGAAGCTCGGGCTGGTGGCATGAGCACAGCGGCAGTCTCCGAGATGCAAGCCGTGGCAGACGAACTGGAGTGCAAGCCATCACTGGCCCCCCATGTCCGAGTACGGGAACAGCGCATTCGCAACCGGCGCTGGGCAATCGTGCAGAATACGGTCTCGGGTCAGTTCCTGCGGATCGATGCCGGCTTGTGGCAGGCGCTGACACGGCTGCAGGGCCAGTGCTCGCTGCGAGACTGGCTGACACGTCACGAACCGCTTTTCGACTCCAAGAGCCTGCTGGAGTCGGTCGCGCATCTGCAACGTCTGGGGGTATTGCAGGGCATGCAGCCTGGTCAAGCAACCGCCAGAGCGGGGCGACGGGCCGCCTTCAACCCCCTGATGCTGAAGCTGCCTTTGTGCAACCCGTCACGGTTGCTGGCGTATCTGGCACGCCTCGTCGGAGTTGTCAGTGCTCGCACTGCAGTGCTGACGATACTGGCCCTGTTCGGGCTGGCAGCGGTGCTGGCCATGCTCAACAGCGCGGAGCTGCTGCGCGACTGGAACCGTGTGCTGTCGGCACCGGAACAGTGGTGGCAGTATCTGCTCCTGTATCCCTGCCTGAAGTGCCTGCATGAACTCTCGCACGGTCTGGTTCTGCAACGGCTGGGAGGAGACGTGCGGGAAGCCGGAATCTCCCTGCTGGTGCTGATGCCAGTGCCCTATGTCAATGCGACGGACGCCTGGTCCCTGCCGCGCCGTCGCGACCGTCTGGCGGTGACTGCCGCCGGCATGTTGTGTGACCTGAGTCTGGCCAGTGTGGCGTTGATCCTGTGGTACACCCTGGAGAGTAGTGTGCTTACCGACATGGCCTTTGCGGTGATGTTGCTGGGGTTCGTGTCAGTCGTGCTGTTCAATGCCAATCCGCTGTTGAAATTCGATGGCTACTATCTGCTGGAAGACCTGCTCGACAGTCCGGGCCTGGCGCGCCGGTCACTGGCCTACTGGCAATATCTGTTCAAGCGCTATCTCCTTGCCGCCGATGGCATCACGCGTCCCCTGATGGCTGAGGGAGAACGCCGCTGGCTGCTGCCCTACGCGCTGGCCAGTCTGGTGTATCGCTTGTCGATATCGCTGGTGATTGCCGTGTTTCTCGTGACACGTTTTCATGAGGTCGGCCTGTTGCTGGCCTTGTTCTCCATCGTGCCGATGTTCATTCGTCCATTGCCACGTCTGGCCGCCTATCTGGCCATTTCCAGTCAGTTGCAGGGTCATCGGCTACGCGCCACTGCCAGACTGGGTCTGCTGGTTCTGTTACTGGTACTGCCGGTCATGCTGCTGCCATTGCCTTCGTCGACACGTGCCGAGGGCATTGTCTGGAGTCCGGAGCAGAGTGAGGTCTTCGTGGCGGAAAGCGGAGAGATATCCGAGTGGCAGGTGCGCGACGGCGAAGCGGTGGTGGCGGGACAACTGCTGGTGCATTTGCTGGCCCCCGAGCTTGAGGTAGAGCGGCGACGGCAGGAATCAGCCATGGCACAGCTGCTGCTTGAACACGCTGCGCAGCGCCAGAACCTGCCGCAGCATGCCGCCGTCACGCGAGTCGAGATCGAAAGGCGTCAGGAGTTGCTCGATGCCCTGCAGCAGAGAATTGCATCGCTGCGAGTGGTGGCGCCGCGAGACGGGCACGTGGCCTTTACCCGGAACAGGCTGCTCAATGGTCAGCGAGTCCTGCAGGGAGATCTGCTGTTGTATGTGGTGGGAGATGAGCCGGTTGTCGTCAAGGCCGTGGTTGATCAGCGTCAGCTGGGCAAGCTGCAGACCGGGGTCAGGCAGGCGCAAGTACGCTTCTCCGACGATATTGCAACAGTGGTGCCGGCGGTCCTGAGTCGCCAGATTCCCGCCGGCAACAACAGACTGCCGAGCATGGCACTGGCTGACAATGGCTTCGGAGGCATTGCCGTGGAGTCGGGGCAAGGGGAACTGCAAACGCTGGAGGAGATCTTCCATCTGGAATTGACGCCTGATGAACAGATCCGCGCAGCGGATCACGGCGGACTCGGAGGGCGGGCCTACATTACCCTGAAGCATCCTCCCGAGACGCTGGGGGCTCGCTGGTGGCGCAGTTCCCGGCAGCTTCTTCTCAAGCACCTGGGTGCCTGACTTGAAACGGTTATTTGCAGGCGATCTGCAGGGCAGGTTCATTAATTGCTGCTTGCCAGGGATGAATACGAAGAGGTTGCAACCATGACCGACTGCCAGACAGTGTGCGGTGGTGTGCCCGTGACAGGGAGTTGTCCGGCTGAATCCGTGCATCGGGAGTCGTGAGCATGCCCTCGTCCAGGGTGGCATCTGCCACCGAGACTGACAGGCAAGGTAACACGGCCGCGAAAGGCGCTGTGCGTCGCAACGGCGGCAGAGGATGGCGAGATTGGCTCGGCATGGTGAATCCGTTTCGCTACCTGCCGAAGATGAGCGCGCGCTTTCATATCGCCATCGGCCTGTCTTCCTTTGTCAGTAGTGTGGTTCTGCTGGCTCTGTTTCTCGGGCTGGTTCCGGATCGCCAGAGCGCCAGGATGCAGACAAGAGTGGTTCTCTCGGAATCCGTGGCTACGCTGGGCTCGGTTCTGCTTCGTGCCGGCGATATCTCCGGATTGCGTTCTTCGCTCGAGTTTGTCATCGAACAGAATGTGGACATACACCTCATCGATCTGCAACGCCGCAGCGGTGGCAGTATCGAGTTGCCTTCGCAGCGCCCGCTGCCCGATGGCATCACTGCCGAGCAGTTGATTACCGACGATGTGAAGGTGCCACTATTGCAACGTGGCCGAGAATGGGGGCATCTGGTCTTTCGCTTCGTGTCGATGGACAACCAGCCCTGGCACGTGCGATACCGCGAGTCACCACTGTTCCTGATGGGCTTCATCAGTCTGGGTTGTTTCCCCCTGTTCTATCTGTTTCTGGGCAAGATGCTCAAGGAGCTGAATCCCTCGGAAGCCGTACCGTCTCGAGTCAGGTCAGCGCTGGATACCATTGCCGAGGCATTGCTGGTGCTGGACGCACGCGGCAATATCGTACTGGCGAACTCTGCCTTTGCCGAGTTGACCGGCAAGGAGTCGGAATCGTTGCTGGGTATGTCCGCTGGTGAGCTGCCGTGGCAGGGCAATGATCTGCAGGAAGGTCATGTCTGGGATGCTTCCCTGTTCGAGGCGAAGACAACCCGTCACGAAAAGATCGGCTTCACCGACGCATCGGGGCAGGTACGTGTCTTCATCGTCAACTGTTCCCCGGTGTTTGCGGCCAACGATCAGGTGGGTGGCGTTCTGATCAGCATGGATGATGTCACCCAGCTGGAGGAACAGGAGATTCTGCTGCGAGAATCGATGAAGATCGCCGAGGAGGCCAGTCAGGCCAAGAGTGCCTTTCTGTCCAACATGAGTCACGAGATACGCACGCCGATGACCGCCATCCTCGGCTTCACCGAGGTGATGAAACGCAACAACCGCACCAGTGAATCGGAACGACTGGGCTATCTGAATACCATTTCCAACAGTGGTCAGCACCTGCTGGAACTGATCAATGATGTACTGGATCTGTCCAAGGTCGAGTCCGGCGCCATGGAGGTGGAGGAACTGCCTTGCGATTGTCCCTCGATTGCCCAGGATGTCGTGCGGGTCCTGCAGTCCAAGGCTGATGAGAAGAGCATCGACCTGCAGGTGCAGATTCTCTCGGAATTTCCCGACAGGATCATTGCCGATCCGTCTCGCCTGCGACAGGTCATCACCAATCTGGTCGGCAATGCCATCAAGTTCACGGATCAGGGGGCGGTACGGGTCCAGCTGTCTTTCATCGCCGCGCAGAAGCCGGAACAGGCCCGCATCCGGATCGATGTCGTGGACAGCGGCATCGGCATGAGCGAAGAGCAGCAGGCAAAAATATTCGATGCCTTTACCCAGGCCAGTGCCAGCATTTCCAGACGCTTCGGCGGGACCGGGCTCGGCCTGTCGATCAGCCGGCAACTGACCGAGGCGATGAATGGCACCCTGGAAGTATCCAGTGAAGAGGGCGTCGGCAGTACCTTTCATGTCGAGCTGCCGGTTGCACAGGAATCGTACACATTGCTGTCACCCGCTGACATCATGGAATCGCTGGAGCGTATTGAAGTGCCTGTGCAGGTTACCTGGGACTTGCCCGAAAGCCGCATTCTCGTGGTGGATGACGGACCCGAGAACCGGCAACTGATGACGGTCATACTGACCGGCCTCAAGCTTCATGTGACCGTGGCCGAAAACGGTAAGGAAGGACTTGACATGGCTGTTGACGCCATGCAATCAGAGCCATTCGACCTGATTTTCATGGATATTCAGATGCCGGTAATGGATGGGTATGAAGCGGTTGCCGAAATGCGCAAGGCAGGGCTGGAGCTGCCCGTGGTGGCCTTGACGGCGAATGCGATGAAAGGCTTCGAGAAAGACATTCTGGAAGCCGGCTTTTCGCATTACATGGTCAAGCCGATCGACATGAACCTGCTGGGCGATCTGCTGGCAAGACAGCTGGGAGGCGAGCGGCGCGTTGTCGAGATGGAGCCGGAAGCCGAAACGGGTCTGATTGACGAGCAGTCTGCCGTCGAAGCTTCAGACTCTGCCATTGCTGCCGATTCTCAGGAAGTGGAGAGTGAACAGGATGACTTTGACGGCGTCGAGCCTGTCTACACCACATTGCCGGTGCAGATTCCGGATTTCTACGAAGTCGTTGAACAGTTCATACAGCGAGTCCAGGAAGAGCAACTCAGGTTGACAATGGCAATTGAGCAGAACGATGGCGAGACCATCGCCCAGATAGCGCACTGGTTGCGTGGTTCGGGCGGTAATGTCGGCTTTGGCGGCTTTGCCGATCTCTGTAACGAGATCGAGGCCTGTGCCCATGGCGACAGTTCGCGGCTGATGGACTTGCAGGAGCAGCTGCAGGCATTTACCCGACAGGTACTTGCCGGCTGGCACGTGACACCCCGCCCCAGTGCCGCCGGTTGATCAATAGTCATGTCACAGGGTGAGTCCACCGACAAGGCCGGCAGCGAGCGTCCCGCGGTATTGATGGACCCGCAGACAAGCAAACTGGTGGCGAGCTCCAAGATCATGATGGTCGATGATGAGCCGATCAACATGCGCGTGTTGCAACTGCATCTGACGGCTCAGGGCTATGGCCGGTTTGTCAGTGTGACGGACTCCAGGTTGGCGATGTCGACCCTTCGCAGTGAAAGGCCCAGTGTCCTGCTGCTCGATCTGAACATGCCCGATGTCTCCGGACTGGAGATTCTCAGCGAGGTGCGCTCCGATCCCGAGTTGAAGCAGTTGCCGGTGATCGTGCTGACTTCGTCCAATGATCCGGAGACCAAGGTCGAGGCCTTGCAACTGGGAGCAACGGATTTTCTGCCCAAACCGGTCGATGCCAATGAGCTGGCACTGCGCATGAAGAACACCATTGTGGCGCGCGCCTATGAGCAGCGCCTCATGCATTTCGATGCTCTGACCAACTTGCCGAATCGGCTGTATTTCTCCAGGCTGGTACAGAAGCTGATGAAGTCGGCGGCGGCGACCAGCAGCCGAGTGGCGCTATTGCTGTTCAACATCAACCGCTTCAAGTCGATCAACGACACATTCGGCTCGGAGCAGGGTGATGATGTGCTGTGGGCCTTCAGTCAGCGAATGCAAGTGGTGTTCGATCACGCGCAGGGTATCTCACCCTTGCGCAAGGACACGCTGAAACCCCACTGTATCGCTCGCCTGGGTGGCGCACGTTTTGGTGTATTGGCGCAGTTCGGTACCGATCGATGCGATGAAGTCTGGGTGCAGGAATGGATGCCTCTGCTGATTGCCGAACTGGAAAAGCCCTTTGTGGTCGAGCAACAGGATGTCTATGTCTCGACCAGCGTCGGCATCTCGGCACTGGATGAAACGGCCCGCACGGTCGAGAGCCTGATCAACAATGCCGAGACCGCCATGCGGTATGCCAAGGAACAGCAGTCGCCGGGTTATGCCCTGTACTCGGCAGACATGGTGTCGATGGCACGTCGCGCCCTGCGCCTGGAAAACGCCATGCGCACGGCGCTGGTCAATGAGGAAATGAGGCTGGTGTATCAGCCCAAGGTCGATATACGCAGCGGTCTGATCAACGGTGCGGAAGCCTTGCTGAGGTGGGAAAACCCGGATCTCGGATTCGTCTCACCCGTGGATTTCGTGCCGGTCGCCGAGTCCACGGGCATGATCGTTGCGATCGGTCACTGGGTGCTCGAGGCCGCCTGTCTGCAGGCGGCGATCTTTCGCAGGGAGTGCAACCCCGCCTTCAAGATCGCGGTCAATGTATCCATCCGGCAGTTGTACGAAGCCGGCTTTCACCAGTCGGTGGATGAGATCCTGAAACGAACCGGCCTGCCGCCCGAGGCACTGATCATCGAGTTGACGGAGAACATGATCATGGACGACGTCGAGGCGAACATCGGCAAGCTGTCAAGGCTGCGTGATCTTGGTGTCCGCATCTCGGTGGATGATTTCGGTACCGGCTATTCGTCCCTGAGCTATCTGCAACGCTTTCCGATAGATCAGCTGAAGATCGATCGCTCATTCATCATGGAGATCGAGTCGGCGGATGAAAAGGCGCCGATCGTCAAGGCCATCGTATCGCTGGCGCATGATCTCGGGCTCAGCGTGGTGGCAGAAGGTATCGAAGAGCAGGTTCAGCTGGATCTGGTTGCGAGGCTCGGATGCGAGGAATATCAGGGCTACCTGAAGAGTCGGCCCGTCGAAGCCGCTGAATTCATGCAGTTGATGCTGAATGACGTGAGGAAATGCGCCTGATGCTGCGATAGACTGTCTGCCATCGGTTCTGTGGCAAGGGTTCTGTTGTATGGAGTTTCAGTCTGAGCGTGGCAGGGTTCTGGAAACGCACGTTCGCCGCCTGATCGAGGCGCGTCAGTTCTCCGGAGTGACCTGGTGTGTCGAACATCAAGGTCGTGTCGTGGCGCAGGGCGCCGACGGCCATCGTGATGCACAAGCCTTGCAGGCCATGAGTGAGGACACCCTGTTCCGCCTGTACTCGATGACCAAACCGATCGTGTCCGTGTATTGTCTGCAGCTGATCGAATCCGGTCTGCTGCAGCTGGATGATCCGGTCAGCCGTTACATTCCGGAGTTCGGCCAACAGCAGGTGCTGGCCTCCGATGGTCGTCTGCAAGCGCTGCAACGCGCCATGACCATCGAGGATCTGCTGACGCACCGTTCAGGTCTGTCCTATGATTTCCTGCCCGGTTGCAAGGTGGCCGAGGGATACCGTGACGCCGGTTTTGCAGCCGACGGAGGGCGCTCGCTGCAGGAGCTCTGCGTGGCGCTGGCAGAGATGCCGCTGGCCCATCAACCGGGGTCATGCTGGTATTACAGCTATTCCACCGATGTCCTCGCCGGCGTTCTCGAGCGTGTCTCCGACAAGCCCTTGGGGACCTGTCTGCAGGAATCGCTGTTTGCACCGCTGGGCATGGAGGAAACCGCATTTCAGGTGGGTGCCGAGAACCGCTCACGGCTGGCGCAGATGTTCGGGCAGCGAGAGCTTGGGCAAGTACCCGTGGCGGGAGCCACTGATCGGGCTCCCGTCAACAGACTGCAGCCCATGGATGTCGAACAGAGCTATCCTTCGGATAGCGAGACCTTCACCCGTGGCGGAATCGGCCTGTACTCCAGCATGCGCGATTATCGCCGCTTCATGGGTGTGCTCATGCACGGCAAGACGCCTGACGGGGCCCGGTTGCTGTCGCGGCCCATGCTGGATCTGGCGTGGCAGAATCGCCTGCGTGACTCGCAGATGCCGATCACGATCGGAGACAAGGCCTACCCGGGTTACGGCTGGGGTCTGACCGGACGTCTCATGGTGGACACATCGGCAGCCCTGCGGCTCAGTGCCTGTGGTGAAGGCGGATGGGCGGGGGCTGCCTCCACCTGGTTCTGGGTGGATCCGGCCCGTGAATTCAGCGGCATCGTCATGACGCAGTATCTGGGCTCGGAAATCAGTCTCGGGCCTGACATGCAGGGCCTGGCCTACGCCGCCCTCGGCTGAGCGGGCAGACCCGCATCGGTGATCATCCGTCGATGCGGTGTTGCAAGCCCCCCCACTTCTGGCTGTCACGGGGCTTCGCCCGTGAAGTGACACTGCCACGCGTTACCGACCCGTGTGTGTGGCAGGGCTTGTCGGAGCCGGATCGCTCGTCAGGGCTCAGTTCGGGCGGCCACTGGCAAACGATGGTTTCATGGCCGCAGCGCGCTCGGCTGTCGCTTTGTTCTGTTGCTCCTGCGCCTGCCGGTCGCGTTGCGCATCGGCTTCCGGCCAGCCCTGACAGTGTTGTTCCACCAGGCTGCCGAGAAAGGCGATATGGTCAGGACGATCGTTCAGACAGGGAATGTACTGAAAGCGCTCGCCACCATTTTCCTCGAAGTATTCGCGGTTCTCGCCGCAGATCTCCTCGATGGTTTCCAGGCAGTCGGCAGAGAAGGCCGGAGACATGATGTCGATCGACTTGAAACCCTCGGCCGGCAGTGCCTTCATGGTGTCGTCGCAATACGGTCGCAGCCATTCTTCGCGCCCGACGCGTGACTGGAAGACCACTCTGATGCGGTCGCTGGCGATGCCCAGTTCTTCGGCCAGGAGTCTGGATGTCTTGTGACAGAGGCAGAAGTAGGGGTCGCCGTCGAGCACATAGCGCTGGGGGATGCCGTGATAGGAGGTGACCAGCAGCTCGCCACGACCGTTCGCTTCCCAGCTTTCGCGGACACTGTTCGCCAGTGAGCGGATGAAAGCGGCATGATCGCAGTACTGATTGATGAAGCGCATCTCGGGTATCCAGCGGGTACGCTGCAGTCGCTGCGTGACTGCGTCGAATACCGAGGCCGTGGTGGTTCCCGAATACTGGGGGTACATCGGCAGTACAAGCAGCCGGCGCACGTTGGCAGCCTCGAGTTCAGCAATGGCGCTGTCGATGGAGGGTTGACCATAGCGCATGCCCAGAGCGACCGTGACCGGTTCACCGAATCGTTGCTGCAGGTCCTGCTGGAGCGCAGCGGCCTGCTGGCGCGAGATACTCAGCAGGGGGGAGCCGCTCTGTTCGGACCACACCTCCCGGTAGGCCTTGGCGCTGCGAGCAGGGCGGATCCGCAGGATGACACCATGCAGGATGATCTTCCACAGCCAGCGTGGCGCTTCGATGATGCGGGGATCACTCAGAAATTCGGCCAGATAACGCCGTACCGGTCCGGTTTCCGGGGCCTCTGGCGTACCCAGATTGACCAGCAGAACGCCCAGACGCGCCGCTGTGCCATGTTCGTGATTCGGTGTTCCAATGTATTTCATGAAGAGTTCGGATCGTGCCTGAAGGGGATCAGTGCACACTGTTACGCTGATTCCATCGGCTTGGAGCGTTGCAAGATTGCCGCCGTGGTAACGCAAGCGTCACGCCAGCAGCAGCCGTGACCTTTTCAGGTCAGGTAGTCATATGTCGCTATCCTGGTGACTCGGTTCACTCGTATCGAGTCAGTACGGGTAAACTGCAGCCAATCATCAGTATAACCGTTCGGACATATGCCGATTAGTCAACGCGAAAGAGGTGCGCCTTGTCGCTGATCATCGCCTTACCCCGAGAGCGTCGCTCCGGCGAACGCCGGGTTGCCCTGGACCCGTCTCGAGTGGAACGACTGCTGCAGGATGGCATGCAGGTTCGCATCGAGGCCGAATGCGGTCATGCCGCCAGTTTCTACGATGAGGCCTATCAGGGGGTCACTGTCGTCGAGGATTTTGCCGAGCTGGTGCAGGATGTCGACATCGTCGTCAAGGTCGTGTGTCCGACTCTCGAGGAAATCGCCCTGTTGCCGGAGCGCTCGGTACTGGTGTGCATCATGTCGGCGTTCCAGCATGTCGATGAGTTGCGTGCACTGCAAGAGCGCCAGATCACGGTGCTGGGCATGGATCATCTGCCGCGGACAACGCGCGCGCAACCAATGGATGCCCTGTCCTCTCAGGCCACGGTTGCCGGCTACAAGGCGGCCTTGCTGGCTGCAGAACTGTCGCCGCGACTGTTTCCGATGCTGACCACGGCGGCGGGTACCATTCGACCGTCCCGGGTGCTGGTGATCGGCGCAGGGGTTGCCGGATTGCAGGCCATTGCCACTGCCAGACGTCTTGGCGCACAGGTCGAGGCCTATGATATTCGCAAGGCGGCCAAGGAGCAGATCGAGTCACTGGGAGCCCGGATGATCGACACGGGCGTGGAAGTGGAAGGTGCTGGCGGCATCGCCAGAGCGCTGCGCAAGGATGAAAAGCAGATCCAGCATGATGTGCTGGCCGAGCATCTGGCACGAGCCCATGTCGTCATCTGCTCGGCAGCGATCCCCGGACGACGAGCCCCGCGCATCATCACCGAGGACATGGTCGATGGCATGCTGCCGGAATCGGTGATCGTGGACATGGCGGCGTCCACCGGTGGCAATTGCGAGCTGACGCGGATCGGCGAGCATTACTATCACAACGATACGCTGATCGTCGGCCCGCTGAATCTGCCCAGTCACGGCGCCGTGCACGCCAGCGAAATGTATGCGCGCAACATCTACAACATGTTGCAGCTGGTCATTTCGGATTGCAAGGTGGTGCTGAATCCCGACGATGAAATCATCGCCCGTTGCGTGCTGATGCACGATGGCGAAGTCAATCACCCCGATATTGCGGCTCTGCTGGAAATGCCGGAAGCGCCCTTTGGCGCGCCCCCTGCCAGTGCAGAGGAAATGGCGGACGAGACATCGGGCTGGTTGAAGGAAGAGGAAGAGGCAAAGCCGGAGAAACAGGAGGCGGATGGCGCGGTGAAGGAAACGTCGGCTGCCGCTGCGGACGCGGGCACGACAGATCGATCCTCGCCTGCCAGCGAGGCGGCAAGGAACACCGCTGCGTCGCCTGGGCGAGACGGTGATCAGGGTAGCCCGGCTGATGCTCACTCCTCCAGTGAGGCCATGGCGCACCCGGAACAGCAGGATGGTGGTGTCGCCGACGAGCAGGATCTGCGGGATCTGGCGGCGCTTGAAGGCGCAGATGCCGATGAAATGATCAGCTTGGCGGCAGGAGTCGATGATTCCCTGCCGGAGCATGAGCGGGCAGAAGAACCCTTGCCACGCGATGAGCTGACCGTGATTGATGGTGTTGGCCCGGCATTGCAGGAGCGGCTCTATTCCTTCGGCTATCGACAGTTGCGGCAACTGGCCGAGCTGGATGACGATGCGATCGAAAAGCTCTCCGTACAACTCGAACTCGCCGAGGAGATCCGCGAGCAGGATTGGCGTGGGCAGGCTCGACGACTGATGGAGAAAAGTTCATGAGCGGTGTAGGCGGCCTGTATCTGGTTCTGCTGGCAGCGGTTGCCGGCTACGTGCTGATTGCGCGAGTTCCCTCGATTCTGCACACGCCAATGATGTCGGGGTCGAATTTCATTCACGGCATCGTGCTGGCAGGTGCCATGCTGGCGCTGGGCAATGCCGAAGGCACCCTCGAGCAGATCATCGGATTCCTGGCGGTCACCGCCGCTGCCGCCAATGTCGTTGGCGGATTCGTGATCACGGATCGCATGCTGGCACTGTTCGATCACAAGTCACGGGGGCGACGCTCGGCGTCCGGTTACCAGAGCGTCGATGGTCCTGCCAGCGAAGACCGTCGCTTGCCGGGGGCCAAGAGCCGACCTCTGGTCCGTCCCGAGTCTGCATCCTCGGCACGTAAATCGAACAGGCGTTCGTCGGGTGGCAAGGCATGAGTACGACCAACAATCTGCCTCTCGCCCTGGAGCTGGCCTGGTTTGCCTCTACGGTGCTGTTTGTCATCGGTCTGCGTCGTCTGAGCTCGCCGACTCGTGCGCGCTCCGGTATCTGGTGTGCCGGCGGTGGCATGTCGCTGGCCATCATCGCCACTGCCCTGCATCCCGGTCTGGGGGGCAATTACTCTCTGATACTGGCTGCCATGGTACTCGGTGGGGGCATTGCACTCCTGCATGCACGCCGCGTCGACATGGCCAGTATTCCGCAGGTGGTGGCGCTCTACAACGGGCTGGGTGGAATTGCCGCAGCGGGAATCGGCATGCTGGTCCTGCTGAACGTGACTCAATATGGCGCACTGGTGAAGGCGCTGGCGGTACTCAGTGGTCTGATCGGCTGTATCTCCTTTGCCGGCTCCATGTTTGCCTATCTGCGCCTGACCGGTCGATTTTCACGACGGGAAGACTTTGCCAAGCGGCAGGTGGCGTATCTGGCGAATGGTGCCCTGGTGCTGCTGCTGGGTCTGATCCTGGCCACCTCGGCCACGGCGCATCCGGTGCTGCTGCTGGCCTTTGCCATCCTGGCAATCAGTTTCGGCCTGCTGATGACCCTGCCGACGTCGGCAGCCGACATGCCGGTGCTGATTTCCATGTACAACGCATTGACCGGTCTGGCCGTCGCTCTGGACGGTTTCGTGCTGGAGAATCCCACCATGATGGTTGCGGGTACCATCGTGTTTGCCGCGGGTTCCCTGCTGACCCGGTTGATGGCGCGCGCCGTCAATCGGCGACTCACGGAAATCATGTATTCCGGGTTCGGTATCACGGCAGACGGGCAGGTCAGGACACAGGCTCGGGATCATGTCAACAAGATCGACGCTCGTGATGCCGCTGTCGACATGGCCTATGCCGATCGCATCCTGATTGTTCCCGGCTACGGCATGGCAACAGCCCAGGCACAGCACAAGCTGCGGGAGTTGACCCAGTTGCTCGAGGAGCGCGGCGTGCATACCGGTTTTGCGATACATCCGGTGGCAGGGCGCATGCCGGGGCACATGAATGTGCTGCTGGCGGAAGCGGGGGTCCCTTACGAGAAGATCAGCGATCTGAACGACATCAACGCCGAGTTCTCGCAAGTCGATGTGGTGCTGGTGGTCGGCGCCAACGATATCGTCAATCCGGCAGCCAGGGATGACCCTGATTCCCCGTTGTATGGCATGCCCATACTGGATGTCGATCAGGCCAAGCGGGTGATCGTGGTGAAACGCGGTGACGGTACCGGCTATGCCGGTGTCGAGAATGCCCTGTTGTTCTCCCCCGTGAGTCGTGTGCTGTTCGGTGATGCGCGGGATACCGTGCAGGACCTGATCATGGCCATCAAGGGACTGGACTGATACCCGGCAACGCCACCACGGTCTGGCAAGTTCGTTCAGGCAGACAGGATTGCGCCACGGACAAGCGTGCCAACGGTGTGTCGGCGTGTGTTGCACGGTCCGCGGTGCATTTCCTGCTCGATGATGGGGCGGCGATTGTGCTGTTCCGGACCCGCATGTAACGGTTAAATGACTGGAATTTGTCGCGTTTCGGGGTTGACGATCTGGAAATACGTCCGGGCTTATACACAATGCTCCAGATCGCTTGTGGAAAGTCGGAAAATCGTGTATTGGCTCCTTTTCAGCTTTCGGAAGTTTTCATAAACTATTGAAATATAAGAATAATTTTGTAATTTCGCAATATGGGATCAATTTCCGGAATCCCGGTTGTGCGTCACGTTGGCACCGTTTTTCAAACCTTGTCCACATAGTTATCCACAGATTTGTGGACACTGTGTGAGTATTCCGGCACTGAAGTGCGCCTGTTTTGACGCTAACCTCAGGGCCCCGGCAGGCCTGTCTGCGCTCGACCGATATCCTCAGAGACTTTGCTAAGCGCATGAATCCCTTGGTACAAGTGGCGGTGAAGTCACCGGTCTACGGCGTGTTCGATTACCGCTGGAAAGCAGCATCACCGATCATTGCGGGTACGCGGGTGACAGTTCCTTTCGGGCGTCGACAGGTGATCGGTGTCGTGGTGGCTGCCATCGAGCACAGTGACGTACCGTCCGGGAAGCTGCGCGCCGTGCACAAGGTGCATGATGAAAAGCCGGTTCTGCCGGAAGATCTGCTCAAGTTGTTGCAATGGGCCAGTCGCTATTACCACTATCCCCTGGGGGAGGTGCTGGGTTCGGCATTGCCGGTGCTGCTGCGCAAGGGACACGAGGCGGTGATTGCCGAACGCGACTACTACCGCTGGGTTCCGCATGAAGCGGAGTCCGGCCTGTCACGGGCGGCACCCGTTCAGCAACGATTGCTGGAGTATCTGCGCGAGCACGACGGCAGGCCGGTTGCCGTTGATGCGCTGCGAGCCATCAGTCCCGGTTGGCGCAAATCCATGGAACCCTTACTGGAGCGTGGCTGGGTGGCCTGTGATACCGCGATCGAAGTGCCGCGCAATCATGCGGCTGAAACCGGTCCCGCGCTGTCGGATGAGCAGGCCGTCGCTGTTCAGGCCGTGCAACAGACGCTGGGCAGTTTTACCAGTTTTCTGCTGCGCGGAGTTACCGGCAGTGGCAAGACGGAAGTGTATCTGCGCTGTATCGAAGAGGCTGGGAAACGAGGTCTGCAATCGCTGGTGCTGGTGCCGGAAATCTCGCTGACGCCGCAGTTGATGAGCCGCTTCGAGCGGCGCATCAGTGGCTGTCTGGTCAGCCTGCATTCGGGGCTCAACGATAACGAGCGACTGCAGAACTGGTTGTGCGCTGCTGAAGGTCATGCCGATGTCGTCATCGGCACCCGCTCGTCGATTCTGGCGGCTTTGCCGAGGCTGGGGCTGATCATCATCGATGAGGAACACGATGGCTCGCTGAAGCAACAGGATGGCTTTCGCTATCACGCGCGTGACCTGGCTCTGATGCGGGCACGTGACCGGCAATGTCCGGTTGTGCTGGGTACTGCTACCCCTTCTTTCGAGACGATCAACAACGTCAAGACCGGTCGATTCAGGGAACTGCGTCTGACGCAGCGGGCTGGCAATGCCATTCCACCGATCATGAACCTGCTGGACATCCGCAGGCGCAAGCTCATCGAAGGCATGAGTGATCGGCTGCTGGATGCCATTCGCGATCATCTGGACAAGGATGGTCAGGCGCTGGTCTTCATCAACCGGCGGGGTTTTGCGCCCACGTTGTTGTGCAATGATTGTGGTGCGGCGGCCGATTGTCGGCGCTGCGATGCGCACATGACCGTCCACGTGCGGCAGAATCGCCTGCGCTGTCATCACTGCGGTTCCGAAAGGCCGCTGCCCGCCGTGTGCGACAGCTGCGGCTCTGCCGAGCTGGATCGGGTCGGCTATGGCACGGAGCGCATCACGGATGCTCTGCAGGCAGAATTTCCCGATGTGGAAATCGCCAGGATCGACCGCGACAGCACGCGGCGCAAGGGGGCGCTGGAAAAGCAGCTTGACAAGGCGACCACGGGACAGGCGCGCATCCTGGTCGGTACGCAGATGCTGGCCAAGGGGCATCATTTTCCGAAGCTGACGCTGGTGTGCATCCTGGATGCCGATCGTGGCCTGTTCGGCACCGATTTTCGATCGCTGGAGCACATGGCACAGTTGACCGTGCAGGTCGCCGGGCGTGCCGGGCGGGAAACGCGGCAGGGCACGGTTCTGATACAGACACGCAATCCCGATAATCCGATGCTGCAGACTCTGGTCAGGGAGGGCTATGGAGCCTTTGCCGATATTGCCATGGCTGACCGGCGGCTGGCTGATCTGCCGCCATTCTCCTTCATGGCACTGGTGCGTGCCGAAGCCAGTGCCGGGCAGGAAGCGCATGCCTTTCTGCAGCAGGTCTCAGAGGTCTTGCTGGCAAGCAGGGCTGGGCGCCTGGAAGTGATGGGGCCAGCGCCAGCCCCGATGGAACGACTGGGAGGGCGATATCGAGCACAGTTGTTGCTGCAGTCGGATCGCCGCTCGGTACTCAATGACAGCCTGGCGCGGCTGTGTACACAGATCGATCAGCTGCCCGGTGCGCGCAAGTGCCGCTGGTCCATCGATGTGGACCCGGTCGATCTGTTCTGAGGGTCCTTTCCGGGGAGTGCCTGAGGCGAGCGTGTGGCTGTGACCGTCAGTATGGCGCGGGGCGGCGCGCCACCCGGCCAAGGTGATTTCCGGTCGTGGATTCGTGCCTCATTGAGGTTAAACTCGGCTGCCGGACTAAGCGTGTAAAGAGCTGAGGTGAAAGACCGATTGGAACAGGACCTGGCCGTGGCTCTCGCTGCCTTGCAGTCCACTGGTATGGTTCCTTCAGACGTCAATCCATCGATCGTGGTGACACGCACACGCGATGCCGGTCACGGTGACTTTGCTTCCAATCTGGCCATGATGCTGGCAAAGCCGACCGGGCATGCGCCGTGTGACATTGCCCGGGCATTGATCGAGGCATTGCCGGTGTCAGATGACATTCGCGACGTGGTTGTTGCTGACCCGGGGTTCATCAACTTCTTTCAGGCGGACGAGGCTCAGGCAGCCGTGGTCCCTGCGGTTCTGTCCCAGGGCAGGCAATTCGGTCGGAGCCAGCTGGGAGCAGGGCAGCGGGTCCAGGTGGAATGCGTATCGTCCTGCCCGGCAGGGCCGCTGCCTGTGAGTCAGGGCCGCCCTGTCGCCTTGGGGGCGACCATTGCCGATCTGATGGAAGCGGTCGGTTTCGAGGTGCGGCGCGTATATCGCCTCACTGATGCCGGGTGTCAGATGGATGGTCCGGCCGCCACTGCTATCAGACAGGAGCTGAACGAATTCGGTGTTCACCACGCTGAATGGGTCAGCGAATGCAGCCTGGGCGACGCCCTGCAGCGTGTGGTAGACAGGCTGGAGGCATCGGGCCAGCTGTATGAAAAGGAAGGTGTGCGCTGGTTCCGGTCGAGCGAATTCGGTGATGACAGGGACCGTGCGCTGCTATGGGGCAATGGGCAGGGTAGTTGTTTCGCCTCTGATATCGCCTGTATCGACAACACGCTCGAACGCGGTGTCGACAAGGTGCTGTATGTCTTCGGTGCCGATCAGCATGAGCGGGCGGCTTGCCTGTCCGCGGCCTGCCAGGCACTGGGTCATCCGCGGGAGAAATTCGAGATACTGCTGACGCGGTTCGCGAACCTGTTTCGCGGCGGGGAGCCGGTATCGTTGTCCACAGCATGTGATTCCATTGTCACTCTTCGCGAGTTATGTGATGAAGTCGGCAAGGACGCTGCGCGATTCCTCTACGTCATGCGCAAGCACTCGCAACCGTTCGACTTCGACCTTGACCTGGCCAGGTCCCAGTCAAACGAAAACCCTGCCTATCATGTCCAGATGGCCCATGCGCGCGTCTGCAGCGTCATGCGACAACTGAATCAGCGAGCGTTGACATTCGATCAGGAAGCCGGTCTGGCAGCTCTGTTCCGGCTGAGTGAAACGGCCGAGTTCGAGCTCATGAGCTTGTTGGCGATGTTCCCTGAACGGGTCCAGCGGGCAGCTCTGGCTCGTGAGCCTCATCAACTCACGAGATACTTGCGGGATCTCGCAAATGGTCTACACAGTTATTACAACGCGCATAAAGTACTTGTCGATGATGACGAGCTGCGGCATGCAAGAGTGTGTTTACTGCTTGCCGTACGGCAGGTACTGGGTAACGGGTTGTCGCTGATTGGTGTATCGACCCCTGAGGTAATGTGATCGATGGCAAGTGGCCGAGAATCGGAAATGCATGGCAGTCGCCTGTGCGTGCTGGCGCTGAGTTTGCTGGTAGGGCTGGTATTCGGCTTCGTGGTGTTGCTGTCACGCTTGCCGGTCGGCATGCCGGCGGCTGACATGGCTGCCGCCGAGATGCAGTCCGAAGCGGGCGTGACTGGCTATCAGTTCTATTCCCTGTTGCCCGAGTCGACCATCGAGCAACAGCAGGCAGCCGTGCGCGAAGTGGTGCCGCCGCCAAGCCGCACCGTACCACCGGCGACGCGAGTGGTGCCCGGCAGTGTGCAGAGCCTGTCCGCGCGTGCTCTGGTGTCGGAGAACTATGCCGAGGTCCCGGCCAACAGCGTCGGACACGAGTCCTATTTTCTGCAGGCTGGCAACTACCGCCAGAAGGCCGATGCCGAGAAGACCCGAGCCTCACTGTTGCTGCTTGGCCTGGAGTCCACGATCGTCCCGCGACAGGACAACAACGGCGTCATCGGACATCGCGTTCGCATCGGACCGTTCTTCGATCAGGAACGCATCAGCATCGCCAAGGAACGCCTCAAACGCAACGGCATCAGCTACAAACTCATCCGCGTCACCGGCTAACCCCCGGGAACCCCCGGGTCGGACCATCATAAGTCATTGATAGTCTGGATATTTTGGCTGAAATATGGCGGTTTTCCGCGCTTGAACGAGGCTTTTTACCGAGCAAAAGGCCCGATCAAGGAGTACCCCGGGTCGGACCATCGTAAGTTCTTGAAAGTCAGGGTTCACCATTTCCCGGGTCGGACCATCGCAAGTCACTGAAAACTCCCTCACCAAGCAACCGTTAATGCCGATTCCCCGTTCTCTTCGACCGCACATCGAGAAGTAAACGGCCTTAAGCTCTGCCAGTTCTCATTTTATGCTCCGCCTTCTTGCCACGATGCCTATCGTCCTGTTTACTAGGCGAGCCTGAAGGCCTTTTCGCAGGAAGCGAATTGCATCAACGCCAATGATTTCCATCGTCAGCAACGGGTTCCAGGGAGGGACGCCATGCCGCGAGCCAATCGCCATTTCATCGCCGGACAAGTCTGGCATATCACGCAGCGCTGCCATCAACGCGAATTTCTGCTGAAATTCCAGATGGATCGACGTCGCTGGCTTTACTGGCTGTACCAGGCCAGACGTCGCTTCGGCCTGAGCGTGTTGAATTACATCGTGACGTCCAACCATATCCATTTGCTGGTGCACGACTCTGGCAACAACGCCATTCCGGCGGCGATGCAACTGGTTTCAGGTCGGACCGCGCAGGAATTCAACAAAAGACAGGGGCGCACCGGGGCGTTCTGGGAAGATCGGTACCACGCAACAGCCATCCAGACAGACAATCATCTGGCTCGTTGCATGACCTACATCGACCTGAACATGGTGCGTGCCGGCGAAGTGTCGCATCCGGAAGAGTGGTCAGCCAGCGGTTATCATGAAGCGAAACATCCGCGCCGACGAGGTTCGCGAATCGACCTGGACAGTGCCTGCCGTTTACTGAAGTTCGACTCGCCCAAGGAGCTGTTGATCGCGCGCGAGAGCTGGATAGACGATCAAATGTGTCATGGAACGCTCGAACGAGAGGGCATGTGGAGTGACAGCGCTGCTGTTGGCACGCTTGAATATGCCCTTATGATGAAGCGTGCGTTGGGTTTCAGCAATCCCGGTCGACGTGCCAGGCCCGAAAAAGCAGGCAGTTTTGCCGTTCGCGAGCAGATGGCGAGATATCGATCGAGAGGCAGTACACTTAGTCCCTAATCGCCCCTTTTCGGGGTCAAATATCCCTGTACAAGAGCGAATACGTGCGTTTTGGGCTCGTATTCGTTTCAATTATCAACGAGTTATGGTGGTCCGACCCGAGAGAGAACCCGAGAGAGAGTGGCACAAGCTGGTGGATGGGTGTCTGCTGGTGGATCAGCACAAGCTGCGGCGGGTGGTGAAGAAGCTGGCGACGAAGCCGGAGGATGATCGCGAGCGTCTGCGATTTCTGCAACGCGTGGAAAAATCGACTGCGCAGCGGGCGACGAGAGCTGCCAATGTACCCACACCGGTGTACCCGCCGGACTTGCCCGTAGTCGAGCAGCGCGAGCAAATCCTGCAGGCCATCAAGGACAATCAGGTGATCATCCTGTGCGGCGAAACCGGTTCGGGCAAGACCACTCAATTGCCGAAGATCTGTCTGGAAGCCGGCCGTGGCGTGGCTGGGCTCATCGGTCATACCCAGCCCCGCCGAATCGCAGCGCGCAGTGTGGCCTCACGCATTGCCAGTGAACTCGATACCACTGTCGGTGAAGCCGTCGGCTTCAAGATCCGCTTCAGCGATCAGGTCAGCGATCGCAGCTATGTCAAGCTGATGACCGATGGCATCCTGCTGGCCGAAATCCAGAATGATCCCTGGCTGAACCAGTACGACACCCTGATCATCGATGAAGCACACGAACGCTCGCTCAACATCGATTTCCTGATGGGCTACCTGAAGAACCTGCTCAAACGCCGCCGCGATCTGAAGCTCATCATCACGTCGGCCACCATCGACCCGGAACGCTTTGCCGAGCACTTCGATGGGGCGCCGATCATCACGGCCGAAGGTCGCACCTATCCGGTGGAACTGCGCTACGCGCCGCCCGAGGCCGAATCCGATTCGCTGGATGACATCGATATGCCCACGGCCATCATCAATGCCTGCGAAACGCTGCTGAAAGAGCGTCAACACGATATTCTGGTCTTTCTCAGCGGTGAACGCGATATTCGCGAAATGGCCGACTTGCTTGGCAAGCAGTCTTCACACAACCGAGCCTTTCGCAGCGTGGATATACTGCCATTGTTCTCCCGACTGTCCAATGCCGATCAGAATCGTATTTTCCAGGCACACAGCAATCCCCGTATCGTGCTTGCCACCAATGTGGCAGAAACCTCCTTGACGGTGCCTGGCATACGCGCGGTTGTCGACCCGGGCTACGCACGAGTATCGCGCTACAGCGTACGCAGCAAGGTACAGCGTCTGCCCATCGAAAAGGTGTCACAGGCGTCGGCCAATCAGCGCATGGGGCGCTGCGGTCGAGTGGCCCCCGGTGTCTGCATTCGTCTGTACTCCGAAGAGGATTTTCTGACACGCGCCGAGTTCACCGAGCCGGAAATTCTGCGTACAAACCTCTCGTCGGTTATTTTGCAGATGGCATCCATGAAGCTCGGTCGCATCGACGATTTCCCTTTCGTCGAAGCGCCCGAATCGAAGTTCATCAACGATGGTTATCGCACCTTGCAGGAACTGGCGGCCCTGGATACACAGCGTCGGCTGACGCCTCTGGGCAAGCGTCTGGCACGCTTGCCGATCGATCCGCGCCTGGGACGCATGCTGTTGGCATCGGCCGATGAAGGTTGTGTCAGTGAAGTGTTGACGCTTGTCAGTGCATTGTCCGTGCAGGATCCGCGGGAACGCCCGTTCGAGAAGCGACAGGCTGCCGACGAGCAACATGCCGAATTCAACCATGAAAACTCCGATTTCATGGCCTGGCTGAATCTGTGGAATTTCGTCACGGTGCAGAAGGAAGCATTGTCGAATTCGCAATTCCGCAAGATGTGCAAGCAACGTTATCTGTCGGCTCTGCGAATCATCGAATGGATGGATGTGCGACGCCAACTCGAACGCCTGTGCAAGGAACTGAATCTGAAACAGTCGACGGGCGAGGCTGCCCAGGACAATATTCATCGAGCGCTGCTGACCGGATTGCTGGCCAACGTTGCCATCAAGACCGACAAGCAGGCTTATCTGGGTACCCGCAATCGACACTTGAGCATCTTCCCCGGCTCAGGCCTGTTCAAGAAGGGGCCGAAGTGGATCATGGCGGGCGAGGTGGCCGAGACCAGCAAGCTGTATGCGCGCCAGGTGGGTGCCATACAGCCCGAATGGATAGAAACTCTGGCCACCCATCTGCTGCAGTACAGCTACCGCGATGCCCACTGGCACAAGAAGAAAGGCACCGTGAATGCCTGGGCGCAGTCCACGCTGTACGGTCTGATCATCAATCCGAAGAAAGGCGTCAATTACGGCAGGATCAATCCGGCAGAATCAAGGCAGATCTTCATTCGCGAGGCTCTGGTTGCCGGTGAGCTGAACACACGGGGAGAGTTTCACCGATACAATCTCGCCCTGCTGGACGAAGTCACGACTCTGGAGGAAAAGTCCCGCCGCCGCGATATCGTCGTTGATCCCGAAGAGCTGGTGCGTTTCTACGATGCGATTCTGCCGGAGGGAATCTGCACCGCAGCCGATTTCGAGAAATGGCGCAAGAGCTTCGAAGCGGACAACCCACGTGCCCTGTTCTTCGAACGTGAGCAGCTGCTGCTGGATGATGCCGTGGATGTCAGCGCCAGGGATTACCCGGATCAGATGGAGATGAGCGGCATGGTGCTGCCCCTGAAATACCATTTTGCCCCGGGAGAAGACGATGATGGGGTGACCCTGATCTGTCCGGTCGAAGTGCTGAACCGAGTGTCGGCAGCACGCTGCGAGTGGTTGGTCCCCGGCATGCTGGAAGAGAAGATTACGCTGCTGATCAAGGCATTGCCCAAGAGTCTGCGGCGTAATTTCGTTCCCGCGCCGGATTATGCGGCGGCCGCGCGGGCGGCCATGGACCCCGCCGATGGCTCCCTGCTGGGAAGCCTGTCAAGGCATCTGCAGCGCATGACCGGTGTGACAGTGACGCAGGAAGACTGGGACAGCGGCAATCTGCCATCTCATCTGTCGATGCGGTTCGAAGTGGTTGGAAATGAAGGTCAGATGCTGCGTGCAGGCCGGAATCTGACCGCATTGCAGGAAGCCTATGTCGGTGAAGTGGAGGAAACCCTGCTGCGCTTCAGTGACAACAGCATCGAGCGTGATCAGGTCAGCGACTGGAATTTCGGCGACTTGCCTCAGAGCGTGGATATCGAGAAGAGCGGCATGACGCTGCAGGGTTTTCCTGCCCTGCAAGCAACAAGGGATGGAGTGGGCATCAAGCTGTTTGCCACCGAGGCGGCTGCCATGAGCGCCATGCCGGTAGGAGTTCGCGCGCTCTACAAGGAAGTACTGAAGGATGAAGTGCGGTATCTGCAGCGGAAACTGCCCAACATCAATGTGCTGAGTCTGCGCTTTACGCCTTTTGGTAACAAGCAGACCCTGATTGACGACATCATCAACGCGGCCGTTGATCATGTTTTTGTCGATCGCGAGCAACTGCCACGCAGCCGTGACAGTTTCATGCAGAAACTGGAGAGCGGCCGGCCTGAACTGGTCGGAGTGGCGGCGCGCTTCTGCGATATTCTCGGGCAAGTGTTCGAGCAGCATCGACAGGTGGCCAAGCGTCTGGAGGGATCCATCTCATTGAGCTGGATCGAACCGGCAGTGGATATTCGTGATCAGATCGAACAGCTGATACATGCAGGGTTCGTGACGCAAACCGGTCTGCTGCGCCTGGAGCGACTGCCGATCTATTTTCAGGCCATGGACAAGCGTCTGGATGCGATCGACATGGCACCGGACAAGGATCGCCGCCGGCGAGCCGAACTGCTCCCGGTCTGGGAGTCCTTCAAGAATCTGCCGCAGGAACGTGACGATGATCCCGCTTATCGACAGGCTCATCGGGCCCTGCGCTGGGCGTTCGAAGAGCTGCGGGTATCGCTGTTTGCACAGGATCTGGGCACCCGTGAAAAGGTGTCCGTGTCCCGTCTGGAGAACCGTGTCGACGAGCTTGCCAAATGGCTGCCGAAGCTTTGACGGAGATGTGCAATTAAGCTTGCGAGGGCTGAAATCGCGTCTAGACTCACCCCATAAACAGACGATAATCCCGGGGTGTTGTATGAAGAAGTATCTGGTGGGCATGGCTCTGCTGATGGCTGCCGGCCCCATTTGGGCCGGAGGTATCGACCTGGCCCTGAGCAATGAGACAGCCAATCTGTCCGTCATTCTCAATCGCGATCCGTTCTACACAGACCAGGCGCGCACACAGGATGGCGGGGCGGAAATTGCTGTGGGTGGTTTCATCAGTGAAGTGGGAGACAACCTGGTGCACGGCACCTTGTTGGCTCGAGGAGTGCGTCAGACCCTCAATTCCCAATATCACATCAGTGCCGGCATGAAACTGGTTGGTGGTGAAATAGAAACCGGTGTCGATCGGGAAAACAGCACCGACAGCGAGACCGTGGGGGCGCTGGCATTGGGGTTTCAGGCAGGTCTGCTGTTACAGCAGTCAGCTTACAACCCGGTAGAACTCAGTTTCGAAGGCTTCTATGCGCCCAATATCACCAGCTTCTCCGATGCAGAGCGCTACGGTGAGGTCAGTGTGCGACTGCAGGTTGAAATCATGCCACGTGCCCGAGCCTATGTCGGTTATCGGCGAATGCGCTTCGATACCAATGACTATGACAATGTGCAACTGGACCGCAGCGCGCACTTCGGACTGAATATTTCCTTCTGATTGGCAACCTGATTGACGGGACCGCACGCCATGCCGCACGCTGAATAACGTGCTGCGTGCTGCGTGCTGCGTGCTGCGTGCTGCGTGCTGCGTGCTGCGTGCTGCGTGCTGCGTGCTGCGTGCTGCGTTCGACGAATTGCGTTCGACGAATTGCGTGCGAAGAGCCATGCGTGTATACCGCGCAGCGCGTATCCACTACTGCGTGAATAACGCGGCTCGCCATTTTCTGCGGGAGCAGAACTGCGGATTGCCCCTTTGTCGGCAGGGCTGATGTTAGTGTGATGGCATGACGACAAAGACCTCTACCCTGGCCCGCCTGCTCGATATCATGCAGCGGCTTCGCGATCCCGACACCGGCTGTGCCTGGGATATCAAGCAGGATTTCAAAAGCATTGCGCCGTTCACGGTGGAAGAGGCTTACGAAGTGGCCGATGCCATCGAACGCAATGATCTGGAGGATCTGTGTGACGAGCTGGGCGATCTGTTGTTTCAAGTGGTTTTCCATGCGCAGATGGCTCGTGAGCTGGGGGCATTCACCTTCGAGGACGTTACTCAAGCCATCGTTGACAAGATGCTGCGACGTCATCCACATGTGTTCGGCGATGTCGTGTATGAGACCGAAGCGGATCTGAAGGCGGGTTGGGAGGCCATCAAGGCGGAAGAGCGGCGCATGAAGGCCACTCGCAAGGCGGCTCGTCAGCAATCGATCGACGCCGCCGATCCCGGGTCTGTCGATGCTCCGTCCACGCCCACGCCCACGTCCACACCCACACCCACACCCACACCCACACCCACACAGGCACCCACACAGGCACAGGCACAGGCACAGGCACAGGCACAGGCACAGGCACAGGCACAGGCCCCCATCCCACCGGTGGCGGTGCCACCCGCGTCAGCCCTGGATGGCATCGCGCGTAATCTGCCCGCGCTGAAGCGTGCAGACAAGCTGCAACGTCGCGCAGCGCGCAACGGTTTCGACTGGCCGGATAGCGAACCCGTCTGGGGCAAGATCGACGAGGAAATCCTCGAGGTGCGGGAGGCAGTGGCAGAAGGGAATCCGGATACGATCGAAGATGAGCTGGGTGACCTGCTGTTTACCGTCGTGAATCTTGCCAGGCACTGTGGCGTGGACTCGGAGCAGGCTCTGCAGCGCGCCTCGGGCAAGTTCGATCAGCGCTTCAGGCGGGTTGAACGGCTCGCTGCATTGCAGCCGACACCCATGAAGAGCCAGACGCTGGAACAGCTCGATGCGTTATGGGAGCAGGCCAAACGGCAAGAGTGAACACTGCAGCGCTGCGCTTCGCTGCAATGATCGAGCCCGGTCAGCCGCGCAATCTGGAGCAATGTCCGACACGGATACCGCTACGTGCCTACCCATCACCATGCCTGTCAAAGCCCAAAGCCCAAAGCCCAAAGCCCAAAGCCCAAAGCCCAAAGCCCAAAGCCCAAAGCCCAAAGCCCAAAGCTTCAAGGGTTCCACGCTTCCAAGAATCCAAGAATCCAAGAATCCAAGAATCCAAGAATCCAAGAATCCAAGAATCCAAGAATCCAAGATTCAATCAGCCAATCAGCCAATCAGCCAATCCGAGCCTTGCTTCAGTGTCCAGGCCGTTCGCCGGTGCGCGCATTCCCCTGACGATGCAGCGAGTACTCGCTCAACGGGATTCGTTACTGGCCAGTTTCTGCAGTGTCGTGTCGGTCTCACTCGGCCCTTTCAACAGGCTCAGCAAGGTGCCGGCCTCCTGCAAGGCCTTGACCAGCGCCGCATCCTGATGATAGATGTCTGCGCGCCTTTGCAGCTCGCCGGCTTCATCCACCCAGGTAGTCAGATAGGTCAGGTGCGTCGGCACCGGTGATCGCAATCTCACACGTTTGGTCTCGCTACCTTGCAGACTCTTGTCGATGGTGTCCTGACTGTAGCCGTCCATTTGCATCAGCAGAATGGCCAATGCGTCCGGGTCGCTCAGGCGGATGCACCCATGACTGTAGGCGCGATCATTGAGGGTGAAGTGCTTCTTGGCCTGAGTGTCATGCAGATAGATGGCGTAGGGGTTGGGCATCATGAACTTCATGCGGCCCAGAGCGTTGATCGGCCCACCTCGCTGACGCAGCAGATAGGGAAAACGCTCCATGTTGAAATCGGCCGCGGTTACCTCTTCCGGTGGAACAACCACCAGCTGTTTGCCGTCGCGTTTCAGGAAGTCGAACTGCCGGGAAACAAGATAGCCGGGTTGTCTTCGTTCCTTGGGTATCAGTTCCCGGTTGGCAATCGATGCCGGTACCGTCCATGTCGGATTGAATTCCATGTAACTCATATCACGCGAGAATGTGGGTGTCTGGTGTTCCACGGAGCCCACGACGGCGGTCATGTTCAGGAGAGTCTCGTCGCCGTCCCTGACCACCACATGGTAATCGGGAATATTGATGAAGATATGCTTGTCCCCCAGCTTGCGCGGCATCCAGCGCCAGCGTTCCAGACTCAGGGCAATGGCTCGTATCTCCTCCTCGATACTCAGGTTCAGCACCTGGCGGGTGCGCAGATCGAGTCTGCCGGAGGCCTTCAGTCCATGACGTTGCTGAAACCGCCGCAAGGCATTCGTCAGTTCCTGATCGAAGTACGGCATGACCGTGCCTTTTGGTGACAGGTCACCCGTGTCCACCAGGCGAGACTTGATGGCATAGATGTCGGCATGGCTGAGCATGCTCGAGGCGCTGGTATGGTGCTCGATGGTCTTGCGCCGAATACCACTGGCGTGTTCTGTCAGAAGGTCGCGCATGCGCCGGGTCAATCGCTGGTAGTCGGCGTGAGTGGGTGTTACCGAATTCAATGCCTGCAGCGCACTGCTGCGGCCCGAGCGTACGGATTCAAGCTGCGCCTGTGCATTGATTGCCGGCACGTCCCGAAACAGGTCTTTCTGCGTGGCACGAGCATCCACGACACCTTGCCCCAGGTGTTGCACCAGACCCACGAAGGCCTGATCCATCTGCCTGCCCAAGAGTTCTCTCAATGACAGACTGCCTGGCAGATGCACGCCATGTTGCAATTTCCCTGCACCTGCACCGGTTCTGTCCAGACCGCTCAGTGTGTCCACCGTACGCAGTATTTCCGCCAGACCGTAGCTGTCGGGATTCAGGCCGTGAATGGCGGCATTCTGGATACTGCGAATCAGCTGCTGAGCATTGATGGACAGTCCATCCTCTGTCAGCCAGGGGTCATTGGCCTGCAATGACGCGATCTGTTCGCTGTCGAGTGTTTTCGACAGCTCCAGCGCCAGGCTCAGCTTGTGACTACTGCTGACAGGCTTGTATTCTTCGGGTGCATGCTCCGCTGCCATGGCTGTCGGTGCACTGCGTGCATAGGCCAGCAGTGGTTCGACCGACTGTCTGGTGAAACGCTCGGCGTAGCTGACAGCCTGTGTGTCGAAGAGCTGTCTGGCAGAGAGTTCCGCCGGGTGCTCGGACCGAGGATCCGCCAGTGCCATCCGGGGGAGGCTGATAACTGCAAGACAAGACAGGGATACCACAAGGATATTCGGAAATTTCGCCACGAAACAGGACGCTCATGCATGGCTCGGCGGGCTGAATTCCGAGCGTTTGACAGTATCGACGTAACAGGCAGCCACACTGCTGCATCGACCTGTTGTCAGACAGCTGAATCGATTCGAGGGTACGGCCGTCTCCGGTCTTCTGATCTGCGATGGCCGTATCAGCCGTAGCGTGACGAGCGTCGCTTTGAGATCTGCCGCATTGTCAGATCTACAGCAGCTCGCGCAGGCTGGCCAGATACGCCTGTTCGTCAGGTGCGCGGCTCTGGCGCTGAGCTTCCCAGAGAAACAGGCCGAGTCGCTCGATCATCATGTGCTCGACCTTGTGCCCATCACCATGCTTGAGCAGTAACGAGCGAGTGATGGAGGCAATACCTGCCGGTCTGTCGGTACCCACCTGTTCTCGCAGCGCCAGATGCAGGCTCAGGTGCAGAAACGGATTCTCGTGTCCGTCTTCCGCGGTGAAGTCATGGTCCACGACATCGTCATTGCCGGTCAGCAGAGAATGGTATTCCGGGTGTTCTTCAAGCAGACTGGCGATCTGCTTTTCCAGCGGCTCCAGCATGTCACCGCGAGTGTGCTTTTGCCAGGTGCTGCGAAACATCTGGCGAGTACGGGTTCGGTCCTGTGTGAACAGCATGTGGGGGCTCCCCGGGGTTAGTCTGGCGATTCTAGTGAGAGGTGAGTGTGTCGGTGGGTTCGGGGTCACCGCTTGTCGTGAGTCTGTCGGACCGCTGCCGCTGTGCCAACTGCGAGTCGATCAGATTCTTGCCAGCAAGTAACAGTCCCAGTGCGAAGAATGCACCGGGTGGAAGCAGTGCGATCAGCATGCCCTTGTCGGCGGCAAAGATCTGCAGGGATAGTTGTGTCGCCGGTTCGCCGAACAGAAGCTGTGCCTGATCAAGCAATGTGCCTTGTCCGAACAATTCACGCAGACCGCCCAGCAGCACCAGCACCCAGAGAAACCCGCTGCCCATGGCCAGTGCGTCATGCGTCGAACTGCGCAGGTCGTTGCGCGAGGCATAGGCTTCCGAGCGGCCGATGATCAGGCAGTTGGTGACGATCAAGGGCAGGAAGATTCCCAGAGATGCGTGTAGTGCAGGTAGCCAGGCTTGCATCAGCAGCTCGATGATGGTGACCGTGCTGGCAATGATCAGTACATAGATCGGGATACGGATGGCGGGTAGTACCCAGGGGCGCATCAGTGACACAGAGGCGTTGGCGACAAGCAGTGTCAGCAGGGTGGCAAGGCCCAGTCCGATTCCATTGACGACATTGTTGCTGACCGCCAGCAAGGGACAGAGTCCCAGCAGTTTCACCAGAGCGGGGTTGCCGGACCACAGGCCCTCTCTCCACAGTGGTGTGACTGGCATCGAGGCTGGCGGCTTGAGCGTATCGGTGTTCATGACGAAAAAACCTCGTCGCGATGTTGTTGGTACCACTGCAAGGCTCGGTGGATGGCAGTGATGACGGCTTGCGGGGTGATGGTTGCGCCGGTCAGCGAATCAAAGTGTCCGCCGAAGCGTGTCACCGCCCAGGCGGAGGCGGTATCGTGCTGTAGCGAACGCCCGGCAAACTGCGTGATCCAGTCCGAGCGGATGATCTCGATATCATCTCCGAGGCCAGGTGTCTCTCGGTGCTCGGTCACACGTGCACCGATGATCTGCCCATCGGGTCGGACTCCCAACAGCAAGCGGATATCACCATTGTAGCCATCCGGCGCAATCACGCTGAGCACGGCGGCCAGAGGTTGCCTGTCACGATACACCGTGTACAGAGGCAGCGCTTGCGTACTGCCCAGTTCGGGAGCCGTGATCATCCTGCGGCTGCTCAGCGGATCCTCATCGTAGGGCCCTTCGGGTAACACCGCCGAGAGTCCCTGCAGTAACCATTGCTGGCGCGCTGCCTCCAGACGTTCACGAGTCATTTGATGGACGAGGCTCAGCGAGATGATTGCCAGCGCTGCGCAGCAGGCCAGAGTCAGGCCGGTTCTGGCTGGTATTCTCATGGCGCAGACGATCGCGAGCGGCCCGCAGGCCCGGTAATCAGATAGTCGATCAGAGGGACGCCGGTATTCATCAGCAGGACGGCAAAGGCCAGGCCTTCCGGGTAGCTGCTGAATTCACGGATCACCACGGTCAAAATGCCAACTCCGGCACCGTAGACCAGTTTGCCTCGACGACTGGCTGCCGCCGTCACCGGATCGGTGGCAATGAAGAAGGCCCCCAGCATGATCGCACCGGAAAGCAGAGCGGGAATCAGAGGGAGGGCGTGGGAGGACTGACCTGCGGCAAGCCCAAGATACATCAGGGCGATGCCGGACAGTACTGCCAGCGGCACATGCCAGCTGATGACACGCATCAACAACAGATAGATGCCTCCGGCCAGCCAGGCGAGATTCACCCACATCCAATTGGAATTCATGATCAGGTCCTGCGCTCTATCCTGATAGGATGGCAAGCTGCCTTGAGTGTCAGTATTGCGTTCTACCGTGGAAATTGCCCCTGTATTCGCAGGGGTGTCTTCCGGGTCGGCATTCGCGGCGGGCACGGACGGGCTGTCGGACAAGGCTGTCAGGCTGGAATTGGCCAGCTTCACGCGAATCTGCCGAAGCTGATCCAGAGGCGTGGCGCCGCTGATGCCGTCCCAGGAAGAAGTTTGTGAGGCCGGTACCTCCGTGTGCTGCCTTGCCTGCCAGTCGCTCATCGTGACCGGGAAGGAAATGATCAGCACGGCGTAGGCCACCATGGCCGGATTGAATGGGTTGTGCCCCAGTCCGCCATATAGATGCTTGCCCAGCATGACCATGACAAAGATCCCGACAACCAGCTGCCACACGGGCAGAGACGGCGGCAGACACAGTGCCAGGAGCCAGGCGGCCAGAAGGATGCTGCCGTCGGCGAGCGATGGACGCAAGGCCTTGCCGCGCAGTCGCAATGCCGCGGCTTCGAACAACAGTGCAGCGGCCATGGCAATCGGCACTGTCTGCAGTACGCGATCATCGATCAACCATGCTTGCAGCAGGGTACCGGGAAGCAGCGCCAGCATGACGTTCAGCATGATGTGGTGGACGCGACGCTGCTGCAAGGCAATGGCTTTCGTGTCGGGTGCGAGCGTGCTCATGGGCGACCATCATCCGGTCGTTTGACCGACGCCTCAGTCGCCGAGGCGGGCGGTGAATCCCGGTTTGACTCATCAGCGGCAGGCGCTGATGTACGGCCAGCCTGTGAAAGTCGTGGTTTGCGCCGCTGACGGGCTCTGGCCAGCGCATCGGCGATCGGATCGCTGCCGGAGCTCGACTGTGCCTTGGCCAGTCGGCGTCTTTCCTCGCGCGCGGCGGCTCGTTCCTGCAGTCTCTGTTCGCGAGCCTGATGCCGTTGTTGCGACAAGGCTGCCATGCGTTCCTGACGTGCCTGTTCACGCTGTGCATCCCTAGCGTGGCGAAAGGCCTGCGTCAACGGAATGGCAGAAGGGCAGACCAGGTCGCAGCAGCCGCAGGTAATGCAACTGTCCAGCCCGAAGCGCCGACTGCCCGACAGGTCATCAGCCTGTGCATACCAATACAGTTGTTGAGGCAGGAGTTGCTCGGGGCAGACATCCTCACAGGCCCCGCATCGGATGCAGGGCAGGCTCGTCGGTGCCGGTTCGATGCGGTGTATACCGAGATTGTTGGTACTGGCCGTGATCGGGGCCTGTAGTGAATGCAGATCGAATCCGCTCAGGGGGCCATTGGCGCGTACCCGATGACTGCCTGCAGAGGCCGAGTAGTGGCATTGACGCAGAACGTCTTCCACCGGGGTGCCGAAACGAACCCGAACATTGACAGGCTCGGGCAAGCCCTCGCCGGATACCGTCACGATTCGCGAATGCAGGGGAAAGCCCTGACTGGCACGGTAGGCGGCCAGTGCCGTGGCAACGTTGATGCTGAGAATACCGAGGCTGGCAGGTCGTTGATCAGGTGCCAGAGAGCGGCCCGTGATGCGCCTGATCAGGGATCGTTCGGCTCCTGCAGGATAGACGGGCTCCAGCAACATCAACTCAAGCTCGACCGGGTGCGCCTGCAAGGCCTGATGAATGGCGCTAATGGCAGCGGTCTTGTCGTTTTCCACGGCCAGCACACAGCGCCGGCATTGCGTTGTCCGTTTCAGCACATCTATGGCCTTGATGATGGCGCTTGCGTCGCACATCATCAGTGCTTCATCGCAGGCAATCTGCGGTTCACATTCCACCGCATTGATCAGCAGGGTCTGTAGCGGGCTGCCGGATCGGGCGACCGCAGTCAGTTTGTCGGCAGTGGCGAAGGCGGCGCCGCCCAGTCCAGTCACACCGCATTGATCCAGTCGATCGGCGGTAATCGCTGGCAGCGCCTCGTAGCAGGCAGCGTCGTTATCCTGATGTTCATCCGGTTCGAGAATCACACAGGGGGCAAGCTTGCCCGATGGGTGGATGACGGGTCGTGGTTCGATCGACAGGATTCGTCCACTGGCCGTGGCTATCACTCCGGCCGCCAGGTGCTGTCCGACCTCGACTTCCTGACCGACCTGTACCAGCGGCGGCAGCGCGTCACGGCGATAATCCAGAAGTGGCAGGATCAGTCGGGGTGGCAATGCCAATGTGCGGATGTCACCGGCAAGCGGCAGACCCGGCTTGTCTCTTGGCAGACGCAGTCCACCGTGCAGCTGCGCACGAGAGGCGCCGGTGATTGCTTGCAGGAACGGCCACTTCATGCCGGTTTGGGCCAGCGCCAGTGGGACAGGGAATCATCGGCCGGAACCAGACTGATGCAATCGACCGGACAGGGTGGCAGGCAGAGTTCGCAGCCGGTGCACTGATCGATGATGACGGTGTGCATGAGTCTGGAGGCGCCAACGATGGCATCAACCGGGCAGGCAGCAATGCACAGTGTGCAACCGATGCACAGCGGTTCGTCGATCAGGGCGACTTGTGGTGGTTTGGTCTCGCCACGCTCGGCGTCCAGTGGCATGAACTCCTTGCCGAGCAGATCGGCGAGTTCGTGAATGAGTGCCTCACCGCCGGGAGGGCATTGGTTGATCGGCGCCTCTTCGTTGATGATGGCACTGGCATAGGGACGGCAGCCCGGATGGCCACACTGGGCACATTGCGTCTGTGGCAGACAGGCATTGACCCGTTCGATCAACTGATCGGCAGGCAGCAGGCTCTGTTCCTCGGAAGTGTCCGCCGTTTGTGCCTGCTCGGTCGGATTGCCTGTGGCCGTGTCCGTCGTATTGAACGCCTTTCCGCTGGCCCTGTCAGTCTGTCGGCTGGCAGGGCGACGCAGCGTCAGAGAGCCACTGGAGGCCGACAGCCAGCCCAGCACGGCACCCAGCAGGGCCAGGACGAGGATGAACACGATCATTGCCAGCGATGTCGACATCGTGTTCACCCGAGACCGCTGAAGCCCATGAAGGCCAGTGACATGATGCCGGCGGTCATCAGGGCCACGGCGCTGCCACGGAAGGGCGCGGGCACATCGGCCAGTTCGATGCGTTCGCGCAGCACGGAAAACAGCAGCAGCACCAGCGTGAAGCCAACGGCAGCGCCAAAACCATAGAGCACCGCATCCCGCAGATCATGCTGTTGTCTGGCGCTGAGCAGTGCCACACCCAGTACCGCGCAGTTGGTGGTGATCAATGGCAGGTAGATGCCCAGTACGCGGTGCAGCAAGGGACTCTGACGTCGTATGACGATTTCCGTGAACTGCACCACGACCGCAATCACCACGATGAAACTCAGGGTGCGCAGGTATTCCAGGTCGAAGGGAATCAGCAGCCAGCGATTCACCAGGTGGCTGAGAGCCGCGGACAGGGTGAGTACAAAGGTGGTGGCCACGCCCATGCCAAGGGCTGAATCCACGCGCCGTGACACACCCATGAATGGACACAGACCGAGAAACTGCACCAGCACGAAGTTGTTGACCAGTACCGTGCCCAGCAGGATGAGGGCGACATCGCGCATCAGCTCATCCACAACCGGAAGAGCGGTGGCGGGCGGCGAGTGCCTGCCGCCGGCCTGTTGCACGATGTCGACATGTTCTCTACTTGACCCGCATGCCGGCAGTGGCTCCGTCATCCGGCGTCAGAATGAACAGGTCGGAACCACCGGGTCCTGCGGCCAGTACCATGCCGCTGGACAGGCCGAAACGCATCTTGCGAGGCTTCAGGTTGGCGACCATGACGGTGCGTCGACCGATCAGATCCGCCGGGTCGTAGGCTGCCTTGATGCCGGCGAAGACCGTACGCGTCTCGATGCCGATGTCCAGGGTCAGCTGTACCAGTTTGTCAGCCCCTTCAACCGGTTGAGCGTCGGTGATGAGGGCTACCCGCAGATCCACCTTGTCGAAGTCGTCGATCTCGATTTCCGGCTTCAGCGGCTCCAATGACGCCTCAGCCTTGCTGCCGGCAGCACTGGCGGCAGGTTTCTGCGCATCGGCATTGGCTTTGGTTTCCTCCATGACCTTCTCGATCTGGCTGGCTTCCACCCGCGTCATCATCGGCTGGAATCGATTGATGGCGTGATCACACAGCGGCTGCTCGAGAGATGCGAGCGTCAGCGACGTGTTGAGGAACTGCTCGGTCTTGCTCGCCAGTTCCGGTAGAACCGGGCTCAGATAGGTGGCAATGATGCGGAAGTAGTTGAGTCCGACCGTGCAGATCTGCTGCACCGCTTCGGCCTGCTCGGGGTCCTTGATCTTCACCCAGGGCTCGGCGTCATTGATATAGGTATTGGCGTGCTCTGCCAGCAGCATGATCTCGCGCATCGCCTTGCCGTATTCGCGTTGCTCGTAGTACTGCATGATGATGCTTTGCGCGCTGGTGAAGTGCCGGTAGTCTTCGATCATGTCCGCGGGATAGGTGGCGGCCAGCTTGCCGTCGAAGCGCTTGCTGATGAAGCCGGCGCAGCGACTCGCGATATTGACCACCTTGCCCACCAGATCGGCGTTGACGCGTGTGATGAAGTCGTCGAAATTCATGTTCAGATCGACCACGCTGCCACTGAGCTTGGAGGCAAAGTAGTAGCGCAGGTATTCCGGTTGCAGGTGCTTGAGCCAGGTCTCGATGGTGATGGAGGTGCCCCGGGATTTCGACATCTTCAGGTTGTCGACGGTCAGAAAGCCGTGACAGAACACGCCGGTGGGCTTGCGAAAGCCGGCACCCTCGAGCATGGCGGGCCAGAACAGGCCATGGAAATTGATGATGTCCTTGCCGATGAAGTGATACAGCTCGACGTCGCTGTCGGGTTTCCAGCTGGCTTCCCAGTCTTCGCCGGTCCGTGCTGCCAGATTCTTGTGGCTGGCAATGTAGGCAATCGGGGCATCCAGCCAGACATAGAAATACTTGCCGGGGGCATCCGGAATCTCGAAACCGAAATACGGGGCATTGCGCGAGATGTCCCAGTCCTTCAGTCCTCCTTCGAGCCACTCCCTGAGCTTGTTGGCCACCTCGGGCTGCAAGGTGCCGCTGTCGGTCCATTCGCGCAGCATCTCGCTGAAGTTGCCCAGAGCGAAGAACAGTTGTTCGGAGTCTCGCAGTTCGGGGGTGGTACCGGAGACCTGCGAAATCGGCTCCTTCAGGTCTGTGGCATCGTAGGTGGCACTGCAGTTCTCGCAATTGTCGCCGTACTGATCGGGTGTGCCGCAATTGGGGCAGATACCCTTGACGAAGCGATCCGGCAGGAACATCTCGCGCTCGCGGTCGTACAACTGCTTGATGGTGCGACGTACGATATTGCCGTTGTCCCGGTTGCGTTCATAGATCAGATTGGCCAGTTCCCGGTTTTCTTCCGAATGGGTGGTATGGAAGTTGTCCGGCGACAGCAGAAAGCCGGCAATGTCGCGTTCGTGCTCGGTCTTGACGCGTGCAATCAGCTGTTCGGGCTCGATGCCTTCGGCCTGCGCCTTGAGCATGATGGGCGTGCCGTGGGCATCATCGGCCCATACCCATTGGCAGTCATTGCCCATGAGACGCTGGTAGCGTACCCAGACGTCGGTCTGGATGTATTCGAGCATATGCCCGATGTGCAGGGCACCGTTGGCGTAGGGAAGGGCGCTGGTAACCAGGATACGACGGCTCATCGGGTCTGTGTCACTGTGGTGGCTGAGTGAGAAATGCGGGGGTTTCCCCCGCTGCGCAGAAGTGTATAGTTGCGGGTTGCATGTAGTTTAACAGTCCCGTTCAACCAGTTCATACTCGTACAGGAGTGTCGCAGTCGGATGTCTGAAGTCTCGCGCGAAAAAATCGAATCCCTGCTTGCCGGAATGGAAGATCCCCATCTGGCAATCAGCCTGACTGCAGCCAAGGCTGTCAAGAATATCCGTATCGACAAGGGGTCGGTCGGCATTGACCTGTGCATGCCCTATCCCTGTCAACGCTGGGCGGAGACCCTGCGTGCCAGCGTGGCCGAGCAGCTGGCGCCGGTGGATGGCATCACCGATGTCACTGTCAACGTGACGCAGAAGATCATTGCCCACAGTGTGCAGCACGGTGTGAAACGGCTCGAAAACGTCAAGAACATCATTGCCGTGGCCTCCGGCAAGGGTGGTGTCGGCAAATCCACGACGTCGGTCAATCTGGCGCTGGCACTGGCTTCCGAGGGTGCGACGGTGGGTCTGCTGGATGCCGATATCTATGGGCCCAGCCAGCCGCGCATGATGGGCCTGTCCGGTCAGCCGGAGTCGAAGGATGGCAAGAGTCTGGAGCCCATGGAGAACTATGGCGTACAGACCATGTCCATCGGCTTCCTGATCGATGAAGAGACACCCATGATCTGGCGCGGACCCATGGTCACCCAGGCGCTGGAGCAACTGCTCAACGATACCCGCTGGAAGGACCTGGACTATCTGATCATCGATCTGCCACCGGGCACCGGCGATACCCAGTTGACGCTGGCACAGAAAGTCCCGGTCAGTGGGGCCATCATTGTCACGACTCCGCAAGATATTGCATTGCTGGATGCCCGCAAGGGCCTGAAGATGTTCGAGAAGGTCGAGGTGCCGATTCTCGGCGTGGTCGAGAACATGTCGACGCATATCTGTAGCCAGTGTGGCCATGAGGAGCACATCTTCGGTGCCGGTGGCGGTCAGAGTATGGCGTCCGAAGCGGGCATCGAGCTGCTCGGGTCGCTGCCGCTGGAAATGGGTATCCGGCTGAATGCCGACAGTGGCAAACCGACGGTGGTTGCCGATCCCGATGGCCGTACCGCCGAAATCTACAGAGAGATCGCTCGCAAGGCCGCTGCGCGTCTTTCCCGTCAGGCCAAGGACTACTCGGCCGCTTTCCCCAATATCGTGATACAGAATACGTGAGCATCAAATCCGACAAGTGGATCCGGCGCATGGCCGAAAGCAACGGCATGATCGAGCCGTTCGAATCGGGCCAGGTACGAGTGGATCACAATGATCAACGCATCGTCTCCTATGGCACTTCGAGCTATGGCTATGACGTGCGTTGTGCCGATGAATTCAAGATATTCACCAATATCAACCACGCCATTGTCGATCCCAAGGCGTTCGATTCAGGCAGTTTTGTCGATGTGCAATCCGACACCTGCATCATTCCGCCCAACTCCTTCGCGCTGGCGCGTACGGTGGAGTACTTTCGCATTCCGCGAAACGTGCTTACGGTCTGTCTGGGCAAGAGCACCTATGCGCGCTGCGGCATCATCGTCAATGTGACACCACTGGAGCCCGAGTGGGAGGGCCATGTGACACTGGAATTTTCCAATACGACGCCCTTGCCGGCCAAGATCTACGCCAATGAAGGCATCGCGCAGATGCTGTTTTTCGAAAGCGACGAAGTCTGCGAGACCTCCTATGCCGATCGCGGAGGAAAATACCAGGGGCAACAGGGTGTAACACTGCCGAGAACCTGAGTCAGGCAGCAACGTTCCGACCAGCTTCCCCAGGCGCATCAGTCTTCGTGGAAATCCGCGCGTATGAGCTTGTGAGAGCGGTTCCGTTTCGGCCAATTGCCACTCTGCGGCGTGACACTGTGGTCTGGTTGGTGCTTGTCTGTTTGCCAGTGGCGAGTTTTTTTGGTTGAATCGGGTGTATCAACAAACATTGAGCACCGACATGATTGATTGCGATGGCTATCGAGCGAATGTCGGCATCATTCTGAGCAACAGCAAAGGACAGGTTTTCTGGGCAAGACGAGTCGGTCAGAACGCATGGCAGTTTCCGCAGGGCGGAATCGACCTTGCCGAATCTCCCGAGGAGGCCATGTACCGCGAGCTGAAAGAGGAGACAGGGTTATCACCCGGTGATGTCGACGTATTGGGTTGTACACGAGAGTGGCTGAGATACCGTTTGCCCAAACGGTATGTGCGACGGCACCAGAAGCCGCTGTGCATCGGTCAGAAACAGATCTGGTACATGCTGCGGATGATGGGCAGCGAAACCGCCGTCGATCTGGCGAACAGTCCCAAACCGGAGTTTGATCACTGGCGCTGGGTGGATTACTGGGAGCCTTCGCGGCAGGTGATCTTCTTCAAGCGCAAGGTCTACAAGCGGGCACTGACTGAACTGCAGCCCTTGCTGGTACCCGTGCAAGGCTGAACAAGGCGAAAGAGCTCTCGATCAGCCGCCGCCGCCGGCACGGCATGCAGGTGCCAGGCGGCAGCGGCCGACGGTTCATCCGTTGAAGGGTCGTACGATGACCAGAATGACGATGCCTGCCAGAAACAGGACAGGCACTTCATTGAACCAGCGATACCAGACATGCGATCGCGTGTTGGCATCATCGCGAAACACCTTCACCAGGTGTGCACAATAGACGTGGTAGACGATCAGCCCGCTGACCAGCAGCAGTTTCAGCTTCATCCAGTCCAGCGTCAGCAACCCGGGCAGCCAGATGATCAACAGCAGGCTGCCAAAGACGATGGTCAGCAGGCCGCCGATATTCGTCATGGCCATCAGCTTTCGCTCCATGACCTTGAACGTTTCCATTTGTGCAAGATTGTTCTGGTCGCTCATGGCGTGATACACGAAGACACGCGGCAGGTAGAACAGTCCGGCAAACCAGGTGACCATGAAGATCACGTGCAGGGATTTCATCCAGAGCATTATCAGCTGATTCCGAACAGTTCGTCGAGTTCTTCGCGCAGTCCGTCGAACGGTATGGCGCCGACGTAACGCTTGACCAGTCTACCTTCCGAATCAAGCAGGTAACTGGTCGGGGTGCCCTTGATGCCGCCGAAGGCGGCGACGGCCTCTCCATTGATATCCAGCGCTACCGGAAACGGGAAATTCCAGGCCTCTGCCAACTCCAGCACATGGTTGGGTGGGTCGTAGGCCATGGCGACGGCCACCAGCTCCAGGCCCTTGTCGGCGTAGTCGCCATACAGACGAGCCATGTCCGGCATCTCCTTCACGCAGATGACACAGCTGGTCGACCAGAAATTGATCAGCAGTGGTCCCGTGGCGTCGCCAACCTTCACGGGCTGGCCGGAGAGTGTCTTCAGGGTGAGCTCGGCAACCGAATCGTCCAGCTCGGTACGGTTGCTGCATGAGGCAAGCAATGCCATGGCCAGCAGGCACTGGATGAGCAGTCGCCAATGAATCGACACCGTGTCTGCCAGGCTGATTCTTGCGGATGTCCGATCCGGACGTTTGCGGGGATACGGCACGATTTTCAGTCGCTGCTTGTGGATGGGGTCAATCATACCGAGTCGTGACCTTGTTCGTCTGATTCATGCGGCAATGTGTACAGGACAACAAAACGCTAAGGAAATTCGAGGAGTGGCCGACATTTTTGATGGACGTTTCTGTTCTGACTCAAGTTTTTTCTCGGCGGGGCTTGCGTTGCCCGCTGGATCGCCAAATTCAAAACGCTTCCACGCAGGAATGTGATGAAGCAGTCGTTAACTGGAGAATTGTTTCATGAGAAGACTACTCAGCGGATTGGTGCTGAGCCTTGGCCTACTGGCAGGCACTGCGCACGCAGATGTCACCAAGCTGTATTTTGGCGCAGGGTTTGCCGACGGCAGTGTCGATGTCACCGACGGTGGTGACAAGAGCCTGGGCACCATCACGGCCACTGTCGGTATCCAGTTACTCGACTTTGTCGGTATCGAACTTGAAGCGGGAGCCGCCTCTGATCAGAGTGGCAGCATCCTCAGCGACTCCCTGGTGAGTTATCAGGCAGCCATGTTGCGTCTGGGCTACCGCTGGGACCGAGTCGGGGTCTATGTGCTGGGCGGCCATGCAAGACTGGATATCGACGAGGACTTCAACGACAGCGATGCGGGTACGGCGGTGGGCTTCGGCATCAATCTGTTCGGTAACGAGACCACTGCCCTGAATCTGCATGTGCTCGATTTCGATGACGGTGCGTTCACCACGACGACCATCGGTTTTCAGCACTACTTCGGCGGGTTCCGGTAGGTCATGCTCATGCGCAGAAGAGAGTCTGAAAAAATGGACAAGTTGAATCTGGGTGTATTGCTGCTGGCGACCAGTATCTTGCTGTCGGCCTGCGGACAACGCAATGAAGACGGCACCACTGACAGTACCGGTCAGCCGGACTTCAATACCGGTGGCGATGTCGATAACGGCACTGATGGAGATGGCGATGGCGGCAGCGCCGATGAGCTCAGTCTGCGTGTATTGAGCAATGTCAACAGCATCAATACCGGCGGCACCGATGTAGCCAACATTACAGCTCTGGTGACAGATGAGAACAACAATGCTCTGGCGGATACGCCGGTAACCTTCAGTTCGACCGGCGGTGTACTGCAGAACATCTCTGAAACTACCGATGAGAACGGCGAGGCCAGCGCCACGCTGAAGCTTCCCCAGGATTTTCAGAACCGGGACATCATCGTTACCGTCGCTTCGGGCAGCAACGATGCGGAAGTCAAGGTGACGGCACTGGGTAGCACGCTCGAGGTGACCGGGCCGGACACACTGGTTCTGGGTGACAAGGCAGAGTTGGTACTGAGCCTGATTGCCGGTAATGGTGAGCCGATATCCAATCAGGTGATCGATGTAACCTCATCGGTCGGCAACAGCATCGAACCGTCGCTGGTCGTCACGGACCCTGATGGACGGGTGTCCATTCTGGTCGGTTCGGACAATTCCGACGACAAGATCCGCATCAGTGCGCTGAACAGTACGGTCACCGCCACGCACAGTTTCGAAGTTGCAGAAGATGTTCTGCGCTTTGCCAGCAATACCAGTAATGCGGAATTGCCCGTGTCCCAGAACAATCGCATCGTCGTCTTCTGGAGCAGCCAGGGGTCGGTGGTGTCGGGGCGCGAGCTGCGTTTTTCCACCACTGCCGGTGAGATCGTGGGTGACTCTACGGTGTTGACGGATGCAACCGGCAAGGCGACGATTCTGCTTCGCTCGAGCAGCGCCGGCCCTGCCAAGGTGACGGTGGAAGGTGCACAGGCCGGCAATCCCAAGACCAGTGTCGATGTGGAATTCGTGGCCACGGTGCCGGGCGATGTGTCCATAGACGCAACAACCACACGGGTGCATGCAAACGAGGCGAGCACCCTGATGGCGCTGGTTACCGATGACAATGGCAATCCGGTGAAGAATCAGACCGTGGACTTCACCAGTGTGGACCTGAAGGGCGGTCAGCTGAATCCGGCATCGGCCAAGACCAACAGTTCGGGGGTGGCCAGTGTTGCGTTTACTGCCGGTGCCAATGCCACCGAGCTGGATGACATCCTGATCGAAGCCCGTGTCAAGGGAACGGAACTGATGGATGAGCTGAATCTGACGGTGGTCGAGCGTGCTCTGAATGTGACGATTGGTACATCGAACGAAATCAACATCAAGCCGCTGGGTACCCAGTATGCATTGCCGTTCATCGTGCAGGTTGCCGATGGTAGTGGTACCCCATTGGAAGATGCCACCGTGAAACTGTCCATCCGCCCGATTCGATACACGAAGGGGTATATGGTTCTGGTCAACGAAGGTGGCTTCGAGTATGCCCCGGATATCGAGAACTGGTCGGCACATCATTGGGCCATGTTCGGTGGCAGTGTCAACTGCGACAGTGAAGATGACAATGGCAACCGTCTGCTGGACTCCGGCGAGGACTTCAACAACAACGGTTCGCTGGACCCGCAGGATCCGGCCGCGCTGGCTGCCATCGATGATGAGGACTACGCCACCATTTCCGGTGGGTCTCTGACCACGGACAAGAACGGCTCGGGGTATTTCGAGATGCTGTATCCGGCCAGTAATTCCCTGTGGTCCTATGTCGAGATAACGGCCAGGGCTGAGGCTTTGGGGGCAGAGGCGGACGATTCCTTCAGAACGACACTCCCGTTGCCAAGCTCGGAAGTGACCAAGGATGACGAGATTCCAGCCAACCATATCAGTCCGTACGGATCGGACCTGGATTGCAGCAACACCAACTGAGGGCGTGAGTCGGTTCATCGAAGTGGGCATGTCGTTCCGGGCTCCGTGTCCCGGACGGCATGCGTCGGACTGTATGCCAGGTATCACGCATTTCGGCCCGTACCTTGCGGACGGCAAGTCTCGAACCACGGATCCCGGGTGCAGTCCGGACTACGCGTCCCGAACACATCCCATGAGGGATGATCAGTAAACTTTTCCGGATGTTAGCCGCCATCATTCTCAGAATCAGTGGTTTTGCCGAGACGGTATCAAGCGCCGATCGGTCAACAGGAAGATACAGGTACTATGGTTTTCAAGAGCGATTCGAACCCAGTGACATCAGGCGCCGATGAGAGCGGGTCGGTGATATTGGCGGCGGCCGCTGCCGTGTCGCCAGTAAGCGAACTGAACGCCAGCAATCGCGAGGCCCTGTGCAAGACTGCCACCGTGGTACATGTGCAGCGCAACGACCAGATAAAGCCCGAGAACTCCCACCGCTGGCTGATGTACCTTGTTGATGGTTCCCTCAATCTGTATTCCGGCAAGGATGAGGTGGGTGTCATCAATGCCAACACAAGCGAAGCCCTGCAGCCCCTGTTTCAGGACAAGGGCGCGTACCAGAGTGCGCGAACCAGTACGGTGGCGAGAATCGTCAGATTCGGCCGCGAGCAACTGAGCATATTGCTCAAGGAACAGCAGAAAAACGCCATCAGTGTGATGGATGTTCAGGTCGGAGAGGACGACAATGTCGTCTTTGACGATATCGTGGCGGCCATCAAGAGTCGTAACGTCACGCTGGCCAGCTCCAGGGATGCTGCCACCCGGATTCTGGCTGCCTACAAGCAGGTCGGTGGTATTCCCGAGTTGGCCGAAGTCATTCAGAGCGACCCCGGACTCGCTGTGCATATCGTGCGAGTTGCCAACAGTATTGACGCTGCCAGTTCGGATGCCACCTCCAGTATTCGCGGTGCCATCACCCGTATGGGGGTGGAGGAAACCCAGCGCAATCTGTCGGAGCTCCTGCAACGAAATACCATGATTCCCGCCAATGAAGTGATTGGCAAACGACTGCGCAGGTACATCCAGCGCACACGATTGTCATCGGCCATCGTTCAGGTGCTGGCCAGAGAGGTGCCGCATCTGAAGCCGGAAGTGGCCATGATGGTGGCTCTGACGGCTGACGTGGGTGAGCTGCTGATACTGACGCATGCCAATCAGCATGCCGATCGCTTCAATGATGAAGAGCAACTGGCTGGTGTGATCGACAAGCTGCGAGTCATCGTCAGTAGCTGGTTGATCGCCGACTGGGACTTTCCGGTCGAGTTCATCGATGCCTGCCAGACTGCGCGCGACTGGTATCGCAATCATAACGGTGAAATCACCTATACGGATCTTGTGACGGCAGCACTGCTGATCATTCAATCCGAAATGCCGGAGCCGAAGCAGAGTTCCATCCCGAGTGCCAACAATCTGTTGCTGGCTCGTCGACTGCAGCAGGCCGGTATCGACCTGACTACACCCGGTGAAATCGTCAAGGCGGCAACCGGCCGACTGGTCACGGTCGAGGCGCTGCTCAAGGCCAGCTGAAGCGCTCGATTGACAGAGGTCTTGTAGTATCGGTGTAGTGTGGCGGTGGACGATGGTCTCCGTGCTCACTTCAATACCACAGCTCCGGCACTCTTATGTTGGTGTCGCAGGTTTGCGTGCTGTGCTGTCATCGCCAGCGTTTCAGGCTGCGGCCGGAGGCTGCGCCCAGGCGTGGTTTATATGAGGGGGCGATGTCGAACGTCGACCTGGATTGGCGTTTCCACGTAGCGCCTGACAATGTCCCGTCTGTCGAGAGTCCGCAGAGCGATGATGCCTCGCGCAGCTCCAGAGCATGCTCTGCCATACCCCGGGTCGCGCCTACTGCCGCTGGCTATTCTCCCGACTGGTTTTTCAGCCGATTGAAGTGAAAATGCCGCTGTCGGCTTGCATGCCTGCGCTTGCTTGCGTGAATGCCCCGCGACTCGAACGGGCATGATTACACCGCAGTAATGACGGTTGCCAGTACGCGGCCGGATCCCGTCAGCACTTGCTCATCGTGGCCGCAGGAATGTCTGTGTGAACCTGATGCCGATGTCATCCCGGGGAGATAAGCACAACTCCCGCCCTGTCGCAGAGGACCGCTTCAGCGTGTGAACTGCTCCCATGGCCGGACATATCCCCCCGCGCCTTGCAGTTCGGAAAGATTGCATGGCAACGCCTCCTTCCGGTTCCGGGAAGCCTGTTTGGCGACAGGTGTCGGCGGGATTGTCCATTTTTCAATCGTGCTGTGTCCCCGCAAGCCTGCTGTAGATTTATCTCCAACGTTTACAGCCAATCACGGCGAGAAACGATTAAAAGGGAGAACGTCATGCTTAGTTGGGCAATCGCATTTTTTGTCATCGCCATTATCGCAGCTGTTCTGGGTTTTGGTGGTATCGCCGGAAGCGCTACCAGCATCGCTCAGATTCTGTTTGTCGTATTTCTGATATTGGCCATCATTTCGTTCATTCGCGGGCGCGGTCCCAGGACATAGACGCCAGCTGAGCAGTGAGTGAAAGAGGCTGTAGAAGCCCGGTCATATCAGTGACAGATTTGGGTTGAACCGTTGCGAAAGCTTTGCGCGCGCACGGTGCAGCAAAGACACTTTCAATTACCGAAGTCATTATTAAAAGATGGAGATCATATTCATGAAGCGCATCATTGGAGCATCAATAGTTGGTCTGGCACTGCTTGGCGGTCCTGTTCTGGCTGATGACGGTGTATGGAATCAGGTGGAAGGTAACTGGGATCAGTTCAAGGGCAATGTCCAGGAGACATGGGGTGACTTGACTGACGACGAAGTCGACCAGCTGTCAGGCAAGCGCGATCAGTTTGTCGGCATGATCAAGGAGAAATACGGAATCGCTCAGGAAGAGGCTGAGGCTCAGGTAGACAAGTGGGCTGAATCACTGGATATGGACGGATAGAAACCATCCTTTACGGATGGCGATTGCACGCCCATCCGGCATTTGCAAGTTCAGGGCTGTGACAGATCGGGATTGCAAGTCGAACAACCGAGACTGAATTCGCCCTTGTATTACCAACCACAATCAACGAAAGAGGATATATCAATGAAAGTATCAAATACACTGACTGCCATCACCGCTGCCGGCATGTTGACCATGATGTCTCTCGGTAATGTAGCTCTGGCTGATGCATCCGATGCGGCCAAGGTGGAAGCTACCGAACTGCAGAGTGATATCCAGCTGCATCCCATGCTCGGATCTTATGGTATTTCGGTGAATCCGATGGAAGACGGCACACTTGCAATTGAAGGTATTGTCGATGATCAGCAGGCTTTCGATGCACTGAACCAGCTCATCGAGGAGCGTACCGAGAGTTCCAACACGAAGATCGAGAACAACGTCGCTCGTTCGTGACCGGTTGAGTGACAGCGTTCCCCAAGTACGCTGTTCACTCGCCATGTAGGTCTGAAGCAGGAGAAAGCCGGACTTGGTCCGGCTTTTTTTCGGCCTGGAAAAACGCCTGAAAGACTCCAGCCGTCGTTGCTGGCAACTACAGGCCGTAGGCGCTCTTCGCCAGATCGTAGGTCAAGGCCTGAGCGACCTCTCCGGCATCGTCTTCACTCAATCTGCCACTGGCAACCAGTGTCCCCAAATAGGCGCAGTCGACACGTCGAGCGACATCGTGACGGGCGGGAATGGAGCAGAAGGCACGAGTATCATCGTTGAAGCCTGCAGTATTGTAGAAGCCACAGGTCTCGGTCGTGCTTTCCCGGAAGCGGCGCATGCCTTCATAGCTGTCGAAGAACCACCAGGGTGGTCCCAGTTTCAAGGCAGGGTAGACCCCGGCCAGAGGCGCCAGCTCACGGGAAAAGGCTGTTTCGTCCAGTGTGAAAACGATGATGGTCAATTGTGGCTCCATACCCACTGCATTGAGCAGCGGCTGAAGGGCATTGACGTAGTCGGTTCGTGTTGGAATATCGAATCCCTTGTCACGGCCAAAACGTGCCGCGACGCCGTGATTGTGATTGCGCAGTGATCCGGGATGGATCTGCATGCTCAACCCGTCATCCAGGCTCATGCGGGCCATTTCGGTCAGCATCTGTCCACGAAAGGCATCCGCTTCCTCGGCACTGCAGCGCCCGCTTGACACCTTGTCGAACAGTCGCGTCATCTCGTCCTGACTGAAGTCTTCGGTGCGCGCCGTCGGGTGACCATGATCGGTTGCGGTAGCGCCGTGCTGTTTGAAAAACCGGCGACGTGCACGATGGGCATCCAGATAACCGGCATACGTGCTGGTGTCGCAGTCGGTCAACAGGCCAAGCTGCCTGACATTTTCCACGAATCCGTCGAACTCGGGGTCGGTCACGGCATCGGGTCGATAGGTCGTGATGACACGACCCTGCCAGTCCGATGCTGCGAGTGCACTGTGTGCCTCCAGCGGATCCAGGGCGCTCTCGGTCGTTGCCAGAAGCTCCATGTTGAATCGCTCGAACAGAGCGCGGGGACGAAATTCGTCGGTTGCCAGTTTCTCCGTGATCGTGTCATACATCCTGTCTGCCGTGGCGGCGTTCAGGTTCTCGGCAATACCGAATACCTGTTCGAAGGAGTGATCGATCCACAGCTGAGATGGCGTACCGCGAAAAAGATGATAATTCTCCGCAAAGACGCGCCAGATGGCTCTGGGATCCGTTTCCACGGCGCCGCCATCAACCCGAGGGACACCCAGCGACTCGAGGCTGATTCCCTGTGAAACCAGCATGCGGAATACATAATGGTCGGGAATGACGAACAACTCTGCGGCGTTGGGGAATGCGGCATTCTCGGCAAACCATCTCGGGTCCGTATGACCATGCGGACTGATGATGGGCAGGTCCGAAATGCGCTGGTAGAGTTCTCGTGCGATTGCCTGGCTGCGATTGTCGAGCGGGAAAAGTCTGTCCGGATCAAGCTGCGGCATGATGATCGTATGACCTGTGTCGGCGAGTGACTGGAATTCCAGCAAGATAACATGACACGGGAATGGCGCACAGTGGCCGTCAAGGCCGCAGACGGGAGAACCAGCCGGGCCTGTTGGACCCGGAGGATCAGGAGGCTCGTCCGTGAGCCCGTTCCTGATCAGGCAGAGGCTTTCAGTACACCCCGCTGAATCTGGTCTTCCTCGATCGACTCGAACAAGGCCTTGAAATTGCCTTCTCCGAAACCGTCGTCACCCTTGCGCTGAATGAATTCGAAGAAGATCGGACCAATCACCGTCTTCGAGAAAATCTGCAGCAGAATGCGCGTTGATCCGCCGTCCACTACACCTTCACCATCGATCAGGATGCCGTGTTTCTTCATCTTTTCGATGGGTTCTTCGTGATCCACCACTCTCTCGAATGATTTGTCATAGTAGATGGGTGGTGGGCCAGGCATGAACTCCATGCCCTTGTCGGCAATCCGGTCGGTTGCTGCATAGATATCATCAGTACCCACGGCGATGTGTTGAATGCCTTCGCCCTTGTACTCCTTCAGGTACTCCTCGATCTGACTGTTTTCATCGGCACTTTCATTGATCGGAATACGGATCTTGCCGCAAGGTGATGTCAGAGCGCGGCTGGTCAGCCCCGTCATCTTGCCCTTGATGTCGAAGAAACGGATTTCCCGGAAGTTGAAAGCCGTGGCATAGAACTGGTACCAGGTATCCATGTTGCCACGCATGACGTTGTGCGTCAGATGATCCAGATAGTAGAAGCCAGCGCCTGTGGGTTGCGGATCTCGTTCGCCCAGCCATTCGAACTCCTTGTCATAAGGTGAGCGACCCTGATCGTATTCCTCGACCAGATACAGCAGGGAACCGCCGATACCGATGACCGCCGGCACGTCCAGGGTCTTGTCATCGCCGGTGTATTCCTCTGCGCCATAGTCCAGCGCACATTTCAGGGCGTGTTGGGCATCCACGACCCGCCAGGCCATGGAGGGTGCGCAGGGGCCATGTTCCTCCACGAAGCGGGAAGCATGGGAGTCCTTCTCGCGATTGAGAATGTAGTTGACACGCCCCTGACGATACAGGGAGATATTCTTGCTCCTGTGCCTGGCGACTTCCAGATATCCCATCCTGTCAAACAGAGCTTCCAGCTCCGCCGGATCGCGATGGGCAAACTCGACGAACTCGAAGCCATCGGTGCCTGCGACATTGACATCGTCGATGGTGGCTTTGGGTGCATTGTGAGGGTAGGGGCCCATGAGAGTCTCCAGTGTCCGCAGTCGTCTGACTGTCTGTAAGGGCAGTATGGGAATGCTGCGGACAATATGCAAATATCTTGAGAAAAACGCGTGATATGTGCAAACAAGGAAATTCTACGACTATTCAGTATGAAAAATCGTTGTTCAATGCACGTGTTGTGCAGACCAAATTCAGGTTTTTCAGTTTTTTCCTGTCTGCGCTGCGAAGGCGTCCAGCAGCTCGGTAACCAGAATGCCGTTGATGGTCATGCCTTGCAGATTGGCATTGCTGATACTGACGTTCGAGAAATTGATGTTGTCGAAACGCGCGTTCTGCAGATTGATATCGTGAAACCGGGCCTCGGACAGATTGACATCGTCGAACTCGGCGCGGCTCAGATTGGTATCGCGGAAGCTGGCATCACTCAATACGGCAAAGAACCGTGATTCACTGAGGTTGACGCCATCGAAGTTCGTCTGGCTCATGTTTGCCCGGGAGTAGGTCTGACCGTGCAGGTCGGGGCCGTCGAATGGGTCGCGTCTGTCGTTCATTTGCGGGATCTTCCCTGGGTGTTGAAGGAACTGCAGTCGGCACTGCAGACGTGTTGGCCGGGCTCAACCCTTGACGGCACCCGCGGTCAGGCCGCTGACGATCTGCCGCTGGAACAGCAGGATCAGGATGCAGAGCGGTGCAATGGAGGACACGGCCGCTGCCACAGCATACATGACCTCACCTTCGGACTGAGTCGTGCCCAGGAAGCTGGCAACTCTGGGGATCATGGTCTGGTTGTCCTGGCTCAGTAGAATCGAGGTCACCGTGAAGTCGTTGTAGGACAGCAGGAAGCTGAACAGGCCCGTGGTGATGATGCCGGGCCACATCAGCGGGATGACGGTCAGTCGAAACGCCTGGAACTGGGTGCAACCGTCGATCATGGCGCTTTCATCGATCTCGCGTGGAATGTTCAGAAAGAACGCGTGCAGCATCCACAGGGTGAACGGTTGATTGATGGCCACGAGGACAATGATGCTGGTTGGCAGGTAGCCCCAGATCTTCAATTCGAAGAAAGGTAGAAGATAGCCGGACACCAGAGTGATATGTGGCATGGCCCGAAATACCAGGGCTGCAATCAGCAGCCAGAAAGCGTAGCGGAACCCCGAGCGAGCCAGGGCGTAGGCACCGAGCAGACCGATACCCAGGGACAATACAACCACGGATACGGTGACGATCAGTGTATTCAGCGTCGCTTTCCAGAAGGCCTTCTCGATCCAGGCGCCGTAGTAGGCCGAACCGGAAAACGCGCTGCCGGTACGATCGATGGTGTTCGGGCCATGCAGGGCGTTTTTCCAGTCGGCAGGTGACAGAAAGTCCGCTTCCAGCTTGAACGAGCCCCACAGTGTCCAGGCAAAGGGAAAGGCGGCGACCAGTACCCACAGCAAGACCACTGTCAGCGACAGGAGACCCAGCGCCATGGAGCGGGAATTGAATGGTCTGTTCATCAGGGGCATCACTCAGACTTGCTGTCTGAAGTCGCGCCAGCTGCGTCGAAGCATGGGAAGCAACAGGATGATGATGCCGATGATGGTCATCAGGGAGGTTGCCGACGCCGAACCGTACAAGGGGCTTTCCTGGCCGCGCAGATCACTGTAGATCTGATAGCTCAGGGAGGTGGCATTGGCCTGGGCACTCAGACCGACAATCGGTTCGAAAACGCGAAAATTGTCCATCAACTGAACCAGCGCCACGAAGATCGCCAACGGCATCAGGTGAGGAATGATGACATAGCGAACCCGCTGCAGGGCATGGGTACCATCGACTCGGGCAGAATCCAGTATGTCCTTCGGCACGGTCTGCAGACCGGCGAAGAAGATGATGAAGCTCAGTGGTATCGAGTGCCAGACACCGTAGACGAAGAGTGTCACCCAGGTCAGCACGGGAGAGGCTTTCAACGACAGTTGCGGATCATCGAACAGCAGTTGCAGATTGGCGCCGATGATCCCCTTTGCATCGATCATCCAGAACAGGACCAGAGATCCGATCAGTGGCGTCACGATCATGGGCAGCAGGGAAAAGAAGATCACCGGTCCACGCAGCAAGGCTGGCAACTGGTTGACGGCCAGGGCAATGATGAAGCCGAACACGATGACCAGCGGTGTGACGATGGCCGTGTAGGCAAGGGTGAAGCTCAATGCCTTGTAGAAGGGAAGATTGAGCAGCTGTCCGACAGCCTGTGACAGAGTGCTGCTCTGCTGCCAGATGGTGCCGATCTGCTCAATGGCCAGGTGGTTGGCATCAAGGTAGGTGCCCAAGCCATTGAATCTTCCCAGCGGCTGATCTTCCCGCAGCGTCTTCATGGCCTCGGCATCGACTTGCATTTCCAGGCGGCAGCCGAAGGGGCCACAGTTCTCTACCGCTTTCATGACCTGCTCATGCTCGACGAAGAGCGACTGCACGGCCACCGAGATCAGTGGCAGTGCAATGAAGAGCAGCATGACGAGCATTGTCGGCAGCATGAACAACAGGAATTGCCGATGCCTCATTGTTCGAGTCGTGTCAGCTGGCAGCGTAATGCAAGTGTGCCAAGTGCATGGTCATTTCAGGTAGCCGGCTTCCGTGGCCGCTGCCCGGTAGGCCTGTGTGGCATCGGCCAGTGCCTGCTCGGCACTCTCCTTGCCTTGCAGGAATTCGATCAGGTTCTCGGACAGGGCGGTGTGCAGCAAGCCCATGTAGGGCAGCATGGGAAACGGTTCGGCTCCGGCCTCGACGGTCAGGAACGCACCGGTGGAGGCGGCCGTTGGCTGGTAGCCTGCAATCAACCAGACGGCTTGCTCTGCGGAAGTTTCCAGCAGTTCTGGTGAAATCGCATGCATCATGGCCTGAAATGATGCTTCAGCGTCTTCGTCCGAGATGTTGCGGGCGATCGTGAAGCCCACCCACCAGAGATAGCTGGCGGGTGTGGTGCCACCGGCAACCGTGGGTGCAGCGCCGAAGGCCGAGTTGGCGATGACCTCGGGCGCAGAGCTGCCCTCCGGATCGATGATGCCACCGGGGCGAGAGCTCCAGCCATTGTAGATGGCCAGTTCTCCGGCGGCCCAGCGACGTGAGACTTCATTGGTATCGAAAGTCGCGAACTCCGGGCTCATGTATTCGGACAGCTCCTTGAGCATGTTCAGCGTCCTGACACCCTCTTCACTGTCAATGCGGGGTTCAGCGGAATTGTCCTTGAACAGTTCACCACCGAAACCCTGGTACATGTTCAGGAACTCGGTGCCCAGATCCCAGCCGGGTTTCAGGTTCAGTGCCAGTGGATATTCCTTGATGCCCTGTTCACGCAGAGCTGCAGCCACTGTCAGAACTTCCTCATAGCTCTCTGGTGGTTCGACCCCGGCTGCCTCGAGCAAGTCCTTGCGGTACCACAGATGCTGGGTATTGACCATGAAGGCAATGGCCATGACCTTGCCATCGATCCGGATCAGCTGATGGTCCTGCAATGCGGGTCTGAACTTGTCGATGAGCGCATCGAGCGGCCGTACCAGATCCTCATTGAGCAATGGCGGCAGGGAATTGTTCGGCACAATGGCAACGGTATAGGTGGCAGGCTCGGCACTCAGTGCCGGGACCTGGATGTTCTTGTGCTCTGCGGTCTGGTTCGTGGTGATCTGTACGGTGTCGCTGGCGCATGCCACGGCTCTGTCGGCAACGACATGCATAGCTTCGAAATCGTCGGACAGTATGCTGACTCTGCCCTTGTCGATGCCGCAGTCAGCCTGCGCCGAGGCCAGGCTCATGGTGCCGAGCAGAAGGCTGGCTGCGGCGGTGGATTTCAACAGGTGCTTCATGGGGTTCTCTGGGAATGGTGCGTGCGAGGCAGGTGCTGTGCCCCGTCTGCCCTCGTACGCCGGGTTGCGACACAAGCGCAGGATTCGTCGGTGAGAGGGCTGCTTACAGAACAGTCAGCTGGCGGATCTGTCCATGCGGCGCAGAGGTTTCGGAATCGAGAAGGTGATCGTCTCGCGTATGCCATCGTACTCGACAGCAGGCTGCCCGCCTTCTGCACGCAGTCGCTCGATCACCTCGTTGACCAGAATCTCGGGAGCTGATGCACCAGCGGTGACCCCGACGCTCTGTTTGCCGGCCAGCCAACGGCTGTCGATATCCACTGCTCGGGTGATCAGGCGTGATTCGACGCCTGCACGTTCTCCGAGTTCTGCCAATCGGTTGGAATTGGAGCTGTTGCTCGCCCCGACGACCAGCAGCAGATCGACCTCTTCGCACAGCTTCTTGACAGCATCCTGGCGGTTCTGCGTGGCGTAGCAGATATCATCGCGATTCGGTGCGGCAATGGCGGGAAAGCGCTTGCGCAGGGCATCGATGACATCCTGGGTATCATCCACGGACAAGGTCGTCTGTGACACGAATGCCAGGCCTTCCGGGTCCCTGATTTCCAGTGTCTCGACATCCGACGGCTTTTCCACCAGGATGATGCGGCCACCATTGCTGGTGTCATAACGTCCCATGGTGCCTTCCACTTCAGGGTGTCCGGCGTGACCGATCAGGATGACTTCCTTGCCCTGACGTGCGTATTTCACGACTTCCAGGTGAACTTTGGTGACCAGCGGGCAGGTGGCATCGAACACCTGCAAACCCCGTCCATGCGCCGCGCTTTCCACGGCATGTGAAACGCCATGGGCACTGAAGATGACTGTCGCATTGTCCGGTACTTCATCCAGTTCCTCGACGAACACCGCGCCCTTGTCCCGTAGGCCATCAACCACGTACTTGTTGTGCACGACTTCGTGACGCACGTAGATGGGCGCCCCGTGAATCTCGATGGCGCGCTCGACGATTTCGATGGCGCGGTCAACACCGGCACAGAAGCCGCGTGGATTGGCGAGTAGAATTTTCATGGTAGTCAATCCTGGTTAATGGGGCTGAACCCGGCCGCGCTGTAACGGCTGCAGTCTCTGCCAGCCTGCGCTGATTCCGGCGACCGGTCCTGTGTTCGAACTGGTCGTGCGATCATCCGTCAACAGCGCCCTGAATCAGGACGCCGGCTTGTCTTCGTGCTTTTCGGCTGTCGGGTCGTTCTTCTCGAACAGGGTCAGACACAGCAGCAGCACCGTACCGCAGCTTATGGCGGCATCGGCAATATTGAAAGAGGGGAAGTAGCTGGTATTCCAGTACACCTGAATGAAATCCACGACATAGCCGTAAACGGCACGATCGATCAGGTTACCGACTGCCCCACCCAGAATCAGGGCGATGGCAACACTCAGCCAGCGCTCTGCCCGTGTCATGCGAAACAGCCAGACGCACAGCACGATGCTGACGACCAGGCTGATGGCTGTGAAGAACCAGCGCTGCCAGCCTCCCTCGTTATCCAGAAAACTGAAGGCAGCACCGTAATTGTAAGCCTTGGTGATGTTGAAGAAACCGGTCACCGGAATCTGTTGATACATCTCCAGCGAGCGATCCGCCCAGATCTTGGTGATCTGATCGAGTATCACGATCAGAATCACGATGCCATAGCGCAATGCGTGAGACATGATCAGGCAATGGATCGCTGTTCGCCGCTGCCGTGTACATTGCTGATGCAACGACCGCAGACGTCCGGATGCTCGCTGTCAGTACCGACATCCTCTCGCAGATGCCAGCATCGAACGCATTTCTCACCGCTCGCCTTGCTGGTCTGTACGGCAAATTCCAGTCCGCTGGCGCTGTGCATTTCTGCCTCCGCCGGTTTCTGGTCCAGGGATTCCACTGCCGCTGTCGATGTGATGAACACGAAGCGCAGTTCATCACCCAGTCTGGCCAGAATCTGCGCCAGCGCATCGGAGGCATAGACGGTCACACTGGCCTCCAGAGCGCCGCCGATGGTACCTGCGCTTCTGAGGTTTTCCAGTGACTTGGACACTGCTTCACGTACCTGGGTCACTGCCTGCCAATCAGCCCGACTCAGCAGGGCGTCATCGTCCAGAGCCGGCAATGTCTCGAGGTAGGTCTGGGTGAATGGCGTCGGTGAGCGCGTACTGCGATCGGTTTCCGACTGTTCGCGCAGATGCTGCCAGATTTCATCGGCCGTGAAACTCAGAACCGGTGTGATCCAGCGTACCAGGGCATCGGTGATCTGGTACATGGCTGTTTGCGCCGAGCGACGGCCGAGGCTGTCGGCGGGCATGGTGTACTGGCGGTCCTTGATGATGTCGAGATAGAAGCTCGACATGTCGACTGCACAGAAATGGTGAATGGTCTGGTACACCGTATGGAACTGATAGGCCTCGTAGGCTTCATGAACCGTGCTCTGTGTGCGCAGGGCGCAATCCACGGCCCAGCGATCCAGCGCCAGCATGTCTTCGGGCGCAACCGTATGCAGGTCGGGGTCGAAGTCATCGATGGCACTGAGCAGGTAGCGGGCGGTGTTGCGGATGCGGCGATAGGCATCGGCCATGCGATCCAGGATCTCGTTGGATACCGTCATTTCACCGCGATAGTCGGTCGAACTGACCCACAGACGCACGATGTCGGCACCGAGGGTTTTCAGCAGCTTCTGCGGAGCGATGATGTTACCCAGGGACTTGGACATCTTGCGACCCTGCTGGTCCACCGTGAAGCCGTGAGTCAGTACCTGGCGATACGGGGCATGGCGATTGATGGCAACGCTCGTCAGTATCGAGGAATGGAACCAGCCACGATGCTGGTCAGAGCCTTCCAGATAGATATCGGCCGGATAGCTCAGTTTCTCGTCCTGTTGCAGGACATGCATCCAGGAGGTGCCGGAGTCGAACCAGACATCCAGCACATCCGTCACCTTGTCATAGTCATTGGCATCGTCGCCCAGCAACTCGGCTGGATCGAGATCGAACCAGGCCTGAATGCCCTGTTCGGCAATGCGCTGTGCCGCCCTCTCCACCAGAGCCGTGGTGTCCGGGTGCAGTTCACCGGTTTCCTTGTGCAGGAACAGCGTGATGGGCACCCCCCAGTAGCGTTGACGCGAAATGCACCAATCGGGGCGGCCGGCAATCATGCCATGAATGCGTGACTGGCCCCAGTCAGGGATCCATTTCACCTTGTCGATTTCGGCCAGGGTGTCGCGCCGCAGGCCTTCGGTGTCCATGCCGATGAACCACTGCGGCGTGGCGCGGTAGATGATGGGGGTCTTGGTGCGCCAGCAGTAGGGGTAGCTGTGCTGATACTTTTCATGTTTGATCAGACGGCCGCGGCTCTCCAGTTCCTCGATCATGTGAGCGTCCACTTTCATGACATGCTCGCCACCGAACAGCTCGACGTGGTCTCGAAAGACGCCGTGATCATTGACGTAATCCAGCAGACCCAGGCCATGGGCCTTGGCGGCGTAGAAGTCGTCGACGCCGTGATCCGGCGCCGTATGCACGGCACCGGTGCCGGCATCGGTCGTCACGTAGTCACCCATGATGAGCAGGGAATCGCGTTCATACAGCGGGTGCTTGAACAACTGCCCCTTGAGTGATTCACCTGCAGCGGTGGCCACCGTGCTGTAATCGCTGAACCCGTAACGTGCCATGACATCATCGACCATGGCCTCGGCCATGATCAGGCGCTCGCCATTGACGGCCACCAGCGCATATTGCAGCTCGGGGTGCAGCGTGATGGCGAGATTGCCCGGGATGGTCCATGGCGTGGTGGTCCAGATGACGATATTGACCTCGCTGCCATCATCCTCGGCGCCGAAGATGTTCAGCACGGCTGCCTGGTCGCGCGGGGCGAAACGCACATCGATGGCGGTGGAGGTCTTGTCCTCGTACTCGATCTCGGCCTCGGCAACGGCGGAATGCGCACCCCAGCTCCAGTAGACCGGTTTGGTGCCCTTGTAGACATGCCCGGCTTCGATGATCTTGCCCAGCGCTCTCACGATGTTTGCCTCATTGGCAAAGTTCATGGTCAGATAAGGCGCCTGCCACTCACCCAGAATGCCCAGGCGCTGGAATTCCGTGCTCTGGTTGGCAATCTGTTCGCTGGCGTATTCCCGACAGCGTGCGCGAAACTCGGCTTCGGTGACATTGCCGCCGGGTTTGCCGATCAGCCCTTCCACCTTGTTCTCGATGGGCAGACCGTGGCAATCCCAGCCCGGCACATAGGGCGAATCGAAACCGGCGAGCTGCTTGGACTTCACGATCATGTCCTTGATGACCTTGTTGACCACATGGCCGATATGAATATCGCCGTTGGCGTAGGGAGGTCCGTCATGCAGAATGAACTTCGGGCGGCCCGCCGAGTGCTCGCGAATGTGCTGGTACAGGTCCTGCTCGTTCCAGCGCGCCAGCATTTCCGGCTCGCGTTTGGCCAGATTGCCCCGCATGGGGAAATCGGTCTTGGGCAGGTTCAGCGTCTTTTTGTAATCGGTCACGTGTGTCTTGCTTCGTCAGTCGTACAAAGTGGGTCAGTGTAAGTCATCTGCGGCTCATGAGTTCGCGTGCAGCGTCCGCATCGCGCGCAATCTGTGCCTTGAGTTCGTCCAGTGATGCAAATCGCTGTTCATGACGCAGTGCTTCGAGAAAATCGATGGCCAGATGATGGCCGTAGAGCTGCTCCTCGGCATCCAGCAGATGCACTTCCAGCAACAGTTTGTGTCCGCCGACCGTGGGTCGTTCACCGAGATTGGCCACCGCAGCATGGCGTCGGCCAGTGTCCTCGTCGTGCGCCCAGGCTGCAAAGACACCGCGTAGCGCCGGGCGATGACGGCCCAGAGCCACATTGGCGGTGGGAAACCCCAGTTGGCGGCCAACCTTGTCGCCGTGGACGACTCGTCCGCTGATGCGATAGGGGCGACCGAGCAGAGTGGCGGCCTCGCTCAGCGCACCATTGCGTAAATGATCCCGGATGAGCGTACTGGACACACGTTGATTACCAGAAATACAGGTCGGGCTCTGTTGCAGGGTGAATTCATGTGTTTTCGAGGCGGCTTCGAGCAGCTCGAAGTTGCCCAGACGCCGGTGCCCGAAACGAAAATCGTCGCCAATGACCAGGTGTCGGGCATGCAGGGTGTCGATCAGTACCTCATTGACGAAGTCATCAGCCGACTGTGCGGCAAATTCGTGATCGAAGTCCAGCAGCAACAGGCGCTCGATGCCGGCGGCCTTGATGCTGTTGTAACGGTCGCGCAGGCCCTGCAAGCGAGCCGGAGCGGCCTGCGCCACGAAATATTCATGCGGCAGCGGATCGAAGCTGATGACCGTGCTTGCCAGCTGGCGTTCGCGCGCCGTTCGGACCACCTCGTCGAACATGGCCTGATGTCCGAGATGAGCGCCATCGAAATTGCCAATGGTAATGGCGGTATCAATGGCATCCGGCCAGTTGCCGAGGCCTCGAATCAGTTGCATGGTATCGCTGTCATGACGGATGGATGGAGGTTCATGGGCTCGCCAGTTGTCGAGGACGGATGCCGGCCAGCAGCAATCCTGCTGCGTAGACGAGGCTGCCGCCCACGATTATACCGAGGAGAGTTCCCAGCCTACCAAGCGCGCCCATTGCCTGCCACTGAATCTGCGTACACAGCAGCAGCAGGACCGTCAGCGCGAGCAGTCCAGGCAGGCTGCGACGCATGAACTCCCAGACGCTGGCAGAGATCGTGTAGATCTCATCGGCTTCGAGCCGACGATAGAGCATGATGGCCTGTTGCCAGGCGGCCACCGAACTGGCCAGCGCCAAGCCCGTATGCGGGGCAATGAAATCCAGCCAGATCATCGGCAAGACGAACAACAGGTTGTAACCCATGTTCGCGACCAGAGCGATGATGCCTATGCGTACCGGGGTCCGGGTGTTCTGCCGGGCGAAGAAGGCCGGGGCGAAGATCTTGACCGCCAGGAAGGCCGGTAGTCCGGCGCCATAGGCGATCAGGCTGTAACTGGCCATGTTGGCATCGCCGGGCGTGAATTCTCCGTAGCCGAACAGGGTCAGCAACATCGGCCTGGCCAGGATCATGAGGCCGATGGCCGCCGGCAGACCCAGGATCACCAGCAGACGCAGGGCCCAGTCCAGCGTTCGACGAAATTCATCAGGGGTATCGAGCGAATGTTCGCGTGAGAGTCTGGGCAGGATGATCGTCGCCAGGGTCACACCCAGCAAGCCCAGCGGGAATTCCATCAGGCGATCGCTGTAGTAGAGCCAGCTCAGACTGCCGGCTGTCAGAAAGGAGGCAATGATGGTGTCCAGCAGCAGATTGATCTGCGCTACCGAGGAGCCGAGAATGGCCGGTGCCATGAGCTTCAGGATGCGTCTGACCCCCGGGTGCTTCCAGCCCCAGCGGGGCCGGGGAATCAGGCCGATCTGTCGCAGGAAGGGCAGTTGCAGAAACAGCTGCACGGCACCGGCGGCGAAGACCCCCCAGGCGAGCGCCACCACGGGCGCCTCGAACATCGGGCTGAAGGTCAGGGCTGCCGCAATCATGCAGATGTTGAGCAGCACCGGCGTGAACGAGGGCACCGCGAACTTGCCGAAGGTGTTGAGCATGCTGCCGGCATAGGCAACCAGACTGATGAAGAACAGGTAGGGAAAGGTAATGCGCAGCATGTGGGTGGCCAGCTCGAAGCGCTCAGGCTCATCGATGAAGCCCGGTGCGAACAGCATGATCAGCAGCGGACTGAGCATGACCCCCAGTGTGCTCACCAGCAGCAGGATGACGCTGAGTGTGCCGGAGACATGCGCCGCCAGATCGATCATGGCCTCGCGGCTGCGGGTTTCCTTGTACTCGGTGAACACCGGCACAAAGGCCGTGGCGAAGGCACCCTCGGCAAACAGGCGACGCAGAAAATTGGGGATCTTGAAGGCCACCAGAAACACATCGGTGGTGGCACCGGCACCGAACACGATCGCGAGAACCTGGTCACGAACAAAGCCCAGCACTCTTGAAAGCAGGGTCATCAGGCCCACAATGGACCCGGATCGAACAAGATTTGCCGGTTTCATGAAATCTGTCGTTGACGTCTTGCAAAAGGCGGTGGATAATGGGCGGCTGAATTCAGTAATGTCAAGTTAGAGGATAGTCCGTGGCAAACACAGCTCAGGCGCGTAAACGCGTCCGTCAGGCAGAAAAATCCCGTCAACGCAATGCGAGCCAGCGCTCCATGATGCGTACGATGGTCAAGAGAGTATTCGCAGCACTTGCAACCGGTGACAAGACCGCGGCAGAGGCAGCCTACAAGGAAGCCGTACCCGTTCTGGATCACATGGCTCGCAAGGGGCTGATTCACAAGAACAAGGCAGCCCGATACAAGAGCCGTTTCAACGCTCAGGTTCGCGCTCTGGCGTAATGCCATCCGGGGCTGCAAGGCCCCGGCGTTGTACCTGGCTTGCCGCTGAATCTCCAGAGGCTGGTTCACCGGAAAACGATCATGTTGTCCCGGTGGACCAGTTCCGGTTCGCTGGCAAAGCCCAATAGTTGTTCGAATTCTTCGCTGGATCTGCCCAGCACCTTGCGTGTGTCCGATGAGTTGTAGTTGCTCAGTCCGCGTGCTATTTCCCGGCCGCTCTGGCTGACGCATGACACCAGCTCGCCGCGTGAGAATTCCCCGCTGCACTGGCGAACACCCACAGCCAGCAGGCTGGAGCCACGGCTCTGCAGCACATGGCAGGCACCATCATCCAGTACCAGTGTGCCCTTCGCTCGCAGATGATCGGCCAGCCAGCGCTTGCGTGCGTCCACCGGCTTCTGGTCGCTGGTCAGCATGGTGCCCAGTGGTTCTCCCTTGCGCAGCCGCAGCAGGATGTCGGTTTCACGCCCATTGGCAATCACCGTGGTGGTGCCGTTCTGCGCCGCTCTGTCAGCTGCCAGTACCTTGGTTCGCATGCCGCCGCTACCCAGGGTCGAGCCCGGAGGTCCGGCCAATGCCAGTATGGCGGGGTCGCTCGCATTGGCGCGTTCCAGCAGGCGCGCATCGGGATTGCTGCGCGGGTCCTTGTCGAACAGGCCATCCTGATCGGTCAGCAGGACAAGCACGTCGGCGTCGATCAGGTTGGCCACCTGGGCGCCCAGTGTGTCGTTGTCACCCAGCTTGATCTCGGCGGTAGTGACCGTATCGTTCTCGTTGACGATGGGAAGCACTCGATGCCTGATCAGGGTGGTCAGTGTGCCACGTGCATTCAGGTAGCGTCGACGGTCGGCCAGGTCGTCATGCGTCAGCAGGATCTGTGCAGTGAGCCGGTTGAAGCGTTCGAAGCCGGATTCGTAGGCGCGAATCAGCCCCATCTGTCCGACGGCGGCGGCGGCCTGCAATTCGTTGACCTGTGTAGGGCGCTGTGCCAGCTTCAGACGAGCGACGCCTTCGGCGATGGACCCGCTGGAGACGAGTACCACTTCCAGGTCGTCAGCCATCAGCGCGGCGATCTGCGTTGTCCACTGACCGATGATGGCGTGGTCCAGGCCCTTGCCGTCGGCCGTCAGGAGCGAGCTGCCTACCTTGACGACCCAGCGCCGGGTCGTACGCAATCTGTCACGCATCGTCCGTGGAGACCTCGTCCTCCTTGCCGGAGCTGCTCTTGCCGCTTGCCTTGGCGGCGGCCTCTTCATCCTGCTCGCGTAATCTTTCCAAATGATTCATGATGTCAGCTGCCAGGGTCCGGGTGCCGTTGCCACTTGCCGCCGATACTCGATGGACGGGCCCTTTCCATTCCAGCTGCTGCACGATCGCATCGCAATGCGCGTCGACATCGCTCTCGGGCAGCAAGTCGGTCTTGTTGAGAACCAGCCAGCGCTCCTTGGCGTGCAGCACTTCGCTGTGTTTCTTCAGCTCCTTGACAATGGAGATGGCACCTTCCACCGGGTCGCTTTCGTCGATCGGCATGACGTCGATCAGGTGCAGCAGGATCCGAGTGCGGCTCAGGTGCTTCAGAAAGCGCACTCCAAGGCCGTGCCCCTCTGCGGCGCCCTCGATGAGTCCGGGAATGTCGGCCATCACGAAGCTGCGGTGTGGTTCGATGCTGACAACGCCGAGATTCGGGTGCAAAGTGGTGAACGGATAGTCCGCCACTTTGGGGCGCGCCGAGGAGAGCTGCCGAATCAGGGTGGACTTGCCGGCATTGGGCAGGCCCAGCAGGCCCACATCGGCCAGAACACGAAGTTCCAGCAGCAGTTCACGACGTTCGCCCGGTGTGCCATCGGTGGTCTTGCGAGGGGCCTGGTTGGTGGAGCTCTTGAAGCGGGCGTTGCCCAGTCCATGCCAGCCGCCCTTGGCCACCTCGATGGTCTGTCCGGGGTGTCGCAGATCGGCAATCACCTGGCCATTGCTGCGATCGGTGGCAACCGTTCCTACCGGCACATCGACGATGCAATCCTTGCCGCCGGCGCCCGAGCAATTCTGGCCACGACCATTCTCGCCACGCTCTGCAAGGTAGGTGCGCTGGTGACGAAAGTCTGCCAGGGTGTTCAGGCTTTCAGTCGCTCTCAGGAAGACGCTGCCACCATCACCGCCATCGCCACCGTCAGGTCCGCCACGCGGAATGTATTTTTCGCGCCGGAATCCGAGCGCGCCGTTGCCTCCATCACCGGCTATAACGTTGATTCTGGCTTCGTCGACGAATTTCATGGGTTTGTGTCCGGGCAAAGAAAAACCCGCACTGGGCGGGTTTCGCTGTCGTCCTGCTTGTTACCTTGGAAGTAACCGAGGGCTTCAGCCTTCGACGGCTGCCGGGATGATGTCAATGAACTTGCGGTTGTTTGCGCCGCGCACATTGAAAGTGACAACACCGTCTGCCTTGGCGAAGATGGTGTGATCCTTGCCGATGCCGGTGTTGACACCCGCGTGAAAACGAGTGCCGCGCTGGCGAACGATGATGTTGCCTGCTACCGCGTTTTCGCCGCCGAACATCTTCACGCCCAGACGTTTGGATTCTGAATCGCGACCGTTGCGAGTACTACCGCCTGCTTTCTTGTGTGCCATGACTGATTACCTGACTGGATTCTGTACGAAGGGCTGTGTTCAGCCGGCGTTGATGCCGGTGATCTGCAGCTCAGTGTAGTTCTGACGATGTCCTGCCTGCTTGCGATGATGCTTGCGGCGACGGAACTTGATGATCTTGACTTTGGCGCCACGGCCATGAGACAGCACCTTCGCGCTGACTGAGGCGTTGGCTACCAGAGGTGCGCCCACATTGACTGATTCGCCACTGCCGACCATCAGCACTTCGTCCAGAGTGACGTCGCTGCCGGCTTCCGCCTTGATGGTTTCGACCTTGAGACGGTCACCTTCGCTTACTCGGTACTGCTTGCCACCGGTTTTGACTACCGCGTACATGATTACTGGTCCTGAAACTGGGGCCCAAACTGACATCGGGCCTTTGCGCAATGATATGCGGCATCTACCGCGAACAGCCCGCTACTATACCGGCAGACTATCGGATTCGTCAAGCATGGGGAATGCACAAAGTGTGCAATCTGACAAGCCCCGAATCGACATCCTCCGGTATCGGCAAGAACTGCGAACAGATGCACTCGATGGGAGGCAGCTGCGGGTCCTCAGGCTAGCTTGATGGCGCCAGGCGTCGGTTTCAACTGCGCCAGACAAGTATTCTGCGTTCGATCCAGGCAATCATGCTACTGATCACAACACCGAGAATCGACAGTATGACGACTCCGGCAAACAGTCTTTCCAGATCGTACAAGGAGCCGGCTTCGAGGATGTAGGCGCCAATTCCGTATTCGGCCCCTAGCATTTCGGCGGCAACCAACAGGATGATGGCAATGGCCAGGCTGACTCGCAGGCCGGACAGGATGCCGGGCATGGCGCCAGGCACGATGATCTTGCGCACGATGGAGAACCAGCCTAGACCGAAGCTCTGCCCCATGCGCACCAGCGTGCGATCGACATTGTCCACGGCTGCGTAGGTTGCCACGACAGTCGGGGTGAAGGTGCCGAAGGCAATCAGGGCGTATTTGGACGCTTCGTCAATGCCGAACCAGATCACGAACAGGGGAAGCAGGGCAATCTTGGGAATCGGGAACAGGGCTGCCACCACGGGTACCAGGCCCGCGCGTATCAGCGAGAACAGGCCGATGAGAATGCCGACAGCCACCCCGAACGTGATGCCGAACAAGGCGCCGATCAGCAGGCGGCTGAGCGAGGGCAGAAGGTGCTTCCAGAGCAGTCCGCTGCTCCACAGTTGCTGGAAGGTGGCGATGACATCGGACGGTCGAGGCAGGGTCAGATTCGAGATGTAGCCCTGGCGACTGCCCCACTCGATACCCAGCAGCAGGACGGCAAATACCAGCAGGGCAACACCTCGAATCGGTTTTGGTGAAAAGCCACCGCCACGAAACGGAACCTCGATGTCGCTGGTCGGCGGCTCGGCGGCGACCGCACCACGCCGGGTGTGCTCACTGCCGGTCGTGCTGCTGTCCCGGTCAGGGCCGGTCGACTGGTCATTGCCTGACTCAGACATGGGCTGGCTCGTATTGTTGCGTCTGACGGATCATGAACTCAGCAGCTCCCGTTCTGCCTGTTCTGCTTCATCGCGCATCATCTGCCACAGCTGGCGTCGCACCTGTTCCAGTTCGCCGCTGTGCGGGTCCCGCTCGATCAGCGCTTGTTCGATGCGCACGGTCTCGAAGATGCGGCCCGGTCGGCGCGAGAGTACGACGATCTCATGCCCCAGGCGAACGGCCTCGGACAGATTGTGTGTGACGTAGACGCCGGTGAAGGGCGCGTTGGTCCAGAGCTGCACCAGATCGTCCAGCAGCAGCTCGCGCGTCTGGCTGTCCAGCGCTGACAGAGGCTCATCCATCAGCAGGACGGCTGGATTGACAGCAAGGGCTCTGGCGATGGCCACACGCTGTTTCATGCCGCCGGAGAGCTGGCGCGGCAGGGCCGCCCTGAAGTCACTCATGCGGGTACGCTGCAGTACCTCATCGATGATCTGCTGTCGTTCTGTGGCAGGTAGCGAGTGGTCCTCGAGCACCAGAGAGATGTTCTGTTCCACGCTGCGCCAGGGCAGCAGGGCAAAATCCTGAAAGATGTAGGTCAGTGGATTGAGACAGCCGGGCGGGGCCTCTCCCAGCAGCCGGATGGAGCCGGCAGTCGGTTTTTCCAGCCCGCCCATCAGGCGTAACAGGGTCGACTTGCCGCAACCCGAAGGCCCGACCAGGCACAGTATGCGCCCGGCTTCGACCTTCAGATCGATATCCTGAAGGACGGTCGTCTTGTCGTAGGCGTGGCTGACGCCTCGCAATTGCAGTTGCATGCAGTCCTGTTAAGCCGATGAGCCAGTGAGGGAGCTCTCCGGGCGCCATCAGGGCGTCCGGGTTGCCTGGCAGGTTGTCAGACCAGCGGCTTCACTTGCCGATGATGGGTACATAAGAGGTGTCAACCACGGTATCGACGGTCACGGAATCCTTGACCAGTCCCTCGGCCTTGAACCAGTCGATCTGATCCCTGATGGAAGCAAGGTTCATGGCCGCACCTTCGTTGATACGCATGGCGCCGTTGATGATGCTGGGTGCCGCCTTGTCGTACTCCCGATCGGTATAGACGTATTTGTGAATCAATCGCACCATGTCGTCACGGGCGTTCTCGCCAGCGGTCTTGTCTACCAGTGCTGCGTTGAAATCTGCCGCTCCCCTGGACAGGGCTGACAGAAAGGCGATGTTGCGCTCGGTTTCCTCGCTGGCGCCACTGGCCGAGGTGAAGACGGTCGTGACCTGGTAGTCGGGCAGGTAATCAGCCACCGAGCCGATGATGTTCACGGCGCCGGCGTCGGCCAGTGGTTTGGCGATGTGTGGCACGATCGACCAGGCATCGATCTGTCCGGATTTGATGGCGCCAATGATGGCCCCGGTTTTCTGGAGTGGCTTGAATGACACGCTGACGCCTTCGGCTGCGGCAATTTTCGACCCCATGTAATGAAAGGAGGAGCCGGCCTGGGTCATCCCGAAACTGCGCCCGTCGAGCATCGCCGGGGAGTCCAGTCCATCCTCGAAAGCGGCGTTGGACGCCAGAATCTGCTGTCCGTAGATACCGGGCTCCTCCGACAGGGCGCCGCCGATGACCTTGACGGCGCCTTTTTCGGCCAGTGAGATCAGGCCGCCGGAAATGGCGGTGACCGCATAGTCGGCGTCGCCCGAGGCAATGGCCACGGCCATGGGCTGGGCTGCCTGGAAAAACCGGAAATCGACATCGAAGCCGGCTTCCTCGAAATAACCGCGTTCGAACGCCACGAAACTGGCAGCATGGCTGGTGAAACGCAGGGCACCGACGTTGATCCGGGTGCGGGCCTGGCCGATGGCCGGCAGGCCGAACAGGCTGGAGGCGGCAGTTGCGCCCATGATGCCAAGGGCTCTTCGGCGGCTGATGGGGCTCATACACTGTATCCTTGCAAGAATGTCGCGGACTATTGTAGCGCCCAATAGTTGATTGCCTGACGCGAAGTTGCCAGTATTGAGGGCGCGCATCAAAGATTCCGATTAATGAACTCTTCTGCTACACAACTGATGACCTTGTCGATCGAAGACAGCCAGGCCCTGATAGCCACCGGCATGAGCCGCGTGGACGAACTGATACGTCAGCGACTGGCCTCCGAAGTGGTGCTGATCAATCAGTTGTCCAGTTACATCATCGGAAGCGGAGGCAAGCGCCTGCGTCCTCAGATGGTGCTGTTGGCCGCCGGTGCCTGCGGTCTTGACCCCGATACCGAGGCGAATCCGGTGACCGTGGCGGCCATCATCGAGTTCATCCACACGGCAACCTTGCTGCATGACGACGTGGTGGACGCCTCCGAGCTGCGCCGTGGTCGGGATACGGCCAACTCGGTCTGGGGGAACGAGGCGGCGGTGCTGGTCGGGGACTTCCTGTATTCACGCTCCTTCGAGATGATGGTAGAGGTGCAGAATCTGCAGGTCATGAGCATTCTGGCCTCCACCACCAATCGCATCGCCGAAGGCGAAGTCATGCAATTGCTGAACGTGCGGGAGCCGGGCATCAGTGAGGCCCAGTACATACAGGTCATCGAAGCCAAGACAGCTCGGCTGTTTCAGGCGGCGACCGAGCTGGGGGCGGTGCTGGCGGGCGAATCCGCCGATATCCAGGCGGCGCTGGCCAGTTATGGCATGCATCTGGGTACCGCCTTTCAGATTGCCGACGATGTGCTGGACTACAAGAGCGACAGTGACACCATGGGCAAGAACATCGGCGATGATCTGGCTGAAGGCAAGACAACGCTGCCACTCATCCATGCCATGCGTGATGGTACGGACGCTCAGGCCGCCGTCATAGCCGAGACCATTCGCGCAGGCGGGCTAGAGCGTCTGCCCGAGGTACTGGAGATCATCCGGCAGACGGATGCGTTGGACAAGTCGATGAACCGGGCGCATGAATCTGCCAGCCGAGCCATTGACGCCTTGATTGCCCTGCCGGCATCGCCTTATCGGGATGCTCTGCAGCAGATAGCGCGCTATTCGGTCGATCGAAGCTACTGATCGTCAGCGGCTGCTGATGCGCCGCTTGTTCTCAGTCTGAAGCATGGCAGAAGTCGGTAGTCTGAGTCTGCACTGGCCGGCGGCGTCGTTGCACACCGGCAAAAAGGCCGATCAGGGCCATGAGAGCCAGGCTCACAGGGCCGGTACCACCGGCACCCGCACTGCCCCCCGAGGATTGTGGCAAGCCCCGGGATTCCGGAGCCGGATCGTCTGCGCTCTGCACCGCCAGCCTGTCGTCGCCGGATGCCGGCAGAGTGGTGGGGCCCGCAGCCGTGTCCGAGAAGGTCACGGCGCTCAGCGCAAGCTGCGGGTCGGCCAGGTTCAGCGTCGCCTGATTGTCCAGCTGTTGTGTATCGGTGAAGCCGCCGTGACTCAGTTCGCTGACGACCAGTGGGTAGGTGGCGCCATCATTGATGAATCGTGCCGTTACCGACAGGGTATTGCTGCCACCAGGCTGCAGAACACTGTGGCGACAGGTCAGCTGGTTGTCGGCGATGCTGCAGCCGGCGGAGGGTGCAGACAGCTGTGTGCCGCCGGGAAACAGTGTGGTACTGCTCACCTGTGGCGCGACACGGCTGCTGTCATTGTTGTAGGCGGTGATGGTGGCTGTCAGCTGATCACTCTGGTTGCTGGCCATGGCGCCGATGTCCACGCCGACATCGATATTGTCCTGTACGCAGGTAGCCGACAGGGCGGGGCGCATGCGCTGCAGGCTGCAGGCGGAAAAGGCGGGTCGGGTACTGCTCGAGAGCTCCGACCACATGATCTCGTTGCCGGAAATGCTCTCATCGGTGCTGCAGGCTGCGCCGTCATCGTGTTCGGCGCCCAGGTTGTGGGCTATTTCGTGTGCTGACAACAGCATGTCATGGGGAAACGGGGTCGACATGCTCAGGTCGTAGCCATCGAGACGACACACTGTATCGATCCAGCCCAGGCCGATGGTCTTGTTCGGGTCGGGATGTCCGCTGAACAGGTGCACCAGAGCCAGATCGGCCGGCAATTGCTCGTCCTGGATCCGCACGTCGCGATAGCTGGCGAGTATCTGATCGACATCGCCCGGGTAGTTCGCCAAGGGGTCCTGGGCGGGGTCGTCGTAGACGCGGATGCCGGCGACGATGACGGCAAGGCCCAGTTGCTCTCGATAGAGGCCGTCGACACCGTTGATGATGCTCAGGGCGTGTGCCAGACCGCGCTGGTCGTGGTATTCGTTGTAGCTGCTGTCCACCGTTACGCCGATCTTGATGGATCGTGTGACTGTTGCCGCGGTTGAATCAGCCAGTTTGGCGTGGCTGTCTGCCGGGAGCCGGTTCTCTGCTCCGGTGTCGGGGGCTTGCGGCATCACCATGTCGTTCAGCATCAGACTGTCCGGTTGAGGTGCCAGAGCGTGGCCTCCCATGTCGTCCCGAAATTGCAGTTCGTAGAGTTCGCCTCCGGTGAAAACATGGCCGGTATACAGACTCTGGTCGCCGGAATCATCAACTGTGATGCGTACCCAGGATTCATCGTCGCCGGTGACGCTGCCATCATAGAACTGCGGCAGCCCGAAGATGGCGTTCTGCAGATTGCTGCTGTTGGCGATCAGTTGCTTGGGTGCCAGGGCCAGTGTCCATTGCTTGTCGATGGTGGAAATCGACAGGATCCGGGTGTCGCTGTTGAAATCGACTGCAGCGGGTGTGGCAGCTGCCAGGTTGTCGTTGGCAACGACAGGGGAGATGGTCTGAGCGAGCAGCAGCCCAAGCACAACCCACCGGTAGACTCGTCCGCGCCCGCGTGCATGTGAAGGCGGCGTAGGCATGGCGGGAGTCTATCAGTCTGTCAGCGACCGAATGATGGAGAAATCATGAACGTCTGTTCAGGTTGTGGAACCTGAGGCAGCATACCGGCACTCACCACTGGTCAGTGACCAGACCCCGTGCTGACCGATGTGGGTGCGAATCAGGCGAAGCGTCGGAAAGTTCACGGCAGCTGTCATGCGCCGAACCTGGCGATTGCGCCCTTCACGCAGGCTGATCTCCACCCAGCTGGTGGGGATGTTGCGGCGAACTCTGATTGGTGGTTGGCGTTCCCAGAGTGCGGCTGGCTCCTCGACGCGGCGTACGCGGATCGCCCTGGCGGGGCCGTCCTTCAACTGCACGCCGCGGCGCAGCTGCTGCAGTGCGGTTTCGTCGATGTCACCGTCAACCTGAACCAGATAGCGTTTGGTCAGCTTGAACCGAGGGTGGCTGATTCGTTGTTGCAGGGCGCCGTCGTTGGTCAGCAGCAGCAGTCCTTCGCTGTCGCGGTCGAGTCTACCGGCGGGGTAATAGCCAGGTGCGTCGACATAGTCTGCCAGTGTTGCACGACCTTCCGCATCGGTGAACTGACACAGCACCCCGAAAGGCTTGTTGAACAGGACGATGCCCGACTCCCTGCCTGCCGGTTTCATCGATCGGCCAGGCGTCTGGCTGTGCGCTGGGCAAGGTCGTCGGGCAGGCCGGCATCGGCCAACGCGGTTTCCAGGCTGGCTTCACTGCGTGGCTGGCGCAGGCAGCTCTCGAGTGTATCGGGCAGTCGTTCATCATGGATGAGACCGGTCAGGGAGCGAGCCAGTGCAATGGCTGCCTTGTGCTCGTAGAGCAGCCGACTGACACGTGGAGCGCCACGGAAGCGCATCATGGACACTTCTCCCAGATTGGCCAGCAGTGTATCCAGATCGTGCCATTTGTTGAGCAGACGGGCCGCCGTGGTGGGCCCGACACCCGGTACACCGGGGATGTTGTCGCTCTTGTCACCACTGAGCGCCAGCCAGTCGGCAATCTGTTCGGGGCGTATCCTGAACCGCTTGTGCAGTTCGTCGTACCCGGCCATGGGTCGACGCCCATAGTCCCAGTAACGATCCTGCGGACGGATGAACTGTGCCAGGTCCTTGTCGCCGGAGACGATCGTGACAGGGATATTCCGGACGGCCGCCAGGCCGGCAAAATGCCCGATGATGTCATCGGCTTCCACGCGGTCACTCCCCAGCGTGGCGATGCCCATGGCCCGGGCAACCTGCTTGCAGCGGGCAAATTGAGGTGCGAGGTCTTCGGGGGCCGGTGGACGATCGGCCTTGTAGGCTGGAAAGATCTGGTTGCGGATGCCCTTGCGAAAGCACTCATCGAACGCGCACAGCATCATCACTGGTTGATGATTCTCGATGATCTGGCACAGCGTTTCGGTAAATCCCTGCACGGCATTGTCCGGTTCGCCGAAGCGGTTGCGGGTATCCACGGGAAGACCTTGCCAGCCTCGGAAGACATAGATGCTGGAATCCACCAGAAAGAGGGGTTGCTGGAGCACTAGTTGTTGATCAGTTCAAGGTTGCGGGGGTCGTGAAGTGTCATTCGCTGCCGTCCGTCGTCGGCAGACAGCCAGCCACGTACCTGTACCTTACTACCAGTGAGCGTATCGGGTGCGACTGTGTGCTCGCCGTCGTGGTCCTGCCAGTGTCTTCCCAGCACGACATGCAGGCCATTGCTCAGGTGCAGAGTGGTGCGGCTGCCGCGCCCGCTGATGTTGAGAACCTGACCGGCTACCACGTGAAATCCCGTTTCCCTGCCGGACAATCGGTCTTCCACGAACCAGCTTCCGGGAGATGCCCAGACACCGAGTCTTCGTTTGCGCGCCCGCTGTTCCTGCGTCAGCAGGCTGCCGGCGCAGCGTGTATTGGCACCGACGGCAACAGCCAGTGCCAGACCTTCTGCGACCAGTGCATGGGCGGCATCACGGCCATCAGGCAGACTGATGTGTGCGAGGAGTCGACCATGAGAGTCCCTGCTTTCGAGGCCTGGCGTCATGAGTACCTGCCTGTCCAGTGCGAGTGCCTGCAAGGCATCACGGGCCATTCGCGCCAGCCTGCGCTCCGGCTCATCAACGGCGTGCAGTTCCAGCGTGTTGATACCGATCAGACGAAGCTGTTCGCCGCTGTCGAGGGTCAGCGAGTCACCATCGGTGATCCCGGCAATGCGTACAGGGTGGGATTCTGCCTCGTGCAGACAAGGGTCGGGCGGTAAAGCCTGTGCCATGGCGGGGGAGAGCGTCAACAAGACGCCCACGAAAAAAAGGCATCGCAATGGATGCCCTTTGATTCTTATATCAGCCAGCACCATCCGTGTGCTGCTGTGGTACGAGGTCTGACTATTTGGCGCCGTAACGACGACGGAACTTGTCGACCTGACCAGCGGTATCCATGACTTTCTGCTTACCAGTGTAGAAAGGATGGCAAGACGAACACACTTCGATACTCAGATCTCGTCCAGCAGTGGAACCCGTTTCAAACGTGTTTCCGCAGCTGCACGTGACTGTGATTTGTTTGTATTCGGGATGTATTTCCGGTTTCATAGCAACCTCCCGGTTATCAAAAATGGAACCGGATACTAGGGCTACTGTCGGCAAAATGCAAGCTTCGGGATAAAGACGATACTCAAACAGTCGATACAAGCCCGAATTGTCACGGATCCGGCATCGATGCTCTGGCGACTGGTAGCGAAAATCCTGTTGAAGGCCTGCGTACCTCTACTGGCGATTGCCGGTGTGTTGAGTTATGGCGTGTATCTGCGTGGCGGCGACCCGGCGGCATTGTGGCAATCAGTGGCCGCTCGCAGTCTGGACCAGTTCGACAAGCTGTTTGCCGGCGTTCGGGACGACGCTTCGAGAGCCGCAGGAGCCATCGGGCGCAGTGCTGCCGGAGTGGCCACTGCCAGCGAAGCAGAGGGTCGGACCACGGTATTCACCTGGAAAGATGCCGATGGCGTCACGCATTACAGTACCGTGCGTCCGCAAGGGGTGGCTGCAGGGACGGTCAGTGTGGATCCGAACGTCAACGTGCTGGCCCCGGTTCGTCCGGCAGTGCCTGAGCCAGCGATCGAGTCAGCCTCGAGTACGTCGCGGGAGGCTGTGACGGAGGACTCCGCGGCAACGCTACCGGGGGTGGCTGGACAGGTCCTGGCCACTCGCGAGCCGGCGCAGTCATCGCGCGATAATGCGGATCAGCCCAGCGGGCTGGATCCGGCCCAGCTACTGAGAATGCTGCAGGCGGCGGAGAAATAGGCCGACCGACGCGCCCGCGGCAACTGGCCTGCCGAATCAGCTGATGATATTCAGCGGAATGACCGGATAGCGGCGTGCACCCGGTAGAAACAGTTCCAGTATCTCGTTGAGCCAGTTGAAGCCGGTTGGAGTGGCTCGCAGTGTCAGGCCGTCCTGTTCCAGCAAGCCACGCTCGACGGCCTGATTGATCGTGGCCTGCCAGGGCATCAATGCGGTGCCGGTGTGCAATTCGAACAGCGGCAGAGGAAATCCGTCGACCAGCCGCAGGGCATTCATCAGGAATTCAAGAGCGGTGTCCTCCAGCGGAATCACATCCTGACCTCCTAGCCGTTGTTCGCCGTTGGTGGCGTCGAGGTAGCGGGTCGGATGCTTGTGTTTCCAGCGTCTGACTATCGTGCCATCGGCAGCCGAGCTGATCTTGCCGTGAGCACCTGCGCCAATGCCCAGATAATCACCGAACTGCCAGTAGTTCAGATTGTGCTGTGAGCGATGCGGGTGCCGGGCGCGTCTGGCGTAGGCCGAGATTTCATAGCGCTCGAAACCGGCGGCAGCCAGTGTCTCGACAATCGCTGTCTGCATGTCGGCGCGCTGTTCGTCCTCCGGCAAGACCGGGGGAAAACGGGCGAACAGCGTATTGGGTTCCAGAGTCAATTCGTAGCAGGAAAGATGGGTCGTGTCGAGACTGATGGCGGCCCGGACATCCCTCAGTGCCTCTTCCTGCGTCTGTTCGGGTAACGCGAACATCAGGTCCAGATTGATCTCCTCGAAACCTGCCTGATGCGCAATGTCGACTGCCCGCAAGGCCTCATCGGAAGAGTGGATGCGTCCCAGGGACTTCAGGAATCGCTCGTCGAAGCTCTGGATGCCGATGGACAGGCGATTGATGCCAGTGTCTCGATAATCCTTGAAGCGCTGTTGCTCGAAGGTGCCGGGATTGGCTTCCATGGTCACTTCGGCCGACGGGGATAGCCCGGTGAGTGCGCGGATACCGCTCATGAGGCGATCCATGGCGGACGCGCTCAGCAGGCTGGGAGTGCCGCCACCTATGAATACGGTGCTGATGCTGCGACCCCAGACCAGGGGCATTTCGTCCGCGAGGTCAGACAGCAGCGCATCCACGTACCGCTGCTCGGGAATGTCACCGCGTTGCTCATGCGAATTGAAGTCACAATAGGGGCACTTCTTCACGCACCAGGGCACGTGCACATAGAGCGATAGTGGTGGCAGCTCCCGGAAATCGCGACTCACTGCGAGGTGGCCTGCGAACCCTTGTAGAGTGTCGCCAGTCGTTCAACCAGCAAGGCCACGGCCTTGCCTCGATGACTGAGCCGGTTCTTGGTGTCCTTGTCCAGCAGGGCGGCAGCCGTGTAGGTGTCATGGTTGCAGAATACCGGGTCGTAGCCGAAGCCGCCGACCCCCTCGGCCGCCTTGAGAATATGGCCTTCCCAGGTGCCCTCGGCAATCAGTGGTGAGGGGTCGAACTCATGGCGCAGGAACACCACGACGCTACGAAACCGGGCGCTGCGCTGGCTGTCTTCGGGTAGGTCGGCGAGTTGGCGCAGAACCAGCTCATAGTTGGCCACATCACCGCAGCCGGCATCATGTCTTTCTGCATGGCGGGCAGAATACAGCCCTGGAGCACCCTTCAGCGCATCGATCTCCAGGCCGGAATCATCGGCAATGGCGGGAAGACCGGATACCGCCGAAGCATGTCGTGCCTTGAGCAGAGCGTTTTCGACAAAGGTGTGGGCTGTCTCGTCCACCGACTCGATATTCAGACTGCCCTGCGCCACCACTTCGAACTGGAGAGGCGCCAGCAGATCGTGCAGCTCTCTGATCTTTCCGGCATTGCCGCTGGCGAAGACAACCTTTTGCATGATGTTCTCTCTTGTCGGATGAACTCGCGGTGATGTCAGCTGTCCAGGCTCGCGCTCTGAGCCTCGACCAGCTGCTTGATGCCGTGCTGGGCCAACGAGAGCATGTCCTGCAATTCGTTTTCCCGAAAGGCATGGCCTTCAGCGGTGCCCTGGATCTCGATGAAACCACCGGCCTCGTTCATGACCACGTTCATGTCGGTTTCCGCATTGGAATCCTCGGCGTAGTCCAGATCCAGTACCGGCTGGCCTTCGACAATGCCCACCGAAATGGCTGCAATCTGGCCGTGTATCGGGTTGCGCTTGATCTTGCGTTGCGCCTGCAGTACCTGCATGGCATCCACCAGTGCAACATAGGCACCGGTTATGGCAGCCGTGCGGGTGCCACCGTCGGCCTGCAGTACATCGCAATCCACGGTCACCGTGCGTTCGCCCAGTGCGTCGAGATCGATGGCGGCGCGCAGGGCGCGACCGATAAGACGCTGGATTTCCTGGGTGCGTCCTGACTGTTTGCCGGCCGCAGCTTCTCGCCGGGCGCGCGAGTGGGTAGCGCCTGGCAGCATGCCATATTCTGCCGTGACCCAGCCGCTACCGGTGCCTTTCAGCCAGGGAGGTGTGCGGTTGTCGATGCTGGCGGTGCACAGAACTTTCGTATCCCCCATCTCGATCAGTACCGATCCGGCCGCGTGTTTGGTGTAACCACGGGTGATGGTGATTTGGCGAAGTTCGTCGGTGGCTCGTCCGCTTGGGCGCATTGGCTGGTCAGTGTTGAATCGGGGCGGCAGAGTATACCTGCTTGCCTCGACCAATTTGGCGCGATTACCGAGAGTATTCATCATCGTGTAAATTTCACCCATCAATACGCAATCAGTACACTCCCGCATGTTACGCAGCATGACAGCCTTCGGGCGCAGTTCCCTGAAAACCGACAACGGCGAATTGCTGTGTGAGATCCGTTCGGTCAATCATCGTTATCTGGATGTCGGGCTTCGTCTGCCGGAGAATCTGCGCTCAGCCGAGGCGCACATTCGCGAGCGCCTGGCGAAAGCCGTCGGCCGTGGCAAGGTTGAGGTGTTCCTGAAACCGGGCGAGCGTCAGTCCGGTGGCGGCACGCTAGCGGTCAATGAAACCCTTTTGCAGGAACTGACCGAGGCTGCCGGCAGAGTCGAGGCAATGACTCGCAGCCAATGTGTCATCGATGCCGTGCGATTGTTGCAATGGCCGGGTGTCATCAGTGTCAGTGATGCCGGTGATGAGGTCGGTTCACAGGCCGTCAGACAGGTCTTCGAGCTGGCCCTGGTCGACTTTCTCGGCACGCGCGAGCGTGAAGGGCAGCAATTGGGGGCATTGCTGAGGCAGCGCAACAACCAGCTTGCCGCGCTGGTGCAGCAACTGCGTGAACATCGCCCTGGCGTTCTTGCACAGCAGCGGGAGAAGCTGCGGGCACGTATCACCGCCCTGCAGACCGATCATGACGAGGCAAGGCTGGAGCAGGAGCTGGTTTATGCAGCCCAGCGTCTTGATATCGACGAAGAGCTGGATCGTCTGGTCGCACATACCGTCGAACTCGAGGCGGTGTTGCAACGTGATGAACCGGTAGGACGACGTCTGGATTTCCTGATGCAGGAATTCAATCGCGAGGCGAATACCATCAGTTCCAAATCGGCCGATCAGCAGACAACGGCGCTGGCGGTGGACATGAAGGTGTTGATCGAGCAGATGCGGGAACAGGTGCAGAACGTCGAATAGTCAATCCAGCACCAGTTCGATGCCAAGACCCATGTAGTTGACGCCACCACCCTTGCTGGCGAACAGCCCGAATACCGTTGAGCGGTGAAATACGCTGTAGCCGATGTAGATATCCCTGATGCCCGGTGCGAAGCGGCGGCCACCGTGACCCAGCAGATGGTTGAGCGATGTCTGCAGCGTCCACTCCAGATAATTGGTCAGTTTGGCGGAGGTATCGGGTAGAAAATCCTCGACCTCGACAATCGGAATGCGGCTGGCATAGCTCAGACCTTCGCCCAGACCGATGCGTAGCGGAAACTGGCGTCTGCCGACCCTGAACTGTCGGTAGGCCTTGATATAGGCCGTGGCGCCGATCGCATCCGCCTGAAAACCTCGCTCGCCGTAATACTGGATACCGCCATATGCCACGACCTCCGCCGGCCAGCCCAGCAAGGAGGTGCGAAACAGTCGGCCGGCACTCAGGCTGGCCAGGCTGGTGCGTTGATCGGGCCGTTCGTAGTAGAACGCCAGGGCCGGACCGAAGTCGCTTTCCGAGGCGATGGCAAGTGTCGACTGCAGATACCAGTGAGGGCTGGCCGACAGGTTCCACTCGGTGGAAGAGGGGCTTTCTGCAGGCGACACTGTGTTGTCTTTTGCGCCGGAGGCCAGCGTCAGGGACGCAGCCACATTGGCCGAGCAGACAAGCAGTACGAGCAGGAGGCAGAAAAGCCTCCTTGTCACAGGCAGGCAATGGAGAAGTGTCAAGACCAGTGTCCGAGGCGTAGAGAGGCTGAGTGTGATGGTACGTTCCAACCGGCAGCAATTCGACCGGGGTGAGACATATTCACGATAGGACGCAATTCGGATTGTGCAGTTCCACGATAGTGGGATACGGTCTGTTTTCACAGTCTCGCCGGGTTATCATGGGCTCTCCGGTGTTACATGAGGCCGGCAGGTACTGGCCGTTGAGCCGCACCGCCTGCAAAGGCCTGCCGCTGTGTCAGTGCATCGACTGGCCGTGAAATCGCGAAAAACCACTATCATGTCACCCATCGGGGCCTACCCTGAATCAGCCGCAGGACCATGCAGCCAGACAGCACCATGATCAAGAAAGCGAGGAAGAAGCGCTACGAGTGGCCACCCCCGGAAGGTACGGAAGATGTCTATGTGCCCAGGGCACGCAATCCCATTCATTCGATACTGACCGCCTTGCCGGTGATCATGCTGGTCGTCGGCCTCTACCTGTACTACCAGGGTGAATCGGAACAGAGTGACAGTGCGCCGATTCGTGCCGAGAGTGTGAATGCCGAGGGCATCTTCACGGGGCTATCCGTCATCAAGTCCGGCTCGTCCGGCGGTCGTCATTATCTGTGGTTCGATCAGAACGGAAAATCTCGCGGTGTACGAATCCAGCCTGCCGAGGCTGCGATCCTGCAATCGCTGTCCCGCGGCGAACCGTTGCGTATCAGTATGGCACCCAGTGTGGCCGGGTCTCGTACCTTCTGGGCCTGGTACGTCGAGCAGGGCGATGTCGTCTTTCTGGATGGTTCGGACAAACTGCAATGATGGCCCTTGCCGCAGGCTGAGCTCGGCCTTCAGGCTGTCAGGGCATTGCTCGCTCTGGAGCGTTTGTCAGCCGGCTTCTTGCCGGTGAAGTGAAGTGTGATCTTCAGGCCCGGGTTGGCCGGATCACCGGTGTTGTTGTCTTCCATGGTCAGTCGGGCTGAATGCAGCCGCACAACAGCCTGAACCAGGCTCAGTCCGAGACCATTGCCCGGTGAATTGCGTTCGTTCTCCAACCTGACGAAGCGTTCGAACACACGCTCACGCTCGGCTTCCGGGATGCCCTGGCCATTGTCGGACACCGAGATGCTGAAGGCTTCACTGGTACCACTGACCGACAGACAGACGACCCCGTCATGCGGTGTGTACTTGATGGCATTGTCCAGCAGATTGGTCAGAGCCTGGCCGATCAGATGGCGATTGCAGTGAAATACCGGGTTGCTCTTGATGTCGGTATAGAAGGTCAATTTGCCATGTTCCTCGGCCACGGCTTCATACAACTCGGCCAGCTCGCCGGCCAGATCGCCGATGCGCGTCGCGGTCCACTGTGAGGAATCGATACCGGCTTCCAGTCGTGCAATGCTGAGCATGGCGTTGAAGGTATGGATCAGGCTGTCAGCATCGCCGATGGCCTCATCCATGACCGATCGATAGACTTCGGGGTCGCGCTCCTCCAGCAAAGTGACCTCCAGACGATTGCGCAGTCGGGTCAACGGACTGCGCAGGTCATGCGCCACGTTATTGGTTACCTGCTGCATGCTTTTCATCAGGTCTTCGATGCGGTTCAGCATCTGGTTGAGCTTGGTCGAAATCTCGTCGAACTCGTCGTCGCGTGCTGTGACACGTAGCCGCTGGGAAAGATCGCCACTCATGATTTCCGAGGCGGTACGGCTGACGGAGTCGATGCGTCTGAGCACACTGGTGCCGATCCACAGTCCGCCGAACAGGGAGAACAGCAGCGTCATGCCGGTGGCCCCGACCACCAATGCAAACGTATGGTCGAGCAGGGCCTGCTCATCGCTGATTTCGTGACCAATGGTCAGTTTCAGGCCATCCGACAACTGCGTTTCCGCCACCCGAACCGGGTTGAAGGCCCGGGGGCTGCCTGGCGGCAGGTCGGCGACATCGCCCATGTTTCGCGTGGTATGCGTGCGTACGGACTTGAGTTTCAGCGGCAGTGCGTCAGCCGGTCTGTCCTTGGCCTTCTCGGCTGATTCGTTGTTCGCCAGATAATAGAACCGACCGTAGGTGTCGATCTGGTTGCGTCGCTGTATCGCTTCCAGCAGCTCCGGCAAGGCGCCCGATTTGTACAGGTTGATCAGGTAATCGGTTTCCAGTCGAAGTCGTGCATCGACCTGCGATTCGATCTGGTCACGGGTCGACCAGTAGATGAAGCCCAGCGTGGCGGCTGACAGGGCGCTGAACAGCGTGGCATAGATCAGAGCCAGGCGAAAGGCGGAGGTGCGAAACAGTCGGCGCCGGTCGAGTCGACGGAACCAGCCCGGATACCGTTGGCGCTGCCTGTCCTTCGCGGCCTGTTCCGGGAGAGCAGGACGCGAGTCCGAGGTATCGGCGAGTTTCTGCTGCAACATGGTATCCGGTAGAGACGCGGAGGATCAGTTCCTCCGCGCCAGAGAGTGTCTCGGGGGCAGGCTATGGACAGTTGCCCCCGACGTCGCTGGTGTCAGTTGGTTTCGGCGGGAGATGACACTTCCTGCAGCTTGTAGCCGGCTCCTCTCACGGTATGCAGGAGTGGAGAGTCGAAGTCCTTGTCGATCTTGCTGCGCAGTCGGCTTATCTGCACATCGATGACATTGGTTTGTGGATCGAAGTGGTAGTCCCACACGTTTTCCAGCAGCATGCTGCGAGTAACGACCTGCCCGGTATGCTGCATGAGATACTCCAGCAGACGGAACTCGCGCGGTTGCAGGTTGATGTTGCGTCCGGAGCGTGTGACCTTGTGCTTGATCAGATCCAGAGTCAGGTCGCCGACATGCAGAACCGTGCCCTGTACGCCGGATTGCGCACGACGCGTCAGAGCCTGCAGTCGTGCGGTCAGCTCACTGAGCTGATAGGGCTTGGTGAGATAGTCATCGCCGCCGGCCTTCAGGCCGGTTACCCGCTCGTCAACGTCATCCAGAGCACTGAGTATCAGAACCGGTGCCATATTGCCCATGCGGCGTAGTTCTTCGATCACTGACAGACCGTCACGCTTGGGCAGCATGCGATCAATGATCATGGAGTCATAGGCATTGGCAATGGCCATCTCCAGACCTTCTTCTCCGTCGGCAGCATGCTCGACGGAATGGCCGCTTTCAGTCAGCCCTTTGACAAGGTACGCCGCCGCTTCGGTGTCGTCCTCGACTAGTAAAATTCGCATGTAGCCCCCATATTTTGGTGAAGCAAAATCCTGTTCGAACAACACTGTCGCGCCTGACAGGCTGGTAATGAAACGCCTGTCGCCAGAAGCTGGTCAACCGGCAACCACTTTCTGTTTACGTCAGTTACGTGAAAATACACGGAGTTCAAAATCATGTTGAAAACGCTCGAACCTGCCTGTCAGATGACGCTTGAAGATGGTGCAATTGCGCGCTCCTCAAGGGCTTTCGTCAAGTCAGGCTTGGTCAATGTGACCAGAATATATCGAAAAATGCTTCTCTGGTTGGCATTGGTACCCATTATTGCTATAACGCCATCGTTCGCCTCTACGCTGCCTGATTTCAGTGCGCTTGTCGAGCAGGAAGCGGACGCAGTCGTCAAGATTTCGGTGCTGACCAACGTCGAGAGCACCATGGGTGGCGGGTTTCCCGGGTTTGGCCCCGATCAGATTCCCGAGCAGTTTCGCCGTTTCTTCGATCAGTTTCCGCAGGAACAGGCACCTGAACCGAGGCAAAGGGCGGGAGCCGGCAGCGGCTTCATCATCTCGGACGACGGTTACATCATCACCAACGCCCATGTGGTGGACAATGCCACACAGATTACCGTCGGGATGAATGATCGCCGGGAATTTGACGCAACGCTGGTAGGCAGTGACCCGGCCAGTGACATCGCCTTGCTCAAACTCGATGCCGAAGGCTTGCCCCAGGTGACCATCGGCGATTCGGAGCAACTTCGAGTCGGCGAATGGGTGCTGGCTATCGGCTCGCCGTTCGGTTTCGAACATACCGCCACTCAGGGCATCGTTTCGGCGCTGTCCAGAAGTCTGCCGGATGATACCTACGTGCCGTTCATTCAGACCGATGTCGCTGTCAATCCCGGTAACTCCGGAGGGCCTCTGTTCAATACGGACGGTGAGGTCGTGGGTGTCAATTCCCAGATCTACTCTCGCTCCGGCGGCTATCAGGGCTTGTCATTCGCAATCCCCATCAACGTGGCCATGTCCATTGCCGAACAGCTGAAGGATCACGGTTACGCGACTCGCGGCTGGCTGGGAGTCGCCATTCAGAATGTCGATCAGTCGCTGGCAGAATCCTTCGGCCTGGACAAGCCGGAAGGCGCTCTGGTTGCGCAGGTCACCAGCAACAGTCCCGCGGACAAGGCCGGCCTGCTCAGTGGCGACATCATTCTCGAATTCAATGGTCGCGAGGTTGGCTATTCCAGTGCCTTGCCGCCACTGGTCGGTGCTGTCATTCCCGGAGAAACCGTTGACATGCTGGTGCTGCGAGATGGCCGCAAGAAGACAGTGGAGGTCACCATCGAGGCTCTGGATGAAGGACAGCCAGAGCGTGCCGCTGTTGCCAGCAACCCGGTCGGGGAGTCACGGCTGGGTGTCGAAGTGTCAGCCTTGCCGGATGATGTGGCCGAGCAGATGGGGCTCGATCATGGCGTGCTGGTGGCAAGAGTCGATCCAGAGGGCGTGGCGGCCAAGGCAGGTATCCGTGAAGGCGACGTGATTCTCTCTCTGAATCGAGAGCAGATCGATAGCGTGGCAGAGTTGGAGGAACTGTCCAGCGATGCGCCTGCGAATGAAGCCATTCCGGTACTGGTTCAGCGGGAACGCTCTCCGATGTTCCTGGCGTTGACGCTGCCTTCCGGCAAGGGCTGAAGCCGGTCGGACTCCCGGATCGCTTAGGGAGTCTGCTGACGGCGGACCTGGTCAGGCCGATTTCGGCCTGGCCGGTCCCATGAGAGGCGTCAGGTACTCAGTGAGTCAGCGAAACCTGTCAGGACAGGCCTGATTACTCTGGTCTGACGAAGGGGCAAGAGCATTGTGCTCAGTTGCTCTTGTCGGTCACCATGATCTCTTCCAGTGTCAGGCCGGTCAGGCGATTGACCGTTCGCCAGATGAACCAGAAGATGCCCATCATCATCAACATGGAAGGAATCGCGATCACGGGGTAGCTTAGCAGCGTCATGCGCCCCAGTTCTTCATTGAAGGCCGACGAGCCACTTTCGCTGGTCACGATGATCTTGGCCAGAAAGTAATTCATCACTGCGCTGAACAGGAAAGTGCCGGCCAACAGCGTGTTGGCTCTGTCCAGACGGGATTCGAATTCGGCACGCGTGTTCTTCTTTTCCAGCTCATGATGGATGCGGTCGACATTCATGATGGTCGGGTTGAACAGCAGTTTTCTGACCAGCGGGAATCCCAGCTTGTTGGCTACCAGTACACCGATACCGATACTCAGCGGGATGGCAGCTTCCTTGATGGCGAGCCACTGGGCGTCGATCTTGAGCAGGCCGATGCCTCCGGTCAGGATCACGCTGACCACACCCAGCGCCGCCATGACATTGCGTTTGCCGTTGGCAATCCATTCATACAGGCCGTAGCCGATGGGGAATGCCAGCGCCAGAATGAGTGCATTGGTGGCACCGAGTCTGGCCTCGTCACTGAATTTCATCAGGATGATCGACGGGATGACGATGCTGATGATCAGGTCTGTAAACGGCCGCTGTTGCGGCTGAGTCTTCGGGCTGGGCTCTTCGGTCACGGTATTGTTGTTCGTCGGCATGGAACGCAGTATAGCGTGAGTGCGAAGATGGGTTGCCGGTCCCGGTTTGCAACCGTGTAACACCGACCCTGGACCTTCGACAGGCATGCCCGGCCTGGTGTGTCAGTCTGCAGGGCCATTCGATCGCCCTGACGGCAGGGCGGCTTCGCCAATGGTGGTGCGGCAGGCGCGTGGCCGTGTATTCTTGTTGGGCAAGGCAGTTCCGGATGGGTGTCTGCCATGGATCGATGAACACGGACTGTTGAACGGCGCTCACGGTACAAACTCTATTCCGATGGCAATAAAGCAAGAAGATCAGGTTTTCAGCGTTCTGCCCTGCAGGGATCTGCAGGCGGATATCGCGTTCTATTCGCGCGAGTTGAACCTGCAGCTCGATCGACTGTATCCCTCGGAGAAACCTCATTCGGCAGAGCTCTCGGGGCGCGGCCTGTCGTTGCTTCTCGATACTCGTCATCAAGGGGCGCCGGGATTGCTGATCATCAAGACGGAAGAAGCGCTGCGTCAGCCGCTGCAGTCTCCCAGTGGCACGGAGCTGCGCTGGGAGCGTACGGCCGAGCCTCATGTGCAGAGCTTCGCCAATCACCGGGTGGAGATCTGCACGCTGCGCGGTACGCCGTGGGTGACCGGCCGGGCTGGCACGCATACCCGCGACCTGATACCCAGTCGCCTCGGTGGAGGCATCATGGTGTCCCATATCCGTATTCCGAACGGAGGGCCGGTTCGCGACCGGGTTCACTATCACACTACCGAATTCCAGCTGTTGTTCTGTGTGCAGGGCTGGATACAGCTGGTGTACGAAGATCAGGGACCGCCGATCACTCTGCAGGCCGGTGACTGTGTCACTCAGCCTCCGCATATCCGGCACCGTGTGATGGAAACGTCCAACGGGCTGGAAGTCATCGAGGTAGGTACGCCGGCCGAACATGTCACGGCGATAGACAATGACATGCAGTTGCCAAATGGTCGGGTCGACAGTCATCGACTGTTTCACGGGCAGCGTTTCTGCCATTACGTTCACAAGGACGCACGCTGGCAGCCACACCGCCTGCCGGGCCTGGCAGCGTCGGAAACCGGTGTGGCTGAAGCCACGGCAGGGATTGCCGGTGCCAGAATGCTCAAGTCGAGCGGTGCCTCGCCAGCCTATCGCACCTCGCATGGTGCGCAGGTTCTGTTCTCCTATGTGGTCGCTGGCAGCGTGCGCGTCAATCGGCAATTGCTGGTGGCCGGTGATGCCTTCACCTTGCCACCGGGAGAGGAGTACTCCCTGGGTGATATCTCGGCAGACTTGAGCCTGCTGGAGCTCTCCCTGCCGGGGAGGTTCGAGACCCACCTCTAGCGGTAGCGTTCGAGTTCGGAGGCCAGCGTGCCTTCAATCGACGTTGATCCCCAGCCTGATCAGTTTGAAATGGCGTTCCCCGGGGGACAGCTCCAATTCCAGTGTGCGACGTTGAGTGACGCGCCCCGGCGTCAGCTCGTCGCCGCTGACCTGCAGCTGCAACGTATGCGAGCCGGGCGGCAGTTGCGTCCTTACCAGGGTCAACCAGGCTGGCAGGGTTTCCCAGCTGCGGGTATCTGCCTGTTCGATAGCCAGAAAAATCAGCCTGGCTATGTTGCCTGCCAACGCATCCTGTTCTGCAATGGCATCGGACACGCTGTATTTTGCGGCAATTCGCAGCGCCTGTCTGGCGGCGATCCGCTTGCCACGTTCGGCGAGGGAATCGCTGGATATGCGTAACAGCTGCGTATCGCTGCGGATGATCGGCAGGGACTCACTTTCATCGAGGATCCGGATCACCGGGGGTGAGCTGTAGGACTCGGGATAGTACGGAAAGGAGATGCGGGCATTGATGTCGATGAACAGGTCGCCGGGGAGTTTTGGCTCGATGAATCCTGAGGCCACGAACAACACCAGTTCGCTCTGATCTCGCGCCAGGGGTTGCTGCAATGACGTGCCGAAATCTTCTTCCAGGCGGCGATACTCGACACCGGCACTGTCATTCTGTCCCGCTGCGGCAAAACTGAGTGCCATGAGTGCGCGAGTGAAGACATCCTGCTTGAGAACCTCACCGTGCTCTTCGTAAACCGCCGCCGCACGACGAGCCTCGACGGCGGCTCCCTGCGGTTCGTCGATCAGCAGGAAGTTGAGCATCTGGAACGTGTGAATCCAGAGGCGTTCGCTGTACTCGCCGCTGTAGCGGGTTGCCCAGTCACTGGTCAACAGCGCCGATGACTGGTCTCGCAAACTGACATAGTCGAGTTCATCCACCAGGCGCAATGCGCTGTCGAAGGCCGCGATGCTGGTCTCGAACTCACCTGCAGCCTGTGCAACCAGGCCTCTGTCCAGGTACAGAAGCAACCTGTCCCGACGTGACACATCCGCTTCGGACAGGGTCTGCAGAGCTTCCCGGGCGCTGCCATGACGGAACTGATCCCTTGCCACGTTCAGCGCGCCGGAGGTTGCACAAGCCTGCAACAGCACCATCAGACACAAGAGTGCCGTACGCATCATCAGCGTCGATAATCGGTAACCAGGCAACTCAGCAATCCCCGGCACGCGCAATGGGCAGGTGCATCAGCGGCGACAACCGGCTACCAGCCGATAACGGGACGAGAAGACTCGCGGGCAATTTCCACATTGTCTGCCCAGGCAATCTCGCCGGTCTCCAGATCGGTCAGTTCCAGGTTCATCGAGTAGTAGATGAGTTCCCGCTTGTTCAGGCGCCATTGTCTGGCCTGCTTCTTCTCGATGGAACGCAAGGTGCCTGACAGTATGTAGTCCGCACCCAGTTGCCGACCTTCGGCAACACGTTGTTCAGGAGGCACGAAGCCGGCATATTGATAGTTGGCTTCGTCCAGCAGATTGCCGCGTTGCTTGCGGTTGATGAAGCGATACTCACCCGATTTGATCAGCGCCAGACGAATGTCATCGGTTATGCCGCTGGTGCTGATGTGTTCCGAGGTCTCATTGTCGACGCCATAGATCACGATGATGGGCTTGGCGGACTCGGTCACTATGGCAGGCGATGCGAGCAGGCTGCCGGTCAATGTATCAACGATCTGCTTCTTGTCGGAGAAATCGTAACTGGCGTCATAGTGCTTCTCGGTTTGCGGGTCCAGTGATCGCGTCGTCGCCACGCAACCGCTCAATATGCCCGCCAGCATCATGACTGACACGAGGCCACCGCGGATAGGTGCGCGCCGCGAGCGTCGGGGAAGCTGCTGCTTGCTGGAGGAGGGGGCGTCTGACACGGCGGCAGACGGTTCAGCGTTATTGGAAATGTGATGCATGCGGATCTCCGAGATGCGTCAGGGAAGCGGGAATGATGGGGTCGTAAATCCTGCGTGGGCCAAACGCCGCAGAATACGTCATGAGCCTTAACGCCAGATTAACCAATTGGCACGACTAGAGAGAACCAATTCACAATTTTTTCAATTCGTTACCTGTGAGTTCCGATGAACGTCCACTGTCCGCAAATTCGCCATCAGGCGTGTGATAGGTTGGCTGTATTGTTGTGGCTGATCCGAGAGCGCTACGCTATCTGGCCGTTGAGACCTCCGATGGTCCGGTATGTTCAGAATGTGGGGTCATTGCAGGGTATCGGCCAATAACTTGCCAGGATTACTGACGAAATACCGGAACGGACGAGGCTCTTTGAATGATGGACCCGCGCAAGCAACTGGCCAGAACGAATGACAAGCCGGTGTCGAGACAGGCTGAGGAATTCGAACCGCTTCTGTCACGTCGGTCCGGAGAGCGTTCGGTCAAGGGGTCTTCGGCGCGATCCCGATTCGTTTTTCACACCAGTCTGTTCATCATCGGGTTGATCGGTACCAGCGGCTGTCTGTGGGCCATGTTGTACACGTCTCATGGCGAGGAAGTGGCGCAGAATCTCGGATTGCACCGTGTAGCCAACAGTCTGGAAAACATCCTGTCCCTGCTGGCTTATCCGGTCCTGATGTTCTCCGTCATTCTGACCCTGTACGCCGCGCAGCAACTCTATCGCCTGTATCGGGAAGCCACTCGGCCGAGTACGTCGCGCCGACAGCGACGATCGGAATAGGCTGGAATACATCAGCTATCGATGTCTCCGGCTTCATCGGTCACTATCTGGCCGGTGGCACGTCGCCAGATGATGGCTCCCGACAAGCCGATGCCCAGAAATGCGCTGTACAGAATGAGTGCCAGCCATTCGAGGGACTGTCGATTGCCGGAGGATACCCAGCCTTCCTGCAGCGACAGATAGACCAGAGCTGCAAAGAGCACCAGAACGATGAAGGTGCCCAGCTTGCCCAGAGCCTTCCAGGCGGCGATCAGCAGGGCCAGATTGATGAGTATGACGACAATGGCGCCGAGCATGACCCAGGCATCGGTTGGGTTTTCATTGTTGCTGACCCAGTGGAACACAGAGGTCCCGCTGGGGTTGTAGCTTGCAAGGACGACGGCCGCTGAAATCAGCAGGCGGGTTAGCAGCACACCGGGTGAGGAGTCTCTGATGGCCTGGATCATGGAATCTTGTGGAAGCGTCTGTCAAGGAGATGCCAGACTATAATCGTTCGCCGCGACGATAGGGCTTCAACAGGGCCTTGGGATACTCGGCCCGGCGTGCCACGATGATCATGGCTACAATACTTAACACATAGGGCAGCATCAGGAAGAACTGGTAGGGAATGTATGCACCTGCCTGTTGCTGCATCCTGACCTGAAAGGCATCCAGTCCAGCGAACAGCAGAGCTCCCAGCAGGGCCTTGCCGGGTCGCCAGGAAGCAAAGATGACCAGCGCCACGCAGATCCAGCCACGGCCATTGATCATGCCGAAATAGAAGGCATCGAACGCACTGATGGTCAGTGACGCGCCACCGACGGCCATCAGGGCGCTGCCCAGCATGACCGCCAGTGTACGAACTCTGATCACATCGATTCCCTGGGCTTCCAGAGCCACCGGATTCTCGCCGGCTATACGCACTGCAAGGCCCCAGGGTGTGCGATACAGCACGTACATGGCTAGAGGCACGATGATAAATGCGGCATAGGTCAAGGGCGTGTGCGAGAACAGAGCCTCCCCCAGAAACGGCAGGGATGAGAGGGCCGGAATGTCCATGTTCTGAAAGGGAGTGACTTTCGGTGGGGATGTGCTTTCCGGCAGCAGCATCTTGATGATGAAATAGCTCAGGGAGGATGCCAGCAGGGTGATTCCGATTCCGGTCACATGCTGGGAAAGGCCAAGCGAGACCGTGAAGCTGGCGTGCAACAGGCCCAGCATGGCTCCGACCGCAGCGGCGAAGAACACGGCGCTGACAAGATCCCCGCCGTTGTAGACCCATAACCAGCCGGACATGGCGCCGGCCGTCATGATGCCTTCGATTCCCAGGTTCAGCACGCCGGCACGTTCGCAGATCAGTTCGCCGAGGGTGGCAAAGATCAGCGGACAGGCGATGCGGATGGTGGCGGCCCAGAAGCTGGCACCGAGCAGTATGTCCAGAATGTCCATCAGCGGCGAATCCGGTAGCGGGACAACATCAGGCCGATCAGCACGCTCAGAACTGCGCAGGCGACCATGATGTCAGCGATATAGCTGGGGACACCCAGTGCACGTCCCATGGAATCGGCACCCACCGAAATACCGGCCAGGAAGGTCGCTGACAGAACCACACCCAGGGGGTGCAGATTGGCAAGCATGGCCACGGCAATGCCGGTATAGCCGAACCCCGGTGACAGATCCAGGGTCAGGTAGCCCTTCAGCCCCGCAACTTCACTGACGCCGGCAGCGCCTGCCAGTGCCCCGCTGAGCATCGCTACCCAGAACAGTGTTCGAGCGGCTGGAATACCGGCATGCCGAGCGGCGCTGCTGTTGAGTCCCAATGCCTTGACGCTGAAACCGAAGACACTGAATCGCAGCAGCAGCCAGAGCACCATGGCGGCTGCCAATGCCACGTACAGACCGGCATGCAGACGGGTACGCGGCACCAGCGCGGGTAGTACGCCGGAATCGATGATGGGAGCCGCCTGCGGCCAGCCCATGGACATGGGGTCGCGCAGAGGACCTTCCAGGGTATAGCTCACCAGTAGCAGGATCACGAAGTTCAGCAAGAGAGTCGTGACCACTTCGTCCACGCTCAAACGAGTCTTCAGATACCACGGCAGCAGCAGGGCAAGGCCACCGGCCAGGGCTCCGACGAGAAACAACAGCGGAATCATCCAGAAGCTGTTCAGCTCCAGCAGACCGGTGCCCACCAGCGTGGCTGCCAGTGCGCCACAATACAGCTGTCCTTCCGCACCGATATTGTAGAAACGCGCCCGGAAGGCAATTGCCGCTGCCAGCCCGGTGAAGGTCAGGGGGATGGCTCTGGAAAGCGTTTCCGTCAACGCGAAGGTGGAGCCGAAGGCACCAACTGCCATCATGTGAAAGGCCGCCAGGATCGACTCACCCGCCCAGACGATGAGCAGGGAGGCCATCAGCAAGGAAAGGGCTATGGCCATGATAGGGGCGGAGAGCGACAACCACCACGGTACGGACTCGCGAAGTTCCAGGCGCATCAGTTGCTGTTTACTGTCATGTGGGATTGTTGTCAAAGGCGCCCGACATGCGCAGGCCCAATTCGCGGGGTGTGAGCCCGCTACCCGGTAACGACTCGCTCATGTGTCCGTCGTGCATGACAACGACTCTGTCGGAGAGCCGTAGCAGTTCGTCCAGGTCCTCGGTGATCAGCAGTATGCCTGCTCCCCGATTCCGGGCATCAATGAGCAGGGAATGAACGGCGGAAATGGCGCCTTCATCAAGGCCGCGGGTAGGTTGATTGGCCAGAATGACATCGGGATCGCGAGCCAGATTGCGCGCCAGAATCAGTTTCTGCATGTTGCCACCGGACAGCAGTCCGACGGGTTGCTCCTCATTGTGACAGCGCACATCGTACTCATCGATCAGCTGGCAGGCCTGTTGGCGAGCTGTGCTTCTGTCCAGCAGCAGACCCATGCGCCAGACCGGTTGCTGGCCGAGTTCGTCCAGCAGCAGATTCTCCCACAGGCTCATCTCGCTGATGACCCCCTGGGAATGTCTGTCTTCGGGTATGCGGGCCAGGCCCTTGCTGGTCAGCATGCGCGGTGACGGGCGATTCAGGACGTCGCCCAGCAGCACGAAATCACCTTCGTCAGGTGGGCAGAGGCCTGACAGGACACTGGCCAGTGTTGCCTGCCCATTGCCGGATACACCGGCAACTCCGACGATTTCATGAGCCCTCACCTGCAGATCGATGTTGCTCAGACTGTTTCTTCGGGTCGTTCGGTCCCTGACGGTTACGGCCTTCAGGGCCAGTAATTCTTCACCAGCAGCCCTGGCTTCCACGCTGGGGCGTTCGACAGCCCGACCGACTATCATCTCCGCCAGTTGGTTGCGGTTGACGGTGGCCGTGTCCGCGGTGCCGACCACCTCGCCGCCACGCAGCACGACGACTCGATCACTGATGGCCAGAACTTCATGCAGCTTGTGTGAAATGATGATGATCGCAAGGCCACGGGACGCCATGCTGCGCAACAACACGAACAGATCATCGACTTCCTGAGGTGTCAGCACGGCCGTGGGCTCGTCCAGAATCAGGATTCGGACATTGCGGTACAAGGCCTTGAGTATCTCCACCCGTTGACGTTCTCCCACACTCAGGTCTCTGACCGGGCTGTCGATGTTCACCGTCAGTCCAGCATCGACCATGATCTGATGCAGACGGTTGCGAGCGGCGTGACGCCGGCTGAAGGGCTGCCACAGCGACTCCGTTCCCAGCATGATGTTGTCGAGAACAGTCAGGTTGTCGGCCAGCGTGAAGTGCTGGTGAACCATGCCGATGCCTCGTTGCAGCGCATCCTCCGGAGAGTGCTGCTCCAGCGGTTCCCCGAATGCCTCGATGCTGCCGCTGTCTGCCCGGTAGTGGCCGAACAGGATATTCATCAGTGTGGTCTTGCCGGCACCGTTCTCACCGAGTAGTGCAACGATCTCACCGGTGTGCAAGGACAGGCTGATGTCCTGATTTGCCGCCAGTGAGCCGAAGTGCTTGGTGATGCCCCTGATGGACAGGATGGCGGCGTTGGCACCGCCCCGGTCTGTAGTGGCCATTGTCGGCCTTGCAGCGGGCGGTTCCATCGTCGACTGTCCGTCAGTTTGCGGAGACTGTGTGCTTTCCACGGAGCTGTCTGTCGCTTGCGTCCTAGTAGGTGGACTTGGGCTCCTCGTCATTGATGTCGATTGTCAGATCTCCTGCCAGTATCTCGGCGCTGGTCTGCTCGACTCTGCTCTTGATGTCGGGATCAATGCGATCTTCGAACTCATGGTAGGGCGCCAGGGATGCTCCCCCTTTCGCCATCATGGTCCACTCCTTGTAATTTTCGGCCGAGAATGAACCGGCCTTGACACGTTCCACCGCGTGGGAGATCGCGTTTTCCATGTGCCAGAGCGCCGAGGTGACCACGACGTCCGTGCCGTTCTCTTCCTTGTTCATGTCGTTGACATTGCCAAAGGCCAGAATGCCTTTCTCGCGTGCCGCATCGACGACGCCTGCACGTTCTGCGTACATGATGTCGGCGCCTGCTTCGATCTGTGCAAAAGCAGCCTCTTTCGCCTTCGGTGGGTCGTACCAGCTACCGATGAAAGTCACCTTGAACTCGACTTCCGGATTGACAGACTTGGCACCTGCCATGAAGGCATGAAACAGACGGTTCACTTCGCCTATCGGATAGCCGCCGACCATGCCGATGCGGTTGCTCTCGGTCATGCTGCCGGCAATCATGCCCATCAGGTAGCAGGGTTCGTGGATATAGTTGTCGAAAACGGAAAAATTGCTGCCGTGCGGTTCAAAGGGGTCGCCCATCAGATAGGCCGTGTCAGGGTAGTCGTCCGCTACCTTGCGTGCTTCACGGCTGATGCCGAAGGCCTCTCCGACGATCAGGTCGACACCGCTTTCACTGTATTCGCGCAATACACGGACGTAATCCGTGTTGGCAACTTTCTCCGAATAGTCGTACTCGATTTCGCCAGCATCTTCCAGCGCCTGCAAGGCCTGATGAAGCCGCGCGTCCCATTTCTGCTGGATTGGCTGGGTATAGATGCCGGCAACCTTGATGGTGTCAGCCAGCAAGGGTGTCGAGCTGACAGCCAGGGCACTGGCAAGCAACCAGGTGCTCAGTTTGGATTTCATGGACATGCAATGGCTCCAGAAGCTGGTAGTAACAGGCCGGGTGGCATCTGTCGAGCATTCGGCTGTTGTCCGATGAATTTTCAATCGTGTAACAATCGGATGCCCGTGACAGAGCCTACGAGGGAGAGGGCACCGGGTCAACTGCTGTTATCGGATAGGTGATTGTGGCTCCGTCGCTTGTGCCGGCAATCCTGTTCGGGTGATCATCGTGTGTTCCGGTGGCAATGACGGGTGCCGACTTCAAGCAAACCGGTATGGCAATCCAGACTCTGACAGGAGGCAGGCTCCCTTGTTTTCATTCGTTTCCGACCCGGCACAGGCGCCGGACGATGCATTGCTCGCATGAGAGGTGACAGAGATCCTGATGCCGAACTGTGGGTCTTTGGCTACGGCTCCCTGATCTGGCGGCCGGCCTTTGCCCATGAAGCTCGCCAGGCAGCCAGACTGAGTGGGTACGAACGGCGTTTCTGTCAGGCCTCGCACGATCATCGAGGAACACCCGAGAGACCGGGGCGTGTCGTCACGCTGCTGCCGGTTGCCGGCAGTGATTGTCATGGCATGGCCTACAAGCTCCCGCATCCCGGTCGAAAAGAGATTCTGGCCTATCTGGATCATCGTGAGCAGGACGGGTATGAACGCCTGTATGCCCCGCTTCATGTCGGAGAAGGGCAAACGGTGCCCGGGCTCACCTGGATTGCCAATGATGCCAATCCATCCTGGCGAGCCGGTGAGACGCTGGAAGAAGTGGCCTTGCTGATTGCCGAACGCCATGGTCCCAGCGGCAGCAATCGGGAGTATCTGTATGAGCTGGAGCAGGCGCTGGCCGCGCTGGACATGCCGGATCCGCATGTCAGTGCCTTGTCGTATCGAGTCAGGCAGCTTGCTGCCGGCGGGTGAGCCTGGCTGGCAGCCTGTCAGAATTTTTTCAGGTTGAGAGGCGTCATGCCCTTTCTGGAGTCTTCGCAGGTCAATTCGAGACTGCCAGAATCCTTGCTGGCAACACCAAAGCACTTGCCCTGAACGGGGCGAATCTGCCCTTTGTCCAAAGCCGTGTAGCTGATTTTTGCAGAGCGGCCCTGAAACGTGCCCTGGTAGGTCTCCTTGATGGGAATGCCCCGATAATCACCCTCCCTGATCATGGTGAATTCGTTGCCGCTCTGATTCATCGTGATCGACAGCTCGGGGTAGTCGGTATCCTGCCAGCGGCCGGATAGATCCGGTATCGGGTAGTCCGTCAGCGCCTGAGTATCTCCTCGAAGTGATTCCGGCAGCGATGCCCGAATATCTTCCGGCAAGGCCGAGCAGGCAGAAGCAAGCCACAAGGAGGTGACAAGTGACAAGGTGGTTGCGAATCGAAAGGCGTCTTTTGTCATGGGAGTGAGTGCGGTGGTGGGAGCTTGCCTTGATGGTAGTCACAAACGGGGAGCCAGGCACGCGATGTTTGCCATGGGTGAGGGGGCGGATTTGATCGTCGGGAGGTAGGCGTCGGAGTCATGTTGCAGCGGAAGCGGCAGCAGCATTGTTAGGGGCGGCCGGACTTTTCGTACTTCTCGTAACTTTTCCGGCTGACGGGGCTGACGGGGCTGACGGGGTTGACGGGGTTGACGGGGTTGACGGGGTTGACGGGGTTGACGGGGTTGACGGGGTTGACGGGGTTGACGGGAGTGACGGGAGTGACGGGAGTGACGGGAGTGACGGGAGTGACGGGAGTGACGGGAGTGACGGGAGTGACGGACAAGCGTCAATTCAGCGGTTTTCGAAGAGGTGTGGCGTCCAGAAAGTCAGGAAAATCAGCAACTAGGCAGTATATATCCGAATTGCTGACGGTTTGTCATGAGTTTGTACTTGAAAAATGTCATCAAAATGTCAATCAACCCCGTTGCCTTTTGCCAGAAAGTCCGTAGAATTCGCCTCCTCGCAGCGATGCAGGGACAGCTCTTCGGAGTGACTCGGTCGGGGCGGGGCGAGGCAGGGAAAGATTGAAAATAATTTCCCTGTGTCGAGAAAGACGCGCTAAGATAGGCGGCTCGGTCGGACGGAATGATGTTTGATCGGTGTGTCTGGGAGGGGCGGAAAATGATGCAAATTATTTTTCCACTTTTCCAGAAACAATGTTAAAGT